>CALDLA010000136.1 GCA_937898415.1 uncultured Prevotellaceae bacterium | reverse complement strand
AAAAAGTGAACGGATATCACCGATTTGGGTGGGTGGATATCATCCGTTTTCAGCATGGATGAATTCAACGACATCAAACAATGTGCAGAAGTATTCTTGAAAATCTTGTCAGATAACAGACCTAAAAGATAGCATTTGAGTGCTATATGAGGTTGGGAGGAAATGCAAATGAAGGGTAAAATGAAAATTTTGCCCTTTTATTATGCTTTTTTGTCAACTATGCAGAAAGGCTGCATAGATTGGCATTACCTTTGCAGAGTAATTATAAAAATATAATAGAGATGGCAAAATTTACAAATGAACAATTAGAGGCAATGGCTCGGCCTGCGAGTGCAACAGAAGAGCAAAAGTTGTCAAATGCGGAAAGTTCCGTTAAAAACGCATTGTCTAAATACACATTGGCTTCAGGTGACTATGAGGTGTTTGGACAAGGATCATATGCAAATAATACTAATATCAGGAACAATAGCGACATAGACATTAATGTTTGCTATACAGGAGGATTCTATTATAGAATTCCAGAAGGGAGGACAAGGGAAGAGTATGGGTTGACAAATCCGTCAACTTATTCTTATGCTCAGTTCAAAAATGACGTAGAAAGAATTCTTGTAGCACATTTCGGTCGGGATAATGTTGTACGTAAGAACAAGTGTATTCACATAAAAGAAAATACTTATCGTGTGGAGATTGATGTCGTGCCCACATGGATATTTCGAAGATATGGAGCTAATCGATATTCATATGTCGAAGGAGTGAAATTGTATGCAGACAATAATGGAGAGGAAATCATTAACTTCCCCAAGCAGCATCTTAAGAATGGGGTGTCAAAGAATAGTAACACCTCTCGTCGATTCAAAAGATTAGTGAGAATCGTTAAAAATCTGCATGTTCGAATGGAGGATGAAGGGTATTATAAGAATGCAAACATAACATCTTTTCTGCTGGAGTGTTTGACATATAACTATCCCAATGGTAATTTTCATGTGGAGCAAGAATGTGATTGGAATAATATTCTACGAGAGTACATATATTATTTCTGGTCTAAAACCAAAGAGGATTCACAAGAGTGGGCCAAATGGCTTGAAGTATCAGAATGCCTCCTTTTGATGTATGGTCATAAGTGGTCAAGGCAAGATGTGAATACGTTTATGTGTAAATTATGGAACTATTTAGAGTTTAAGTAAAATGGTAAATTACAATATTAAAAGATTTTGTTGGGTATTTGGAGTGTTGCTTATTGCATTATATTTGCTCATCGTTTTTCTACGTGGTCATGTAGGAGATTATAATGTCAGTCACTTGTGGAGTGACCTTAGTTCAAGCATCTCAATAACTGCGATAATTGCTTTTGCTTTTGAGAAATGGTTGTGGAAACTATCGATATTTCAGGGATGGTTGGTTCCTTTTCCTTCGTTAGCAGGAAAGTGGCAAGGAACCATAAACTATAGTTGGAACGATAAAGAGAATAATAAGGATATACATCTTACAATTCATCAAACGTTCCTCCGGATTCAGATTATTATCGAAACAGATGAGAGTAAAAGCCGTTCTATTTGTGGTTCGTTTGATATTGAAAAGATGCGAGGTAGACAACATCTTATTTATAGTTATCTGAATGAACCTAATGCAACTGTCAGAGATCGGAGCCAAATTCATTATGGTACTGCCATGCTTGAATTTAACGATAGCGGAGATACTCTGAATGGCACGTATTGGACAGATCGGAAGTCTGTCGGCGATATGAGTTTGAAGAAGGTCTAGGCGTTGTCATTAAGGCATGGGCATGTTGTAATTGCTCATGCCTTAATTATGTTCTATTACGACATCAGAACTTATTGGGAGCTTGCTCGTTTTGCTGCCTTTACTCCCCCAAAATGGACTTTTGGGGAATTAGGCTTCCCCGAGAGGAAAAGTGAACTTTCGGGCAAGCCCGTTTGGTACAGCATAATAATCGTTATTTGGGCCTCTTCTCTATAGGCAAATAGGCGAGGTTTATTATGCGAACTTCCATGTTGTAGCCACACCTTTTGTACTCAAGAACTCCCATTTCTTGCAATGATTTGAGGAATGACATGACCGTTTTTCTGTCCCAATTCCATTTCTTGGCAAGATAATCATACGTAATTCCGACAGGTACATTTATACCATTAGGGTGGATTTTACACCGCTCTATTTGAGCTTTATATAGCTCAAGAAACGCCTCAAATCTGGAGGTTCTATTGGGCAATGACTTTTCCAAGAACAGGAATAAGTTCGCATTTAATTTCGTAAAATATAAATCCTCTACTATCATTTGTTTTCTAATTCTTATGATAATTTTAAGATAAGTGCCTTAAATATATCCTTGATTATTTCTTCAGAAGTTGTAATAGGTTTTTCTCATATTCTGCCTTGATTCTTCTCATCTCTCGGTCATGTTCATCAATGATGTTTGTGCGCTCCTGAAGAAAACTTGACATACTTTTGATGATAGTTTGAGGATCGAAATAACTATAGAATCGTTCGTAGAAACCGGCCTTGAAATTGAACAAAAACAGCATCACTTCATCAGTTTTTAGATACTTGTATTTGCTCGCAATTGCTGTTGCTACTAATTTGATTTGTGCTTCACTTGCATCCTCCTTTAATCCACAACAGACGCTAATATCTGCTATTTGCGGAACAAGCCAAATGGCAGATGCAAACCTTCCATATGTAACATCAAGCAACCTTAAGCATGGTGAATCTCCATAAATGCATTGTTCAGGATCTTGACACAGAGATATCTGTCGTGATGGGGTATTGGCAATAGCAAAATCGTTAAAAGTGGGGTACTTCTGTATAAGTTTATTCACGCTTTTTGCATAGGACGGTTCATTCCGAAGTCGAACTAAATCCGGCGATAACTTTAGTAGCGGTGCTAAGTAGGTCCCGCTTTCTTTTTTCCTGTTTATCAATTCTTGGGCTACTGTTGTTTCCATTTGATTGCACTATTGATTGGTTAGACTCCATATTGATGTTGATAGCGTTAGCTATATCATCATTATTCTTACTATTACTTTTCTCATTATTATTGTTACTTATGCATGCGTTCGCCTGCGACGGCATGCGATTGCTTGCGATGGTATCCGACCGTTGAGTCTCGCTTTGGGAAGAATATCTCCTGCGTGCATTCTCTCGATTCTTTTCGCATTTCTGTTCGTATTTTTTCTTGTCTCGGTCTCTTTGAGCCTTAAACATGTTGAATAACGCAAGCAATGATTTGTCATCAATCTTCGGTAACTCTCCAGTGGATCCATAGCAAAGAATGGATTTGAAAAGAATACCTGCAAGTTCGTCAGGAAGACACTTAATAGCATCGTAACAATCCAAATGTATAATGATGCTTGCTACTTCTTCCATGACTATATTGTTTTGCGTCTTTTAATGAACTCAAGAGCTTCATGCTCCAGTTCTTCCTGGCTTTTACAATGACTTTGCTTCATCCAATCATCGATTTCAGACTGAAGGAATGCCAATGCCTTGTTAATCTTATGGTACGGAATCTGCTTGTTGGATACCCAGCCATAGACAGTTTGCTTGACAGGATGGGATGGAATGTAAGAACATAGTTCATCAATATCCATCCAATGAGGTAAGTTACTTGCTTGCTGTTTGTAGCGCAGACTTTGAACAGTCTCTTCTAAGTTCTCAACTTTTACGATGAGATAGGACAATGCTCCTGGCATTTCCTCCAAACTTTTGACTTCTTTTGTCATAGTGTATTAAATTGTTATCTCTGAAAATTTAATTTTGCAGGTGCAAAATAACAGAAAAAAAAGAAATCGATAAGGAAATATTAGTAAAAAATAAAAATCTAACATTTTGATTTAAAGAAAAGCCCCTAAATAAAGGGGTTCTGGAAAACTGACAATAAATAGAATGGTAAAAAACAGCCCTCGAAAATAACGTTTGGGGGCTAAAAGATATAAGAAATCACTGATTATTTCTTTGTCTTATCAGGATTCAAATCATCAATATAGATGGAGTTTGCAGCTTTTACTTTGGCAGAATCTACCATGTGGGTATAAATCTGTGTCGTTCGCACATTCTTATGCCCAAGCATTTTCTGGATGGTATAGAGCCCAGTCCCATTCTCTAGCTGTAGCGTTGCAAAAGAATGACGAAAGCAGTGAAAGGTAATGTGCTTAGTAATGCCTGCAGCTTCAATCCATTCTTTGACGGGCCGATTAATCCATGAAGGATCCTGAAGCCCCTCAAAAACCAGCCTGTCAGGCTCGCGTCGTTCTCCACATAATTCATAAGCTTGGTCAGAAATCGGGTGGTATTCAGGTACCACGGTCTTCTTTTGGACTTTCACAATCTGCCAAGAATTATTAAGATATTGTAGTCGGCCCCATGTTAATCCCTTGATATCGCAGTGGCGAAGACCAGTCATGATAGAAAAGAAAGATGCTCTTCTGAGAATATCACTTTTACATGGCGTTTTGGCCAATCTTTTGACTTCCTCTAGATTGAGCACCTCGCGGAGTGCATCTTGGGCGGGAATGCCATTTACCTTACTGCTGACATCAACAGTGAGATATTCGTCAATGAAAGCCTGTCTAACTCCTGCTTTTACGATGGCAAAATATGTGGAAGCCGTATTTGGCTTAATTTTCCCTTTCTTGTTTCCACCTTGGGGCGCAGCTAATAAGAACATTTTCAGGTCTTCAAGCAGTTTTACTGATATTGTCTTGAATGGTATGGGCTTGCCATGAGAATAAAGCTTTAGCAGTTCAGCGACACGTTCCCAGTTAACTATAATAGAATCAGAACTATTGGGGTGTCGCTTATAGATGATTCCCTCAAAGTATTTTATGAAATCTTGCTCACCTCTCTCGTTCTGTGCAAGTATTTCTGCCTCCTTGTCTGTATAGATGATAGCACTATCGTACTCATGCTGGCGGAGTTTCCTCACCTCGTCAGCGTAGATACATGATTCTTGGTCCAGCTTGGAAGAGCATAGAATCACTCCGTTTACATCTCTCTTAGGACGATATTTATAATCTCCATCAGGTGTAATACCTATCACAGACGATTTGTCCCAAATAGGGGTACGTATAATTCGGTTTATTGATTCGACAACCCTTTTGCGTTTTGGATTACATGGGTCGTAAACTGGATATGCTTCAACAATTAGATACCATTCTTCCTTATACTCCGACTTGCGGAGCTTAACGGTCACTTTTGTGTTTAATAACTTCTTTCTCATATATTGTTTGTTTAAAGCGATTTATACAAGTTGTCGATTTCCTTTTTGGGTGCATAGACATAGTTCCCAATTTGCCGGGTAGGGATGGAATACTTTCTGATATGTGACCAAACTGTGCTATCGTCTATCCTGAATTTCTTGGAGATTTCGCCGATAGTATAACAATTTTCTGGTTCCATGTCGTAGAGACGTGGTAGTAAATGCTCATCCTTGATGGGCTCTTCACGCAAAGGAACTATCATTTCCAACTGCTTGCGAGAAATGCGGGTGAGCCTTTCCCCAATATTTGTATAAGGTAGTCGGCCTTTGCGTATCAGACGATAGATGGTATCCCTGCTGATGGCATACATGGCGACAGCCTCCTTCACACTGATGAAGTCTCTTTCACTAGGAATGTGTTGAGCAATTAGATTCAGTTGCTCTTCTTGGGCTTTTGCTGCCTTTCGTTTCTTGTAGGCAATGTCAGTACAATGTCTACAACAGTAGCGGGAATCTAATGTCTTTGCGATAAAGGTGTTCCCACATACTTCACATTTGCGTTTGATTTGAAATTTTGCTTCTGGCATAATTCTTTGAATTTAAGTATGTATAAGTACTAATAAGTATATATAGGTTGCATCTTGTCGCAAATTTAGTCGCGTTACATGAATGTCGCAAAAATGGGATAAATAAGGGCATAGTAAAAGCATAGCAAACATGAGGGCATAAAAAACAAATAGCGTGTAACTCATTGAGCTACACGCTATTTCGTTGCATTTTGCTATGTCTTTGCCTATCGGTGTCATTTAACCTCCTCGAAGTCAGCATCCTGAACGTCGTCATTAGGGTTTGACTGAGCCTGCTGGCCGCCCTGGAAACCGGCACCGGGACCGGCCTGCTGACCGCCGGGCTGAGCGCCTGCCTGCTGGTACATCTTCTGAGATGCTGCCTGCATAACCTGATTGAGGTTGTTGATGGCGTTGTCGATAGCTGCGATGTCGCCCGACTTGTGGGCATCCTTCAGCTGCTGGACAGCCTGCTCAACGTTGGCCTTGTCAGCACCAAGCTTGTCACCGTTCTCGTTGAGGAAGGTCTCGGTCTGGAAAATCATCGAGTCGGCCTGATTCATCTTGTCGATACGCTCACGCTCACGCTTATCGGCTTCGGCATTCTGCTCGGCCTCGGCCTTCATGCGGTTGATCTCATCCTGCGACAGACCTGACGATGCCTCGATACGGATAGCCTGCTCCTTGCCTGTAGCCTTATCCTTGGCGCTGACCTTCAGGATACCGTTGGCGTCGATGTCGAACGTCACCTCAATCTGAGGAACGCCACGACGGGCAGGAGCGATGCCGGTGAGGTTGAACTGACCGATGGACTTATTCTGGCTGGCCATCGGACGCTCACCCTGTAGCACATGGATGGTCACCTCGGTCTGGTTGTCGGCTGCGGTCGAGAAGGTCTCGCTCTTCTTGCAGGGGATGGTCGTGTTGGCCTCAATGAGCTTGGTGCAAACACCGCCGAGGGTTTCGATACCCAGCGTCAGCGGAGTCACGTCGAGCAGCACGATGTCGCCCACACCGCCTTCCTTATTCAGGATAGCGCCCTGGATAGAGGCACCTACTGCCACCACCTCGTCGGGGTTCACACCCTTTGAAGGCTCCTTGCCGAAGTAGTTCTT
>CALDLA010000135.1 GCA_937898415.1 uncultured Prevotellaceae bacterium | reverse complement strand
CCCTTCTATGGAATCTATTTACGGCATTGCAAGCAATATGGGGTAGTAGACAGGTACCATACGACTGTATCTTTGGAGCAATGTCAGTAAACAAAGTTAAAAATGATATATATTCTTCGCTAATTCCAATAAAAATGCGTAAATTTGCCAAATAAATATCTGTTTGTGTATGGTATGGTGCAGAATATCTACCAGCACCGAATCGGTGCGAGTCGCTACGGACGAGATTGTATATGTCCGTGCCGACGGCAACTATTCTGACTTTGTACAGACGAATGACAAGGCAAAACGCCGTGCCCTTACTTATATTCGCTTGAGAAATGTGGGGGATTATTCCGTGGCTGGTGTTTAGAAACGAAGAATAGCTAAAATTGAATAAGAGATTACAAAAAGATAAAATCATGGTAGAAGAATCGAATAAGGAATTAGAAGAATGGGCTAATCATATGTATAAGGACTTCGAGAGATATGTTGAGGCAGAAGACAGAAGAATGAAAGAATTAGGGTTAATACTCTGTGTCGTTTTTAAAGATAAGATGTGGGATTATGGTATTAATCTCGCTAGCGGCTCTTTTGAAATTAAAAAAGAAGAATTGCGAGATTTTATCTATAAGGACAAAATAAAATGTTATAAAATAGACGAAGAGTTTGAATTCCTTAATCGAACATATAAATTCATGTATATGGAAAGTGAACATTGTGCTATATTTTATAGAGATTACTAAATAATGGAAAATTTACAGAGATTCATAACGGCACAAGAGGGTAAAACCATTCATGGTAATACCTTGTATGAACAAGCCTTGATTGAAATCGAAGAAGGCAAGCCCGATTTTGAATGTTGGGTAAGATATGTATATCCTCAGTTGAAAAGATCTGGCACAAGTAAACTCACAGACTTCTATGGCCTCAACGGTCGTGAAGAAGCAAAAGCTTACATTGAGCATCCTATCCTCAAAGAAAGGCTAATCAGAGCCTTTCAAGTCCTATTGGACAGTGACAAGCCTGTTTATGAAGTGTTTAGTAAATTAGGCGTGCTGAAAATCCGTACCTGCGCCTTACTCTTCGCTTCAATAACGGACGAGCCTGTCTTTAAGCAACTTATTAGGAAATATCATTGGTAATAACATAAAAAAAATCATTATGTGTAAAGAATCAGTAAACAAATCAGATCATAAAAATGCTGATGAATTACTTGAAGAGTATCTTGAAGCTAATAAGGATAAAAAGGATTGTGACATTGATGATATAATGCAAGATAGTGATTTTCTATTAGAATTATGGAAAAAAGATGAAACTAAATGATTACAGGCAACGATATGGAGTTAGCATTTGAGAAATGGGAAGACGGCAGATGGTTTGTTGTTCTTCCAGATTACGATGGAGATCAAGAAGACCTAGAGATGGTAGATGGTGCGGATAAATTTCTTGATTATCTTACAGAAGATGGACGACTATACGTAACAGTAGATGTCAGCCTGGAAGATGAATATCCTATCCGATTGAAGTTGGTGGCACATGATGAAATTGGAGGTACATATCAAGTAGAGAATTTGGACGGATTTAATGAAGATGTTTGGCTATGTAATGTGGTACACTTCTTGTTTGGTGAGCATCCAGAAGAAATCTATTTTAAAGTGAAGTAATAGCTATGTGACTTTACACTATCTAACCCATAATAGCGAGTTCGGCATCGCCACCAGTGACTGTCGCCAGAAGATTCGCAAGGAAGGGAATGTGGATCGGTATATAGGAGATGAGGAAACTTGAATGAGACAACTTAATTGCTTCCAATTAGACAAAATTGAAGAGTTTTGTTTTTTTAATACGAAAACTAATCCAATTTCTTGAGAAATACTTATCTTTGCAAAACAATTTGCATTTAGGAATAAAACAATAATTTATAATTATGGATTTAACGTTAAAATTGAATGAAAAAGTCGCATTCCTTCATGCCTTGATAAGCATGATGGTTGCTGATGGTGAAGTTTCTCCCAGTGAAATGAATCTAATTAACAAGTTTGCATCAATGAAGGATGTTAATGTTGGACAAGCTGAATTCGACCAAGCGAATAGTATGAGTGACGTTGAAGCAAAAGATATTTTGTCTCAAATGTCAGATGAAAAAAAGAGACTTTTAGGGTTTCTTCTTCAAGACATGGCTCACGCAGATGGAGTCATTGATGCAGGTGAGAAATTGTATTGGATGAAAATCAAATCAGACATTAACATTAATAATATTAACGATTTATAATTATGGACAGATTTGTCGAAATAACGAACTCTGCAAAAGTCAGAAGTAATACAAATTTAGTTATTGCGGGTATTCCTGTTAACCAATCTGAATGGAATAAGTATCAGTTTTATCCAAATAAAGGCGTAGTAGGAGTTGTGATTGGAGAAGCACAATGTTATGAAGGTGTAATATATTTGGTTCAATGTGACAACAGGATTATTGTACCTGTACTTCCCACTGGAATAAAGGACATTTCTCTTTATGATTTTCGTAGACGTTATCCGCAAAATTCAATTATTGGTAAAGCTACAGAACAACAAATGAATAGTAGTTTTAACGTTGACGAAGTTATGGATAGTTTAAACAAGATGTTTGGATTTTAATTTTATACTATGTTTTCAAATTTCACTCCTTCAGAAAAGAGTGCAGTGTTTGCATTTCTTATGACGGCAATGTGTTGTGATGGCCATGCGGACCCTCGCGAGCAATCTATTGTAAATGAAGCTGTAATGGCTATGCAGATAACCTCTTATGAACAAGAGCATGCTACAGACAAGACTATAAATCAGCAAGCAGCCGTATTAAAAGCAATGTCTATAGATAAGAAGCGTATGTTTGGGAAATACATGAAACGCATTATTGAAGCTGATGGATATATTGAGCGCCACGAAGGTTTCCTGTTTGCAAAATTGATGACAGACATCGGTATTGACCCTGACACTCTGTAATTTTATTATATATGATTGATATTCTGTTTGAGTTTGAGGCAAAAATAGAAAAACTACAAATTTGTCGAAATCAAATGAAATATCGGCAGACTGGCTCAGAATACGGTTATTATTTGGTTAAAGAAATATTCAAAAGCCGGTATGCCATGCAAATCATGTGGAATAAGTTGATGGAGTATGCTAATGAAATGTACCCTTCAGCTTATTCCGAGGCATTAACACAATTGGAGAAGATCTATAATCAAACTGTAAAAGAAAAAGTCGCTGACAATTTGGAATCTTGGTTTGAAAGCACCCCATCAGAATGGGTTGGGGCTATTCACTATGAAGGTTTTGTAAGATTAATCCAAGATTGCAAAAATGGAGATCGAACGGCTCGTGAAGAAATAGAGTTTTCTTATCTGTATTACACATTAAGTGATTTGTGTACCCGCAAATGGGCAGCTATCTGTGCATCAGGAATTGGAAAACTTGAAGCTGTTCAATCAATAACAGGTTGTCGAATTGAACCAATACCTCTCAATGACTATAAGGTTTTGACCAATGGATTAGGACAATTGTATGTTAGTAAATTCTTAGAAGAGCATTATACTCCTTTCCCATGAAGAACTTAAAAGTTGAAAAGCTCACTCAATCACTTATGGAGATTGAAGGTTTCATGGACTTCATGAAAACTTTTGATACGTCCAAAAGCGTCGAAAAACTATGTGAAGAGTTCTATGAGTATAAGAAGAATCATGGTGGTATTTCATATGCAACTGCAAAGCAATTTGAACAAGTCAACATATACAAGAATCTTTATAATGAGTTTTTCCAAACGAACGTATTGTATTATATAAATTCTGATAAGGTAATTGATGAGAGTGACCTTGACGAGTTTCGAACAGACTGGGAATCAAGTAAAACAGGGGATTCCACATCCAAACTAAGGGATATTCAACGTTACAAAACTTATACCGAATATTTCATTTACAATAGATATGATGCGGATTGGCTACTTCCCAAATATATAGAAGCTACTCATCCTCTAATCAACTCTACAATATGCCGAGCTCTCATGTCTGCAGGTCGATACCAAAGAGCATTGTCATTTATGGCAACTGGTCTTAATTACTCTTTGCGATATCCTCATCTTTATTGGCACAACAAATTCGGAATGATAGGAAGTTCTATGATTCTATGGGATTTAGCTTGGATGATAGCTCATCGAAATGACTATGGCTCAACACTGAAAGGAGACGAATATTGGGAAGAACTAAAGATGAGAGTATTCAAACTGCTCTATATGTCTTTAACAAGAACAATAGACATGGCTCCTGATTTAGCTCAAACTTGTGATTTTCTTTCCAATCGGGCCGAGTTGTTCTATTACAATTATGATGATTTTCGTATTATTTTTTTAGATGCAGGTTTTGTTGTCTCAAGAGAAATCCAGTATATAGCTGATAAGAGATTAGCATTTGAGAGGGCATGCAAATTTCCAAGTGTAGGAGGGCTCTTTCGTGATAAATTGTTTGAATCAAAAATGATGTATGAATATGGCTGTTTACATCCGATGTACGATGATTTTGTTGTGTCACCAAAATATATCGAAGATGATGTTACTTGGGATGAAATGACTCTAAGGGGTCTATATAGAGCAGATGCTTTGTCTGTCTCAATTTACAATAATTTTTCAAAGCACAAACTGGATTTTTCCAGAACAGAAATAGAAGAACTTATTATAGAGTTGAGACGAATATATCACGATGTAAGCCCTCGCAAAGAATTTGATGAGGTAATGCAAATACTCAAAGATGCTTTAGATGGGCAAAAACAGGTGGCTGTAAAAGACTTGGTTGCAACCTTGGATAATTACAAAATAGTTTTAGGCTCCTACGAATGCTTTAAGTACATCCGGCGATATTTACAATCTTTTAGCAGAAAATATGAATATGCAAATTCATATATATTGGAGGATATAATTGAGAAATACAATAAGATAGAAAAGAACTACGATTGGAAAGATTCCAATAATTAACAAAAGCCAATTAAATATACAGAAATAAAAAAGATCACTATGATGTTGTTCGTTCGCAAAACAATATGGATAAAAGTAATCAATCATGGTCACTGGTATGACGATGACTATACATATAATATCCTCATTCAATACGATATATTTTCAAATGTAGATAAGAAATTATCACCTGATATTATTGAGGATGTTGAAAAGGAATTATCTAAAAATTCATCTAAAGAAAAAGATAGTTACAATTTTTATAATGGAACTTATTTAGGAAACCACCCTAAATTATATAATAATATAAGTGCAAATAATGAATTCAGTTATAAAAGAGAAGAAATTGATACGCATTTATCTAAGGAAATTTGCATAATGCTTAATAATCATGATATAGTGGCAAATGTATTTCTTAATATTCCATATGAATTGGATATGGAATATGGTTACGGAATATATCCTCCCAAGGAGTTTGCGATAAAGTATATCCCAAAGAAATCAGATTGCCCTTTTTTATTATATAGAAAGTATTATAGTTATTCAGATATTTGAAGTATAGAGATCTAGGGACTATTGTGATTATTCAGAAAATGTTTTTGCAAACGAATATAAGTATGAACGAGAAGACAATAAAAGAAGCAGTTCGGAAGGAAGAGCAGGTGACGGTGGAGTGCAAACGGGCAAAGGAAGAGGTGCTGAAGTCTGTTTGGGCTACCTATTCGGTTTTCGCAAATAGATAAAGAAGGAATAGTATTCTGAAGCATTGACAGACAAGCAAAAGATAATTCAAGTAGATTAGATATGGCGAAAATAGAACATAACGAATTGGAGAAAAGGAATCAGGCATTCCTGATTTACCAAGATGAAAATGGAATAGTTCGAGTTAATGTGCGATTCGAGGGTGAAGATGTGTGGCTCAATGTGGAGCAGATGAGGGAACTGTTTGATGCTTCTCAACAGGATGTGAGCTACCACATTAATCAGATATATGCCGAGAGTGAGCAAGACCCTGAACGAACTCACAAAAAATTTTTGTTAGTTCGACAGGAGGGCAACAGAAGTGTACGCAGAAACATGAGCCACTACAATCTGGATATGATTATTGCAGTGGGGTTTCGTGTAAAGTCACAGGTGGCAACTCGTTTCCGTCAGTGGGCTACGATTCATTTACGTGAGTTTATTCAGAAGGGCTTTACGCTGGATGACGATAGGCTGAAAGGGAAAGGCAGCAGGTATTTCCGTGAACTGCTTCAACGCATACGAGATATTCGCAGTAGTGAACGCAATTTGTATCAGCAAGTGACGGACATCTTTGCTACCAGTATAGATTACGACCCACAGGACAACTTAACTCGCATGTTCTTTGCTACAGTACAGAACAAGCTGCACTATGCAGCCCATCAGCATACAGCCGCAGAGGTTATCTATGAGCGAGTGGATGCGGAGAAACCGATGGTAGGCATGACCAACTTCAAAGGCGACTATATCACTAAGGAGGATGTACAGATTGCAAAGAACTATTTGACTGAGCAAGAGTTGACATACTTGAATCTGCTGGTTTCGCAGTATCTGGACTTCGCAGAGATACAAGCTTTGCAGCAGATTCCTATGAAGATGGTGGAATGGATCAAGAAGTTAGATGACTTGATGACATTGTCTGGTAGGCAATTACTTGTGGGGAAAGGAACTATCTCACATGAGGAAGCCAAGAAGAAGGCAATTGCTGAATTTGAGAAGTATCGTAAGATGGAGATGCTGCAATATGAAAGCGACTATGATCGTGCCATAAAGGAACTGATACAGAAGGAAAACAGTCTGCCAACCAAAGGTGAACCTGACAATGAAAACAAATAAAAACAAGACAATACCGCAATGTTTTTCTTTGAAGGA
>CALDLA010000134.1 GCA_937898415.1 uncultured Prevotellaceae bacterium | reverse complement strand
TTTGAATTCATTCGTGTTCAACTTTAAATGCTCTATATTCAACTTATGAAGACTAAAATTTATACTTTGGGAATACTGGCATGTGCCCTCTTGGCCTTTTCTTCCTGTAGCAATGACGAGGACGAAAATACCGTGATGCTGACCGGCTCTGACGCCCTCCTCACCATCGCTACGCGTGGTATCGGCGACGCTAACACAATACCTGCCGATGGCCGGGTCTATGTCTTCAATAGTGCGGGCAAGTGCGTCAGCCTGCTCACGACCAATACCACCAGTCCTACGGCAACCACGAAACTTGCGGCCGGCACCTATACGCTCTGTTGTCTGGGAGCCTCCGACCTCTCACCCTATAGCCTTCCCGAACGGGTCTACGCCACGGCTTCTACGCTCATCTCCCTCAAGGCAGAACAGGAAATGAACGAGCTCTTCATGAAGTCTCAGTCAGTGACGCTTACCGAAGGCGAGCAGGAAGTTTGCGACATCGAGCTCACACGTGCCATATCCCAAATCGAAGATATCACCATCACACAGGTACCGGCCTCAGTGTCAGCCATCTCCGTCGAGATTGGCGATGTCTACACGGCTGTCCAGCTCGATGGCGGCTTCCCCGCCACGGGAAACACTGAGACGCTGACGTTCGCTCTGGAAGAACAGGCCGACGGTACCACCTGGAAGGCTACGCCCAACAAGATGGTGTTCCCCTCCAAGGGCAATCCCACGCTGACGATGATCATCACCACCGACGAGGGTGTTGACAGCTATAGCTTCCAGCTTGCGTCAGCCATCCAGGCCAACAAGCATACCACGTTCACGGGTCAGTATAAGGTGCCTCTTGGTGCTACACTCCAGTGTACGATGTACACCACCGACTGGGATAGTCCACAGGCTTACAACTTCGATGTCGACCCGGCCAACGAGGTCTTCAAGAACCTCACGCAGGGCACCTTCCATAACGGCTATTACGTGGTATCCCTCGACGCCACAGCCCATACCGCAGTGCTCCTGGCCAAGGAGGAGATTGCCTACGAAATACCGACTACCGGTGTCGACGACAATACCAACCCCCTCTGGCTGCAGAACATCAACACGGCCATGGCGGACCTCGAGAAGCCCACGGGCATCACCTCTTCCTGGCGACTGCCAACGCTCGCCGAGGCTGATATCTTCCTCCGCGACAGCCGCGTAGAACCCATCGGACCTACCACTGGCGGTACGCGTAGCTTTTTCTGCACCGAAGACAACGACCTCAAGTGGACCTGGCTGAAG
>CALDLA010000133.1 GCA_937898415.1 uncultured Prevotellaceae bacterium | reverse complement strand
ACTCCTTAACTCCTTAACTCCTTAACTCCTTAACTCCTTAACTCCTTAACTCCTGAATCATCATCCCCCTGGGTTGGGAAGGTCATCGTCGTCGCCGCTTGGGTCGGGAGTCGGGTCGGGAGTCGGATCGGGAGTCGGGTCCGGTGTCGGATCGGGAGTCGGGTCGGGAGTCGGGTCGGGCGTGTCACCGCCATCGTCGCCGCCACCAGAGGGCGTGTCGCCGCCGTCGCTGTTGCCGCCGCCCGAGCCGTAGCCCTTGCGGGCCAGGATCTGGCGGTAGTGCTCCACCTCGGCGTTCATGATGTCGATGAACTGGTCCAGGCCGCCGTCGCCCTCATAGATGCTCACCACGTTGGTGGCGCGAATCAGGTTGCGCAGGGCCTTCTCCACCGCCGTGCGGGCGGCTGCCACGACGCCCTTCTCGCGGCCCACGGTGCCCGCCGTGCGCTCCGCCATCTTGGCGGCGAAGGCCTCGTTCTTCTGCTTCAGGTCCGTCAGGTAGTCGTCCAGTCCCATCGACGGCAGGGCGGCCATGACGGTGGCGTTGGCCTCGATGGCCTGAATCATCTGCTGGATGTTCGTCGTCTGCTTCATATACTCATCGCCGGTGTCCAGCTTGTAGTCCTTGTAGTACTGCACCATCTGTCGGGCCACCATGGCCTTCTGCTCGTTGGGCGAGCGCTGGGCGGCCAGAATGTTCTCGTGATAGGCCGTCTGCGACTTGTCACGCACCTTGTCCATGTTGTAGAGCACGTCGCTCATCAGGTCCTTCTGCGACGGGTTGTAGGCCACGTCGTAGGCATCGGCTGCGCTGACGAATGAGTCGGCAATCGTACCTAACTTCTGCTGGGCCACCGCGCTGTCCTGCACGTGCTGGCTCAACTGGCCGACCGCCGACAACAGCGTGGCGTTGTCAAAGCGGGTGTAGTCGAGAGACCCAATCTGTTTCGCATTTAGATTAATCATACTCTTTTGTTTTTAGGTTTAATATAGATATTGATGGTCACTTTTTCTTCCGGGGCTCCCGAAAGTCTGCCCGGAGGGTCATTTCTGCCTTTCGGGGCTCCCGAAAGTCTGCCCGGAGGGTCATTTCTGCTTTTCGGGGCTCCCGAAAGTCTGCCCGGAGGGTCATTTCTGTCTTCCGGGGCTCCCGGAAGTCTGCCCGGAGGGTCATTTCTGTCTTCCGGGGCTCCCGGAAGCTATTCCGGCGGAGGCCGCCCGCCATCTTTATGGTTTGACATGCTCATATCACTCTCACGTTAATTGGTGAATCGTATCTGCAAATTAAGCTTGATGTAAACCTTTCCATCCTCACCACGATAAAGTGAGCCGTATTTATGCCTTGTGCGGCTTGCCCTTTCAAAGCGCGTATTGTTGTAGAGATAGTCTTCTACGTCGTTGCGGTTGTAGAAGTGGTAGCAAACGATGTCGCCGTCCCGCTTGACAACCAAATACCCGCCGTTGGCATCGTAGCGGCCTTTCCACTCCTTTGCAGCGGTCATTCCGAGAGCGGAATCAACCAAAAGGACTTTCATCTTATGCTCATAGAAAGCAACAACGTCCTTGCCTGTAAAGCCCAAAGGGTTTTCGGCAGCAACTATCTCCACGGCGTCTTTAATTGATGATGTGGCATTGGGCATACTATCACAGATAAGGCATTTGGCAATAAATTCGGGCATGCAGCTGTCAAGGAAAAGCAAGTTGTTCTTGAATGTTGGATGTTCTATGTCCTCATATTCCAAGCGGTAGCCTCGTTCAATGAGTGCTTTCATCCTTGGTAGGTGCTTTGCGATGCCATTTATTTCTTCTATCTCCTCGTCGCTCATGCCACCGCCATCAACACGATATGTGATATTCGTTGCTTTCGTGGCATTAAGCAAGGTTGAATCTCCACCCAACTGTGATTTGATGCTAAAGCCAAGCAGAGGAGTCATATTAGTGCGGAGGTCGTGAATGACGATGTGAATATCGGCCTTGTCATCCGATGGAGCTTTCAGCTTTGTGCATCCAATCTTCGACATAAAGCACTCCGCTTCTGGAATGGGAAATGCTCGGTCGTTTCCAGCCTTTATGCTGCCTAATAGCTTCGCCGACTCCTCCATGAACTTGTCCATCGAAATGCGAGCGTACTCGTTCCCGTCCTCGTCGATTATGACGATGTTCTTTTTCGTGTCGGGTTTGTATTCATAACGCTTGCTTTCCTCGCGGATGATGTTGAGTATGGGATAATACAAATCGAGCTTGTTCAGATTAGCATCGCCAGCGTGGACTTTACCCTCGCCGAGCAAGCGGAAGAGCGTATATATCTCGCTCCATTCTCCTTTGTTTCCAGATAGTGCCATATTGTTTGCTTAGATTAGTCCTAACATTTGTAATTCTTTCTCGGCGGTGGCTTGAATGGCTGGAATGGCCACGGAGTTGCCGAATTGCTTATAAGCGGAAGCGTCGGCGACAACGATTTTGAACGTGTCGGGGAAGCCTTGCAGTCGTGCCCACTCACGGGGAGTCATTTTGCGGATGCCCTCGCGGTTGACCTCACCCTTGATGCGAGTGATGGGCGTGAAGTTGGTCAGGCGCTTGTCGATAAGCAGATTGCACTCGCGCCCCATGCCTCCGACAACGATGGCGTTGGCCACGCCGTCGAGGTCGATTATCTTGTAGCCGAAACCATGACCGGCTGCTTCGTGTCTGGCCTTGTGGCGGATAAGCGTTTCGACGTAAGCGGTCGAGAGATAGTATTTAACGCTAACCTCGTGCTCTTCCATCACGTCGCGGAACTTCGGGCGAAGGTCGCCAGGCGTTGTGGGTTCGGGATAGTGGAAGTCGGCAATGTTTATGCCAAGGTCTTTGCGGAAGCCGATGATGTAGATGCGCTCACGGTGCTGCGGCACGCCGTAGTCCATCGCGTTGAGAATCTGCGGCGGCACCACGTCGTAGCCTGCATCGTCCAAGTGCTCAAGGATTGTCTTCAACGTGCGGCCTTTGTCGTGAATGGCGAGGCCTTTCACGTTCTCAAGAAAGAAAGCTTTAGGCTGGTGCTTACGAAGAATGGCCTCGATTTCAAAGAAGAGCGTACCGCGTGTTTCGTCGTTAAAGCCGAGGCGGCGACCAGCAAGCGAGAAAGCCTGACAGGGGAAGCCGCCACAGAGAACGTCGAACTCCTTGGGGATATAACTCTTCGTGCTTTCCTTGGTGATGTCGCCGAAAGGCATTTCACCGTAGTTAGCGAGATAGGATTCCTGCGCTTTTGCGTCGAACTCTGAGGAATAAACGCACTTGCCGCCGAGGTTCTGGAACGCGATGCGGAAGCCGCCGATGCCAGCGAACAAGTCGATGAACGTAAACTTGGGGTCTTCGGGAGCGGGGAACGGAACCTTGAAGAAATCGTCGAAAAGATTATATTGCAGCGGCGACTCTGCGGCCATCCAAATCTGCTCGTCGCTTAAATCGTCCTCATCTTTGCGCTGTCTGAACTGCTTGCGTGAAAGGAACTCACGGATAGCAAGGATGATTTCTTCCTTGCGTTCGTCGTCCACTTCTTCGCGGTTATTGTGCAGATAGTGGCTCAGCACCGCCATCTGATTCTCGTATGAAGTTTCGCCGTAAATCCTGATGCCGTCCTCGGATACTTCTTCGGGAAAGGCTTGCAGCTTTAGGTCATCATTTATAATCTTCTTTGCCATGATTGTCACTTTTCGACGGCAAAGATACGCTTTTTCTTTGATTTATTGTCCCTTTTCCCCGTTAAATTAACAAAAGCGGGCGAAAGTGCTGCAATTTGCTCCTTTCTCCCGCCTTTCGCTCGGCTCTGCCGCTTGGCTCGTCCAAGAACATAGTTTACGATATGTCCGTCTCGGTGGTGCATCGTCGTCTCTCTCGCCGTTATTCTGTGATTAGAGTCTCAGCAAATCCTTGACGGAATAGATGCGGCTGAGTGCCTCGAACGAGAAGTACTGGTCGTCCATAATCATCCATTCCTCGCGCTGTTTCTTCGTCAGGTGCTTGATGTCGGGGAACATCGAGACGGGGACGATAATCTCGCGACCGTCCGTCAGGTAGGCCGCCATCGCGCCGCGCTTCACGTTGAAGTCGAGCTTCTTGATTCCTAATGTCGTGTCCTTGAACTTACACATATCCTTAGAGAAGTAACATAACCGCGTGCAAAGTTACGAAACTTTCCGCACATTCCTCGCAATTTATGGGAAAAAGTAACAAAGATATCTTCCTCCTTTGGCCTTTTCAAAAATAATTGCTACCTTTGCCGCCCGGAAACTAACTACTACATCAAAACAAAATGAAACAACTACTTATCTTAGCGACTTTACTATTCGTGAAACAATATCGTCCGTTAACAAACTTTAAGGGGGGAGGCAACGGTTGTTAACGGATTATTTTGTATATTTGTGGCGAAAAACCTAATACTTTAATGATGAAAAGGAATAAAACAATGAAAAAGTACATTAACTATTTGGCGTTTGCCATGATGGCTGTCTTCAGCCTTGCTCTTGTGTCGTGTAGCGATAGCGACAAGGATGACGAAGGAGAAAAAGGTGGTACGAACAACGGTAAGGGAAACAGCGGTAGCTACAACGTGAAATTACCCAATGGTACCACTGGCGTAACGATTGAGCCGCTATCCGATGCGGAAGTGAGTAAACTCAAGTCGCAGGGATATACCATCGTCGGCACACCTGTCAACGTGACCCAAAACGGCAGCGACCATGTGGCGCTGAACGACCTGGCGACGGTCAGTTTCAAGATTCCGAAGGACATTTCCAAGGATAGGTATGACGAACTGGTGGGCGTGATCATGACCGACGAAGGGCCTGAGTACATCGTTCCTGACCTTGCTGGTCTGGAGGAGGGTGTTGTCAGGTTTAAGACCATTCATTTCTGCGAGACTTGGGCAGGGATGGACAAGAGTCAACTGAATAATCAATTCGCAGACTACATTGCCGTCAATGACTGGAACAACGATGTGCGTGTGTCAGACTTCAACAAGATTAGCGACAAGTTAAAGAGTGCTTTCGATGATGCCGGATTCGGGGAGGACGACCTGTTGGGCATGGCCATGCGCGAGGCAGTCAAGGGCAATGAATATGTAGATAAGACCAAGGAATGGATTGACGCCTACGACACAAACAAGCTTACAGACAAAGCTGTCGCAGAAGTTGAAGATTATCTGATAGATGATGTTAAGACACAGGCCCTGTCATACTTATTCGGCAAGTTAGAAGAGAATCCGAATGACGAGAAAGTGAAAGCTGCGCTCAAGGAGAACCTGACCCAAGAAAACGTTGATGACTTGGCTAAACGATTAGGCAGGGGCGAAAACCCTATGGATATGGCGCTGGAATACGGGAAGGGATTTGCAAAAGAACGAATTAAGAACTTTGTCACACAGAATCCGTATGTCAAGGCGTATGTCATGGCTGTTGAGGTAGAAGTAGCAGCAATAAACGTCTTCCACAAGTTCTGGGCAAGACAAGATATGATTTATTACTATAATGAATATGAAAAGTATATGTCCAATCAAGGTGGTTTGGATATGAATACTATCCTAACGAAAATAGGAACGCCAAAATTTGAATTCAACATGACGTCGGAAGAAATAGAGGAGATGTTTAAGAAACGCTATAAAGAAAATAAGGTAATCAACGCGAAGAAGGCTGATGTTCTTAAGCTGATTAAAACGTGGAAAGAGCAAGGGCTATTATACATTGGTCAGGCCACGGAAGCCCAATACATAAAAGACTTCTTTACCAAAAATGGCAAGAAAGAAGACGACTACTACCAGAGGCTTACAACCATACATGAACTGATGGAGAGATTCCGCAAGGAACTGGTTATTGATGGAGAAATAGCACTAGCGAAAGATGCAATAGGAGTTGCAAATACCAAAGACCCAGATTATATCAATAAAGAACTCTCCAAAATCGTGGCGGAGTATATTCATTTTTATCCCAACATAAAGGGCTTTTACAATTGGCTGATAGGGCAGGGCTATTTAAAAAAGAAACTGAAAAAGGCCTTGGAAGGACTCGAAGTTCCTGGATGGGTGCTTATTGGAACAGAAGTCATCAAACATGAAAACACCACGGGCAAAAATGGCACATACATGAATTATACTGCAACGGAGACAGAACTCAGCCAAGTAGGAAAAGTGACAGGTAGAATTGGGCCATACAAGGACGTAGATAAAGTTTTTGATCTGGGCTTTGTCACAACGATACAGGCTCTTCCCCCTACTTTAAAAGCAGGCGACACACTCCGTGTCCACATCACAGCAAAAAGGACTACTGAAGCCACAATAGACAAAGATTATAAAAACCAAGTAGCATATTATACATACCTTGCCGCCGAAATGTGGTGGAATGTATATAATAGCTCGGGATATTTCGTTGTTGAAAATCTTGATGGCCCTAGCGGTGGTCCATCTTCATACAGTACGAAAAATTCAAGCTCGTGGGATTTTGTGTATCGTGTCCCCTCTGGCAGTAAGGGACAGACGGATGAAATCTTCTTCACCGCTTGCGGCAGCAAGATAAAATGGCTCTACAAATGGCGCGGCTCCTCTAAGTAGGGCGTGTCACCAAATATGAAATCAAGGGGTCGGAGATGATTGCTCTCTCCGACCCCTCTATGTTCTTGGAACAGGTAAGAAATGATGGAGGTGACGACACCCCGCTCATACTGGGACTATAAGGTACTTCCATCAAAGCCAGAAGATGGCCTCGGGACCCATGTTGAACAGCAGGTCGAGGATGCTGAGGTTGGGCTGGAAACCGTGCTTAGCCTCATAGACCTGATAGTAGCGGCGAGGGGTGAAGTCGGGATCGGGAGCGGGGTGCTTGGGGCTTATCGCTTCGCGGAAGTCTCCATCGGCCGACTTGTCATAGTGATCGGTATAATGGACGGTGGGATGAATATCGAGCAACTCGCAAATCTTCTCGCGGATGGCTTCGTTGAAGTCGAAGAGATAGTCCCAGCGTTGTTCGAAGAACGGGCGCAGGTCGTCCTCATAATACATGAAAAAGGGCGAGTCGCCGTAGGCCGACCGCAGGGCATTCCAATGGAGGTGGCGCCAGTTGCCGTGGTCGCTGATGTGAAGGTCACAGATTCGAGATTCCTCGTTTCTCGAAGAACGCTCTACGGGAACGGTCAATGCCTGCATACCTTGTGTGGTTGCGATGATACAGCGGTTGCGGTAGGTCTGTTTCTGGAACGACTCATGACGCTCTATCCACACCTCGTCGGCACGGTAGAGTTTCTGGTACCACTGGACGGGTCCGAAGTAGGTGGTGGAAAGGAGTACGTTCATCGGGGCAGGAGCAGTCGGCTGCCGTCATAGCCGTGCCAGAAGGACAGGCCGGGAGCATGGTTAAAGACGATGAGTGCCACGCGACCGATGATCTGTTCCTCACGGACAAGGCCCACAGAGCCGATGTGATAATAGTCGTGGCGGGCACAGTTCTGCTTACCGGGTACGATGACCGTGCGCCTCTGCAACTGGATGGTATCGCCGGGCAGCGCCGTGCAGCGGCCAATCAGCACATTGCCTGAGGAATCGTTGACGGCCACGATGTCGCCCTTGCCGACGGGCTGACAACACAGCCGTCCGTAGGAGAAGAGTCCGTCGCCCCCGGTTCGCAAGCCATACGACCACCGATTTACCATCACCCTGTCACCCGCTTTGAAGTCGGGCTCTAACGTGGAGCCAGGTACAGTATAGATGGTAAAGACCAGCGCCCGGAACAGCAGCATCACCACGAAGGCGACCATGAGCGCACACAGGAACTTCAGCGTATTACGCACTATTTAATATTGTCGACGAAGCGGAAGAGGCGGCTCCAGCGGATGCCGTTCATACCGTGACGGTCGGGGTCGGACGACCACCAGATGAAGATGGGCTTGCCGACGATGTGGTCCTCAGGCACGAAGCCCCAGTAGCGGGAGTCGGCAGAGTTGTGGCGGTTGTCGCCCTGCATCCAGTAGTAGTCCATCTTGAAGGTATATTCCTTTGCTTCCTTTCCGTTGATATAGATTTTGCCGTCCTTCACCTCCAACTCATTGCCTTCATAGGCACGGATGGGGCGCTCGTAGATGGGCAGGTTGTCGAGTGTCAGCTTGATGCTCTCACCTTTCTTAGGAATCCAGATGGGGCCATAGTTGTCACGCGTCCAATGCAGGTTGCCGTTCTGCGGATAGATGTCCTTGTCGTCGGCATCGGTGTTCAGCGTGATGCTCTCTACCAAGTCCTTGCGGGCACCGAGCACGTCGACGGCACGCTTGGTCAGCGGCATGTAACCATACTGGTTGAGGCTGACCAGGTCTTCCATCGAGATGCCGAGTTCCTGCATCAAATCGTCGGACAGTCCCTGCTTCAATTTCACGTAATAGGTGTACTGCACGTCGTCAGGTTCCTTGTTGGCCTTGCCGTCGAGATAGACGATGCGGTTCTTGATTTGCAGCGTCTGGCCGGGCAGTCCGACGCAGCGCTTGACATAGTTCTCGCGACGGTCGGTAGGACGGGTTGAAACGCCGCCGAAGTCGCTGAAATGGTCGATAATGACCTGACGTCCCATACCGTAGACCGTCTGGAAGAACTTCAGCCGCTGCTCGGCGTTGAGCGAGTCGGGATTGGGGTGGTTGGGCCACGCCTGATAGCCTAACATATAGCAGAGGTGGTAGTACTCCGTCTGATAGGGTTGGTTGTTACAGATGGTGTCGCCAGCCGGATAGTTAAAGACGACGATATCATTCAGTTCGACGTTACCGAGACCTTTCACACGACGGTAGTCCCAATGAGGCCAGGCGATGTAGGACTTGCACTCGAAGACGGGCAGCGTGTGCTGCGTCAACGGCATCGTCAGCGGCGTCTCAGGGATGCGGGGTCCATAGCTCACCTTCGAGACAAAGAGGTAGTCGCCCGTCAGCAGCGACTTCTCCAGCGAACTGGAGGGGATGACGTAGTTCTGGAAGAAGAACAGGTTGATGAAGTAGACGGCAACCAAGGCGAATACCAGGGCATCGACCCACGACATGACCCACTTGACGGGACCTTCCTCCTCCTTCCACCATTGCCACTTGATTTTCTTCGTGATATAGACGTCGTAGATGAACGGCACTACCAACAGTCCCCACCACGACTTGACCCAATAGAGGAACAGCAGATAGAGTACGAGTACGACGATGAACTTCGCCCACTGTTTCTTGGGGTCTTTTATTTCTTTCTTCTTGTTTTTCATGGCTTAAAACTTAAACATGTCACTAATGGTCAGCAGACCTTCATGATCCTTGGTGTACTCAGCAGCCAAGACGGCACCGAGGGCAAAGCCCTTGCGCGAATGAGCATCGTGAGTGATGGTGATGAGGTCGGCATCCGAATCGTAGCGGATAGTGTGGATACCAGGTACCTCGCCTCGACGGATATGGTCGACGCGCAGGAACTGCTTGTCGGTGGTATCCTCTTTCCAAGCTTCCTTGCGGTCAATATTCTCCACAATTTCCTCAGCCAGCGTGATAGCCGTGCCGCTGGGGTGGTCGAGCTTATGGACGTGGTGAGTCTCCTCCATCTCCACATCGTACTGCGGGAACTGGTTCATAATCTTGGCCAAGTAACGGTTGACGGCTGAGAAGATGGCCACACCGATGGAGAAGTTCGAGGCCCAGAAAAGCGTCTTGCCGTCGGCACAGGCCTTGCGCACGTCGTCGCCGTGCTCCTTCATCCAGCCCGTAGAGCCAGAGACCACCTTCACGCCTTTGGCCCACGCCTTCAGATAGTTGCCGTAGGCTACCTGCGGGGCGGTGAATTCAATGGCCACGTCGGCCGATGCAAACTCAGGACTGTTGAAGTCCTCTTGATTGTCAATGTCAATGATACTTACAATTTCGTGGCCACGCTCCAAGGCAATTTGCTCAATCATCTTGCCCATCTTGCCGTAGCCGATTAATGCTATTTTCATACCTTTATCTTATTACTTTTTTTCCATTCCAAATATAGATGCCCTTGCCAGGCTCGGCAACACGCCGCCCCTGTAGGTCATACCACGGACTATCTGACATTTTACGACTGACGATGTCGGATAACGATGTCGGGTCGTCACCCGTGCGGTAAGCCCAGGCGGTGACGCCGCTTCTGGCCAACGCGGTGATGGCCACCGTCTTGTTCTTCTTCGTAGGATTGAAGGTGGTAGAAGGCCAGCTCGTGGTGTTCGATTCCATTACCTGATCTACCATCACGCCTTTGTAGAGTAGGCCGCCAATGGTCAGGTTGACGTATGACGTTCCCTCGACCGCTTCCCACGTGCCACTCTTGTCGCCACTAATGGTGCCGTCGGCACTCAGCGTGATGTCTATCGGCGTCACCAGTTCCTGATTTCCCCATTTATAGTCCAGTCCGTAGCGATGAATCATCAGCTTATACGTGCCGGGGATATTCTCGGTTGCCACCTGCTGCGTCGTGGAGATGTCGGCACTCTTGACGGTTTCGCCAGTATATTCAAAGGGTGCGGCCACCAACCAGCCGTCCTGGTTCTGGAACACCTGGTGTACACGCACGGCATGACCTTGCGTGTTGTCTTGGAAACGGGTGTGATAGACCAGATAGGTACGGCCGTCTTCGGCAGCAATGATGGAGTTGTGGCCCTGCTCACGCTCAGCAAGACTCATCAGGCCCCAGTCGCCATAGGCACCGAAGATGTTGACGCCGCGCGTATCACAATTAGGACCGAAGTTCTTGGCATATTGCGTATAGACGGCACTCGTGCCTTTGGAATCCTTGTAAGGGCCGTCGGGCTTTTCTGAACGGAACACGCGCATCTGGTAGCCCCCTGCATTAGGGTCGTCGGGCAATGCCGAGAGCATGAAGCCGTAGCTCAGGAACAAGTAGTAATAGCCGTTGATATACTCAATGTATGACCCCTCGCCCGAGACGTAGAATCCGCCAGCAATCTTCTTGCCATAGTAGGGGTCGCTGGTGACACCATCGCCTGAGCCTGTCACATTGTACTTTACATCGTAGTCGCGCAGTCCCGTTTCCTCGTTCAGCTCCAGCATCCAGATACCGCCGCTCCACGAGCCATACGTCATCCAGAGCTTACCTTCCTCGTCGAAGAACACACATGGGTCAATACTGTTGGGCCAACGGTTGCCCCACTTACTTCCCACATTGTAGCGGGCGGGCAGACTTTTCAGCTCGCCAAGAACTAACTCCAAGTCGGTTTTCTTGTATGACAAGTCGGCGTTCGACGTATTGCCGAAGCCTGAGAAGACCACAGGGCCCTGATAGACGTAGGGGCCGTTTATCTTGTCAGCTGTCAGTAGCACGATGCTCGAAGCCCAGCTGTCGCCGTTGATGCTGAAGTAGAGGCACCACTTCTTCATCTTCTCGTTCCAGACGACGTCAGGGGCCCACATGTTGCCGTCCAGTTCGTAGTTTTTGGAAGCAGCTGCCGACCAGGCATGAACGTCGAAATTGCCAAACGTCTTTTCCTCGCCGCCGATGGTGACGGTCTTCGTCATGTTCGTCTGGAAAAACTTACTGAACGTATTGCCCGTGGAGTTGGTTGTATTGGACATGCGTGAAGTGATGGTACCGCTCTCGTCAGCCAGTCCGAACGTGTAGGATACCGACGCCCAGCTCATCATGTTCATACTCCGTGCCAGCCCGCGATGGGTGCCGAAGATATAGTAGTATTTCGTAGAGGGGTCGTAGACGACACTCGGGTCGTGCACGCTGACACGGTTCAGCGTGATAGCTCCAGCCTGAATAACGGCCATCATCCATGTTAGTAGTAGTAAAGTCTTCTTCATTCTTGTAGTTCTCTTTGTTTTTTGACGGGTCTATTCATAATTTGGTTGCAAAATTACGCATAATTTCCCGAAAAACCTTGCGGAAACTCTTTTTTTTCGTAACTTTGCCGTCAAAACAACGTTTTCAACCACATGGAGATACTCCTGCACTATACATGGAAGCATAAAATGCTGCCTCTCAACCAACTGGCGACCACCGACGGTCGCGAGGTGGAAATCATCGACCCGGGACTGCACAACCGCAACGCCGGACCGGACTTCTTCAATGCCAAAGTGAAGATTGGCGGTACGCTTTGGGTGGGCAACGTCGAGATACACGACCACGCCTCCGACTGGTATCAGCACGGCCATGACCGTGACCCGCACTACGACAACGTGGTGTTGCATGTTTGCGGCACAATCGACACGGATGTCCAAAACAGCCAAGGGCACTATATCCCACAGATGCAGCTCAGCGTGCCGCAGTATGTAAGCGAGCATTATGAGGAACTGCTCAAGACCGACCAGTACCCGCCGTGCTACCGTATCATCCCCGATCTGACACGACTGACCGTCCACTCCTGGATGGCAGCCCTCCAGACGGAGCGACTGGAACGGAAGACTGAGGACATACGCCGCAGGGCCGAACTGTGTGGCGGCTCATGGGAGGATGCCTACTTCGTGACGTTGGCCCGCAACTACGGCTTTGGCATTAACAGCGACACCTTCGAACAATGGGCACTCAACGTACCGCTCTCTGCCGTTGGCCACCATCGCGACGACCTCTTTCAGATAGAGGCTATCTTCATGGGGCAGGCAGGACTCTTAGAACTCGACACCGTACCGAAACACTATCAGCAAGACGCGCTGAACGACGGTTACTTTGCCCGGCTGCGCAACGAATATCAGTACCTGGCCCATAAGTTCGGCATGAAACCGATGGACGCTGCCCACTGGAATTTTCTACGGCTACGCCCCCAGAACTTCCCCCACATCCGACTGTCGCAGTTGGCTCAACTCTATTACCAGCGCAAGGCCGGACTGAGCCAGCTCATAGAGTGTACCACCGTCGAGCAGCTGAAGACGCTGTTGTCATCGCACGTCACCCCCTACTGGGAAACCCATTACACCTTTGGCTCGCTTAGTGCCAAGAACGAGAAGCATCTCTCCTACGGTTCGCTCAACCTGCTGCTCATCAACACGGCCATCCCCATGCTTTTTGCCGTGGGACGTCACCGCCAGAAGGAGGAGCTGTGCGACCGAGCCTTCGACCTGTTGGAACAGCTGAAGCCCGAGAACAACTACATCATCCGCATGTGGCAGCAATGCGGACTGCCCGTCGAGTCTGCCGGCGACTCACAGGCACTTATCCAACTGAAAAAGGAATATTGCGACAAGCGCGACTGCCTGCGCTGTCGTTTTGGTTACGAATATTTGAAGAAGCAATGAAATACTGTTTTGAAACCCGCATGGCGGTGCGCGACTACGAGTGCGACATCGAGGGCATCGTCAACAATGCCAACTACCTGCACTACTGTGAGCATACCCGTCACCTCTTCCTGAAGGAGTGCGGACTGTCGTTTGCCGAGATGCACGAGAAGGGCGTCGATGCTGTCGTCGCCCGCATGAACCTGCAATACAAGACTCCCCTCCGACCTGACGACGAGTTTATCTCACGCATGGCACTGACGAAGGAGGGCATCAAATACGTATTCCACCACGATCTCTTCCGTACAGCCGATGAGCAACTCTGTTTTCGCGGAAAAGTCGAGTTGGTGTGCATCGTTAACGGACGGCTCGGACAGAGCGACGACTACGACCGCGCCTTTGAACAATACATCAGTCAATGAACGAACAAGAAATCTTCTATACCATCGCCCTGACCCGCATGACGGGCTTCAACTCGCAACAGGCGCTGCAGCTCTATCAGGAGTTGGGTGGAGGTCTGGCTGCCTACGAACAACGTAACACCATCGGCGACATTATCCCTGACTGTTCGCCACGACTCGTCGAATCCCTTAGGAACTGGGACGATGCCCTAAAACGGGCTTCGGTCGAAATGGAGTTCATCACCAAGCACAACATCCGCGCGCTGACGCTAAACGACGACGACTATCCTGAGCGGCTTCGTCCTTGTCCTGACGCACCCGTCATCCTCTATTACAAAGGCAGCGCCAACCTGAACCAGCGTTACGTGCTCGACATCGTGGGCACTCGCCGTTGCACGACCTACGGCCAGGACTTGATTCGCCGTTTCATCTGCGACCTACGCACCCTCTGTCCTAACGTTCTCATTATGAGCGGCCTGGCCTATGGCATCGATGTCTGTGCCCACCGCAACGCCCTTGAACAGGGTTTCGAGACGGTAGGTGTGCTGGCCCACGGTCTTGACCAGGTCTATCCGAATGCCCATCGTAACACGGCAGTCCAGATGGTCAGTCAGGGCGGACTACTAACGGAATACATGACGCAGACAGAGCCCATTGCCAATAACTTCCGACAGCGCAACCGCATCGTGGCTGGCTGCTCGGATGCCACCATCCTGGTGGAGAGTGCCATCAAAGGCGGCGGTCTGATTACCTGTCGCATCGCACAGGAGTACGGTCGCGAGGTCTTTGCCTTCCCCGGTGCCGTCGGCATGCCCTATAGCGAAGGCTGTAACCGCATGATACGCAACAACACAGCTGCCCTCATCACTTCGGCTGCCGATTTCGTCGAGAGTATGGGCTGGCAGACGCAGCAGCAGAAGACCGTCACCGTCGAGCGTCAGATTTTCCCCGACCTGTCGCCTGAGGAACAAAACATTGTCGCCCTGCTTGAGCAGACCAACGACCTGCAACTGAACATCCTCAGCGTGAAGTCTAATACGCCCATCGGACAGCTTACCGCCCTCCTCTTCAATCTTGAGATGAAGGGCGTGGTGAAGCCGTTGGCAGGAGGTACATACCACTTATTGAAGTGAAAAGTGAGGAGTGAAAAGTTTGAAGTGAACAATGAAGATAGGAAATATAGAATTTGGTGAGCAACCGCTGTTCCTGGCCCCGATGGAGGACGTGACGGACATTGGGTTCCGGATGTTGTGCAAGCGGTTCGGAGCGGCGATGGTGTACACGGAGTTCGTGTCGGCCGAGGCACTGATACGTGACGTGAAGACAACCATCCGTAAACTGACCATCAGCGACGAGGAACGTCCCGTGGGCATCCAGATTTACGGACGCGACGTCGAGGCTATGGTGGAAGCAGCAAAGATCGTGGAGCAGGCGGGCCCCGACCTCATCGACCTGAACTTTGGCTGTCCCGTGAAGAAGGTGGCCGGCAAGGGTGCTGGTGCCGGTATGCTGCAAAACATTCCGAAACTGTTAGAGATTACTCAGAAGGTGGTACAGGCCGTCAAGCTGCCTGTCACTGTGAAAACCCGTCTCGGCTGGAACCACGAACAGCTCATCATCACCGAACTGGCCGAACAGTTACAGGACTGCGGCATCCAGGCACTGACCATTCACGGACGAACCCGCTCACAGATGTATACGGGTCAGGCAGACTGGACGCTCATCGGCGAGGTGAAACGTAATCCCCGTATTCACATCCCCATCATCGGCAATGGTGACATCACCTCATTGGACGACGCCGAAGCTGCTTTCAACCGCTACGGTGTCGATGCCATTATGATTGGACGCGCCACCTTTGGTGCCCCTTGGATATTCAGCCGTGAGCAACTGTCCATCGACGAGAAGATAGACATCCTTGAAGAGCAACTGCGCATCAACATAGAGCGAATAGGCCTTAACCGGAAACCTAATGATACTGACTACTCCGTCGAGAAGCGCGCCATCCTCCATACCCGCCGCCATCTCGCAGCCACCCCCGTCTTCAAGAGCATTCCCAACTTCCGCCAGACGCGCATTCAGATGCTCCGCGCTGAAACGACTGACGAACTGTTGGGAATCCTGGAAGACTGCCGGGCATTGCTGAAAGCTACTACATCCCCCAAAGACTGTAGTTGACGTCGAAGCCGCCGAGCAGGTACCATTTGGTCAGGATCTGCTCATAGCTACGTAACAAGTAGAGCGGTGCTTCAACACGTTCCTCCATTTTTGCCGCACGTGAGGCGTATTCGGGGTCGGTGAGGTATTGTAGCACTTCGGCAAAGTCATACAGGGTGATGCCTGCGTCTTCACACATCTCATCAATGTCATCGGTAGTCAGGCCGACCTTGGCGAGGGTTTCATTGATGTTGGGAATCAGGTCAAACAGCGTCATACGCTCCGGTAAGTTCATCCTCGACTCGCCGTCGGCGGCTTGTTCTTTCAAGGCCCTGCCTAATGATATTGACCCTCCGACAATCTCCTTGATGTCGATGCCCCAGCTGTCCAGCATCCTGATGACCTTCATGAGGTTCATGTCGTTAACGACATCACGGTAGTAGCGGTTCTGTTCGCCCTCATAGTAGACGACTGGCCAGAACTGGATGGCTGCCAAGGTCTGGATGGCCCATACGATGCCCGACTGCTCGTGGTCCAGCTTGAAGACGGCGGTGTTCGTCTGCAGCGAGCTCTTGCCTGGTACGATGCTGGGATCGAAGCCCTTCTCCCTCATCCAAGGAATGATGCCTCGTGTGCTCTGTATGGGTACGTAGTTGTCGTGCCGGCTGTGCTCAATATAGTATAGCTTGGTGGTGTCGGGCTCCCAACCTTCCGTGAGGCTTATCTCCTTCATCTTCGAAGTGAACTTCATGGCAGCCTCGCTCTCCATGTTCATGAATTCTGGTGTTAGTATCTGGCTGATAGAGTCCAGCGAGCTGATGCCAATCTCAGAGAAGATCCTCTTGCGCTTGCTCTTGAAAAAATCCTTGGCCTTCGATGCCAATGGTTCTTGGAACATGTCCTTGTAGTCGATGCCCAGGTCGTAATTCTCGTTGGCTGAGATGAGCATAAGCGCCACGTTGGCCAAGTCGTCGCAGGCATCTTGCTCCACATAGATGGTATAAATCTTCTCGAAATCGAGCGGACCGCCGCCCGAGAAGGTCTTGTCAAAGCGTATGCCTTTGTACTTCTCCTCCGTATCAGTCAACTTGGCGGCAAACATACTTACCGTGCCACCCTGTGAGTATCCCACGTTAAACAGGTACTTGCCCTGCGGAATCTGCCTGTCTTCGAACAGCTGGCGGGCAGCCAGCAGTCCGTCGAGGGAGTTACGGCTGTTGGTGTCGCCACAGATGTAGGACACGTCGCTGTCGATGGACGAGCCGTAGCCGATGTAGTCGCTGGCCACGACGATATAGTTTGGCTTCAGCGGGCTTGCAAGTCCAATACCAATAACGTCTATTCCTTCCCCACCCAGCGAGGGAGCCCACTCGGGTGAATCGATGGTAAGATGGTTATACATGATGACACCGTCGCAGGGCACGGAGTCGTTGAGCACATCTAACGGAATGATGATGGCACCACTAACCGTTACGGCCTGTCCCTTGGCATCGGTCGAGGGGTATTCGTAGGCGATGAACCTCACCTCTCGGGAGCCTAATGAAAGGCCTTTCAATTTAGCCATTACCGTTGTATCGCACTCGGAAAGAACGGTATAGGTTGCGTTCTGTGCGGCACTGTTGAGTATGGTGAAAACCAGTACCAGAAGTGTGAATATAGTCTTTTTCATTGCTATGAGTCCTTTCCTTGATTATTTTACGATGCGTTTATCCGTCTTTCCCTTGCGCTGCTCAACATAGATGCCACGCTTCGGTTGCGTGGTGCGCTGGCCGTTGAGGTTGTAATACTGTGAAACGGCGTGTTGAGAGTTGGCATCAGACAATTGCACAGTACCGGTAATCGTTTTGGAAACCACCCGGAACGTGGCCGAAACGGGGAAATGGTCGCCCAACGGCATGCCGTCGTAGCGATAGCCAACAGTATCGAGTGTAAAGGTCAGGGGTTCTATCTTCGTGCCTGTAGCGGGGTTGATGTAGAGTATCTTGTCATATGTCTCATTCTCCTGCTGCAACTCCTTCCAGACATCAGAAATCGTTCCGCGGCCCGTCTCGTTAATGGCATCCACGAAAGCCTCCTGCATATCGTCATGTCCGTAAAGGCTGTTCATATCGCCTACGATGATGATGGGACGCGTGTCGAGATGCTGTAGCACATCCTCCTTCAGCTGTCCCCACTGAGCTACACGGGCCGCCCTGTCCTTGGCATCGTTCTGTTCCATTCTGTCGTTATAGTCGCTGGCGTCCAGGTGCGCATTATAGACTACGATGCGCTGACCGCTGTGCAGCGTCACGTCGTAACGACGGAAGCCCTTGGTAGCCAACTCGTCGGTGGCATGACTGAACTTGCCGAAATTCTGCTTCCAGGCCGTGCGAGCCACAGGTGTGACCGAGAGGTCGTTTTTCCAGCAAGCCATCAGGCCGTCACACTTGAAGCGGTGGTTCTGAAAGTGCAGGAAGTCAATCTCGTGGCCTTCCAGACCCACGTCGCCACTCCACTCGTCTAATCGGTAGTCGTCCTCTAAGACTACTGAAATGACGCCATGATAGTTGAAGTCTTCCTGCATCATCACCAGGTCGTAGCCTTTTCGCAAAAGGTATTTGCCAATGCGGGCCGAGCCAGCATCCCCAGGGCCGTTGGGGTTGACTTTGATTTCCATAATTTTTTTCGGCAGACCATCCACGTTGAGCGTGGCAATGGAGAACTGCTCTTCAGACTCTTCTCCAAGGACCATCATGTTGCCGCAGAGAGTCAGAAGAGCGGCAACCATCCATAGTCTTTTCGTTTTCATATCATATGATTGGGTAGTTAAAAAACGCTTGCATTCTCCTCCATTTCCTTCAATCCTCGATGAGTTTCTGGAGGAAGGGGGTCAGCTCGTCGGCCATCTTCTGGTGGCGCTGCAAACTGGGATGCCAGTCAGTACCGTAGCCGAGGGAGCCGTCTATGGGAGTGAAGTCGAAGCGGTAGACCTGCTTGTCGCCGGCCTTGTGGGCCTCATCGGCCACCTCGTTCAGAATCCGCTTGCAGATATCGAGCACCTTGCCGTTAAGCATGGAACCGCAGAGGAATACGACCTTGGCCTTGGGATTACCCTTACGCACCTGACTGAGCAGCCGCTTGTAACCCTGTTTCAGCAGTTCGGTGTCGTAAGGTTCTGTTGACAGGTCGTTTGTACCGAGGTTGATACAGACGATGTCAGGCTGCCAGCGGCTGAAGTCCCAGCGCTCGGACTTGTCGTCATAGAGGGTATATTCGTACTGGCTGGGCATATCGTAACCCGGTGTCCCGGTCTTGGGACCAGCATAGTTGCGGTAGGCACCGATACCACTGCGGGCGATGATGCTGGCGACGGCTCCCAAACGGCGCATCGTCAGCTGGGCATAGCCGTAGTAATGGTTCTCGGTCTCGAAGAGGAACGGTTCGCCGAGTCGGCCCTCGTTACCGTAGCCGCAGGTGATGCTATTGCCTATGAATTCAAACTTCTTGGTTGGCAGCGCGTCCATGTCCGTCAGCTGTCCGTCAGTAAGGAAACCCCGAAACTCGGGCTTGTACTCATAGCCTTCGTTGCAATACATGAGACGGGCAGTATGACGCCCCTCGGGTAGTGCCGTGCAGAGGGTGACGACGGAGTCACGTTCCCCTCGGAAGGCTATCTTGAAGGGCTCGGCCTTGTCTATCTGTGCCATGAAGTAGCCGCTGCCGGGCTTGCACTTCATACGCAACGTAGTACCTTGGAAGGCTACATTGATCTGCGTGCCTGGATAGCTGAAACGGGGACGCTCAGGATTCAGGAAACAGACACGTCCGACGTACTGGATATGGGGGTCAGAGGGACTGACGACATTGTCTTTGGCTGAGACATTCGTGGCGAGTGCCACGAGAACAATGGTTAAAAGCGTTTTCATTTGACGGGTATGGTAATGGTTTTTGATAATTTACGTTGGGGGTCGTTGACGGTCAGCGTCAGGTTACCGGACTTCTTTCCGGCCTGCACAATGGCTACAAGCTGTCCGCTGAAGAGTTTCATCGCGGACTGGGTGAATGATTCAAGGCTGGTAGCATCGCCATTGCAGACGGCGCGGAACTTTCCGGCTCCCTTGACGGTAAAGGTCAGCCGGTCAGTAGCATCGGGAATCATCGTGCCGTTCTTGTCAATAAGACTTACGGTGACAAAGGCCAAATCCTGACCATCAGCCTTCAACCCTTCTTGCTGTGTCCAAACATCAAGCTTCAGCTGGGCAGGCTTGCCGGCCGTACGGACACTCTTCTCACCCGCAACATTGCCGTTGTCATCATAGACGACCACCTTCAGTTCGCCAGGCTGATACTTCACATTGTTCCAGCGCAGGCGATAACGGTCGAGACGTTCCTTCGGGTTCTTTTTAATGCGCCCTTGACTCTTTCCATTGACGAACAGCTCTGCCTCCGAGTAGTCCGTATAACAGTAGACGGGGGTCACCTGTCCCTTGCGACTGGACCACGTCCAGTGAGGCAGCAGGTGGATGGTATGCTCATCCTTCTGCCACTTTGAACGATAGAGGTAGTAGCGGTCCTTGGGCAGTCCGGCGAGGTCGCAGATGCCAAAATAGCTGCTGCGCGAGGGCCAGTACTCGTCGTAGGGTGTCGGCTCGCCAAGATAGTCGAAGCCCGTCCACACGAACTCGCCGATAACCCACGGATAGTCATCCTGCCACACCCAGTCGTCGTCGGGCAGGTTCGACCACGAACAGTATTCCACGTCGTAGCTCGAGCACTGGCCATCGGCCGTCTTGATGGCGTTGGGATCGTAGGTAGGTGCCCATGAGGCATATTGTGAATTGTCGGTCACCTTGACGGGAAACTTATACACACCGCGGCTGCTGACGGTCGATGCCGTTTCCGAGCCTAAGAGGAATCCTTGCGGCAGCTGCTCAATGTTCTTCTGATACTTATGTACACGATAGTTGAAGCCCGGCACGTCCATCACCTGCGCCATACCGCTGCTGAGAGCGGCCTCGGCCTTGTCCAGGCCCTGTGTAACGGGACGTGTGGGGTCGAGCGCGTGGATGAGTCCCTGCAGACGAATGGAGGTTTTGCGGCCAGCCTCGCTACCCTGTTCGGGAATTTCGTTACCTATCGACCACATCACGATGCTGGGGTGATTGCGGTTGGCCTTCACCAGATTGGTGATGTCGAGGTCGGCCCAGTCGTTGAAGAAGCGGGCGTAGCCGTTCTTGCACTTGGGATATATCCACATGTCGAAACTCTCAGCCATCACCATCATGCCTAACGAGTCGCAGACGTCCATCTGCATCTGGCTCGGCATGTTGTGCGCCGTACGGATGGCGTCGCAGCCCATGTCCTTCAGGATTTTCACCTGACGGATGAGCGCGGCCTTGTTGACAGCAGCCCCCAAGGGGCCAAGGTCGTGGTGCAGGCAGACGCCTTTCAGCTTGCGCGTCACGCCGTTCAACTGAAACCCTTTTTCCTTCGACACGCGAACGGTGCGTATGCCCACGTTCACCGTCTTTTCGTCATAGTTGCCACCGCCTCTCTGCAGCCTTGCTACCAACTTATATAAATAAGGTGACTCCGGCGACCACAACTTCGGGTTCTTCACCGTCAACTTGGCGTGTACGTTGTTGCCTCCTTCTGCACGTACACGGTCAACGGCGGCCACCTCCTGCCCGTCGGCATCGACGAGCGCAAAGGAGCATGGTCCCCAGACTGCTACATCCTTTATGGTGCCACGGTTCAATTGCGGCGTACGCTCCTCGTAGGGTTGCAGTTGCATATCGACTTCCAGTTCAGCCCTGTCCTTGCCTATATTGATGGTACGCACAAAGAGGCTCCAGTCGTCGATGTGTTTCTCGGGTGTAAGCAACAGCTTCACAGGGCGGTACAGTCCAGCACCGGGATACCAGCGCGAGCTCTCCTCCATGTTCCTCAGGCTCACCTCCAACAGATTGTCGCCCGGCTTCACCAGTTTCGTGATGTCTATGCGGAAGGCGTTGTAGCCGTAAGCCCAGCAGCCGGCATATTGGTTGTTGACGGTTACCACCGGCTCAGCCATCGCCCCGTCGAACACCAGTTCGGCATGACCGTCGAAGTTCTGCGGAATCGTGAAGTTTCGCTTGTAGTATCCCTCGCCTATCCAGGGTAGTGCCCCTGAGCGTCCGCTCTTCTCGGTAGCCTCCTTCTCGCCGTTCTGCTCAATGGCCACCTTTTGCAGGTCCCATTTCTTGTCAAACGGTCCGCTGATGGCCCAGTCGTGGGGCACGCTGACGGTCGGCCACGCCTTCTGGTCGAGCGAAAACTGCCAGTCATCGGTCAAGGTGATTTCCTGCCGCTGTTGGGCAACGGCCGTCAGCGAAAGTATCGTCGTTGTAGCAAATAGTAGCAATCTCTTCATCGGCTTTAGCTTTTTTCCGTTGCAAAGGTACAAAATAATTCAGAAAAAGTGCCTTATAATAGGATTATTTTCCTATCTTTGCAGCAGAAACCTAAAAAACAGAAAGACTATGGGCAAGAAGAATGGTGGAAAACGGCTGTCCAAGAGACTGGTGGCCGACGCATTACAGGGTTTGTTCACAGCAAATCCTAATGAGACTTATTCGCTTAAACAGCTGTTCCGTCAGCTGAAACTCGACACCCATCCGGCCAAGATGCTGGCCATTGACGTGCTCGACGAGATGTGCTGGGATGACTATCTGAGCAAGGTAGGCGACAACCAATACCGGCTAAACCTGAAGGGACAGGTGCAGGAGGGTGTCTTCATCCGCAAAGCCAACGGCAAGAACTCGTTCCTACCCGACGACGGCGGTAAGCCCATCTTCGTGTCAGAGCGTAATTCGATGTTCGCCCTCAACGGTGACCGCGTCCGCGTGGCACTGATGGCCCGTCGCCAAAACCATATCAAAGAGGCCATGGTGACCGACATCCTGAGCCATAAGACCGACCAGGCCGTGGGTAAGCTGAAGGTGGAGAAAGACTTTGCCTTCCTCATTACCGAAGGTAACATCTTCGTACACGATATCCTCATACCTAAGAAGAAACTGAAGGGCGGTAAGGACGGCGAGAAGGCCGTCGTGAAAATCACACAATGGCCGTCGAAGGAGTCGAAGAACATCGTCGGCGAAGTCATTGACGTACTGGGTAAGGAGGGCGACAACAACGTCGAGATGCACGCCATCCTGGCACAGTACGGACTGCCCTACAAATATCCGAAGAACGTAGAGGAAGCCGCCAAGAAAATTGACCCGGGCATCACGCCTGAGGAGATTGCCCGCCGCGAGGATTTCCGCGACGTCTTCACCTGCACCATCGACCCGAAGGATGCCAAGGACTTTGATGACGCGCTGTCAATCAGGAAGGAGGGCAAATGGTGGGAGGTCGGCGTCCACATTGCCGATGTCTCGCACTACGTCAAGGAGAACAGCATCATCGACAAGGAGGCGCAGAAGCGGGCCACGAGTGTCTACCTCGTCGACCGCACCATCCCCATGCTGCCCGAACGGCTTTGCAACTTCATCTGCTCCCTGCGACCCGACGAGGAGAAACTGTGCTACTCGGTCATCTTCGTGATGGACGAGGAGGCCAACATCAAGTCGTGGCACCTGGCCCACACCGTCATCCGCTCTGACCGCCGCTTCGCCTATGAGGAAGTGCAACAGATATTAGAAGACAAGAAGGGTGACTATGCACAGGAACTGATGATGCTCGACAAGATGGCCAAGGCCCTGCGTGAGCGCCGCTTCAAGAATGGTGCCGTGAAGTTCGACCGCGAGGAACTGCACTTCGACATCGACGCTGACGGAAAGCCTATCCGCGCCTACTTCAAGAAGTCGAACGATGCCACCCAGCTTATCGAGGAGTTCATGCTGCTGGCCAACCGCACTGTCGCTGAGAGTATTGGAAAGAGGAGAGAGGAGAGAGGAGAAAGGAGAGAGAACGTCAAAAAGGCGAAGACCTTCGTCTATCGTATCCACGACCAGCCCGACCCGCAGAAGCTAGAGTCGCTGCGTCAGGTGGTGGCTCCCTTCGGCTACAAACTGAAGACCAGCGGTACGAAGGGGGCTATCAGCCGTTCGCTGAACGCCCTGATGGACGAGGCTGCTGGCTCGAAGGAGCAGAAGCTCATCGAGACCGTCGCCCTGCGTGCTATGATGAAGGCTAAGTATTCCACTCACAACATCGGCCACTATGGACTGGCCTTCGACTATTACACCCACTTCACCTCGCCCATCCGCCGCTATCCTGACACGATGGTCCACCGACTGCTGACGCGCTATCAGGACGGCGGACGCAGCGCCAACCAGGAACACTACGAGGAACAGTGCGAACACTGCAGCGACATGGAACAGACGGCACAGAACGCCGAGCGCGACTCCATCAAGTACAAGATGGTGGAGTTCATGGGCGACAAGATAGGCGAGTGCTTCGACGGTTACATCTCAGGCATCCAGTCCTACGGTCTCTACGTCGAGATTGACGAGAACCACTGCGAGGGCCTGGTGCCAATGCACGACCTGCGTGGCGACTACTATGAGTTCGACGAGGCCCACTATTGCCTCATCGGCCGCCGTCATCATTCGAAGTACCAGTTAGGCGACCCCATCCGCATCAAGGTGGCCCGCGCCAACTTGGAGAAGCGACAGCTCGACTTCACACTGGCCGACGACGAGTAACACCAAAAAAAGAATTGCAGAAGCAAAATTTCTCATTTCACATTCCTCATTTCTCATTTTTTTTGTACCTTTGCACCCCAAAACAAAGAGATTATGGAAAGTATTAAAAGTCAATTCGCCCGCAAGCTGATGGACATTAAGGCCATCAAGCTGCAGCCACAAGAGCCTTTCACATGGGCCAGCGGCTGGAAGTCACCCATCTATACCGATAACCGCAAGACGCTGGGTTTCCCCCGTCTGCGCTCGTTCGTCAAGTTAGCACTGTGTCACGCCATTCAGGAAAACTTCCCCGAGGCAGAGGCCGTTGCCGGCGTGGCTACGGGTGCCATAGCCCAAGGGGCTTTGGTGGCCGAAGAACTGGGTTTGCCCTACTGCTATGTGCGTCCGAAGCCGAAGGATCATGGTATGGGAAATCAGGTGGAAGGCGAGATTGAAAAGGGCACGAAGGTGGTTGTGGTTGAAGACCTGATTTCCACCGGCGGCTCCAGCTTGAAGGCCGTCGAGGCCCTGCGCCAATACGGCGTCGAAGTCATCGGCATGGTGGCATCGTTCACTTACGGCTTCCCCGTTGCTGAGGAGGCATTTGCCGCCGCCAGTGTCAAGCTCATCACCCTCTCAAACTACGAGGCCGTCGTCGAGGAGGCCGCCAAGACGGGGTATATCAAGGAAGAAGAAAAAACAGTATTGGCAGAGTGGCGCAAGTCACCTTCCACATGGAAACAGGAATAGAAATGGGACTTTTTGACAACACAACGAAGTTTGAGAGTAGCGTGAAGCAGATTCCCTACTCACAGGAGGCCGTTTTCAGAAATATCAGCGACCTGAGGAACCTGGAGAAGGTACGCGACCGCGTGCCTGAGGACAAGGTGCAGGACTTCTCGTTCGACGAAGACACCGTTAGCCTAAATGTAGCTCCGGTAGGCGAGTTGAAGTTGCGCATCATTGAGCGCGATGAGCCGAAATGCGTGAAGTTTGAGACCGCCCAGTCGCCCGTTCCGTTCAACGTGTGGATTCAGGTGCTGCCTGTCACCGAGGCGACATCAAAGATGAAGGTCACCGTCAAGGCCGAACTGAATCCCTTCATCAAGGGAATGGTCAGCGGTCCGTTGCAGGACGGCGTGGAGAAGATCGCTGACGCATTGGCACAGATTAAATACGAGTAAGACATGAAACTTTGGGAGAAGAACTTTGAGATTAATAAAGAGATTGAGCGCTTCACGGTAGGACGCGACCGCGAAATGGACCTCTATCTGGCTAAATACGATGTGCTGGGCTCAATGGCTCACATCACGATGCTTGAATCAATAGGCCTCATCGGTAAGGAGGAACTGCCCGTACTGCTCCGTGAACTGAAGGGCATCTACGAGTTGTGTGAGCGCGGAGAGTTTGTCATCGAGGACGATGTGGAGGATGTTCACTCACAAGTGGAGATGCTGCTCACCTGCAAATTGGGCGACATGGGCAAGAAGATACATTCTGGCCGTTCGCGCAATGACCAGGTGTTGGTAGACTTGAAGCTCTTCACCCGACACCAGCTGATGGAGATAGCCAACGAGGTGAAGTCGCTGTTCGACGAGCTGATACAGAAGTCGGAGCAGTACAAGGACGTGCTCATGCCGGGCTACACGCATCTGCAGGTGGCTATGCCCTCGAGCTTCGGACTGTGGTTCGGTGCCTATGCCGAGAGTCTCTGCGACGATATGCTCTTCCTGCAGGCCGCTTACAAGATGACCAACCGCAATCCCCTCGGCTCTGCTGCCGGCTATGGCTCCAGCTTCCCCCTGAACCGCACGATGACTACCCAGCTGCTAGGCTTCGACTCGATGGACTACAATGTGGTCTACGCCCAGATGGGCCGCGGAAAGATGGAGCGCAACGTAGGCTTCGCCATTGCCACCATCGCCGGTACATTGGCCAAGATGGCCTTCGATGCCTGTATGTTCAACTCCCAGAACTTCTCCTTCGTCAAGTTGCCGAAGGAGTGTACTACCGGCTCCAGCATCATGCCGCATAAGAAGAACCCCGACGTCTTTGAGCTGATACGTGCCAAGTCGAACAAGCTGCAGTCGTTGCCGCAGCAGGTGATGCTCATCATGAACAACCTGCCCGTCGGCTACTTCCGCGACCTGCAGATAATCAAGGAGGTGTTCCTGCCTGCCTTCGACGAGTTGAAGGACTGCCTGCAGATGGCGGCTTACATCATCAATAAGATTGAGGTCAACGAACATATCCTCGACAACCCGATGTACGACCCGATGTTCTCCGTCGAAGAGGTCAACCGCCTAGCGGCAAATGGCATGCCGTTCCGCGATGCCTACAAGAAGGTGGGTCTCGACATTGAGGCCGGACAGTTCACGCCCGACAAGAACATCCATCATACCCACGAAGGCTCTATCGGCAACCTCTGCAACGACCAGATACAAGCATTGATGCAGCGTGTACTCGAAGGTTTTGCCTTCGAACGCATGACGGCAGCAGAACAGTCATTGCTGAGAGCATGAGACGACTCGGGCTACTGCTGTTGTTGACGTGCGTCCTGCTATGGGCCTGCGACGATGCCGAGGACAGCGTCTATCGCGGACACCCCTGCTACTTCATCTTCGATACTACGCTCCATCCCCTACCCTGTCAGTTGACCAGCGCCTTGGGCAACACCGGTCACTTCCTGATCGTCAGTACCACGCTAGTGAACGGTGTGCGCCACATCAAGACCCTTCGCAACTACGACCACACAACCGAAGACGTCCGATTAGAGACTAAGCGCGAGAACGACACCCGCTGCATCTTAGGGGCCAACAATGCCGTCATCATCGGTCGCAACAGCTACACCAACCTGCTTGTCTGCTACGAAGGCCAGTGCTCCAACTGCCTCAAGCAATACGGCGGCACCAACTATCCCCTTACCTGGTCGTCCAACGGCCAACAGTTGCTGTGCGCCCGCTGCAAACGCTCCTACGATGTCAACAACGGTGTCGTAGCCTCAGGTGAGGGTGGCCACTCGCTCTACACCTACTGCGTCGCCTTCGACGGGAGTATCCTTAGGGCATGGAACTAACCCCCCCCTCTTTAGTCGGAGCAAACTCCGAAATAATGTAAAAAAAGAGGGAGAGTAACGGTTTTCCGACAGATTTTCCGTAACTTTGCAAACGAAATTAAATGAATTGACAATGAAGATATTACTGTTTTGCGAGAATAAGTATGCGGTGGACATTCTGCGGCCACTGCAGTTGGAGGCCGACCGGCAGGGTGGCCACGAGATGTTGTGGTACGTTCACCAGCTGAAGATTCCCGACTTCCCGCTGAAGAATGAGGTTCGTTGGACGTACGACATCCACGAGGCCCACGACTACTACCCCGACGCTATCTTCGCTCCGGGCAACATCGTGCCCTACTACCTGAGTGGGGTGAAGTGCAGCATCTTCCACGGGTATGCCGCCGAGAAACGCGACCAGTTCCACATTCGTCACTACTTTGACATCTATATGACCCAAGGGCCGTTCTTCACAGAAGAGTTCCTGAAGCTGCAGCGGCGGTACAAGAACTTCGAAGTGATAGAGACGGGATGGACGCGGCAGGACTGGACGGCACGCCACCGCCACGACTTTGACGACGAGCGCGAACAGCTGCTCAAGGAGCACCATTGTGAGCGCATTGTGCTGTATGCCCCTACCTTCTCGCCCCGGCTGACGTCGCTGCCAAAGATCAAGGGACAGTTGGTGAGGCTTGTCGACGAACGCCGCGTGCTGCTGCTCATCAAGCTGCACCCGCTGACGAAGCCGGAGTGGGCAGAGGAATACCGCCAGTTGGCGCGCGACCACGAGCACATGATTTTCGAAGACGATTTCGGAGTGACAAAGTACATGCTGATGGCCGACATGATGATCAGCGACACGTCGTCGACTATCTATGAGATGCTGTTGTTGGACAAGCCGGTGATAACGCTTGAGACCGTCTCGGACGACCCCTACTGGAAGGATATCAGCAGTCCGGAACTGCTGCTGTCGGCTTACGACGAACTGTTCACCAACGACACCCTGACAGAGCGCCGGAAATGGATTATCGACAATTACGACCCCTACACCGACGGCCGCTGCGCTGAGCGTATGCTACAAGCTGCAAGCGACTACATCAGTCGTCACGGCGTACCTCGCAAGCGTCGCCTGAACCTCTGGCGCAAGTACGTCAGCATCAAGACCTTCGGCCGCGTTCAGCCATAAGCTCTGGCGATTGGCCTCCTTCAAGCCGGGGAGCCGTCCTACAGGGTCTCTCCGTTCTTCCAGTAATGATGTTTGGTGAGCAGCTTGTAGTAGTTGTTCCTGATGGTGTAATTCATGAAGTTCTGCCAGTTCAGTCCTGACTGGCAGGGCTGGATGGTTACTTGCTGCTTGGGGGCATCGGGGTTCAGCTGGTCACACAGTTGGGCTGCGTACTCAAACATATTGTATTCGCCCAGCACCCGCCGTTTCATCTCGTCGAGCACAGCCGTCGAAGCCTCATAGCGGCGGCTGGCAATGACTTGCTCGATGATGCCGATGGCCTCGTCGGGCCGGCGTATGTCGATCGGCTCGAAGGCCTCGCGGCTGAAGTATTCCCCAAGCCGGGTACAGCCATGATAGACAGGGAAGGTGCCGGCAAGGTAGCAGTCGCTGATTTTCTCAGTCCAGTAATAGGGTTCCGACGAGTTCTCGATGGCGATATGGTACTTGTAGGGGCGCAGCACGTCCATTTTGTCGTCGAAGGGATGGAAACCACGTCCGAACACCTCTATCTGACTGCCGAAGTGCGCATTCAGCCGCTCCACGAACTTGATGCGGTCCAGATGTCCCCGGGTGAAGGCCTTGTTGCTGGTGATGACCGACATGAGCTTCGTCTTCGGCGGATGTTGTGCGTTGAGCAGCGAGTCGTAGTCCTCGGTATAGGTACAGCCTCCCCTGCTGTCTTCCTTGAATCCAACGAACCAGGGCAGGATGGCCGGACCGTACTTCACGTTGCGGTGGTGCATCTGCTGCTGACAGCTGACGACCAGCCCGAACTGGTCGATGTAGCGCTGCGGATAGACGAGCACGGAGTGGGGCTCGGTGGTGAGCAGGATGGTGTTTTCAGGAGCCACCCGACAAGTCTGCACCTCGCGTACGCCCTTCCCCTGAACCACCCAGAAGTCGGCTTCGTCGATGGAGTCGTCCAAACAGAACTCGTAGCGTCCGTCCTGCGAACGCAGGTTGTGGTTGGGAGTCTGGCGGTGCATGATGGTGGCCAGCTCCTCGCGATAGGGCATGAATCTTACTCTATACATGCTGCTTTCATTCCTTGTTTGATATAATAGCCGTCGTTCAGCCGACTACTCATTGCCTGTGCGTTGTGCCGCATCAGCCGGTAGTCGTCAGCCGAAAGAGCGGCAAGCCGTTCGCCTATCTGCTGCAGGCCGTCGACGACGATGCCCACCTGCTGTTCACGGATGAAGGATGCCATAGCGGCCTGGCTCCACACGATGACGGGAATGCCGGCACGCAGGTAGAACGACGTCTTATGCGGGTCGTTGATGCGCAGGTATTCGCCCCAGTCGCCGCTACATTCGTTCAGGGAGCCGCCGTCCCATACCAGCCCAAAGTCAGCATTAGCCTGGGCTATGAAGTCGTCGCTGGCGATGAAACCGTGGTAATGCAATCCCGCGACAGGGCTGGAACTATCGTCAAAGCCCCTGCCGTAGAGGTCCATCTCCCACCCCTGCATGATATCATCCAAATGATAAAGGAACTCATTACGCCATCGCGCCAAGTTGCCGGCATAGACAATGCGCCAAGGTGAAGGATGAAGGGTGATGGGTGAAGGGTGAGGAGTGGAGGGCGACAGGTAGTCGAAAATCTGCAGGCAGTGGATGCCGCCTTTGAAGCCGTGCTCTACCAGATAGTCACGCATCGTCGGGTTGTGGACGATGAGGAAGTCGGTCTTCGACAGACGGCAGTTCTCGCCCTCGGGTGTCAGTTTATGGCGGCGGAAGGCCCCTAGGTCGTGGATGACGGTGACCACGCGTCCCCCCTTTATCCTGGCAAGCGAACAGGCCATGTAGTAGAACTTCTTCATGGGATACTGCAGGAAGAGCGTGTCGCCCTTCCTCATGTTCCACAGGATGCTGGTCACGCTGACCAGCTTTGTCATGAAACGCCCAGCACCACCATTGCCGAAATTGTGGCGGGTGAGGTTTGTGAAGCCCTCGCGCCGGCAAATCTCGTCGATGTCCTGCTTGGCCTTGTTGACCGTACCTATTTCAATGTAATACTTCATATTTCCCTAAATGTGTTATCTGTTTCCTGCGCACCCAGCGGCGGTCGTGACGCTCCTTCACCCGGATGGCCTCCTCGACGTCGGCCTTCGTCCATCCCCGAGCTGCGGCATATTCATTAAGTATGAAGCGGTAGGCGGGGGTGAGCCAGTAAAACAGCGTCAGGTTCTCCATGCAGTCTGCCTTTGGCACCGGGCCGTCGTAGAAGCACATGCGGTTGATGTCGATGAGCTCGAAGTCGTAGTTGCCGTCATGCTCGATGAAGAGCACGTTGGTAGGGTTCAGGTCACGGTGCAGCACGCCGGCCTCATGCAGCCGGGCCACGAAATGGGCATAGGCCGTTGCCAGCAGCCGGTCGAACGGTTCCTGCTCAATGAGTCGCGGACGGATAGGCTCGGCAGCCGTGTACTCGCAGACGTAGTACACCTGACGAATCATCCCTCCGCACTTCTCCTCTAGACAAGCGACCTCGTGGGGCGTTACAAATCCCCGCTCCCTCAGCCGGGTGGCATTCTCGAACGAGCGGCGCGCCTTGTTGGTGCGGAAGAAGGTATAGACGATGCGCTTCAGCAGGTCGTGGCGCTTGAAGCGCTTTACGACCAAGCGCAGGCCGTCGACCACAAACACCCTCACCTCGTTACGCCCACTGTAGAGCAGCTGTCCCTCATCGCGGCGGCAGCGGTCGGCCACCGTCGTGAGCCAGTCGTCCAGTCGTCTGTAATCAGGATGGGTCATTTGTAGGCTTCCTTTCTGATAATCTTACCGTCAATGACGTCGTACTTTCGGTTAAACTCCTCGCGGCCACGCTTCCAGCGGTTGTGGGTCCACAGGTAGTAGGCGGGCTGTCTATAGATGCTTTGCTCCAGCATCTGGAAGAAGCGGCAGGTAATGGTAAACTCCTCCTCACGGGCCGCCTCGGCTGAAATCAGCCGGAAGGTGCAGATGTACTGTCCCCGGCGAGGGCGCTCCATATCGACGTAGAAGACGGCGTCGTTCATCTTCTGCATGATGCGCTCGGCACCTGTGAAGACGGGGGTGTCGTGATGCAGGAAGTCGAGCCACAGGTGCATGTTCTCCCACTTGGGCGACTGGTCGCTGATATAGCCGAAGAGCGACCGCCGGTTGTCGCGTTTCAGGGAGATAAGGTGGCGGAGGATGTCCTGCTTGGGCACACACATACCGTGATGGGCTGAACGGAGGTCGATGAACAGCCGGTCGACGGCTTCGTTATAGAGCGGATGGTAGATGAGGCCGACCGTAGCGTCAGGATGGCGGTGGAAGCCGAGACTGACGGCCGATAGCCACTCCCAATTACAGTAATGGCCAAGGATGGCCGCACAGTTCTGGCCCTTGTCGAAGCACAGCTCCAACTGGTCCATTCCCCGTAGTTCCATGTGGTTCAGCAGGTTAGCGTCGCTGATGCTCAGCAACTTGAACGTCTCGAAGACATAGTCACAGAGCCAGTGGTAGAACTGTCGCTCCGTCCGACGCAGTTCCTCCTGCGACTTCTCGGGGAAGGACGCTGTGAGATTCTTCCGGACAATCTTGCGACGGTATCGGATAAGATGATAGACGATGAGATACAGCCCGTCGCTTATCAGGTAAAGCACCCGGAAGGGCAGCAGCGACAGGATGTACACGATACCATATATCAGGTAATAGGCGAGTTGTTTCATTATCGGGTCATAAGTTGTTCAAATCGTTCATTGTTTTCTGTAGGATGGCTTTGTTCAGCCGCAGCAGACGCGTCGTGTCGCTGCCCTGACTGACGGTCAGTCGCTGTCCGTCGAAGTCGTAGAGGACATACCCGGTACTGTCAATCAGCAGCTGGGCGTTGTTATAGTTGTGCACAGCCGTAGGCGACGTATAGCTCTTGGAGAGCACGTCACGGCTGAACCAAAAGTCGTCGTGGGGCAGTTGCAGTTGTCCGAGGAGCGTAGCCGCCAAGTCCGTCTGGTTACACAGTATGTCGACGGTCCTGGGTTCTTTCACGGCACCGCCTATCCAGAGCATTGGGATATGGTTGCGCTCAAGGGGGCGCTGCTCGTCAATGTCGTTGTAGTTGATGCCATGATCGGCGGTCAGAACGATTAGTAGCCGTTGCCAGCGGTCGGTCTTCTTCATCCGGTCAACGAAATTGCCGAGGCAGTTGTCAAGGTAGTCGAACGCATTGGCTACTTCGTCAGCGAGATGCTTGGTGGGTACGTCCCAAGGCTCATGGCTGCTGAGCGTCGAATAGCCCGTCAGCTGCAGTTGCTGCTTGGTACTGCCGCTGAGCGTCATCAGCTCATAGAGCGTTCCGAAGGTGATGTCGTCCCTGACGCCCCATTTCGCTGTTTTCTGTATCTCTGATGTGTAGTCAGCCTTCCAGTGCAGCTTCTTCCAGCCAGTACTGATGAGATAGCTACGCATGTTGGTGAAGTTGATGTCGCCGCCGTAGAGGAAGCAGGTCTCGTAGCCCTCCTTCTGCAGCGTGCGGGCTATACTGGGCAGCATGCGGCTCTTTTCGGGCATTTTCATGACGGAGAGCGTCGGGAACGACGGATAGCCGCTCAACGTACAGAGGGTACCCCGGTCCGTGCGCCAGCTGTTGCCATAGCACTGGCTGAAATTGACGCCCTCGCGCTTCAGCTGTTGGAGTCTGGGCATGAACTGGCTGAACTCCTCGCCACAACTCTCTAACAGGATGATAAGGATGTCGGGGCGGGTGGTGTTAAGCAGCGTGTCGCTCAAGAGGCTCTCAGTGGTAAAGACTTCCTTGACCAACGCCTCGCACGCAGCTTCCTCCATGAACCTGTAGTCGTCGGCATTGTCTACCTGGTGGCTCAGCGAATAGAGGAAAGAGAAGACGGGATTGACGGCCGAGTGGTTCAGAAACTGGTTCTGTGAGTAATACACCTGACCGATGTTGGTGGTCGACTCGTCGAGACCACCGCGGATACCGATGACCATCAGCGGTATCATTAACAAGTAGAGCAGCGGCTCAAGGAAACGGTAATGAGTCCCATGAATCCCATGAGACTCATTAGCCCCATTAGCCTCATACCCCCCATAAATCCCCGCAGTCACCACCACTACAGCTATCAGTCTCAGCAGCAGATACCCCGTGCTGACGCTGGCCGTCACCTCGGCGGGACTCTCTAAATAGCCGATACAGGAAGCGTCGAGCTTAAACTGCCAGAAAGCGTATAGACTGGTGTCGGCCACAAAGGACAGGGCGAACGCAACGGCGATGACAGCATAGTATATACGGAATATCCAGCGGGGCACGCGCCACCACTGGCCGGCAACTGTCAGCAGGAAGGGAGCGATGAGGAAGTAGAGGGCGGTAGAGAGGTCGAGCGAAAGTCCGTGACGAATGACGTCCCACACATCACCCAAGGCAAAGGAGTGGCCTTGGCGGTTGCAGAACATGAACACCACCTTGGCGACGATGAACAGGAGCACCGTCAACAGATAAAACCTTACCAGATATAGTAGCCTCTTCTTCATGTCCCGGATCTTATACCTGCTGCATGTCGTGCAGCTTCTTGTAGTAGCCGTCGAAGCTGAGCAACTCGTCGTGAGTACCGCGCTCCACGATGCGGCCCTCATGCAGCACGCAGATTTCGTCAGCGTTCTTGATGGTCGACAAACGGTGGGCAATAGCCACGGTGGTGCGTGTCTTCATCAGTCGCTCCAAGGCATCCTGCACCAGTCGTTCGCTCTCGGTGTCGAGGGCCGACGTAGCCTCGTCGAGAATCAGGATGGGCGGGTTCTTTAGGATGGCGCGGGCTATGCTGACGCGCTGACGCTGACCGCCGGAGAGTCGTCCACCACGGTCGCCGATGCTCGTATCGAAGCCCTGTTCCGAGGCCGTAATGAAGTCGTAAGCATTGGCTATCCGTGAGGCCTCCTCAATCTGTTCCTGTGTGGCATTGTCAACGCCGAAGGCAATATTATTCCTGAACGAGTCGTTGAAGAGAATGGCCTCCTGATTGACGTTGCCTATCAGCTGGCGCAGGTCGTTGAGCCCAAGGCTCTTCACGTTGATGCCGTCGATGAGCACCTCGCCCTCCTGTACGTCGTAATAGCGCGGTATCAGGTCCACAAGCGTGGACTTGCCCGATCCCGACTGCCCCACGATGGCAATGGTCTTGCCCTTGGGGATGGTCAGGTTCACATCGCGCAGCACCCATTTTTCACCGTATTTGAAACTGACGTTGCGGAACTCTATTTGGTGCTCGAAGCTACGGATGTGGCGGGGCTGTGTTGCCTCCTTGATGGTGTTCTCGGCCATGAGGATCTTGTCTATGCGCTCCATCGAAGCCAGGCCCTTGGGAATGTTATAGCCTGCCTTCGAGAAATCCTTCAGTGGCTGGATAATGCTGTAAAGAATCACCATGTAATAGATAAAGGTAGGACCGGTGATGGCCTTGTTGTTCAGTACCAGGACGCCGCCAAACCATAGCACGATGATGATCATGACCGTGCCCAGGAACTCGCTCATGGGGTGGGCCATCGACTGGCGGATGTTCACCCGCATGATGTCGTTGCGATAGGCAGAGTTGATGCGGTCGAAGCGCGTGTTCATCTTCTTCTCGGCACAGAAGGCCTTGATGATGCGCAGTCCGCCTAACGTCTCCTCTACCTGGCTCATGGTGTCGCTCCACAGAGCCTGCGCCTTGATGCTTTTTTGCTTCAGCTTACGGCCCACAATGCCCATGAACCAGCCAAAGATGGGCACAAAGACGATAGTGAAGAGCGTGAGCTGCCAGGAAACGAAGAGCAGCGTGGCGAAATAGACGATAATGAGGATGGGATTCTTGAACAACATGTCGAGTGACGACATGATGCTCGACTCCACCTCCTGTACGTCGCCGCTCATCCGAGCAATGATATCGCCCTTGCGCTCTTCCGAGAAGAAGCCTAGGGGCAGCGACGTAATCTTCTGGTAGAGCTGGTTGCGGATGTCGCGCACCACCCCAGTACGAATGGGGATAATTGTTGCCGACGACAGGAAGTAGGCACCCGTCTTCAGCGCGGTGGTCAGGGCCAAGAACAGGCCGATGAGCAACAGCGTGGTAGTCTGCCCAAACTCGGCAATGAGTTGCGTCACATAGTAGTTTAGGTTGTTCATCAGCACGGCCTGCACGTTGTTCCAGTCCCACTCCATCAGGCTGGTGGCCTCCTCGGCATCGCCTGTCTGGAAAAGAATTTGCAAAATGGGTATCAGCGCCGCGAACGAGAAGATGTTCAGCACCGCCGACAGGATGTTGAAGACCACCGACAACACCAGGTATTTTTTATAAGGAGGCACAAACCGCCCCAGTACTTGCAGGAATTCTTTCATAACTTCTCACTTTTCACTTCTTCACTTTTCACTTGCGAAGCGTCAAACTGTCGCCCGTCATGCGTTGCATATATTGTTGGATGACCGACTGCATCTGCCGCGTCATCTGCCGCAGGGTATCTTGCGGCATGGACTTCAGCACGTTTTGGCGCAGCAGGGAGTCTATGCGGTAGCGATAGGCTGCCGTCACCTGCTGACCGTCAAATTCCAGCACATACGGTCCCTTCACAAACTCATAACCGCTAGACTCCGGCACCCAATGCAGGGCGAAAGTCTGATCGGCAGGCGTATGGAGCATGTCTTTTCCGAAAGCGATATAGGGCTGGTCGTAGTGCAGGTAGCCGAGCACCGTCGGCATGATGTCCGTCTGTTCCACCACCCGCTCACTATCGTAGCCGCTCAGCAGGCTGTCGCCCGGCGCATAGAAAATGATGGGTACGGTGAAATTGCCCAGCGACGTAGTGTAGCAGGGGTCAATTGTTGAACTGCTGTGGTCGGCGGTGATGACGAAAAGCGTCTGATCAAACCACGGCTGTCGACGGGCGGTGGCAAAGAACTGTCGCAGGGCGTTATCGGTATAGCCGATACACTCCTGCAGGGGGTGTTCACCCTTCGGGAAGACGCCCTTGTAACGTTCGGGCAGGGTGAAGGGCGTATGCGACGAGGCGGTGAAGACAGCCGTCATGAAGGGCTGCTGCATCTGGCTCATCGTGAGCGCATAAAACTGCAGGAACTCCTCGTCAAAGATGGCCCATGTACCGTCGTAGTCGTGGTCGCCGCCAAAGCGTTTGTCTTCGTTGTACTCCGTCCGTCCGTAATACCGCTGAAAACCCGTTGCCCGGGCAAAGGCCTGAAAACCCATCGAGCCGTTCTGTGCCCCATGGAAGAAGGCCGTCTCATAACCCTTCTTCTCGCCCAACTCACGTGCCAACCCGCTCATACGGTTCAGCGAGGCGGGCGTCAGGAAGAGCGGTTCCACGTAGTTGGGCAGCGACGACAGCGACGACGGCATACCCTCAATGCTCTTCCGTCCGTTCGAGTAGCTGTATTGCCATGTCAATGCCCCGTTCGCTATTAGCGAGTCGAGGAACGGCGTGAATCCCCGGTAGTTGCCGCCGCGTAGCATTCGATTATAGAAGCCGAATTGCTGTTTGCCAAAGCTCTCCAAAATCAGCACCACCACGTTGCGGGGCGTGAAGGCCACGCTGTGCTTAGGAACATGGACGGGAGAATAGAGTGCCTGGGCTTCCTCGATGCTCATGTAGTCGGGCACTCGCATGGGCTTCTTGCTCAGCGTACGGTAGATAGAGAAGGGGGTATTGAGCACGATGCCCGTCTCCGACGGACGGTCCACGTACTGGTTGGCGTTCGAGATGGTGATGGGGCGCACGGCATGGGTAAAGCCGCCGCGCATGCCGGCGATACACAACGGCACCACAACGACCAGCGCAAGGAGATGGGTCAGATAGTAGACACTGTATGACGTCTTATAGGGAGTGCGGGGACGGAACGTCCGCCACAGTATCCACGACAGTCCGAAGGCCAACAGCACCAAGTACCAGTTGTCGACGAACTGCTCGCCCATGATCTTCGCCATACCCCCCGTCCCCTCATGACCGAACTCGGCAAAGACCGAAGTCGTGGTGCGCTTACCAGTATAGGGGAAATAGACGCAGTCGCACAGGTTGGCCCACAGCGCTACGGAGTTGCAGACGACATAGATCCAGCGCACTACAGAATAATAATGCTGCTGCTCCTTCCAGTGAAGGGGCAGCAGCATCAGTAGGATAACCAGCGCGTTGGTATAGAGGATGGCCGACGTGTCGAAAAGCAGTCCGGCACCGCAGAGACTGGCCAGATGGCCCCATTTCAAGGTGTCGGCATACAGTCCCCAGTTGACGGCTACGAACACGAGACGACACAACATAAACAGCACGTAGACCACCAACAGGTTACCTACGAGTGCCACTACCGGATGCTTGGTTGAGGGGTGCCTCATTCCTTATTACTTACATTTCTGGCTGCAAAGTTACAAAATAATTGATAATTTGCAATTGATAATTGATATTTATTATGTAATTTTGCAGCATGAACGGAAAGAAGACGAGGAAAAAGATCGTGTGGGGCATCGCGCTGGCGATTGTCGGCACACTGGCCGTGTGGGTCAGTCAGCGGTGGAAGGTGTGGTTTCACAACCCGGAAGAGAAAGCGTATGTTTCGTCGGCACAGCCTCATCGCGTACTGCTGACCTTCGGCGACAAAGACGGTGCCACGTCACGCAACGTCAGTTGGCAATGCGACAGTGTGGTTAAGCCCTCATGGGTGGAGTTGGCGGCTGACAGCGATACCGTCCGTGTCGAGGCCCAGGGCGAGGTATTCGTCTCCAGAAGCGGACGGGCAGCCTACTACGTAGCCCGACTGCGGAAGCTGGTGCCCGACAAGCAGTATGCCTACCGGGTCGTCACTAACGGCAATGCTTCTTCGTGGTACGGTTTCACCACCTCCCGTTCATCTGTCCTTTCCTTTATATACGTGGGCGATGTACAGGACACCGTCGGCGGCACCGCCAACCGCTTTCTGCGCGAAGCGTTCAGCCGCCATCCCCGTTCGGAGTTCCTCGTCTGCGGCGGCGACCTGACCGAACGTCCCACCAACCAGCATTGGGAAGAGACCTTCCGCGGCCTCGACAGCATCGGGCAGCATGTGCCCCTGCTCTGCGTCACCGGCAATCACGACTACCTGAAGGGCGTCATTATGCGGCTGGAGCGGCGCTTCCCCCTCACACTCTCCTACTTCCTTGACGCCAAGGTGGACGATAACATGGTCTATACCCTCAACTACGGCTCAGCGCAGTTCTTCCTTCTGGACAGCAACCGCGAGTTCTTCTACCTGACGACGCAGCGCTCGTGGCTTGAGCGTCAGCTGAAGGCCAGCACCGCCAAGTGGAAGATTGTGGTGCTCCACCACCCCCTCTTCTCGCTGAAGGGCAATAACAACCTCATCCAGCGCTGGATGTTCAACGACCTCATCGAGGACTACGGCGTCGACCTGGTGCTGCAAGGCCATGAGCATGCCTACGCCCGCATGACCCGACAGGGCACGACACCCGTCTATACCGTCAGCCACTGTTCGCCCAAGAACTACCGCATCCAGTTTGACGACGACCGCTTCGACAAGTTCGGTATCTCCAGCCGCTATTACCAGACCGTCAGCATCGATGCCGACACGCTGACAATGGCTGCCTATGAGGTCTATGGTCACACCCTCTACGACTCCCTGCGCATCATCAAGCAGAAGCCGCAGCCCCGCATTGAGGACTACGGCCAACAGATACCTGAATATTTGGAATTCACGCCCGACACCGGCAGCAAGAAAGACCGCCAGTTCTTGGAGCGTATCAATGACTACAAACGCCTAAAAGGGTTGCACTCGTGCTGCCCGTAATCTTCACCCGCACCGTCTCACCGATGTGATGACCCTCGCGGTCGAACACTACCATTTTGTTCTGCTCCGTACGGCCGCAGAGTTGCTCCCGGCTGCGCTTCGAGAAGCCTTCGACGAGCACGTCGAACTCCTTGCCCTCATCCTTTTTGTTCTGCTGGGCGCTAATTTCCGTCTGCAGGGCGATGAGCTCGTTCAGACGGCGTATCTTCACTTCCTCGGGCACGTCGTCGGGCAAGTGCTTCGAGGCGTAAGTGCCCGGACGCTCCGAATACTTGAACATGAAGGCCGAATCGTAGTCCACCTCACGCATCAGACTCAAAGACAACTGGTGGTCTTCTTCCGTCTCTGAGCAGTAACCCACGAAGATGTCCGTTGACAAGCCGCAGTCGGGGATAATGCGGCGGATGGCTGCCACACGGTCCAGATACCACTCCCGGGTGTACTTGCGGTTCATCAGTTTCAGGATGCGGTCCGAACCGCTCTGCACCGGCAAGTGTATATGCTTGCAGACGTTCGGTATCTCAGCTATCACCAGGAGCGTCTCGTCACTCATATCCTTGGGGTGCGAGGTGGTGAAGCGGACGCGCATCTCCGGTGCCTCCTCGGCCACCATCCTCAACAATTGGGCAAAGCCCACCTCATGGGAATTATAGCTGTTCACGTTCTGTCCCAAGAGTGTCACCTCCTTGAAGCCGCGGTCACGCAGGTCGCGTACCTCTTTTAATATGCTCTCTACATCGCGGCTTCTTTCCCGACCACGGGTATAAGGCACGATGCAGTAATGGCAGAAGTTGTTGCAGCCGCGCATAATGCTCACAAAGCCGCCGATCTTGTGGCCCAGCCCGATGCGCTGTGGCACCACATCGCGGTAGGTCTCAGTCGTCGACAGTTCGATGTTGATGGCCTTGTGTCCCGTCTCGGCCTGCGCCATAAGGTCGGGCAGACTGAGATAGGCGTCAGGACCTGCCACGAGGTCAACCCCGTGCTGCTCCAGCAATTCCTCCTTCACCCGCTCGGCCATGCAGCCGAGGACACCGATGATGAGTTTCCTCGACTTACGCAGCGCATTCAGCGCTACCAGCCGATGATAGATTTTCTGCTCCGCATTGTCGCGCACCGAGCAGGTGTTCAGGAACACGGCGTCCGCCTCCTTGAGGTCGTCTGTCGTCTCGTAGCCCGCCATCTGCATAACCGAGGCTACTACCTCGGAGTCGGCCACGTTCATCTGGCAGCCATAAGTCTCAATATATAGTTTCTTCATCATTCTTTGCTGTTTTTCGTTTGTAACGCTATGTTAGGGGCAGGGTCATGACGAAGCGGGCACCATGAGTATAAGAGGTGTCGAGCACGATGTCGCCTCCCAGCCTTCGCGCCAGCGAACGGGCTACGGTGAGTCCAATGCCAGTACCGTCGTAGTAGTGGTCGAGCTGTACAAACTCCTCGAAGACGTGGTCGGCTTCCTCCGCAGGGATGCCGATACCCGTGTCCTCTACGACGAAGCATACGTCACGGTCGTTAACATTGACCGTCAGCGAAGCCTCCTTTTTCTCCTTGGGAACGTCGTGTCGCGCATGAGCCTCGGCAGGCTTGGTGAATTTCAGGGCGTTGCCGAGAATGAGCGTGAGGGCACGTACTGCCGACTGGCGGTTGGTGGTGAGCTCAATAGCCTCTGCCTCTGCTGCCATGTGCATGGTGAAGTTGAGGTGCGGTGCGGCGGCAATGGCGCTGGCCTCGATGGCTTCAGTTGCTATCTGCAAGGCTGTCGTCTGGTCGTTGCGCTCGATGACGCTCTGGCAGTTGGCCTCGCTCAGTTCCAGCATCTTGTTCACCAGTCGCGTGATGCGGTCGGTATTTTCCAGAATCTGCTGGCAGACGTCGGCCTTCGTGTGGTCATCGAGCTCCATGGCGGGTGTGGTCAACACCTGCGAGAAGCCGGTGATGATGTTGAGCGGCGTACGTATCTCGTGGGAAATCTGCTGGATGAACTCCGACTTCATCTTCGACGACTCCTCGGCTTTTTGGCGGGCCATGTCGAGCTCGCGGCAAGTCTCTTCCAGCCGGTCGTACAAGAGCAGCGACTCTTGATAGCCTTCCGACATGCTATCGAAGTTACGCTCCAACTGGCTATAGTCCTCTTGCAGTTTGTCCAGCTCTTCCTGTAGTTGTTCGATGGTCATGGCACGTGTTCGATGGTCATGAACTTCGTGAATCCCGTCATCTGAAACACCTTATATATCGCGGGACTCACGTTGACAATCTTGAACTGCCCTTTCTCCTTCATGACCGCACGCATGGTTTTCTGTATGATGCGCAGCCCCGAGCTGGCCATATAAGTCAATTCGGCGCAGTCCATTACCAGGTTGATGCCAGCCTCCTGCAGTACCTGCTGGATGTCGTTTTCAAATTCACCGGCATTCAATGTGTCAATACGGCTGCCGGTCTTAATGATGGTCTTTCCACCTTCTTTCAGTATCTGTGTCATATCTTCACTTTTACCTTTTTACTTTTTCACACCTTAGAACTTTTTCACCATTGTCACCAGGTTCCTGCCGTCCTGTCGCTGATAGGTCACCCGGTTCATGATGTTCTTGACGATAAAGATGCCCATCCCCCCGATTTCACGCTCGGCAGGATTGACGTCGGTATTCAGGTCGTCCATCTTCGTCGGGTCGAACGCAATGCCACGGTCGGCCAGCGTCAGGACAATCTCTTTCCCGTCGCTTTCCGCCCTCAGTTCAATGTCATCGTCCGTCGGCTGCGGGTAGGCATATTTGATGATGTTCACCACCATCTCCTCAAGCACCAGATTCAGGTTCATCAGCAACTCGCCGTCAAGGGCGAACTCGTCGCCAAGTTCGTCGACAAAGGCCGCCACACGTCTCAGTTCGGCGGGTTTGTTGCCTATGGTTATTTCCTTTATCATGCCTACTCTCAAAATGATTATTCGAAAAGTCTGCTGCAAAGATACAAAAAAAATGAGAATAGTGATTATTTTTTGCTATATTTTCTTTACCTTTGCACAAAAATCTAGAAAAGATGATGAAGAAAGTAGTCTTTTTATTATTGCTGACGCTCGTGTTGCTGCCTTTTGGCGAGGCCTGCGCCCAATCCGACAGTCAGCCCTCGCCCGAGATACGTCAGCTTGCAGATCAGGCGTTCCACTTTTATAGTGCCCGTGAGACCGACCGATTTCTTGCTACCGTCAAGAAAATCAAGGAGGCTACGGAGTCAACCAAATACGAGGAGACCTACTACAGGATTTGCAGCTATGAGGCCATCTACATGTTCGAGTACATCGACCGTCAGCAGGGCGTGCAGTTAGCACACGACATTTACCATAACGCCAAGGCGCACAACAGCAACGTGGGCATGTACTTCGCCACGTTCACTCTGGGAACCATCCGCGAGCAGTCGGGCAACATGGGCCTTGCTGAGAAGAGTTTCCTCCAGGCCCTGAAGTTGAAAGAAAAGTACCTGCCCAATGAGAGTGCCGCTCCCTGCTACTTAGGTCTTTGCGAAACGGCCCTCCACCGGAAGGACTACGACGAGGTGAATGAGTATGCCCACAAAGCCCTTGACGAGCCGGGCATCATTCCCATGAACCAGATTACGGCTTGGAGCTATAAATGCCTGGCGCGCTATAACCAGGGCGACAGCCTCGGCTTCGAGGAGGCCTATATGGAGCGCGAACGGCTGATTGCGAAGTATGGCGGCCAGGGCGGACTCTTCGGTGAGCTCATCAACGTCTATCAGGCCAAGAACCGCAAGCAATGGCAGCTGGCCCTGCAGCGTGCCGAGAAACTGATTCACCAGCAGAACAAATGTGCGCAGAAAGCCTCCATCTACGAACACATGGGCGACCTCAAGCAGGCGCTCTATTGGCAGAAGCGCACGCGTGCGGTCATCGACTCCATCCAGTCGTCAGAGGCCCGTTCGCAGATGAATGAGTTCGATACCGAGCTTTCCATCACCTACGCCGAGAACGAGGTGAAAGAACATGAGCTGGAAAACGACCGTCTGATACTTTGGGGCGACAGCATTATTGCGGCCCTCATCATTGCCTTCCTATCCATCTTAGCCTATCGACGCAGGAAGCAGGCTAAAAATTTGAAGAGCATCAACCAGAAACTACAGCAGGCCTACGACGTGCTGGAGAAGACCACCAAGGACAAGGAACGCATTGAGAGCGAACTGCGCATTGCCCGCGAGATACAGAAGCGAATGCTGCCCCACGTCTTCCCCAAGCGCAAGGATATCGATATCTACGCCATGATGACCCCTGCACGCGAAGTGGGCGGCGACTTCTACGGCTATGCACTCATCGACGAAAAGCTCTATTTCTGCGTCGGCGACGTCAGCGGCAAGGGCATCCCCGCTGCCCTCTACATGGCTGAGGTGACGCGAATGTTCCGTACGCTGGTCGATGGCAAGCTCACGCCCGATAGCATTGCCAACCGACTGAACCGTGTGCTGTCCGAGGACAACGAGCAGGGAATGTTCGTCACGATGTTCATCGGACTCATCAACCTCCAGACCGGCCACATGGAGTTCTGTAACGCCGGCCACAACCCGCCCCTGCTCGACGGCGAATACATGAAGATGGAGTCGAACGCTCCCATCGGCCTGTGGCCCGAGCTGCAGTTCGAGGGCGAGGAGGTCGACAGTATGCGCGGAAAGACCCTTTTCGTCTATACTGACGGCATCAACGAGGCCGAGAACATCAACAAGGAGCAGTTCGGCGACGAGCGTCTGCAGGCCTTGCTGCAGCAGGACTTGGGCGATGCCCGTCAGACGTCAGAGATCATTCACCACGCCGTTGAGGAGTTTGTGGGCGATGCGGAGCCCAGCGACGACCTCACCAAGTTGTGTATCAAGATGAGTTAACCCACCAGGACTAACGCCGCAAGGCTAAATATAACTTGAAATGACTGCAACTATTAACAGGGCAAGCTTCGGAAAGGAACTGCGCGACTATGTCATCATCGCTATTGCAATGATGAGCTACGCCATCGGGTGGGGCGTTTTCCTGCTGCCCAACAACATCACGACGGGCGGCGTGGCCGGTGTGTCGTCTATCCTTTATTGGGCCACGGGTATTCCCGTACAGCTGAGCTACTTCATCATCAACGGTGCGCTGTTGGCGGTGGCACTCAAGGTCTTGGGATGGAAGTTCTGCGTGAAGACCGTCTTTGCCGTCGTGACCCTGACGGTGAGTATCGGCCTGGTGACCGACCATTACAATGCCCACCTGCTGGAGGATCAGCCATTCATGGCGGCCATCATCGGTTCCGTGTTCTGTGGCTGCGGCGTGGGCTTGGGACTGGCCAACAACGGCTCGACGGGCGGCACGGATATCATTGCAGCCATCATTAACAAGTACCGCGACGTGTCGCTGGGCCGTGTCATCATGATCTGCGACGTCGTCATCATCTCCTGCTCCTACTTTGTACTGCACGACTGGGAGAAGGTCATCTACGGCTATGTGGTGCTCTACGTCACGGCCTTCTGTATCGACCAAGTGGTGGAGTCGGCGCGTCGTTCGGTTCAGTTCTTCATCATCTCCGACAAATACCGTGAGATAGGCGAGCGCATCAACCGTGAGCCCCACCGTGGCTGTACGGTCATCGACGCTCAGGGCTTCTATTCGGGCAAAGACGTAAAAATGCTGTTCGTGCTGGCCAAGCGCCGCCAGAGCAACCTCATCTTCCGCATCATCAACGAGGTAGACCCCCACGCTTTCGTGTCGCAGAGTGCCGTCATCGGTGTCTATGGCGAGGGCTTCGACCATTTCAAGGTAAGAATGAAAAAAGCAGAAACTAAACAAATGACTAAAAATGAGACTGATTAAAGACCAGGAGTATGGTGGCGAGCGCCCGTTGTTTGCCACCCACGACCTGCGCCTGGAACGTATCACCATCACCGACGGCGAAAGCGGCATCAAGCAATGCCAGAGGATGGAGGCTAAGGACTGCCGTTTCTACGGCAAGTACCCGTGGTGGCACGTCGATGGCGCCCTTATTGAGGATTGCTATTTTGCCGAAGGCTCACGCTCGGCCGTATGGTACACCAACGACCTCGTCATGCGCCGCTGCCGCATCGACGGTCCGAAGTTCTTCCGCGAGATGAAGAATGTGGTGATTGAGGATACGGAGATTACCGATGCCGACGAGACTTTCTGGCGCGTCGACGGCCTGCGGCTGAAGAATGTCAAGCTGCACGGCGGCACCTATCCCTTCATGTTCTCCAACAACATCTATGTCGAGGGCTTGGAGAGCGACTCGAAGTACGTTTTCCAATACTGTAAGAACGTGGAGATTCACCACGCTAACATCCTGACGAAGGACTCCTTCTGGGAGTGTGAGAACGTCACCATCTACGACTCGGTGCTCGACGGCGAATACTTGGCCTGGCACTCGAAGAACGTACGACTGGTGAACTGCCACCTGGCGGGCGAACAGCTGCTGTGCTACACCGATAACCTGATACTGGAGAACTGCACCATCGATGCCGCCTGCGACCGGATGTTTGAATACTCGACCGTCGAGGCCGACATCCGTGGCCACATCGAAAACATCAAGAACCCGACCAGCGGTCACATCGTGGCCGACTCGATAGGCAGCGTCACCATTGACGAGAACGTCAGACAACCCGCTAATTGCATCATTGAGACAAGAGCATGAACTACGATTTCGACGAATTGATAGAGCGGCGCGGCACAGACTGCGTGAAGTGGGACACCCCTCACCCCTCTCCCATCACCCTTCACCCGTCACCCGTCACCATCCCCCTCTGGGTGGCCGATATGGACTTTCAGGTGGCCCCCGCTATACAGGAAGCAATCAGAAAGCGTGCGGAGCATCCTATCTTCGGCTACACCCATGTCGGCGACGACTATTACGATGCCGTCATCTCCTGGTTCCAGCGCCGTCACCAATGGACCATCCGTCGTGAGGAAATACTCTATACCACGGGCGTCGTACCGGCCATGTCGGTAGCCGTCAAGGCGCTGACAATGCCCGGCGAGCGGGTGCTCATCCTGTCGCCCGACTACAACTGCTTCTTCTCCAGCATCCGCAATAACGGCTGCGAGGTACTGGAGACTTTCTTGGTGAAGGGTGAAGGGTGTTTGGTGAAGGGTGAAGCCTTCACCATAGATTGGTCCGACTTCGAGGCGAAATGCGCCGACGAGAAAACGACGGTATTCCTGCTCTGCAACCCTCACAACCCGACGGGCCGCGTATGGACGAAGGAGGAATTGGCGCGGATGAACGACATCTGCCTGAAGCACGGCGTCAAGGTCATCTCCGACGAGATCCATTGCGAACTGGTGATGCCCGGCCACACGTTCCAGCCCTTCGCTGCCGTCAGCGAGGCATGCCGTCAGAACTGCGTCACGCTGAACTCCCCGTCGAAGTCGTTCAACATCGCCGGACTGCAGATCGCCAACATCATCTGTGCGCAACCGGCATGGCGCCGCCGCATCGACCGGGCCATCAATATCAATGAGGTGTGCGACGTGAATCCCTTCGGTCCCGTGGCGCTCATCGCCGCCTATAACGAGAGCGAAAAGTGGCTCGACGAACTCAACCTGTATCTCTGGGGCAACTACACCGCACTTTGCGATTTCGTCGCAAAGAACATACCCCAATGGACGGTCTGCCCCTTGGAGGGCACTTACCTCGTCTGGATAGATATCACGCTGACGGGCATGACTGCCCAACAATATGCCGACCTCCTCATGGAAAAGGCCGGCGTCTGGGTGAACCCCGGCACGATGTACGGCCCGCAGTCGGGCGAGGGCTATATCCGCATCAACATTGCCTGCCCCCGCAGCCGTCTGATGGAAGCATTGGAGCGAATTAGCGGTAAATCTTAAACGTCCTGACGCCGCCGTCCTGCCGTTGTCTGACAATGTTCAGACCGCGCTGCGGACGGGCAATGCGTATGCCGCCGGGGGTGTAGTACTCCGTCTGTCCGCTGCCGACAGTCATTGACAGGCCGCGTACAGCGGTACCCGGCTCGTAGTGCTTGACGCCGAGGAAGGCATCCATCGACAGCGAGGGCTTGCGTGTCAGCGGGTTCCAGGCTCCGAGGTCGTAGTCGTCGGCCATCTCAGGCTCCCAATAATAGAGTCCCGCCGCGCCGGCATCCATCAACTGCACCAACAGGTCGCAGAGCCATTGGTTGCCCTCTATCTGACGGTCGTTGTAGTAGCCTGTCTCGACGATGAACACCGGTTTGCCGTAGCGTTCGCGCAGCACCTTCACATTCTCGCAGACCTTGGCCGTCAATGCCTCGGGCTCCAGCGTCGAGCCTTTGACGTGCATCGAAAGTCCGATGGCATCCCACTGGGCACCGGCCACCTGCAGCGTATCGAAATAGTCGGTCAGCCATTTCGTATTCTCACACTCCGCAACGTGGAGCACCGTCTGCAGTTCAGGGTTGACGGCCTTCACGGCTTCATAGGCCGTATTGATGATACTGACGAAGGTGGCCGTCTCGCGACCATCCTCCCACAGCAGCCCACCATCTACCTCATTGCCTATTTGTACCCAGCGCAGGTAGCCGGTGGCGTTCAGGCTCTTCACCGCCGTGGTGGTATGGCTCTTGACCATGCCCAGCAACTTTTCCGTGTTGTAGTTCTTCCACGCCTTCGGTTTCACATTGTCGCCCCACCAGTCGCAGTAGTGCATATCGAGCATGATGCTGAGTCCCTGTGTCTTGGCCTGGTTCCCCAAGGTCTTGGCATAGGCGGTATTGAAGTCGCTGTTGGAGGGACTGACCAGCACCCGCAGTCTCACGCTGTTCGCCCCTTGCTCCTTCAAGGCTGCCATCACGGTCTTCTGCTGTCCGGCACGGTTGTAGAACTTCTTGCTCTGGCGGGTTATCTGCGTGGTCGAGCTGACGTCGGCACCAAAGACGAAAGTACTATCCAAGGCGGCGCGGTCGAACACGGTGTCGGTCTCTGTCTCCATATCCTTGAACGGCGCGTCGTAGTCCTTGTCGGCAGCGGTGAAGTTGCGCGTCTTCACCGTCCAGTGGCTGTCGAAACCCGTGAGGTCGGGCTTCAGGAAGATGCGGGCGTTCTGCTTGTAGCCCTTCAGCTGCCAGTCCATCCACTTGATGGCTATTGTGCCGAAGCGTCCGCCGTACTGTTCCCAATATCCCGGATTATGTCCGGCATCCGACAAGTCGGCCCACGCCACGGGTTTCTTCACCTTGCCATAGTCCGTCTTGGCGTTCTCATAAGCCACGTCGCCCGTACCGCCGGTCATGTAGATGAGCGGACAATGCAGCGAGTTCAGCGTGTTGGGCGACGCACCACCCATCGACATGCCGCCCATACCGGCATTCATGATGAGCAGCGTCTTCACCCACGACTTGCTGCAGTTGGCAATAGCCTGCGCGCCGCCGCAGGAGTGGCCCGCCAAGGCAACGTTCTTCACGTTGATGGCATGAAAGTAGTCGCTGGTCGTCAGCTTCTCCTGCTTAACGAGCCAGTTATAGGCCTCCACCACCATCTTCTCGTCCGATCCGCCGTCATCGCGCTCGCTGTCGGTCATCTCGAAGGCACCGATGCCCACGACGACATAGCCGTGCGACGCCAGATGATTGAGCAACCGCTCATAGCTGGTAGACGAGCCCGAGCAGGCACCATTGCACCAGATGAGGATGGGCAGCGGACCCTCGCGGCGGGCGGCGTACTTGATGTTGCGGGGACGATAGACGGTGAAGTTCGGCAGCGTCTTCTCGCTGACGACGATGGCCTTGTAGCGGCCACTTCCTCCATTGTCTATTTCTTTTTGTCGCGATACCTGATCGTTAATGGTCTCATCGGCCGCAGCAGCAGTCAGCGTAAAGGCTGTCATCAGCGTCAGAGCGGCCAGTCTCAAGTGTTTTAGGTTTACTATCATTATGGTTGAGGTTTTAAGATTTCTCGAACAGTCAGAGTTGCAGCCCTGACAGCAGGGCCACGTAGGTCGTGATGGCATCGCGGATTTCCGAGATGCAGATAAACTCGTCGGCCGAATGGCTTCGCGACGACTCGCCGGGACCTAACTTCATCGACGGGAAGGGCATCAGCGCCTGGTCACTCAACGTGGGCGAACCGAAGGGTGTCTTGCCCATCTGCAGACAGCGCTGCACCAGCGGGTGGTCGTGGCTGATGGCCGACGAATGGAGCCGGAAGGAGCGCGCCTCCAAGCGGCACTTCTTCATGCGTTTCCTCAGGAACTCAAACAGGTATTCGTTCTTATAGTATTCATTGGTGCGCACGTCGAGGATGAAGTGCAGACGGTCGGGCACGACGTTATGCTGCGTACCGCTCTCGACGACGGTCACCGTCATCTTCGTCGGCCCTAACAGCGGACTCTCCTTGCGGAACTTGTAGTCGCGCAGCCACACCAGGTCGTCCAGCGCCTCATAGATGGCGTTCACGCCCTCGTTGCGGGCAGCGTGCCCCGACTTGCCGTCGGCATAGCCGTCGACCACCATCAGACCCTTCTCCGCCGTTGCCGGCTGCATGCCCGTTGGCTCGCCCACAATAGCCACATTGATAGGCGGCAACTTCGGGAGCACACGGCTGAAGCCATCCTTCCCCGACACCTCTTCCTCAGCCGAGCACACCCATAATATATTATAAGTACGCGGGCGATGCAGCATGACGCGGTAAGCCTGCAGCGTAGCCACCAGACCGCCGCCGCAGTCGTTCGAGCCCAAGCCGTAGAGCACGTCGCCCTCGACCGTCGGCTCAAAGGGGTCACGCGTCCACGTCGCCACCGGCTTCACCGTGTCGATATGGGCATTGAGCATCACCGTCGGACGGTTGTTGTCCCAGTCCGTGCAGCCCACCCACAGGTTGTTGCCCTCGCGGCCGTAGCCCAGGCCCCAGCGCTCCAACTGCGCAGCCATCACGTCGGCTGCCCTTGCCTCGTCGCGACTCACCCTCGGCGTGGCTATCAGCTGCTTCAGCAGCTCTACAGCATCGTGTACGTATTGTTCCATGCCCGCAAAGTTAGCCATTTATTTCATAACCACCAAATGTTTTCTTGCATTTTCCAAGGATTTTGAGTAATTTTGCAGCCATGATGAAAAAGATACTCCTTACGCTCCTCCTCCTGTTGCCGCTGACGGCGCTGCGGGCACAGGTGCTGGACAACACCCTACAGTATGTGCCGATGGCTGCTGCCGTAGGGCTCGACTTCTGTGGCGTCGAGGCCCGTCACCCCCTGCGCGAGCGGATTGCCCTGACGGTTACCGCCTACGGTGCCCTGACGGCGGTGGCGGGTGGACTGAAACTGACCGTCCATGAGCGCCGCCCCGACGGCAGCGACGACCGTTCGTTCCCCTCTGGTCATGCCGCCCGTGCCTTTGCCGGCGCCGAACTGGTGCGGTCGGAATACGGCTGGGGCTGGGGAGCCGCCGCCTATGCCGTGGCCACGGGCGTCGGCGTGCTTCGCGTCACGGGCGACCACCACTATACCCACGACGTCGTGGCCGGTGCCGCCATCGGCGTGCTGTCGGCCCGCGCTGCCTACTGGCTGCTGCCGTTGGAGCGTAAGCTATTAGGATGGGAAAAAAGCGGCAGGACCGCTATGGCCCTGCCTGCTTACAATCCCGACACGAAGTCAGTCGGCGTTGTCTTCACAATGACGTATTAAGAACTCCCCTCACTTCATCACGACCTTGCGGCCATTAACGATGTACAGACCCTTTTTCGTCGGCTTCCCGTTGAGCCTGCGACCGTCAAGGCTAAACCAGCCGGGAAGTGAAGAGTGAAGAGTGAAGAGTGAAGAATTTGCTTCCGCCTCAATGATGCCGGTGGTCTCTCCCTCGTCGTCGAAGCCGAAGTTAAAGGCGGTGAGCTGGCGCGCGAGGGCGTTGCCGTCGCCTATCTTGAAGTAGGCGCGGCATGCGCCGATGTTCACGCTACCCTTGCCGCTGGGATAGTAGAGGGTGTTCGCGGCACCGAGGAAGAGGATGCTCTTGTTCTCGGTGGCGATGGTCTTCTGGTCGTAGGTGCCGATGAAGCGGACGCGCTCTTCGGTGGTGACGGCGGGCACGGCCGACTGGGTGTCATAGTCATGCGTCGCGCTGCTCACGGTGACGCCCTGGAATACGGGATTGGTGATGTTGTCGCCCGTGGTCTCCCACTTCACGATGTAGGGCACGCCGGCTGCTATCGCCGTGGTTGCGGTCTTGAAGTTCAGCGTTAGCATGGTGCCCGTGATGTAAGCCTCGTCCAGCTCGCACACTGTGGCGCCCTTCAGCGGACAGCCCTCGGCCTCGATGTTGGCAATGGCGAACGGCAGGCACAGCGTGTTCCACGCGCCGTCCTTATAGAGCGTGCGGTCGGCGAGCTGCATGGGGTACTTGCCGGCGCCCCAGCCCAGGTCGAGCGGGGTCTTGCCGAGGCCGGCGGTGGCAATCGTGGCCACCAGAGCGAGGGCGTCGCTGTTGTCGGCGTTGTCGCGCAGGGTGGCGACGGCGCCGTCGGTGTCGTTGGCCACGCCGGCTACGTTGCACGCGTGGTAGTAGTTACTCTGCAGGATGCCGTCGTTGTTGCGTCCGCAGATGGCGCCGTGGGTGTTATCTGTGGCGGCGGGCACGACGGCTCCGATGACGAGGTTGCGGCGCAGGGTGCCGCCGTTGTTGTAGCCCACGATGCCGCCGAAGTTCTGGGCATCGCTGACGGAATTGGTGAGGGTGACGGCGCTGATGCAGTCGCTGACGTTGCCTTTGTTTTCGCCCACGATGCCGCCGTGGTCCCCAGCCGCCAAGATGACGGCATGGATGGCGACGGTGTTGGCAACGTAGCAATGGCTGACGGTGCCAAGGCTTCTGCCTACGATGCCGCCAATATTGTCGTAGCCGGTGATGCGAGCGTCGGTGAGGATGACGTCATGGATGTTGGCACTACTTTCTGTAAAGCCGAAGAGGCCTTGGCAGTTGCCAGTAGTGGTGCTGAGACCACCAGGCTTATAGATGCGGATGCCGCTGACGGTGTGGCCCTGTCCGTCGAAGTCGCCGTTAAAGTAGCGGTTACTGGAGGCTCCCTGGTAGAAGTAGTAGCCGATGGTGGTGTAGTTGTTCTCGGTAGCTGCGCCCTCCTCGCCGTCGGCTTTATGAGTGTACTCGATATTGGCTCCGAGGCGGAAGTACTTGTCCTTGTAGCCAGTGGCGGCAAAGTCGTCGCCCGAGCCGTCGTTGACGCGCTGAGCCAGCAGGTCGAGCTGGCTGGGGTAGATGATGGTGTAGGGTTCTTCCTCGGTACCCGTGCCGTCCCAGGGGATGGGCTGCAGGCTGAAGGTGACGGTAACTTCCAAGAGGGGCATGGTGAACGTGGCGGTGTTGTTGAACAGCCCTTCCCACGTCACGGCGATGGGATTGCCGTCGGTATCGGCAACGCTGATGCCGCTGAGCAGATAGCCGATATCGGGTGTGACGGTCAGGGTGACCACTTCATTGGCTTTAGCCTGCGTGACGCCTTCATCGCCAATGCTGGCTGCGATGGTGCCGCCCGTAACGGAGCCTAAACCCTTGATGGCATGGTCTTCGGCGGAATCACCGACCGTCACCGTCAGGTCGAGGCCGGCGCCGGATTCGATTCCCTCCTGATGGAAGTAGAGCGTCATGCTCCGGCCTGAACTGACGACGGTGGGGATTTTTCCTTCGATTCCGCCCAATTCGTTGATGAGCTTATTGTCGCTGGCTGTGCTGCCGTCATAGACGGTCAGATAGGAAAGCCAATCTATCGCGGCGTTACCCGCGAGCTGCAGCACACAGCCTTCGGGAGCAGTCATAGTGAGATAACCGTCAGCGTAAAAGCCATAGTTGCCTGTAGGGCCGCCGTCGTCATAGACCTTGAACGACTTGACGCCCGTGGGGATGATGACCGGCTTGTTGCCCGTCTTGGGCATGTTGACGCTGAGGCCGCCGGCGGCAGTCTGGTCGTTGGTGAACGTGGAGACGATGGTGGCGTCTGAGTTGGTCATGGTGAAGGTGGCGGTATTCGTCCAAGGAGTCCAATTCACGTTCATGGAATGGTTGTTGGCATCGACCACGCTGATGTTGCTGAGCACATAGCCGCTCCCGGGTGTAGCGGTCAGGGTGACCACATCGTTGATTCTGGCCTCCGTGACGCTCTTGCCGCCGACGCTGGCTACGAAGGTGCCGCCCGTGGCGCCGTCTAAGCCATTGATGGCATACTCTGTTGTGGCATCAATGACCGTCACCTTCAGGCCGAAGCCTGCGTGGTTGCCTGTGTAGTTTGAATGGAAGTGGAACGTCAGGCTCTGGCCCGTGCTGGTGACGGTGGGGAGGGTGGTCACTATGCTCCCTTCGACTACGCCCTTTGTCTCGATGAGCTTCGTGCTGTTCTTGTCAGCACCGTCATAGACAATCAGCCAGTCATCATGAGGGGTAGATTCCAACACAATAGTGCCCGACGAGACCCGCAGCACACAGTCAGTGGGGGCGGTCACGGTGAGGGAGCCGTCACAATCGTTGCTGTAGAAGTCATTATAACCTCCGTCGTCATAGACATAGAACGACTCTACGCCCGTGGGGATGGTGAACGACCTGCTGCCCGTCTTGGGCAGTTTGAGGTAGTACTGGGCGTCTGGTGTTCCCGAGCCGCCGTCCCAAGTGTCATCCGCCCACGCCGTCGCGGCGGTGAGCACCATCACGAGCAGCGTCATGGCCGCCCGTCTCAGGGAAAACAGTCTGTTTGTTGTCTTCATTTTCTTGTGTTATGATGGTGCAAAGGTACACAAATTATGCGAACTGAACAAGAATGCGAACCTAATTCTGCCGATTCCGATTGAAAAAGAGGGTGTACTTTCCTATTTTTTAGTGCTTATTAATAATCCTGATATACTGATATCTTCCTTCTTACATCTTCCTTCTTACATCTTCCTTCTTACATCTTCTTGCACAGGTACAAAGGTACAAAAAATAATCTGCGCTTTTTCTGTATCTGATTGTGAGGTTGTGGGATATCTGTCTTTGATGAGGGATATAATTGGTAATGTTCAAGCCCTTATGATGGTGACTAATTGACATCTTTTGGGCCAATTATTGATAAAAAGTTTCTTGAAAGTTTGGATGTTTCAGAAACTTTTCCTATCTTTGCACCGTCAGAACATCCGTTTTGACTATCCGGGCAGAATCCCGAGAGGAGTAAGCCAAAACCGACCCTGCTCCATTTAAGCCACTCCGTGAGTGGCTTATTATTTTTCATACATCTTTTTCAATACCGAATAAAATGTAGGATTGAGCGTAAGGCGTCTGTTTATGGACAATCTTCTGTGCCCCTTGAATATCAAAACCTCAAGAGCCTGTTTATGAACTTCAAAATAGGTCTTGATATCAGAGGTAAGCTTACGGGTACTATAATCTTGCTGAATGTTCAATAGCACTCTGTTGGTCTGGCCTATAGAATCAATCAAACTCTGACCAATGGATGTTTTTCCAAACACGGTCTTCAGGTCGTATACACGATATACACCCTTTTTCTCTAAAATAAAGTCTGGTGTACGTATCTCAGTCGGGTTAGGCAGAAGATACACCCGATATCCAAATTCGACAGCCCGCCTTGCCGCTTGCAACAGATTGTCATAATCGTCACTTCTTTTGCCTCCAACGGAGAAGATGTCTTTATCTGTATCAAGCGGATGAAATTCTTTACGAAGAGCAATACGCTCAACCTGTCGGGAGAATTCCGCTCCCGATAGTTCGTGAAGTTTCTTTAGCTCTGTTGTAAAGTCGCTCATAATGGTTGCAAAGGTAATACTTTTTAAAGAGACAACCAACGATTACCATCTGAAAATATTAAATAGCATCAATAATGATGCCGTATTGAAGCAATGATGCCGGAAATTCGTACCTTTACGCAATATACACCACTTCTTAATAGACGTGGGGTTCCTCTTTCGTGAGCGAAAAACTTACGA
>CALDLA010000132.1 GCA_937898415.1 uncultured Prevotellaceae bacterium | reverse complement strand
ATTTTCTGGAAACGCCTTTATATAAAGGGATTTCTGAGGGTGGGAAACTTTAGTATATTAACGATTCTCCTCTCTGCGTATATGCGAATTTGAAAAAAGACACTAAGACTCTTGAGGCGCTTAAGACGCTGCCTTTTTCATTCGGACAAGAGCCAAAAAGTATTAATCTGTTATTTTTTCTGCGTTTTTCTTGGCAGAATGAAAGAAAAGCAGTACTTTTGCAGGCAAGGGAAACAATTAAAACCATACAAACAACCGAAAAGAGACAAAATGATTTGGAATCCAAACAAAGAGTGCATGAGCCGCGACGAGATGAGCGCGCTCCAAGGCAAGCGCCTGCACAAAATCGTAGCGTACGTCTACCACAATGTTCCCTTCTATCGTAACAAACTGCAAGAGATGGACATCCGTCCGGATGACATACAGACCATCGAGGACATCCGCAAGCTGCCCTTCACGACGAAGAAGGACCTGCGCGACAACTATCCCTTCGGTCTGCAGGCCGCACCGCAGAGTGAGATTATCCGCGTTCACGCTTCGAGCGGAACGACGGGCAACCCCACCATCGTTGGCTACACCCGCAAGGATATCGGTGTCTGGAGCGAGACGATGGCCCGCTGTCTGACGGCCTACGGCGTCACCCGCAACGACATCTTCTCGGTGGCCTACGGCTACGGACTGTTTACGGGTGGTCTAGGTGCCCACTACGGAGTGGAGCACCTGGGAGCATCGGTCATCCCCGCCGGTACGGGTAACACGGAGAAGCACCTGAAGCTGATACGCGACCTGGGCATCACGGGTCTGGCCTGTACGCCGTCGTACGCCCTCTACTTAGCTGAGACGATGGAGAAGCTGGGCATCCGCAAGGAGGACATCAAGCTACACATCGGTGCCTTCGGTGCCGAACCTTGGACGGAGAGCATGCGTCAGGAAATTGAGGAACACCTCGGACTGAAGGGCTACAATATCTACGGACTATCGGAGGTGATGGGTCCCAGCGTCAGCTACGAGTGCCAGATGCAGCACGGCTCGCACATCAACGAAGACCACTTCTACCCCGAGATCATCAACCCGACGACCTTGGAGCCGCTGCCCGCCGGACAGACGGGTGAACTGGTATTCACCACGCTGACCAAGGAGGGTATGCCCGTCATCCGCTACCGTACTCGCGACCTCTGCTCGCTGCTGCCCGGCGTCTGCGACTGCGGCCGCACTAATGTCCGCATGGGCCGTATCGAGGGCCGAAGCGACGATATGCTCATCATCCGCGGTATCAATGTATTCCCCAGTCAGGTGGAGAGCGTCGTACTCAGCATGCCGGAGTTTGCACCCCACTACTTGCTCGTCGTCGACCGTGTCAACAACCTCGACACGCTGCAGGTACAGGTGGAAATCCGTCAGGAGTACTTCACCGGCACCTTCGACACGCCGGCTGCCATCGAGGCGCTGGAGAAGAAGCTCGCCTCGAAACTGAAAAGCGTACTCAGCATCTCGGCCAAGGTACAGCTGAAGGCTCCCGGCACCATCGAGCGCTCACAAGGCAAGAGTGCCCACGTTATTGACAAACGTAAACTTTAGCAAGAAGTTTGGGAAGATAGCCGATGAACATCAAGTTCAGAATGCCCAAGTTCCAGAAGATGACCACGAAAGGTGGCATCGTGAGGGAGATGCTGATGACGGTCATAGCCACCAGCATCTCCATCGTTCTCACCTTCGGCACCGCCATGTATATAGAAAACCGCAACAAAAAGGAAGTAGGACGACAGATGGCCATGATGGTCATCCACGACATGGACGTGAACATCGAAGCTTTTAAGGAAGCAGCCAAGGAGCAAGGAAAGAACGGAGAACTCCTGGATTTCCTGATAGACCATCCCGACCAGATAGACTCCATATCGGAAGACTCACTGGGGCAGGTGTGGAATTATCTTCTGAACGACGAACTGTTCATCATTGACGACTCAAAGGAGAAGATCTTCAACAGCAGTCAGGATACGTGGAAGAACATCGACAGCCCGCTGTTCATCGACCTGATTCAGGACTTCTACCTGAAGCGGCGCTTCTATCATGACTACATGTCAACGGAAAGATCATTCCGCTCGCCCATCAGCAAAGAGGACGAGTACGAGATGATGCTCAACGCCCCCAGCTACTATCTGGGATATGACAGGGAACAACTGCGGACGTTGGTCAACGACAAGAGAGTCCGCCTGTTCGCCACGTATTCATTAGCGCGACAAAGATACCTGGAGAAAGCTGCCGGCGACTGGCAGCGCATAAGCGACCAGTGTAAGTTCATCATGGACATCACCGATGAGGAGCTGAAGGAGTACATCGACAAACAGACCAAGACGGGTGAGCCCGTCAAGGAGTCGGAACTCATCGGCACCTGGTCCGACGTGTCGACGATAGGCGACCACGAAGAGTCAATCATCTTCAACCGCGACCACACTTTCATCCACCTTCGGACGCACAGCCTCAACTCCTCCACCTACAGTGGTTCGATTTTCTACACGTACCATTATCGCGGCAAGTGGCGCATCGAGGGCGACTCGCTCATCAGAGAGTTTGACAAGGGCAGATTCTCCGAGCTTGACACCACCCAGATAAGCTATACCGCCGCCATGCGCGACACCGTCGGGAAATTCATCGCCCATCTGAAGGAACAGGTAGCCAGGAACAATGAGGCAGGCAAAGAGGTCGTGATGGGACGCAAGTCGAACGCTGCCACCATCGACAAGTCGGGCAACAAGATTGAACTGCCCTACGTCACCGTCAGCGAAGACGGCAAGGAGGAAGTGGAATACAACTACATGACACGTAAAAATAAGAAGTAATAACAACCTAAATACTATTATCAGAAATGAAAGAGAACAATTCACCCTATTTCAACCCTGAACGCGAGACAATGACGCGCGAGCAGATTGAGGCTTACCAGCTGGAGCGCCTCAAGGAGACTGTGCGCCATTGTCTGACCAACGAGTTTTATCAGAAGAAGTTTGCAGAAGCCGGCATCACCGCCGATGACATCCAGACGCTCGACGACGTGCGCAAACTGCCGTTCACCACGAAGCAGGACCTGCGCGACACCTATCCCTTCGGTATGTCGTGCGTTCCCCTGAAGGACTGCGTACGCCTGCACTCATCGTCGGGCACAACCGGCAATCCCACCGTCATCCTGCACACGCAGAAAGACCTCGACGAATGGGCCAATCAAGTGGCACGTAACCTCTGGATGGTAGGTCTGCGCCCCGACGACGTTTTCCAGAACTCCTCTGGCTACGGTATGTTCACGGGCGGTCTGGGCTTCCAGTACGGAGCCGAGAAGCTGGGCATGCTCACCGTGCCTGCGGCTGCCGGTAACTCACTGCGCCAGATTAAGTTCATCAAGGACTTTGGCACGACGGCCATCCACGCTATTCCCTCCTATGTTACCCGTCTCTACGAAGTGATGAAGGAGCAGGGCGTCGACCCCCGTCGCGACACGAAACTCAAGATGCTGGCCATCGGCGCCGAGCCTCACTCGGAGGAACAACGCAAGCGCATCGAGGAGATGCTGGGTGTGAAGGCCTACAACTCCTTCGGTATGAGCGAGATGTGTGGCCCCGGCGTAGGCTTCGAATGCAAGGAGCAGAATGGTCTGCACTTCTGGGAGGACTACTACATCGTCGAGATTGTAGACCCCGAGACCTTGGAGCCCGTACCCGACGGCGAGATTGGCGAACTGATACTCACCACGTTGTGCCGCGAGGCTATGCCGCTGCTGCGCTATCGTACCCGCGACCTTACCCGAGTCCTAGGACGCAGCTGTCCCTGTGGCCGTAACCACATCCGCCTTGACCGTATGCGTGGCCGTAGCGACGACATGATTGTGCTGCGCGGTGTAAACATCTTCCCCATCCAGATTGAGAAGATTCTGATGAAGTTCCCCGAGGTGGGCACCAACTACCTCATCACGCTGACCACCGAGGACAACAACGACCAGATGACCGTCGAGGTAGAAGTGAACGAGGGTACTGACGACTTCAGCAAGCTGCAGGAACTGGCAGGCGAACTGCGTCACCAGATAGGCGACGAGATTCTGTTGAAGCCTCGCATCCGCCTCGTCTCCAAGGGCACGCTGCCCGTCAGCGAGGGCAAGGCCGTCCGCGTCGTCGACAAACGAAAAGTTTACCAATAACGAATTAAGAGTTAAGAATTATGACAATCAATCAACTTTCCATCTTCATCGAGAACCGTTCGGGCACGCTCATTAAGGTGCTCGAGGTTCTGAAGCAGTCTGGTATTCAGATTATTGCTTCCACCATTGCCGATACGGCAGAGTATGGCATCTACCGCCTCATCTGCAGCGAACCGCTGCGCGCTTTTGAGGAGCTGAAGAAGGCCGGCGTGGCCGTTGCCCTGAGCGACGTCTTCGCTATCGAGCTCGACAACCAGCCCGGTCGTGCTGCCGATGCTGTTGAGACCTTCTCGAAGGCCGGCATCAGCATCACCTATATGTACTCGTTCCTGCTGAACGGCAAGGGAATCCTCATCTTCCGTACCGACAATGCTGAACAGGCCCGCGAGACCATTCTCCAAAACAACCTGAAGTACATTGCCGAAGATGCACTTACCTCGTTTGCCTAAATAAAAGACGGGAAAAGACAAAAAATGTGGATGGCGCAGGACGCTGCCATCCACTTATTATATTTGATAAGGTGGTCTGCAATTGCAGATAAAAAAGTCTTATCGGGGGCAAATTTAGTGTTTTCTCCGTTAACTTGCAAGTTTTTTATCAAAAAAATTTAGATTTTAACATTGTGCGCGCTTACACAACTGAAAAACAGAAAAAGTAACATTTTGAAAAAAAAGTAGGCAAAAAGTTTGCAGATTAAAAGAAAATGCGTAACTTTGCAGCCGAAAAGACAATAAAACAACAAAAATGAAAACTTTAACAGCAAACTATTGGTGGTGGCGCAACTCAAGATTCGGACAATCGTGAGAAGATAGCCGCGTACCTATACCAGTAGGGAGCAAAAAGATAAAAAGAGGCCTGTCGTTCTTGCGACGGGCCTTTTTAAGTTTCAATGGTTAAACCACAAAAACTTTTAAATATATGAGCAACTATCAAGTAGACAAAAAAGGTTATTACGGAGAGTTCGGCGGCGCCTACGTCCCCGAGATTCTCTACGCGACAGTGAAGAACCTGCAGGAGCAGTACCTGCCCATCATCGAGTCGCAGGAGTTCAAGGACGAGTACCACGCCCTGCTGCGCGACTACGTCGGACGTCCCTCGCCGCTCTACTATGCCCGCCGCATGAGCGAGCAGTACGGTTGTCAACTGTACCTGAAGCGCGAAGACCTGAACCACACGGGAGCCCACAAAATCAACAACACCGTGGGACAGATCCTGCTGGCAAAGAAGATGGGCAAGACGCGCATCATTGCCGAGACGGGTGCCGGACAGCACGGCGTGGCCACGGCAACGGTGTGTGCGCTGATGAACATGAAGTGCGAGGTGTTTATGGGAGCTACGGATGTGGAGCGTCAGCACACCAACGTGGAGCGAATGAAAATGCTTGGCGCGCAGGTGAACCCTGTAAGGACGGGAAACATGACGCTGAGCGACGCCTGCTCGGCCGCCATCCGCGACTGGTGCTGTCATCCCAGCGACACCTTCTATATAGTAGGCTCGACGGTGGGGCCCCACCCCTACCCCGACCTCGTGGCCCGTATGCAGAGCGTCATCTCGGAGGAGATTAAGTGGCAACTGCAGGAGAAGATCGGGCGCGACTACCCCGACTACTTGGTGGCCTGCGTCGGCGGCGGAAGCAACGCCGCTGGCACCATCTATCACTATATGGACGACGACCGGGTGAAGATTGTGCTCGCCGAGGCTGGCGGTCACGGATGGGACACCGACTACACGGCAGCCACCATCCATCGCGGTTCGACGGGCATCCTGCACGGAGCGAAGATGCTGGTGATGCAGAATGAGGACGGTCAGATTCAGGAGGCCTTCACGATTTCGGCTGGTCTTGACTATCCCGGCGTAGGGCCCATGCATTGCAATATGGCCAAGCAGGGACGCACGCAGGTGCTGAGCATCAATGACGACGAGGCCATCTACGGCGGCTACGAGCTGACACGCATGGAGGGTATCATCCCGGCTATCGAGAGTGCGCACGCCATCGCAGCCCTGAAGAAACTGACGTTCAAGCCTTCAGACGTGGTGGTACTGACCGTCAGCGGTCGCGGCGACAAGGACGTGGAAACCTATTTGAAGAACAAAGAAATGGCAAAGGAATATGGAAAGTTTTAAGTATACGACAAGCAGTAAGACGATTCTCGCCGACCTCTATACGCCGGTAGGAGTTTACATGAGACTGCGCGACCTCTATCCGCAGAGTGCGCTGATGGAGTGTGCCGACTATCATGACGCCGCCAGTTCGCGGTCGTTCATCGGCGTCTGCCCGATGGCCTCAGTGGCGATTGGGCACGGGGTGGCGACGGTGGCGTTCCCCGATGGGACGACCCGACGGAAAACCGTCGGGCACGGTGGCTGCGCGGAGGCGATTCACGAGCTCATCGACCGCATTGAGGTCACGGGCGACGATGCCGCCGTCTGTGGGCTGTTCGGATATACGTCGTTCAACGCCGTGCGCTATTTCGAGGATATCGCGGTGAAGGACGAGACGCAGGAGAAGAACGATGCGCCGGACGTGCTATATATATTATATAAGGAGGTGATCGTGTTCGACCATCATAACAATATGGTGAAAGTGGTGACCATCGGCGATGCTTCCGAGGTTGACGATATTCTCAAGGCCATGAACCGCAGCAATGTGAGGGAATACGACTTCCACGCTATCGGTGACGTCAGTTCGACGCTGACCGACGACGAGCATAGGGCGAATATTCGCAAGGGAATACAGCACTGTCTGCGCGGCGATGTGTTCCAGATTGTCTTGAGCAGGCGTTTCATCCAGAAGTACGAGGGCGACGACTTCAAGCTGTACAGGACGCTGAGGAGCATCAATCCGAGTCCGTACTTGTTCTACTTCGACTTCGGCGGCTTCCGCATCTTCGGTTCATCGCCTGAGACACATTGCCGCATCGAGGGCCGCAAAGCCTATATCGACCCGATTGCCGGAACGACGAAGCGGACGGGTGATGCAGAGGCTGACCGCAAGGGCGCCGAGTTCCTGCGCAACGACCCGAAGGAGAACGCCGAGCACGTGATGCTGGTCGACCTGGCCCGCAACGACCTTTCGAGGAACTGTCACGACGTGAAGGTGGACTACTACAAGGACATCCAGTACTACTCGCACGTGATACACCTCGTGTCAAGGGTGAGCGGAATCCTCGACGGACCGGGGGAGGCTGGGGCCGACGGGCCCGACGGAAAAACGCCGGGCACGATGAGCGCCGACCCCATCAAGGCGTTTATCGATACGTTCCCGGCAGGTACGCTGAGCGGTGCGCCGAAGGTTCGGGCGATGCAGCTCATCTCGGAATACGAGCCGCACAACCGCGGTGCCTACGGCGGCTGCATCGGCATCATCGGGCTGGACGGCTCGCTGAACCAGGCCATCACCATCCGCACGTTCGTCTCGCGCAACGGCGAGCTGTGGTTCCAGGCCGGCGGCGGCATCGTGGCGAAGAGCGACGTGGAGTATGAATTACAGGAAGTGAACAACAAACTCGGTGCCCTGCGCAAGGCCATCATTAAAGCTGAACAATTATGAAAATCGTTATCATAGACAACTACGACTCGTTTACCTACAACCTGAGTCACCTCATCAAGTCGCTCGGCGCCGAGGTCGACGTCGTTCGCAACGACCAGTTCAGCCTCGACGAAATCGAGGCCTACAGTAAGATTGTGCTCTCGCCGGGACCGGGTATTCCCTCCGAGGCAGGTCTGCTGCTCGATGTCATCCGCACCTACGCCGGACGGAAGCCCATCCTCGGTGTCTGCCTGGGTCACCAGGCCATCGGCGAGGTTTTTGGCGGCAAGCTGGAGAATCTCTCGGAAGTCTTCCACGGTGTAGCCACCCCTTGCCACATCGTCGCCGACGACCCCATCTTCTCGGGGCTCGACCGCGACATCACCGTAGGCCGCTACCACTCGTGGGTGGTCTCACAGGAGGGACTTCCAGAGTGTCTCGAAGTCACTGCCGTCAGTGACGAGGGGCAGATTATGGCCCTGCGCCATCGTGAGCTGAACGTGCGCGGCATCCAGTTCCACCCGGAGAGTGTGCTGACGCCCGACGGCAAGAAGATGCTCCAGAACTGGCTCTATTTATAGCTCGCCGAACTTCGGCAAGAGCCAAAAAGGCTTTCGGCACGCTCGCCGAACCTCGGCGAGCCCCAAAAATGAAATCAACATCAAAAAAACGAATATGGAACAGACAATGAAAGGCTATCTCTTCCGCCTGCTAAATCACGAAGAGCTCTCCCGCGAGGAGATGAAGACCATCCTGATTGGAATCACACAGAGTGAATATCCCAACGAGCAGATCACGGCACTGTTGACCTGCCTACAGATGCGCGGCGTCACCGTCGACGAGCTGCTGGGTTTCCGCGACGGCATCCTCGAGACCGGCGTACCCGCCATCCTCGACTGCGACCGCTACATCGACGTCGTCGGCACCGGTGGCGACCGCAAGAACACGTTCAACATTTCGACCACGGCCTGCTTCGTCATCGCCGGTGCGGGCTACAAGGTTGCCAAGCACGGTAACTATGCCGCCACGTCAGTCTCGGGTGCCTCGAACGTCATCGCCCACCACGGCATCAAGTTCACAGACGACATCGACCGTCTGAACCGCTCGCTCAACGAGGCCGGCATCGTCTACCTGCACGCCCAGCTCTTCGCCAAGGCGATGAAGTTCGTCGGCCCCATCCGCAAGGCCCTGCCCTTCCCCACCATCTTCAATCTGCTCGGCCCCATCGTGAACCCCAGCCGTCCGAAATGCCAGCTGCTCGGTGTGGCCAACCTCGACCAGATGCGCCTCTATCATCAGGTCTATCAGAAGTTGGGCATCGACTACGGCATCGTGAACAGCATCGACGGCTACGACGAGATTTCGCTGACGGGCGACTTCAAGGTGACGACCAAGGACTACGAGCGCATCTTCTCGCCCCGTGACCTCGGCTTCGACATCGCGAAACCCGAAGAGCTGGTGGGTGGTGCTACCGAGGAGGAGGCCGCACAGATCTTTGACTCGGTCCTCGAGAACCGCGCCCTGCCCGCCCAGAAGAACATCGTGCTGGCCAACGCCGGATTCGGCATCCAGGTGCTGGAGAAGGGACAGAAGAGCATCGAGGAGTGCATCGAGATTGCCCGCGAGAGCATCGACAGCGGTGCTGCATTGCGGACGTTCAAGAAATTCGTGGAACTGAACAGCTGAAAAAAGTAACAGACCCACCCCTAACCCCTCCCCTTGAGGGGCGGGGAATGGCTACCGCCCTGCCCGCCGCGAATGTCGGCGCAGCAGTTCCCCTCCCTTGTAGGGGAGGGGCAGGGGTGGGGTCACAAACATAACAATTATGCAAGACATTCTCGAACAAATTATCGTCCACAAGCGCGAGGAACTGGAGCGGATGCGGCGGAAGAAACCGTCGCTGCGCGAGGCCCTGCTGCAGAGCGAGACCGGCATCATCGCCGAGTTCAAGCGGCGCTCGCCGTCGAAAGGATGGATCAAGGAAGAAGGACGTGCCTCGGAGATACCGTTGTCGTACCAGCAGAACGGTGCCGCCGCCCTGAGTATCCTGACCGACAAACAATATTTCGGCGGTCACGACCGTTTTATTATGGAGGCCCGGCAGTCGGGAGTCACCCTGCCCGTGCTCTACAAGAACTTCGTCATCGACGAGATGCAGCTCTACGAGGCTGTCCTGTGCGGAGCGTCGGCGGTGCTGCTGATTGCGGCTTGTCTCCCGAAGGAGAAGCTTCGGGAACTGATGGTCAAGGCGCACGAGCTGGGACTGGAAGTGCTGCTCGAGATGCACAGCGAAGAGGAGCTGGAATACTGCGAGTTAGAGCCCGACGTATATGGCATCAACAATCGCAACCTCGGCTCGTTCGTCACCGATGTAGAGAACTCTTTCCGGCTGGCTGAGCTACTGCCGAAGGACGCCGTAAAAGTGAGCGAAAGCGGTATCTCAAAGCCCGAGACCATCCGCGAGTTGCGTCAAGCCGGCTTCCGGGGATTCCTCATCGGCGAGACGTTCATGAAGACACCCGACCCGGGTAAGGCATTAAAACAATTGATAGAACAGATATGACAGTAAAAGTTTGCGGTATGCGCGACGGCGAGAACATCCGTCAGGTCGCAGCGTTAGGAGTTGACTGGATTGGTATGATATTCTGGGCGAAGTCGCCGCGCAACGTGACGATGATTCCCACCCACGCCGGCATTATCCCCGACCGTGGGTCGGACATCGGCAACTTCAAGGCCAAGCGCGTCGGCGTGTTCGTCGACGAGATGGCCCAGAACATCATCACCCGTGTGGTGAACTTCCAGTTGGACCTCATCCAGTTGCATGGCCACGAGACCCCGACCCTCATCCGTAACCTGCGCCGAACGCTCGACCCCGACATCCGTCCGGGCATCAAGATCATCAAGGCCATCAGCGTCAGTAGTCGCGATGATATCGCCGCATACAAGGACTATGCCGACTGCGTGGACTACTTCCTGTTCGACACCAAGTGCCCCTCGGTGGGCGGCAGCGGACAACAGTTCGACTGGAGCGTCCTCGACGCCTACGACGGCGACGTGCCCTTCCTGCTGAGCGGCGGCATCGGCCCCGACGACGCAGAGCGCGTCCGCAACTTCCATCATCCCAAGTGCATCGGCATCGACCTCAACTCGCGTTTCGAGACCGAGCCGGGCCTTAAGGACATCACTAAACTTAAACAATTCTTAGAACAGTTATGAATAAGATCAATCAAGTATTTGCAGAACGCGGCGACCGGAAATTGCTGAGCCTCTATTTCTGCGCCGGAACCCCGACCCTCGACAGTACGGGCGAAGTCATCAAGACCATGCAGCGCCGGGGCATCGACTTCATCGAGGTCGGCATCCCCTTCAGCGACCCGCTGGCCGACGGTCCCGTCATTCAGACCGCCGCCACCAAGGCCCTGAAGAACGGTATGAGTGTGCAACTGCTTTTCGAGCAGTTGAAATCCATCAAGGACGAAGTCAACATCCCGCTGATACTGATGGGCTACCTGAACCCCATCCTGCACTACGGCATCGAGGCGTTCTGCCAGTCGTGCGCCGAAGCCGGCGTCTCGGGCATGATCATCCCCGACCTGCCCTTCGACGACTATCTCACAACCGTGAAGCCCGCCGCCGACAAGTACGACCTGCGCGTCATTATGCTCATCACCCCGGAGACCTCTGAGGAGCGCGTCCGCTTCATCGACCAGAACACCGACGGCTTTATCTACATGGTCTCGTCGGCCGCCATCACGGGGGCACAGAAATCGTTCGACGAACAGAAACAGGAGTACTTCCGCCGCATCGATGCCATGAAACTCCACAATCCGCGGATGATAGGTTTCGGCATCAGCAATGCCCAGACGCTGAAGGCTGCCCAAGACAACGCTGCCGGTGCCATCATCGGCTCGAAGTTCGTCACGCTGCTGGATGAGAGCAAGAACGCCGACGAAGCCCTCGACCGGCTGTTTGACGCCCTGCAGCACTAAAACGATTACGTAATAAAAAAACTTAATTAGTTCGTGGTTTCGCGCAAAATGAGTATCTTTGCACGAAACTACGAACTAATCATATCAAACGGAATGAAGAACTTACTACACCTGATGCTCCTGAGTATGCTTTTCCCACTGCTAAGCCACGCTGAAGGCTGGGACGAAGCCACGTATAAGCAGATTGAGCAAAGCATCCGACAGCCGCAGATCAGTGGCAAGGACTACCTCATCACCAAATTCGGTGCCAAGCCCGGTGCTACGGCCGCCGAGAATCAGAAAGCCATACAGAAAGCGATCGATCGTTGTTCGAAGAAGGGAGGCGGACGGGTGATCGTTCCCGCCGGTCAGACGTTCCTGACGGGTGCCATCTCGCTGAAGAGCCACGTCAACCTTCATGTGGAGGAGGGAGCCATCCTGCAGTTTGTCTTCGAACCGGAACTCTACCCCATCGTCGAGACTTCATGGGAGGGACTGGAGTGCTTCAACCTCTCGCCTTGTGTCTATGCCTTCAAACAGACAGACATTGCCATCACCGGCAAGGGCACCATCGACGGCAGCGGTTCACGCGAGACGTGGTGGCCTTGGTGCGGCGCCACGAAGTTCGGATGGAAGGAGGGCATGATTGCCCAGAAGATAGAGGCCCGTCCGCGACTGCTGAAGTGTGGCGAGGACGGCATCCCGATGTATGACGAGAAAGGCAACCGTTCGCCCGAACGTGTCTTCGGACCGAAGGACGGCCTGCGTCCCCAGCTCGTCAGTTTCAACTGGTGCGAGCGCATCCTGTTAGAGGATGTGACGCTGCTGCGCTCTCCCTTCTGGGTCATCCATCCCCTCCACTCTACCGACATCACCGTACGTCGGGTAAAGATGATCAACGACGGCCCCAATGGCGACGGCTGCGACCCGGAGTGCTGCGACCGCGTGCTGATTGAGGACTGCTTCTTCAACACCGGCGACGACTGCATCGCCATCAAGAGTGGCCGCAACCGCGACGGTCGGGAGCGCAACATGCCCTCGAAGAATATCATCATCCGCAACTGCGAGATGAAGAACGGACACGGCGGCGTGGTCGTAGGCTCTGAAATCTCTGGCGGTTGCCAGAATGTCTATGCCCACAACTGCGTGATGGACTCCCCGAATCTGGACCGCGTCCTCCGCATCAAGACCAACTCCTGCCGGGGCGGTATCATCGAGAACATCAACCTGCGCGACATCAAGGTGGGACAATGCGGCGAGGCTGTCATAAAGATCAACCTCGACTACGAGCATAACGAGATCTGCTGCCGAGGCTTCAACCCGACGGTGCGCAATATCAATGTCGAGAACATCACCTGCCAGAAGTCGAAGTACGGTACGCTGATTGTGGCGCTCGACACCGTCTGCAACGTCTATGACGTGAACATCAGGAACTGCCGGTTTGAAGGAGTGGCACAGGGCAACAAGATTACCGGACAGATGCGCAACATCCGCTACGACAACTACTTCGTCAACGGTTCGCTCTGTCTGACGGAAATGCCCTACAAGCACTACTCAGAGTGGATGACCTACTCGGAAATGAAGCGTACGCCGAAGTCCTATATGCTCGATTTCTCAACCCGCCCAAAGTGGAGCTACGTGATGGGCATCGAACTGGAGGGTATGCTCGACACCTATCTTAAATATGGTGGTGAGGACATTCGCCGCTACTGTCAGGAGTACACCGACACGATGATCAACGAGCGGGGCGACATCCGGGGCTATAACCTTCTGGACTATAACCTCGACAACATCCGCACCGGCCACTTCGTCACCCGTATGTACCAGCAGTGGCCTGAGACAAAGAACCTGCTGGCCATGAAGACGATGATGAAGCAGCTGAAAGACCAGCCGCGCACCAAGGCCGACAAGGTCTATTGGCACAAGGCCATCTACGCCTACCAGGTTTGGCTCGACGGTATCTTCATGGGCTTGCCCTACCGTTGTCTGACAGCGGCAATTACTGCCAACAACACGGAGCTGAAGCGCGGTGACGATATCAAGATCTACGACGACGCCGTCAACCAACTGAAAGTGACCTACGAGCGCACCCTCGACCCCGCGACCGGCCTCAACCGCCACGCCTACGACGAGACGCGCAAGGCTTTCTGGGCCGACCCTGAGACAGGACTCTCACAGCATTGCTGGGGACGCGCTCAAGGGTGGTACACGATGGCGCTTATTGAGGTGCTCGACGCACTGCCCGAGTCGTACAGCCGCCGCTCCGAGGTCATCGACTTGCTGCGCAAGGACTTCGATGCCATCCTGAAGTGGCAGGACAAGCAGACGGGCACGTGGTATCAGGTGATGGACTCGCCAGGAAGAGAAGGAAACTATCTGGAATCCACCTGTTCAGCCATGTTCACTTACGCCCTGCTGAAAGGCTACCGAAAGGGCTACGTCGGTACCAAGTACCGCGATGCAGGTATCCGTGCCTACAAAGGCATCATCAACAACTTCATCCGCGTCAACGACGACAAGACCATCTCGCTGACCAACTGCTGCTCGGTAGCCGGTCTCGGCCCCGCCGTCACCCCCGAAGTGGAAGCTGCCATGAAGAAAATCAATCCCAAAGGCAGTGTCAAGGAGAACCAGAAGCGTGATGGCAGCTATGCCTACTACCTCAGCGAGAAGATTCGCGACAACGACGCCAAGGGACTCGGTCCGTTCATCTGGGCCAGCCTTGAGATGGAGATGCTGGGCTACGACACGCAGAACACTACTGCCGAGATTGACCGTCAGGCGGTCGTCAACCGCAACAATCCTGTCATCACCGAGGCTTCTCCCCTCGCCTCACTCACGGTCGGCAACGGCCACTTTGCAACGACGGTCGACGTTACCGGCCTCCAGTCGTTCCCTTTTGACTATGAGGCAGGTGTGCCTCTGACAGCCATGTCCGACTGGGGATGGCATAAGTTCGAAAACACCGCCGGCCTGACACCCGAGGATAGCGAGAAGTCGTTCGACCTGGGTCATGGCCACCCCGAGGTGTACGCCGTAGAGTATAAGGCCTCCAAGGGCGATGCAGCCCGCAATGTGGCTGCCACCGAGTATTTCCGCGTCAATCCTCATCGTCTGAACCTCGGCGTTATCGGTTTAGAATTAACTCATGAGCCCCATGAGTCCCATGAGACCCATGAGCCCCATGAGTCCCATGAGACCCATAACTCCCATCCCCCCCTCCAACTGAAAGACCTGACCGACATCCGCCAAGAGCTCCAACTCTACGACGGTAAAATAGAATCACACTATGTGGTCGACGGTTCCCCCGTCGATGTCACCACCGCCACCCTACAAGATCGTGATGCCGTCATCTACCGCATCAAGTCGCCGCTCCTGAAGAACGGACAGGCCCGCGTCACCATCCGCTTCCCCTACCCTACGGGTAAGCATGCCGACGCTGCCGCTGACTGGACGAAGCCCGAGCGCCACACCTCGCGCATCATTGCAGCCAACAACGAACAATTGGGCATAGGACCTAATGCCGTCGTCATTGAGCATCGGATTGACAGCACCGTATATTACCTGCACCTGCACTGGGAGGGAATAGCCTCCATCGATGAATGTGCGCCTCATCACTTCGAGATTTCCACCGCAAGCGATGTCCTTTCCTTCGAGGCAGAGTACTCCGAAAATCCTCAACTTAATGAACGGTCGCTCGTCTTCGATCAGGAGTTGCGCGCCGTCATCCGTGCCTGGAACCGCTGGTGGCAGCAGGGCGCCATCGTCGACTTCAGCCAATGTACCGACCCGCGCGCCAAGGAACTGGAGCGCCGCGTGGTGCTGTCGCAGTACTTGACGCAGGTGAACTGTGCCAATGCCCTGCCGCCGCAGGAGACCGGTCTCACCTACAATTCCTGGTTTGGCCGTCCCCACTTGGAAATGGCCTGGTGGCACTTGGTGGACTTCGCCCTGTGGAACCGTCCGCAGACCGTCGCCACCATCCTCGACTGGTATAACACCGTCGCCTATCCCGAAGCCAAGAAGATAGCCCAGCGACAGGGCTTTAAAGGCATCCGCTGGATGAAGATGACTGACCCCTGGGCAGGCGAGGCTCCGTCGAACACCGGCTCGTTCCTCATCTGGCAGCAGCCACATTATATCTATATGGCTGAAGAGATGTACCGCGCCAACCCCACTCCTGAGACCTTGAAGAAGTATGCCAAACAGGTAGAGGAGACTGCCGCGTTCATGGCCGACTTCGTCACTCCCCAGAAGTCCCAGACCACCTACTCCCTCATAGGCGCTACCGCCATGCAGGAGTCGATGTCGAAGGACTTCAGCTACAACCACCCCTTCGAACTGGCCTACTGGCAGTACGGCCTCACCGTCGCCAACCAGTGGCGCGAACGTCAGGGACTGCCGCGCATAGCCAAGTGGGACGACATTGCCAGTCATCTGTCGCCCCTGCCCCAGACGAAGGAGGGCATCTACACCGCCGGACTGCCCAAAGGCAAGACCGAGGGGCTGAAGAGCTTCGACCCGTTTGACGCCGTAGCCGCCGGTGCCGCCCCCGTCCTGGCCACCGAGACCTTCGAGGAGAAATGCCGCAACGACCACCCCGCCGTGCTCGGTCCCTTCGGCATGCTTCCCCCGTTCAGTGCAGGCTGCGACTCCGTCGCAGCAAGGAACACCCTCAACTGGGTCATGCAGCACTGGAACTGGCAGACCACCTGGGGCTGGGACTACGGCATGACGGCGATGGCCGCCGCCCGCCTCGGCCAGCCCGAGACCGCCCTCCAGGCCCTGCTCATCGACACGCAGAAGAACACCTACCTCAAGAACGGCCACAACTTCCAGACGGCTGACCGGCTGCGCATCTACCTGCCGGGCAACGGAGCCCTGCTGACGGCCATCGCCATGATGTGCGCCGGATGGGACGGCTGCCCCAATCCCCATAACCCGGGATTCCCGCAGGACGGCACATGGAACGTCCGCTGGGAAGGGCTGCAACGTATGCAATAAACATAAAAAAAACAATACTACAATGAAGAAACTATTAGCTACATTAGTACTCATGGCCGGCTCGCTGGCCATGATGGCCCAGGCGCCAGCCTTCCCCGGTGCCGAAGGTCACGGCCGCTATGTGACTGGCGGACGCGGCGGCGAAGTGCGCCACGTCACCACGCTCATCGACGATGGCAAGACCTCAACGAAGGGCACCCTGCGCTGGGCCGTTAACGGTAGTGCCAAGAAAATCGTCGTATTCGATGTGGGCGGCATCATCGAACTGACCAAAGACCTCGACATTGGCCAGAACACTACCATTGCCGGACAAACGGCTCCCGCTCCGGGCATCACCCTGCGCTACTACACCGTACGCCCCAAGGCCAACAACATCATCCGCTTCATCCGCTTCCGTCGTGGTGAGGAGAAGAATGTCAACGACGGTGCCGACGCCACCTGGCAACGCGAGACCGACGGCATCATCTTCGACCACTGTTCGTTCTCGTGGAGCATTGATGAACTGGCATCGTTCTACGACAACACCCATTTCACCATGCAGTGGTGTACGATGGGCGAGGCACTGGCCAACCCCGGGCACTCAAAGGGTGAGCATAGCTACGGCGGCATCTGGGGCGGCAAGGGAGTATCGTTCCACCACAACTTCCTCTGCCACATGCAGAACCGTGCGCCCCGCTTCTGCGGAGCACGTTACGACTGGGGCGGCTACGATAAGACCAAATACGGCAGTTCCATTGAGGCAGAAATCGTCGACTTCCGCAACTGTGTGATGTACAACTGGGGCAACGGCAACGGCTGCTACGGCGGTACGGGCGGCGGCAATATCAACATCGTGAACAACTACTATAAGGCCGGTCCCGCCACAGCTAACAAGACCCGCGTCACCCAGATATCGGTCGCCACGTCCGAAAATGCCTCCGGCTCCCCCTTCATGGGCTACTGCGCGCGCTACTACATCAACGGTAACTACGTGACAGCGGCCGGCAGCAACGCCGAGAACTACGACTGGAAGGGCGTCATCTACGACAACGGCACATCGACCATCAACGGCGAGCGCTATTGTCCTGACGCCAAGCACCTCTACGGCAGCGGTGTCACCTACGTCAAGAACTCCAGCAATGTGGACTGCGTGAAGATACAGCTCGACAAGCCCGTTGACGCTGGCGAGGTGACCACCCATACAGCTCAGGCGGCCTACGAAAAGGTACTGGCCTACGCCGGTGCCTCCCTCCACCGCGATGCCGTCGATGCCCGCTACATGGACGAGGCCGAGAACGGCACTACCCACTACATCGGTTCAGCCACCAAGACGGGCGACGGCAAGACCATCACCCATCGCAAGGGCATCATCGACTTCGTGAAGGATCAAGGTTCCTACACCCTGGAATCTACCGCCCGCCCTGCTGGCTTCGATAGCGACGACGACGGCATTCCTGATGAGTGGGAGACGGCCAACGGACTGAACCCCAACGACGCCTCGGACGCTGCCAAGAAGACCATCGACACCGAGAAAGGCTGGTACACCAGCCTTGAGGTTTACCTCAACTCGCTCGTCGAGACCATCATGAAAGGCGGCAACGCCGGTGCCACCGAGAGTGTCGACGAATACTACCCCGCTTGTTCCAACCCCACCGTCATCCAAGCGGTGAAGGGAAGCACCAACCGTCCTGCTGCCTCGCGCTACAACCTCAGCGGTCAGCACGTCAGCAACGGATACCGGGGACTGGTCATCAAAGAAGGGAGGAAGCACTTACAGCATTAATCTTTGCACTGAATGCATTTCATAACAGAAAGAGGGGGCTGGCAGCACACGTAGTCTGTCAGTCCCCTCCTCAGTCGTTTCAAAAACATATTGACCAACAATAACCCTGCCTTATTCAACAATAACCCTGCCTTATTGCGCAATAACCTTGGGTTGTCTACTACGGTGGTTTAGTGGTTTATTGGTTTAATGGATTAAAATAGTAAGAAGATAGAAGGGACATTGTTATTATCGTTATAATAGGTAATCAGAAATATTTACAATTTGTATTGTTATAGTAATATCAATACCGGCCTGTATCGCCTATTTTACGTAGAAAGACATATTTAAACCAAAAAACCATTAAACCTAAACCATTGTTCAATACACCCTATTGGCCCTTAAAGATATCTTCCTGCTCATTCATCCCCGCAATTCATTGAGAGTTGTGGGGATATTATCGTATTCGCCTATACACATATACCTCAGGATTTTTGAAAGCTATGTTATGCATTTTAAGATATCCTGCTTCTATCTCATACGCATATTTCTCTCCTGGATAATTTGTGCTCACAAACTGAATGCACAAGAGAGGATACCCAGTATTGTTTGTAGTGTCATTCTGGGGAATAGTGTACCAATGCTGCATCTCACTACCTGAATCTTCAAAGGTATAAGTGATTGTCCCACCAGTTCTTTTCATATAATTTAGTAGACTGTCGGTCTCTTTCAGCTCTATAGTGTGGGGGCTTGGTCCGTCAGCTCCTGCCGGGAGGTTCAGCGTCATTACAAACTTCCATTTGCCAATTAGATCGGAACCACCGGTTACGTCGTCACTATCGCAACTGGCCATACCTATAATCAGCATCAGCAACACGCTTATCCATACCAATAAGTTCTTCATCATTTATCTTTCATTTCTTTTTCGTCCGCAAATATACGAACAATTTCCGAAACCGCCAAATTATTCCGACGATTTCTATTTGTAGGATTCGGGAATTATTCGTACCTTTGCACACGAATAAACCTAAACAGCTTACCCATAATGAAAAGACTGGTATTAACCTTCGTTACAATGATAATCGTGTCGGCGGCTTTGGGGCAGTCCGAGCGGTTCTGTATTGCCAAAGACGGCAAGGTGGCAACTATCGTAGTGGATACGGACGACTGGAGGGGCGTCATACGGGCAGCCAACGACCTCGGCGACGATGTCAGGAAAGTGACGGGCGTGGTTTCGCCAATAGTTAACGGTCAACAGCCAACAGCCAACAGCATCATCGTCGGCACTATTGGCAAGAGCAGGCTCATCGACAAGCTCATCAAGCAGAAGAAGCTTGACATCAAGAAGATAAAGGGCCACTGGGAGGGGTACGTCATCGACGTGGTGGACGGACACCTCGTCATTGCGGGTAACGACAAACGAGGCACCATCTATGGGATCTATGAGCTATCGAAGCGTATTGGCGTATCGCCTTGGTATTGGATGGCCGATGCCCCTGTGGTTCATCAGGACGAGCTCTATTACGACGACGGCTACGAATACAGCTGGCCTGCCGTCAAGTATCGCGGTATTTTCATCAACGACGAGTGGCCCTCCTTCGGCACGTGGTGCCAGAAGCACTTTGGCGGCGTGAACTCGAAGGCATACGAGAAGATTTTTGAGCTGCTGCTGCGCCTGAAGGCTAACTACTTCTGGCCCGCCATGTGGGCGACGGCCTTCAACGAGGACGATCCCGAGTCGCCACGACGGCAACCGTGACTATCGTCCAGAGTACCTGGAGCGACGCTACCCTGAAGTTCGACGGTGCCGAGCTTGATGTCACCTCGGCCACCACCCCAGCCGGCAGCAATGGCGTCCGCGTGTACACCCTTACCGGCATTGGTGCCGACACCCACAAGATAACACGCGGTTCGGGCGAGAGCGGCCTCTTCTACGTTGAAGTGAAGACCGATGGCACCACCTCTATCGCCAAAACCATCCAAACCGGCAGCAACGCCAAACCGCAACGCTACAACCTCTCAGGCCAGAAAGTCAATGGTAACTACCGGGGACTGGTCATCAAAGAAGGGAGAAAGCACTTACAACATTAATAACCGACGTGAGCGAAAATTTTCGCTCACGTTTTTTTCATTTCACCCCCCGCGATTGCACAGGGGGGGACACAAACTAACGTTTAACATTTAACATTAAGCTTTTTCTAAGGGGAATCAACCGAAAACAGAAAAGGACAAGTCAAAAGTATTTTAAAAATCAATTTAGAAACATAATTATAATACTATATTATATATAATATAGGCTTGGTGTTACACTTTACGATAAGAAATACCTTAATGTTAAATGTTAAATGTTAGTTTCTTCGGTTTCCCCTTTGTTTATGCGGGTTTCCTAAGATTTTTGCTTGATTTCCTTAATGTTAGTTTTGCGCCCATTCACCCATACATTAGGGGAAAAAATCCCTTGTGTAAGCTGAAGATTCAGTTGACCTTTAGTCCGGGTAAACCCCAGCGTTGGTCGGAGCAAACTACCCCCTTTAGTCGGAGCAAACCCCCGGGACATTGCCCAGCAGGCAGCGCAGGAATCAAGGAGGGGGAAAAATATCGCTACAGAGAAGCCCTCTGTAGCGATATTACTGTATTGTCTGGCAAATGGTTACTTCACAAGAACCTTGGCGGTCTGACCGTCGCGACGGACGATGTTGATGCCACGTTGCATCTTTGTACGACGTTGGCCGTCAAGTCCGTAGTAGGCGGGAGTGGCGGCGGTACCTTGCTTCAGGGCGGCAATGCCAACTGACACCTCGGAGCTGTTGTAGGTCAGCCTGAAGTTGTCGAGCTTGAACCATCCCTTACCGCTCTCCTGAGGCTCGCCCATGTCACTGATGCTATTAGTGCGGAATCCGATGACGGCAATGCCGGTCTCGTCAACGTCGAAGTTGACTTCCATGGGACGCAGCAGGTGGGTGAGCGGGTCGCCGTCGGTACAGGTATAGTCAGCGTAGGTCAGCACCTTGGCATCCTTCGCATCCTGGGGCAGGTTCAACTCATGGTAACTCTCAGAGCCAAACATCTGTACGGCGTTATTAGCGAAGATTCGCTGGGTGGTCAGGCAGTTGCCAGCCCAGTTATATTCCACCATGACGTCGGCCTTCAGCGTGTAGTTACCCTGCGGCAGGTGCTTCAGCGTCTGGCTCAGTTCGATTTCGGGAATGCTGCCGTTCCAAATGCCCCACAGGAACTCGCCGTCGGTGTACTGGTGGTCGTAGTAGTTGCCCTCATCGTCGTAAACGTCGATGTTGTCGCCGCGGTTGATGGCACACCAGCCGAAGCCGGGGGCACCCTCGACTACCTCGCCGTCAACCGTCAGCGTCCATCCGGTGGGAGCAGGCTGGCTGCTGTCGGAAGGATTGCCACCCTGTGCCGAGAGGTCTTCGAAGCTGGGGTTCTTCAGCACGAAGGTGATGTCGCCCAAGCTGACGGCGGTAGCCTTCAATTCCTCGATGCCTGCGGTCAGACGGGCTATCATGTCTTCGACCTCAGCCTCGCCTGCGTCAGCATCCCTATACATATCCTGTGCATCCATCACCAAATCGCTGAAGTCGTCGATACTGGCGCTGTATTCGTATTTTATCATGTTGGCAACGCTGGTCTCGAGGGCTTCGTCCAGCCGCTTGTAGACCTCAACCGAAGCTTCCACGGTGGGGTACATCTCCCTCAACTTCACGATGGCGCTGATGATTTCCTCCTGACTGCTGCCGGTACTGATGTTGCCACCCATGACGCTCCTCAACTCGGTCTTCACAGAACGCTGCAAGACCTCACCTAAGAGTTTTTCGTAAAGGTTATTGAAGTGACGGTAGACGGCAAGTGCATCCTCCTGAATAAAACCTTCCTTGGTAATGCGGAAGTTGTCGAGCTTGAACCATCCGTCGCCGCCAGCACTGTTGCCCGCCTCACGGTTGGCAGCAGCCACGTTACCGTCGGTGCGCAGTCCGAAGGTCAGCGTACCGTCGTAGACGAAGGCGCGGACGCTGATGGGCTGCATTTCGCGGTCGGTGATGAGTTCAACCAGTCCCTCGAAGCCATAAACCTCGCCCTGGTCGAGGAGTGATGTATTGTAATCTCCCTCGCTGGCAAAGTACTTTGAGTTGAGGTTACCGAAGATGCGCTGCGTCGTGCGGCGCGAATCGTTGTTGTTGGCACCCACCATCAGCCCGGCAGTGATGGTGTAGGAACCTGTCTCCAGTCCACTGATGGTCTGCGAAATCTCGTAGCTGGGCACGCCGCTGTTCCACAGTCCGAAGGCCACTTCACCGTCCATCGGTGAGCCCTCGGCGTCGATGTTGACACCGTGCCAGGCCGTGATGCCGGCGGCGCGAACCTCATCAGCCGTGACCACCTGCCGACCGTTGACATAGACATTCCATCCGGCAGGAGCACCGGCCACGCCCGACGTCTGGTTGCCACCTTGTGCCGAGAGGTCTTCGAAGCTCATGTTCGTGCCGAGTGCCGTCAGGTCGTTACCGCCCAGGGCGAAGGCCGTTTCGGCCTCTTTCAGCGTTACCTGTGCATCGGTCAGTGCCTGCGTGTCGGTCAGGGTGTTAAAAGCAGCGATGGCAGCTTCGATGGCAGCCGACAGCTTGGTGTCCGACTGGTCGCCGAGCAGTTCCTGAGCCGCCTTGATTTCGTTGTAGAGGGCCTGCTTAGCATCGATGACGGCCTTGGCAGCCGCCAAGTCAGCCTCGGTGAAGTCCTCCTTCTCGTAATAAGGCATGACTGCGTCGATGGTCTGCTGGTAACCTGCGCTGAAGGCATCGCCGCTCAGAGTCTCCTCAGTGCTTTGCAGCAAAGCGTAGAGCTGCACCTTCAATGCGTAGGCGGGCACGTCGTCAATCTCGACGAATGCCCAGTAGCGCGAGATGGTGTTCTGCGGCACCACGAAGCCCGTCTCGTCATAGAGGGGTTCGTCGTACTCGTCGCGCTGAATACCGCCGTAGAAGTCGGGAAACCAGTAGTTGCCTGGTTCGGTGATAACCAAATACTCACCGCCGTTGTTCAGGTGCAGGTAGCCGTCTTCGCAGGCCGGATTTCCCTGTCCGGCACCAGCTTTCAGCATGTAATAGTCGTTCAGGCTCGTAGGCTCCACCGTCCAGCTGACGGGGTCCAGCTCTTGGATTCTGAGGTTGTCCGTGCCGGAGGGGATGCCCATGTAGACATCGTACTCATAGGCTTCCTCACCCTCGGGAGCCTCGACAATCGTCTTGCTGAAGTTCCAAGTGCCGTCGTCATTATGATGGGCCTTGAAGGCGGCCTTCTGCTGCTCGTTCAGGTCGTAGGGCTGCAGATAGAGCGAGCCGTCCCAACTGGTCTCTCTCACGAAACTGGTAGGTTTCAGGCGACTCACCAGGATGTAGGTTTTTCCCTCAGCCGGCGCCTTGGCGTAAGGCAGGTCAACGGCCGAGACTGTCGTTGCTGTCAACAATCCTGCTGCCAGCAACACTTGCTTGAAGTAGTCCTTTCTCATAAAAATGATTTTTAAGTTGGTAGTTAATAATTTTGTAATTAGTTTAATCGCAGCGCAAAAATACAATATAATGTTGTAAAGAGTACACTTTTTCGAAAAGAAATAAACATTTTTAACGAATTTTCAGCAGGATTTGCGGGATTCAGGAATTATTCGTACCTTTGCACACAAATAAACCTAAACAGCTTACCCATAATGAAAAGACTGGTATTGACCTTCGTTACAATGATGATCGTGTCGGCGGCTTTGGGGCAGTCCGAGCGGTTCTGTATTGCCAAAGACGGCAAGGTGGCAACTATCGTAGTGGATACGGACGACTGGAGGGGCGTCATACGGGCAGCCAACGACCTCGGCGACGATGTCAGGAAAGTGACGGGCGTGGTTTCGCCAATAGTTAACGGTCAACAGCCAACAGCCAACAGCATCATCGTCGGCACTATTGGCAAGAGCAGGCTCATCGACAAGCTCATCAAGCAGAAGAAGCTTGACATCAAGAAGATAAAGGGCCACTGGGAGGGGTACGTCATCGACGTGGTGGACGGACACCTCGTCATTGCGGGTAACGACAAACGAGGCACCATCTATGGGATCTATGAGCTATCGAAGCGTATTGGCGTATCGCCTTGGTATTGGATGGCCGATGCCCCTGTGGTTCATCAGGACGAGCTCTATTACGACGACGGCTACGAATACAGCTGGCCTGCCGTCAAGTATCGCGGTATTTTCATCAACGACGAGTGGCCCTCCTTCGGCACGTGGTGCCAGAAGCACTTTGGCGGCGTGAACTCGAAGGCATACGAGAAGATTTTTGAGCTGCTGCTGCGCCTGAAGGCTAACTACTTCTGGCCCGCCATGTGGGCGACGGCCTTCAACGAGGACGATCCCGAGTCGCCGCGACTGGCTGACGAGATGGGCATCGTGATGGGTACCTCGCACCACGAGCCGATGATGCGCTCACACCGCGAATACCTGAAGTGTAAGGACGAGGTAGGCCCATGGGACTACGCCACGAATAAAGAACGCGTGGACCAGTTCTTCCGCGAAGGCATGGAGCGCAACAAGGCGTATGACAACCTCGTGACCATCGGCATGCGCGGCGACGGCGACGTGGCGATGGGTAAGGGCGATGACCAGGAAAACATGCGAACGCTGAAGAACGTCATTGACGGCCAGCGCAAGATTATCAAGGATATCTATGGACGGCCCGACGCCGTGCCGCAGCTATGGGCCATCTTCACAGAGGTGCAGCGCTACTACGATGCAGGCTTTACGGTTCCCGACGACGTGACGCTGCTCTTCTGCGACAATAACTGGGGCTACATCCGCCGTAAGGGAACCGCCGCTGAACGCAAGCGCAAGGGCGGACTGGGCATGTACTATCACATCGACATGAACGGTGGCCCGTGGAACGACCGCTGGGTGAACAGCACCACCGTGCCGAAGCTGCGCGAACAGCTGAACCTGGCCTATCAGAGCGACATCGACCGCATCTGGATCATCAACGTGGGCGACCTGAAGCCGAAGGAGATGCCCATCTCGTTCATCATGGACTATGCATGGGACCCTGAGTGCGTGGATGCCGGCAATACCGACGCCTGGCTGCGCCAATGGACAGCCAGTGTGCTCGGCGGTTCTGCCACTGAGGACACTAAGGAAGCCGCCGACATCATTGCCGACTATTCGAAATATAACCTCTGGCGCAAACCCGAGGTGCAGGTGCCGGGACTCTTCAACTATCCTGAAATGCTGCGTTTGAACAACCTCTGGCAGTCGGTCGTACTACGTTGTGAGGCACTCAAGGAGCGCATCCCCGCCTCAGCCCAAGATGCTTTCTACCAGTTGGTCTATTACCCCGCTGTGGCCTCGGCAGGCGTAGCGATGATATACAATGCCGCAACGATGGGCGACAGTATCACCGTCAATCACCTCATGGAGAAAGACCAGCGACTGACCGACTATTATAATAAGGTGTTGGCTGGCGGGAAGTGGGACGGCATGATGCTCGACAACCACATCGGCTACACCCAATGGAGCATCCCCGACAAGAACCGCCACCCCATGAGCCTCGGCTACAAGGTGGACTATCCGCTGCTCTATTCGTTTGCCACTCCCTCGAAGGAATATTCCATCCGCGCCATCGACTTTGTCAACACCAAGAGGGAGGTACACCCCTGCTTTAACGGATGGGAAATACTGTGGGGCCTTGGTCGCGGCGACGGCTGCATGGGCGCCGCCGACGTGATGAAGGAATGGCCGGCTGACGGTAGCGGTCCGAAACTGGAGTACGACATAGAACTGGCTGACGAAGGAAAGATTGCCATCGGCATCCTGCCCACTCAGGACATCATGCCTGCCCGTGGTCTGCGCCTCGGTGTACAGATTGACGACCAGCCGATACAGGTCATCGATGCCCGACAGGGCTTTCACGATGAGTTCCAGGAATACACTCCGCAGAACCTCGCCCAGTCAAAGAACCTGAAGCCTCTCCCACCCCACAACGACCTGCTGCTCAGCGGTTGGAAGAATGGTCGCAAGATGCTGCGTCGCGATGAGGTCTTTGATAATATCCGCTGGCTGGAGGTCAACTTTCCTCAAGCTACTCCCGGCAAGCATCGGTTGAAGCTCATCATGATTGACCCAGAAATCGTCATCGAGACCATCGTCGTCAACCCTGACAACAACCGTTATAGTTACTTCGGCGCACCAGAAACAAAGTAAAAAGACCATCGATATGAAAAGATTTCTTGTAGCAACGATGCTGCTGTCCGCAGTAGCCTGTTCCATTAAAATTTACGCTCAGGCAAAACCGCTGCCTGACGACACCTGGAATGAATCGGAATGGATTTGCGTGGCCGATGCACCAGAGGTGCAGGGCCGCGTAAACGAACATACACGGGCTGCCGACGGAGCCAACTGGTTTATGACCACGATTACAAACGAGAAGGAAGTGAAGAAAGCCTTGTGGATGACCGTGAGCCTCGGCGTAAACGAACTATATGTGAACGATCAGCGCATTGGTGACGAGGTGCTCCGCCCGGGCTTCTCGCACCACAGCCGCACGAAGTATTCGTTTACATACGATGTTACCAAGCAATTCCAGACGAAGAAGGGTCGCGTTAATACGTTAGCCGCTCAGGTGACACCTGGCTGGTGGGCCGACAAGATTATCACGCCCAGCGGCTCCAACGGTATGTACGGACAGAAGTGCGCGTTCCGCGGCGTACTCGAACTGACGTTTGCCGACGGGACGAAACGTCTGTACGGCACCAACACGACGGACTGGAAGGCAGGCATCGCTGGTCCCGTCAAGCACGCTGCCATCTTCGACGGCGAGGAATACGACGCCCGCGAAACCGACTTACGATTATTGTCTGCGCCTGCGGTCAGTAAGGAGTATGTAGGCATCATCGTGCCCAATTGCGGTGCTGAGATCTATCAAATAAAAGAATGGGCACTCACCCCCAAACGTGCTTATGTCTATTCCAAGGCAGAGAATGCCAGTGATGAGGATTACGGCAAAATTATCATCGACCGCGAATATGCAGCAGGGAAGCCAATGACAATAAAACCTGGCGAACACCTCGTCATCGACTTCGGCCAGAACTGCGCCGCCGTGCCCTCGTTCTATTTCAAGGCGAAAGAAGGTACACGCCTAAGTTGTCTGCCCGGGGAATTATTGAATGATGGTAACGGTGCCAAGAGTCGCGGTATGGATGGCCCTGAAGGAAGTGTCCACCGCCGCAACCTACGTATCCACGACAAGAGCATCCGCCTCGACTATACGTTTGCCGACAGCAAGGATGCGGTAGGTTATACGCCTCGCCAAACTTTCTTCGGCTATCGCTATCTCGACATCACCGCTACTGATGAGGTCACGATAGAATGCATACAGTCCGTGCCTGTTAGCAGTATCACTCCCAAGATGGAGACGGGCCATATCACCACGGGCAACGACCTCGTAAACCAACTTATCTCAAACGCCATGTGGGGGATGCGCTCCAACTACCTCAGCGTACCCACCGATTGTCCGCAGCGCAACGAACGTCTGGGCTGGACGGCCGACACGCAGGTGTTCTGCGAGACAGGCACCTTTTTTGCCAATACCAACCGATTCTTCCATAAATGGCTGCACGACCTGCGCGACTCGCAAAACGACGAAGGCGGCTATCCCAGCGTGGCACCTCCGGGGCAATATGGTTCAAGTCGCAATGAATACATGCGTTTCGGCTGGACTGATGCAGGCATCATTGTGCCTTGGACGGTGTGGAAGCAGTTTGGCGATAAGTCGATCATCGAGGAGAGCTGGGAGTCGATGAAACGATATATGACTCATATCAACCTTACGAAGTACGACCACACAGCACTGGCCAAGGAGAATGGCAACTACCAGTGGGGCGACTGGCTGAGCTACGAGCCGCTGGAAACTTGTGGGCGCAGTGCCTTCGATGGTAATGACCCGAAGCCCGAGGCTATAGAATATTGGAACTATCTGGGCGCATCGTACTGGGCCATTGATGCCGACATGATGGTTGATATGGCTAAGGCTACAGGCCGCAATGCCGCTGAGTATGAAGCAATGGTGAAAGAAGCGAAGAAGTATCTGCGCGAACGTTTCTTCAACACTGATGGTTCTTTCAAGTGCGGTATCCTCAATACAATGCAGACACCTGCACTCTTCGCTCTGAAGAACAATCTCTTCGAAGGCGAAGCAAAGGCAAAGATGATTGAGCGTCTGCGCCAGAACTTCCGAGAGCATGACGACTGCCTACAGACCGGATTTCTCGGCACTTCTATTCTAATGTCTACGCTCACGGACAACGGTATGACAGACGTGGCCTATACACTGCTCTTCCAGCGTAAGAACCCCAGTTGGCTGTACTCTGTCGATAACGGTGCCACCACCATCTGGGAACGCTGGAACAGCTATACGAAGGACAAAGGCATGGGGCCAAAGGGCATGAACAGCTTTAACCACTATGCCTATGGCTGCGTGTGCCAATGGATATGGCAGACCTGTGCAGGCATTGCCTCCGATCCAGTTCTTCCTGGCTTCAAGCACATTATCATGAAGCCTGTACCCGACCGCCGTTTGGGACATCTTGATGCCACCTACCATTCGGCTGCTGGCATTATAGAAAGCCATTGGAAATATGAGGGCAACGACTGGGTATGGACCTTCACCATCCCCGCAGGGGCTACCGCCTCCGTTACACTTCCCTATGAGAACAAGACCAAGGAGTATCAGTCAGGGACATATACCGTTAGGAAGACATTGTACTGCGGGCCTGTGCCCAGTGAGAACCAGCTGCGGTGGCAGGACATGGAGATGTATGCGTTTATCCACTACTCCATGAACACGTACACCGACCAGGAATGGGGCTTTGGCAACGAAGACCCGAAGCTGTTTAATCCTTCTGACCTAGACTGTCGGCAATGGGCGCGCGTCTGCAAGCAGGCGGGCATGAAGGGCATCATTTTCACGGCCAAGCATCATTGCGGGTTCTGTATGTGGCCGTCGAAGTATACGGAGTATAGTGTGAAGAATGCGCCTTGGAAGAACGGCAAGGGCGACGTGGTACGCGAATTGGCTGAGGCCTGTCGGGAAGAGGGGTTGAAGTTCGCCGTCTATCTCTCGCCGTGGGACAGAAATCACAAAGACTATGGCAAGCCCGAATACATCACCTATTTCCGCAACCAGCTTCGCGAACTGCTGACCCAATATGGTGACATCTTCGAGGTATGGTTCGACGGGGCCAATGGTGGTGACGGCTGGTATGGCGGTGCTAACGAGACGCGCCGCATCGACGGCAAGACTTATTACCAATGGGCCGAGACGTTCCGCATGATTCGCGAACTGCAGCCAAATGCCGTCATCTGGAACGACGGTGGCGACCGAGGCGACCTGCGCTGGGTGGGCACGGAGGCCGGCAACGTGGGCGAGACGAACTGGAGCCTTATGCCCTCGAAGGGCGACACGCCCTACCCGATGCTCCACTACGGCGTAGAAGACGGCGATGTATGGTGCCCTGGTGAGACGAACACCAGCATCCGGCCGGGCTGGTTCTACCACGAGACGGAGAACGAGCACGTGAAGAGTCTGTCGAAGCTCATGGATACCTATTATAAATCGGTTGGACGCAACTCCACCCTGCTGCTCAACTTCCCCATCGCCCCCAATGGCCGTATTCACCCTAACGACAGTCTGCGCGGCATCGCCTTCAAGAAGATGATTGACGAGGTGTTCAAGGAGAACCTCGCAGAGAAGGCCCGCGTCGTAAAGGAAGGTGCGGTCACCACCATCGACTTTGGCAAGCCCGTCGTCTTTAATCGTTTCCTTGCCGAGGAAGATATTGCCTTAGGACAGCGTGTAAAGAAGTTCTCGTTGGAAGTATTCGCCAATGAGCAATGGCAACCGCTGAAAGATGCCTTGGTTGACAATGGCGATGGATTGACCACCATCGGTCATCGCCGCATCATCTGCTTCCCCACCGTCAAGGCCACTCAACTTCGTTTCACGGTTACTGACAGTAAGGCTGAGCCTGTCATCAAGAAGCTGGGTGTCTATCTCGCCCCCGACTTGACTGCCGACATTCCTGACTCAGGCGAGAAGAAGTCATCAGCCCTTCACATTTTCTTCAGCAGTCCCACGCAGATGATGATTGACTGGGACCAGGAGCAGACTTTTACAACTTTCCGCTACCTGCCGCCACAGGATAGCAAGGATGGTCTCATCACCCACTACACCCTTTGGGCTTCTACCGACTGGAGCCACTGGACAAAGCTCGCTTCAGGAGAATTCTCCAATATCGTCAACAACCCCATCTGGCAAACCATCAAGTTCCCCGCCACCAAGGCACGTATCATCAAACTCGATGCCGACCGGCTGGCTGAGGGCAGTCGTATGGGCTATGGTGACATAGAACTCAAATAACAAGGAAACTGGCCCGCTGAGCAGATTGCTCGGCGGACCAGTTACTTATTGGATAAAGGGACTATTACTTCAGTACCTTGCGACCGTTCTCGATGACGATACCCTTGTACTGAGCATTGACCTTGCGTCCGGCGAGGTTGTACTTCACGCCAGCCTTCTCGGCCTTCACGGCATTAACCTTGGTGGTACCGGCAACAGCGGTTATCTCCTTGGTCTCAGCATTGAACGTGACAGTAACGGCAGAACCGTCAGCATCAACAGTTATCTTGTAATTGCTGTTGGGATAAGACATCGTCCAGTCGTGGTTCTCACGTACCTTGAACTCGTAGTTACCTGCATCCACACCATCAATGACAACCGTATAAAGACCGTCGGCACCCTTCACCAAGTCGTAGTCGATAGTCCAAGTGTCACCCTTGAAACTGCCAATGACGGAGTAGGTCTTCTCGCCAATCTCAGCCTCACCGGTCTTCACGGCCTCAGCTGTCAATGTGCCGGTCTCGACATTCAGGGTGAAGGTCACCTTGTACTTACCCGTCTCGCTCACGGTCAGCGACTGATTGCCCGACTGAGGTACGCTGACATCCCAAGACTTATCCTTGGCGGCCTTGTATTCGTAAGCGACACCTCCCTCGAGCACAGCGTCTTCCTTGACCAATGTGTAGTTGACACCATCGGTAGTGGTCATCAGGTTCGACTCGTCATTCAAATCCCAGGCAGATCCACAAAGAGGACCTACGCCGACAAGCGTCCATGTCTGAGTCTCGACAGAAGAACCGCTGACAAGTTCGAAACCGTAGAAGTTGATAGAGCCAATAGGATAAGTGACAACCACTTCGCCAGCCTCAACGGGAACACTGATAACAGGGTAAACATTAGTTTCCTTCGAGGGGTCTGATTCATCAAGACCTGTTACTTTCACGGCATCGTCCTCCTTGACTACCTGATTGTAGAGTTCTGTTTCATTTTGAGTCACAACCACCGTACGGTCTGTGGCACTGTTGCTACCTGTGCGAGCCAAAATCTTTAAGGTTCCGGCAGAGGGAATGGTCAGCGTCAGCATATTGCTTGAACTTGACTTACCACCGCTCTTCAGACGACCACCGCCGGACTTCTCGTTAGCCTCGGCCGTTCCAAAAAGCTGGGCGTTCTTGTCGAGGGCAACCTTACCATTCGTGTCGGTGATGGTCAGTTTGAAGTCGCCACTTGTAAACACCTTCCCATCCAAAGTACCTGCAGCAGCCTCATCGGCCTCTGTAAAGGTAATCTTCTGTGCATTGACTCCCATGGCAATAGCGGCCATGGCAATAAGTGTAAATAGTTTTTTCATAAGCGTTTTAGTTTTAATGAATAATAAATGTTGTTTGCATTTCCTGCGGCAAAGATACGCTTTTAATTTGATACTGCAAAGAAAAGAATAAAAAAAGAGGCGTAAACGTTCGCGGATTCAAAAAAATATCGTACCTTTGCGACAAAATTGATGACAACTAAAACTATAATGCTTATGAATTACAAATTATTACGTATCTCACTTTTGAGCATCCTTACGATGCTATTTGGAGTTGCATACGCCGACAAGGAGTCCACTACTCCGACTGGTTTTGTTGACTTCGAGATTACCAACGCTGACATGTCGGGAGAATTCGACACGTCGAAGCTTCCCGAGGGTGTCACCTTCTCAGGTACACAACGAAATGACAATCACGGATACGGCAACGTGACGCTGACAATCCCTGTCACCGGAGCGGTGAAGTTCAGCATCGGCGGTTGCCAGTATGCCAATCCTGCCACCTGCAAGGTCACCAATGCTGCCGGAGAGTTGTTAGCAGAGCCCAACCTGAAGACGGAGAAATGCTATCATCAGGATGGTACCGTCGTCACCTATGAATATACAGGTGAGCCAACGACGCTGACTTTCACAGACATCGCTTATCTGCCTTACTTCAAGGCCGAGGCTTTTGAACCAGAGCCGGAACCCGTCGCCTTCCAGGACTTCGAGATTACCAACACTGACATGTCGGGAGAGTTCGACACGTCGAAGCTTCCTGCTGGTGTCACCTTCTCAGGTACACAACGAAATGACAATCACGGATATGGCAACGTGACGCTGACAATCCCTGTCACCGGAGCGGTGAAGTTCAGCATCGGCGGTTGCCAGTATGCCAATCCTGCCACCTGCAAGGTCACCAATGCTGCCGGAGAGTTGTTAGCAGAGCCCAACCTGAATACGGAGAAATGCTATCATCAGGATGGTACCGTCGTCACCTATGAATATACTGGCGAGCCAACGACGCTGACTTTTACCGACATCGCATATCTGCCTTACTTCAAGGCCGAGGCTTTTGAACCGGAGCCTATGCCCGACCACGACCCCGTGGTACTGACATGGGACTACACGAGCAATCAGATTCCGACCAAAGGTCCGGACAACGGTCTGTACTATGGTGCCTACGTCAACGACGCTCCAAGTACTAACATGGGACTGAACGGTGTGAAACTGAACAGCTCAGGCTATGCCTTCTTCGAGAAGCCTGCCGTTGCCGGTAAATTGACACTGACCATCGGCAACCGCAAGACAGCTGATGCATACACCGTAAACGTCTATGCCTGCACCATCGCCGATGGCGCTGCCACTAAGGGCGACCTCATTGGTGAGGTGGCCGTTGATGCCAGTCCCAACTCCGGCAGCATTGAAATTGCCGCAGATGTGACAGGTATCTTTATTGAGCGTAAGACGACTGCTGAGGGTGTCCTGTCGAAGGTCGTCTTCAAGGAAAATGTAGCCCGCAAGTTTGTGGACTTTGAGATTACCAATGCCGACATGTCGGGAGAATTCGATACATCGAAGCTGCCCGCAGGCGTAACCTTCAGCGGAACACAGCGTAACGACTCACATGGCTATGGCAACGTGACGATTACAGTTCCCGTTGACGGCACCGTGAAATTCACCATCGGTGGCTGTCAGTATGCCAACCCCGCTACCTGCACAGTTACCAATGCTGCTGGCGAACTGTTGGCCGAGCCTAACCTAAAGACTGCAACCTGCTATCATCAGGACAAGGCGGCCGCCACCTATTTCTATATAGGCGAACCCACCACACTGACCTTCTCGAACATTGCCTACCTGCCTTATTTCAAGGCCGAGGCTACCGAGGTGTCGGAGGCTGTCATCACTTATAAGGACCAGGACAACAAAGTGCTCGGTACCAAGACCGTCTATGAGGGTGACCCCATCGGCGAGATTCCTTACAGCGAGGCAGACTTGACCATTCCTGACGGTCAGAAGTTCCGTGGCTGGTACTATGCCAACGACATCAAGGTGAAGACCACCGATATCGTCACAGGCAATGTGACACTGAAGGCAGGTGTAACTCCCGTTGAGTCTGTAGAAGTGGGATCTGTTCAGACCTACGACCTGACAAAGGCCACCTTCTATCCTGAGGACCACGAGACCATCAGCACCGAGGGCGGATCATACTATAACAACCACGGCTGGACGTTCAACGCTAGCGGCACATTTACCGTCGACGTGGCCGGCAAGGCTCAGATTGTGTTGATGCTCTGCCAGTATGGCAACGGCACTACCATCAAGGTTACCGATGCAGCAGGCAACGTCATCAAGGACGACGTACCCGCAAAAGCTGAGAACGACGGCGGTCTTACCTCACTTACCTACGACGGTCCGGCCACACAACTGACCTTCACCTTTGCCGAGCAGACTTATCTGCACATGGTGACCGTCTACAACGTCACCGACTTCCTGGCTAAGGATGCCTCTGGCTACTACATCGTTCCAGCTGGTGACGCTGCCGGCCTGCTGATGGCCATCAACACAGCCAGTGCCGAAGAAGGTGCCAAGATCTTCCTGCCTAACGGTACCTATGACCTTGGACAGACCGTACAAACCGTAATCTCTGGTAAGAACGTGTCACTCATCGGACAGAGTGCCGAGAAGACCATCATCGTCACCCGTCCCGCCGAGGAAGGCTTGGGCAAAGGTGATCTGCTGAACAATACCGGTGAAGGCCTCTACATGCAGGATCTGACACTGAAGAACGACTTTGCCTACGCTGGTAACGACGGACGTGCCGCCTCTCTGCACGATCAGGGAACCAAGACCATCTGCAAGAATGTCATTCTGCTCTCCCATCAGGACACCTATTATTCTCATAAGGTAGGCGGTCTCTACTACTGGGAGGGTGGTGAACTTCACGGCACCGTCGACTATCTCTGCGGTAACGGTAAAGTTTACTACAACGAGGTGAAGCTGGTGAACGAGCAGCGTAGCAGCTCGACCATCACGGCTAACTCCGAGCTCTACGTGTTCAACAACTGCACTGTTGAGAACCATGCCGACAAGTACAACTTCGGCCGTGCCTGGAGCGACCATCCTGTTTGTATCTACCTGAATACTACCCTACTCGACCCCAGCAAGCTTATTGAGACACGTTGGAACACCACCAACCCGCTGAACTGTGACTACAGCATTGCTGGTGAGTACGGTACGAAGGATGAAAGCGGCAAGAATATCACACCTGCCGAGAACACCATCACCTTCCCCAAGGAGGGCACAACGATGAACACCATCCTCGACGCTTCGGCACTGGAGACCTACTCCATCCAGAACGTGCTCGGCGAATGGGCAACTGAAGCTCAGCAGCAGGCCAAGCAACTGGACGCTCCCGCCAATGCCAAGTACGACAACGGTACGGTGACATGGACACCTGCCAACAACGGTGCTATTGCCTACGCGCTGTTCCTGAACGGCGAATTCGTCGGCATCACTGAAGGTTCGAGTTTCAATGTCACCATTGACCCCGACAAGGATGCACTGACCATTCGTGCTGCCAACGCTCGCGGCGGCTTCGGTCCTGAGGCTTCTGTCTCTGTCATTCCCAGTGCCATCAACAATGTTGAAGCTGACACCAACGCTGCCGGTACAGTCTATAACCTGCAGGGCATCCGAGTGAAGAACGCCCCAAAGGGCATCTACATCATGAACGGCAAAAAGGTCGTGATTAAGTGAGAGGAATGAGAGCTTGCTCACATTCCAGAACGGGAACGAGCTCAACGAAGTTAAAATGATTGTGAAGTAATCACGAGGCTCGTTACACTTTATTGATTATTAAGGCGTGGTCAGGCGGTTGTCTGGCCACGCCTTTTTTAACACTTTGACGCAAACGTTTGCGAAAAAAAGGCTACAGAACCTTTCGTTTATTTAAATTATTTGCGTATCTTTGCAGCGTAAATTACTTAAAACTGTACTTACCAGAACTACGTTCGAAAAAATAACCTACAAATAATTCATTAAAACAACAAAAATTATGTCTGAAAAATTAAAGAGTATCAGAGCGACGCTTGTGTTAGCCCTCGTCATGTTTGTGGGCACGATACAGGCGCAGACCATCAAGGTCAACGTGAAGGACTCGAGCGGTGAAGCCGTCATCGGTGCCAGTGTCATTGAAAAGGACACGCGCAACGGCGGTATCACTGACCTCGACGGTAATTTCACACTCAAGTCAACGGGCAAACCCGTGATCATCTCTTACATCGGCATGAAGAGCAAGACTGTCGATGTCAAAGGGAAGTCAAGTATCAACGTCGTCCTGGAAGAGGACAACACCACGCTTAACGACGTGGTGGTCATCGGTTACGGCTCGGTCAAGAAAAAGGACTTGACGGGCTCGGTGGCTACCGTCAACAGTGAAACGCTACAGGCTGTCCCCGTCGCCAACGCCTCGGAGGCTCTGACGGGTAAGATGCCCGGTGTGCAGATTACCACTACGGAGGGCTCACCTGATGCCGACGTGAAGATTCGCGTGCGTGGCGGCGGTTCGATTACACAGTCGAACGACCCGCTTTACATCGTCGACGGCTTCCCCGTTGAGAGCATCAGCGACATACCTGCGAGCGATATCGAGGACATCACCGTGCTGAAGGACGCGTCGTCAACGGCTATTTACGGTTCGCGTGGTGCCAATGGTGTCATCCTGGTGACTACGAAGAGTGGTAAGGCAGGCCAGACTAAGGTCAGCTACAATGCTTACTACTCGTGGAAGAAGATTGCCAAGACGATGGATGTACTCAGTCCGGCCGACTTTGCCAAGTGGCAGTATGAGCTGGCCCTGCTGAAGAACAGCAACAACCCCGAGAAGATTTCGTCGTACACTGACTATTTCGGCAATTACCAGGACATTGACCTCTACGACAACATTGAGAGCAATGACTGGCAAGACCTGATCTATGGACGTACGGGGCACACCTTCAACCACAACATCAACATCAACGGAGGTACGGACAACATCAAGTATTCCTTCAGCTATGCCCACATGAACGACAAGGCCATCATGATTGGCTCGGACTTCAAGCGCGACAACTTCAGCCTGAAGCTGAATACCAAGCCCTCGAAGAAGACGACACTCGACTTCCAAGTTCGCTATGCCAAGACGAAAATCAATGGTGCCGGCTCAAACGACGCCACGGGTGCCTACGACACCGATAAGCGACTGAAGTTTGCCGTTATCTACTACCCCATGCCGCTGAAGAACCTCGATCCCGCAGCTGGCACTGAGGACGACGACCTGGGTAATCTCTACAATCCCATCGTGTCGCAAGCCGACAACGACCGCCAGCAGCATCGCAAGAACCTGAACATGGCAGGGTCGTTTGGATGGGAGATCTTCAGTAACTTCAAAGCTAAAACAGAGTTTGGCTACGATGACTACACTAACTACGACAAGCGATTCTATGGACTGACGGCATACAACGTGCGTAACTATGCTGACCAGGAGTATGCCAACCATCCCCTCATCTCGCTGGCCAACACCAGCCGTGAACGTTTCCGCAACACCAACACGGTGAACTACGACTTCAAGGATTTGCTCGGAAAGGACAGCCCCCACTCGCTTAATGTGCTGGCTGGTCACGAATGGGTCATCACCAAGCAACACGTCAACACCAATCAGGTTGTTGGCTTCCCTACGGACTATAATGCCGACAAGGCTTGGAGACTCGCTGCCCAGGGAGTTGCTTCCGCAACGAGCGATGTCTATACTCCAGAGGACAAGCTGCTGTCGTACTTCGGCCGCTTGAACTACAACTTCATGGACAAGTACCTGCTCAGCGCTACATTCCGTGCGGATGCTTCGTCGAAGTTTGCCGACGGCAACCGATGGGGCTATTTCCCCTCTGCCGCTCTTGCATGGCGTGTTTCGTCTGAGCCGTTCATGAAGAGCACGGAGAAGTGGCTCGACGACTTGAAACTCCGCATCAGCTACGGTACTGCCGGTAACAACAACATTCCCTCGGGTCAACTTATTCAGGAATACGAGCCTTACCTGGCCACCGCTCCCCAGCGTACTTGGGTGAACGGATTCATGAACCCCCTGCGTCCGTCAACGTATATGGCTAACCCCAACCTGAAGTGGGAAACAACCATCACCCGTAACCTCGGTATCGACTTCACCATCCTTGGTGGTAAGATTAACGGTAGCATCGAGGGCTATATCAACACGACGAAGGACCTGCTCATCGCCTTCCCCGTACAGGGTACGGGTTATGAATACCAGTACCGCAACATGGGTAAGACCGAGAACAAGGGCTTCGAGGTCAGCGTGACTTACCATATCATCAATAAGAAGGACTGGGGCATCGACTTAGGCGCCAACATCAGCGTCAACAAAACCAAAATCAAGTCGCTCGGCGATATGGAGGACTTCGGTTGGAACACGAACTGGGCTTCGACCGAAATCGGCAACGACTACAACATCGCCGTGGGCAGTGCCGTTGGCGAAATCATCGGCTACAAGAGCGCCGGACGCTATGAGGTCAGCGACTTCGAAAGCTATGATGCCGCTTCAGACACATGGAAGCTGAAGGAGGGCGTGGCCGATGCCACCGCACTGCTGAAGGTTCGTCCCGGTGCAATGAAGATTCAGGACATTGACGGCAACAATGTCATTGGCAACGAGGATATCGTCAAGATTGGCGATGTCAACCCCTCGGCTTTCGGCGGCTTCAATATTAATGCACGTGCCTATGGCTTCGACCTTGCAGCCAACTTCAACTACAGCATCGGCAACCAGGTGTACAACGCCAACCGCATTGAGTACACCCAGACGAGTAAGTACCAGTATCGCAACATGATTACCGAAATGGCTGACGGAAAGCGCTGGACTAACCTCGACCCACAGACAGGACTGCTGACCAACGACCCGACACGTCTGGCTGAACTGAACGCCAACACAAGCCTGTGGTCGCCCTACACTAACAAAATGATACTGACGGACTGGGCTATCGAGGATGCAGACTTCCTGAGACTGAACACGCTGTCGCTGGGTTACACCATCCCCGCTTCGCTCACCAAGCGGGCCGGCATCAACAGCCTGCGCTTCTATCTGACCGCATACAACGTATTTACCATCACCGGCTACTCTGGCTTCGACCCCGAAGCAGACTGTATCCGCAAAACCGCACTGACTCCCAGTGTCGACTACTCGGGTTATCCCAAAAGCCGCCAGTTCGTCGTCGGTCTTAACTTGAACTTCTAAACAACGGAGGAAACAAACATGAAGAATCAAATAAAACTATCCCTGCTATCGTTGACCATACTCGGACTGGCTTCCTGCGACCTGGATGCACCCACGCTGTCAACACTCGATGAGTCGACCATGTTCTCAACCTACGCACTGGCTGAAGCAGAGGTCATGTCAATCAACGTCTCCTTCGGTGAGACTAACTCCTATCGCGGACGCTATCTGCCCTTCTACGGCCTCAACAACGACGTAGAGGTGGGCAACTCGCCCGACATCACCAAGTCGAACGACGGCGGCAAATACGACCTGTGGACTTATAGCACGCTGGCCACCAACTCGCAGATGAACACCGACAACAATGCCTATGCCATGTTCTATCAGGGCGTGGAGCGCGCCAATCTGGCCATCAAGGGCATACGTGAGTATGGTGACATCAAGAACAATAAGGACATGGCCCACTTGCTGGGTGAGGCACTCACGCTGCGTGCCGTCCTTTATAATGACCTTGTCAAGGCCTGGGGCGACGTTCCCGCTCGCTTCGAGCCTAATAACAACGACAACATCTACCTGCCCCGAACGAACAAGGACATCATTTACAAACAGCTGCTGGCTGACCTGAAGGAAGCTGAGGAACTGTGCTACTGGCCTAACGAGAATAGCATCACGAAGACTACCGAGCGCGTGAACAAGGCTTTCGTCAAGGGACTCCGCGCACGTCTGGCACTCTATGCCGGAGGCTTTGCCCTGAGGGGCGACGGATATCGCCGCTCAAACGACCCCGAACTGGCTCCCGAGAAGATGTTCGAGATTGCCAAAGAGGAGTGTGAGGACATCATCAGTGCAGGCTACAACAAGCTGGGTTCATTCGAAGAAAACTTCCGCAAACTCTGCCAGGACAACGTCGTTGCCGGTGGCGAGAGCCTATGGGAGATTCCTTTCTCAGCCGGACGTGGACGTGTGCTCTATACCTGGGGCATCAAGCACAACTCGAAAGACCAGTACACACAGCAGGCTCAGGGTGGTGCCAACGGCCCCATCGCCTATCTGTTCTATGACTACGACGAAGAGGACATCCGCCGCGACATCACCTGCATCCCCTACGAATGGAGTAAGGATCTCATTAACGGCAACGCCCACGTCACCTTCCGCGCCATCAATAAATGGTGCTTCGGCAAACTGCGCTATGAATGGATGAACCGCATCGTCACCTCAACTAATGACGACGGTATCAACTTCCAGTATATGCGACTGGCCGACATCTACCTGATGGCTGCCGAGGCTGAAAACGAACTGGGCAATACGACGAAAGCCTGGACTCTCATGAAGCCCGTGCTCGACCGCGTTCTCCCAGCTGCCAAGGTAGCCCAGCTACAAGCTAAGTACACAGCCAGCCAGCAGGCATTCCGCGAAGGCATCTACGACCAGCGGGCACTTGAGTTTGCCGGTGAATCGCTGCGCAAGATTGACCTCGTGCGCTGGGGCATCATCGACGAAAAGATGACTCAGGCAAAACAGAAGCTAAGAGACCTCCAACAGCGCTCTGGCGCTTATGAGGGACTGCCCAACAAGGTGTTCATCAACAACACCGAAGATGCCAACAATATTCAGATGTACGGTTTCAACCGTGGTGAGGAAGATCCCAACGTCATCAGCACCCTGAGTGAATGGGAATCGAAGAACTGGTTTGTCAGCAGTGAGAAGCCGACACTCGAGGACAGCTACATCGACGGCCTCTACACCGTGCAGCCCAGCACTCACTGTCTGTGGCCCATCTGGCAGACATTTATCGACAAGAGCAACAATTTGCTGAACAACGACGGCAACTTAGGCCAATTGTAACATTAAAGACGAAAAAATACCTATGAACAAGAAGATATTTTTCAAAAGTATGCTTGCTGGAATGGTTGTCTTATCATTCGCAGCATGCAGCGAGCCCGACGACGAGATAACGAGCATCAACTACAAGCGCAACTTCTCGCCGGTCAACCTTGAAGCTCGTGTGGTGAATCAGACACAGATTCGCATGAACTGGTCGGTAGTTGAAGGAGCTACAAGCTACAACGTGGAGGTGTACAACGACAGTATGCAATTTGCTGGCAGTCCTATAACAACTCTTAGTATTACTAACGAGCAACTGCCCTACACCATCAAGGGACTTGAAGGCGAGGAGTGGTACAGCATCCGCATACAGGCCATCACCGAGGGGAATCCCAACCGAACGTCAAAATGGGCGGCCACCGCTGTGGAGACGGGGCGTGAGCAGATTTTCGCCGATGTCACTGAGGCCGACCTCACCAACACCAGTGTCACATTGCACTGGCCGGCCGGTGAGAGTGCTGACTACATCACCATCACGCCTGGTGACATCCGTCACGATCTGACGGCTGACGAAATTGCCGCTGGTAGTGTCACCATCGACGGACTGACTGACGACACTGAGTACAAGGCCGTCATGACCCGTGGTGCAAAGACACGCGGCACAGTGAAGTTCACCACACCGCTCAACCTCAACGGTGCAACGAAGATTGAAGCCGGCACCGACCTCGCAGCAGCCATTGCTGCCGCAGCCGACGGTGAAGTGCTCGCACTGATGCCCGGCGACTATCCCATTGCAGCCGGTGAAGAGGCTACTTACGAGAATGGCTCGCTCACAATCAACAAGAGCCTGACAATTCGCAGTGCCAAGAGCAGTGACCGTGCCATCATCCGCGGACGCTTCGCCATTGAAGGCGGCGCATCGCTCATCCTCAATCAGGTTGTCGTCAATGCCAGCAAGACCGATGGCGGACAGGTGTTCAACTTCACCGCCGAAGGTAACTATGACCATCTGACTGTTCAGGATTGCGACATTATCGGTGGACCGGGACAGAAGGGATTCTACTACATTAACGTGGCCGCTGCTGTCAATGAGATTACCATCAACAATTGCACCATCCGCGACATTGAGTGCAATGGCGGTGACTTCTTCGACTGCCGCAAGGGCTACGTCAAGAGCTTCACGCTGACCAACAGTACAATCTGGAACTGTGCCAACAGTCGCGACCTCTTCCGCATGGATGATGCCTCCGGATCCTTCGAAGGCGCTGAAGGTCCCACCTACGTGGTTGACCACTGCACCTTCGTTGATTGTGGTAACGGCGGAGCCAATTACCGCTTCTTCTATCTGCGATTCCCCGGCAATACCATCACGTTCACCAACAACCTTGTCGTTGGTTTCAACAACAAGCGTGGCTTTGCCAACAACAGTGCCACCGACCAGAATCCTACACTGGCAGGCAACTACTACTGGAATACGGTCAACCTGCTTTCACTCGCCGATGGCAATTCCGAGAAGATTTCTTGGTTTGACACCGAGGGCAAGGAAGCCAACCCGCAGTTTGCCGACGCTGCCGCCGGTAACTTCACCGTTGGCAACGAGGACATCAAGTTCTACAAGGTGGGGGACCCGCGCTGGATCAAGTAACATTTCATTACGTACCAACATGAAAAGAACTAAACAATCTATCATTGCCGTGCTGACATTGTTCAGCACGGCAATGTTTGCTCAGTCACAGCCCTACCAGAATCCGCAACTGACAGCTGAGCAGCGCGCTGACGACCTGCTCGGCAGACTGACACTCGAAGAAAAGGTCCGACTGATGATGGATACCTCGCCCGCCATCGAGCGCTTAGGCATCCCGCAGTTCCAGTGGTGGAACGAGGCACTGCACGGTGTTGGGCGTAATGGCTATGCCACCGTATTCCCCATCACCATGGGCATGGCGGCCTCGTGGGACGACGAGCTGCTTCACCAGGTGTTTACGGCCGTCAGCGACGAGGCGCGTGTCAAAGCACAGCAGGCCAAACATTCGGGAAATATCCGGCGCTACCAGAGTCTGTCGTTCTGGACACCCAACATCAACATCTTTCGTGACCCCCGCTGGGGACGCGGTCAGGAGACATACGGAGAAGACCCCTACCTCACTTCGAAGATGGGACTCGCCGTCGTCCGCGGTCTGCAGGGCTATACCTACGACGGCAAGCCCCTTGCCGACCGGATGAAGCTACTGGCCTGTGCCAAGCACTTCGCCGTGCATAGCGGACCTGAGTGGAACCGCCATACCTTCAACGTCGAGAACCTGCCCGAACGTGACCTTTGGGAGACTTACCTGCCGGCCTTTAAGGCATTGGTACAGGAGGGCGAGGTGGCTGAGGTGATGTGTGCCTACCAGCGCATCGACGGTCAGCCCTGCTGTTCGCAGACACGCTATGAACAGCAGATACTGCGCGACGAGTGGGGTTTTGACGGTCTGATTACCAGCGACTGCGGGGCCATCCGCGACTTCCTTCCCCGCTGGCACAACACCGCCAAGGACGGTGCCGAGGCTTCGGCCCAGGCCGTGCTTGCCGGTACCGATGTGGAGTGCGGTTCGGAATACCATAACCTGCCCGAAGCCGTGCGACGTGGCGACATCAAGGAGGCTGACCTCGACCGTTCGCTGCGCCGCCTGCTCATCGCCCGTTTCAAGGTTGGCGACTTCGACCGTGACGAACTCGTCAGCTGGACAAAGATTCCTGAGTCGGCCGTGGCCTCCAAGGAACACAAGGACCTGGCCTACCGTATGGCCCAGAAGTCCATTGTACTGCTGAAGAACAACGGCATCCTGCCGTTAACGTATGCTGCGACGGAATCGCAGTCTTCAGGCAAGGTCGTCGTCATGGGGCCTAACGCGAACGACTCGGTCATGATGTGGGGCAACTACTCGGGCTATCCCACCCGCACCATCACCGCCCTCGAAGGCATCCGTCAGAAATTCTCACCACTAACCATTCCTTACATCCCCGCCTGCGGACTGACCCGCAACGAGGTATTCGAAAGTCGCTTCAACGAGATAAAGTCGCCCCTCGGCGCCCCTGGCATACAGATAGCCTACTGGAACAATGTCGAGATGAGCGGTGCTCCCGTCATTACCGTCACACAGACCCAGCCCATCCAACTGAGCAACGGCGGTAATACCGTCTTCGCCCCGGGTGTCAATCTCGAGAACTGCTCGGCCCGTCTCGACGGCACCTTTATTCCTACCCGCGACGAGACCCTCATCTTCAACATCAGCGGCGACGACAGGGTGCGACTGCTGGTCAACGGCGATACGCTGGTCAACCTCTGGAATGTCCGTCAGCGCATACAAGTGGGCCGGAAGGAACTCACGGTCAAGGCCGGTGAGCACTACCGCCTGCAGATTGACTATGTGCAGGAGGCTGGCTACGGCGCACTGAACTTCGACATCCAAAGCCGCGTTGCCCCCACCCGTGAACAACTGTTGGCACAGGTGGGTGATGCCACGACCGTCATCTTCGTCGGCGGTATCTCACCTTCGCTCGAAGGCGAGGAAATGCGCGTCAGCGAACCCGGTTTCCAAGGTGGCGACCGCACTTCGATAGAACTGCCGCAAGCCCAGCGCGACGTGCTGCGTATGCTCCATGAAGCCGGGAAACGGGTGGTGTTCGTCAATTGCTCAGGCGGTGCCATGGGACTGGTGCCCGAACTGGAGACCTGCGATGCCATCCTGCAGTGGTGGTACGACGGTGAACAGGGTGGCCGTGCACTGGCCGAAGTGCTCTTCGGCGATTACAACCCCAGCGGCAAGCTGCCTGTCACCTTCTATAAGGATGTTAACGACCTGCCCGACTTCCTCGACTACACCATGAAGAATCGCACCTATCGTTACTATACCGGTGAGCCCGTCTTCCCCTTCGGTCACGGACTGTCGTACACCACCTTCGAGTTCGGTAAGCCCGTCTATGCTAACAATAAGGTTCAGGTGCGCGTGAAGAACAGTGGCAACCGCGACGGCATCGAGACCATTCAGGTTTACTTCCGACGCATCGCCGACAAGGAAGGTCCCCTGAAGACGCTCTGCGCCTATCAGCAGGTCAGCCTCAAGGCTGGCGAAGTGAAGACAGTTACGATCCCCCTCCCCCGTCAGCGCTTCGAGTGTTGGGATGCCTCGACGAACACCATGCGCGTTGTTCCCGGCAAGTACGAACTCATGGTCGGCAACAGCAGTGCCGATACCGCCATACAACGCTTGACCGTTAACGTCAAGTAACAAAAAAAAATCGGGGCTTGACCCCGATTTTTTTTATTTGCTTTCTGCAGCCTTCTTGGCTGTCGATTTCTTGGCAGCCGGTTTCTTGGCTACAGGCTTTTCAGCCTCGAACTTCTCAAGCTTAGCCTTCAGGCGGGTGATTTCCTTATCCTTCATCTCAATCTCGTCACCCTGGTTCTTGATGGTCGTGAGCAGACCTTCCAGTTCATCGTTATCGATGTCAAGCGGATAGAGAGCGTTGACTCTGTTGATGAAGTCGCCAAGGATGTTCATATAGTTGGTGAAGGCGTCGAACGGTCCGCTGTAGATACCACGGTCGAGTCCTACGTTAGAGGGCTTGGTGGTCATGAAGCGGAAGTTGTTGCTGGCCTGCAGATAGTCCCAGTCCTGATTGATGCGCGGGTCGTTGGCGATGCGCAGACGGTCGGCCACCGAGTAGAGCTTATTGAAAGCCTCACGCTGCATGGCGTTACCGAGCCAGCAGGAGCAGTCGCGCTCCTCGTCTACCCATGACAGGGTGTCGGGCACATCGACGGCACCGACTGAGGGCACCTTCATGCAGATTTCCGTCGGCGTAGCGAAATCGATGCCCTTCTCCTTGGCGCAGGTAGGCAGTGCCTTCAGGAACTCCAGGATATTCGAGCTAAGCGGCTGGGCGATGCCAAGGGCTGACAGTTCCATGAAGATATTGATAATCTTCTCTTCCTCGGGGAAGCGGGCAATGCGGTCAATATAGGCATCGGCGAAGAGAGGATAGCCCTCCCACTCGGCATTGTTGAAGCGCAGCGAGATATCATCAGACAGTTCAACGTCGCGGAGCAACAGCTTCAGGTTCGGAGCAATGTTACAGTTGTAGACGTAGTGGGGCGACTTCCATCCGAGCACGTGCTTGGCACCCTCAGTAAGCATGCCCTTGAAGCCCATGGCAGCTATCTGTGCACCGATGTCGTCGCTGTAGATGAGCGATGAGTTGCGGGCTACGGTCGGTTTCTGTCCGAAGAGTTCCTCAATCTTGGCACACTGTTTCTTGACGTCCAGTGCGAAGGTCTCCTCGTTAGCCAGTGAACTCAGTCCGTGGCTGTAGGGTTCGGCCAGGAACTCCACGCAACCCGTCTGTGCCAGCTCCTGCAGCTTGGCGATGACCTGCGGTGCGTGATACTCCAACTGCTCAATGCCGGTTCCCGACAGCGAGAAGGCCACCTTGAAGTACTTGCCGTTCTGCTGAATCATTTCACCTAAGGCGTTGAGTGCCGGCATGTAGCTGCGCTCGGCAATGTCGGTGATGCTACGCTCGTTCTCGTAGTCATCATAATAATAATGGTCGGTACCGATATCAAAGAAACGGTAGCGCTTCAGATGAATAATCTGATGTATCTCGAAATATAAACAAATTGTTTTCATAACTCTTAATTCTTAACTCTTATTTCTTAACTCTTAATTCTTAACCCGTTACTGTTCCCAGCCAAGCGTGCGTCGATAGAGGGTGCGAATCCAGCGTCCTACCTTCTCCCACGTAATCTGGTCGACCTCGTACTTACCCTCGTCCTTGAGGTACTGGAAGAGCGACTCATTGTGGCAGATGCTGTAGATGGCGTCGGCCAGGGCATGGATGTCCCAATAGTCAACCTTGATACAGTTGTCGAGAATCTCGGCACAGCCTGACTGCTTGGAGATGATGGACGGCGTGCCGCATTGCATAGCCTCCAAAGGCGAGATGCCGAACGGCTCGGAGACAGAGGGCATCACATAGACATCGGAGGCCTTGAGGCACTCATACACCTGCTTGCCGCGCATGAAGCCCGGGAAGTGGAAGCGGTCGGCAATGCCACGCTCGGCTGCCAAGTGAATCATGGCATCCATCATGTCGCCCGAACCAGCCATACAGAAGCGGACGTTGCGCGTACGATGGAGCACCATCGTAGCAGCCTCAACAAAGTACTCAGGACCTTTCTGCATGGTGATACGTCCGAGGAACGTGACGACCTTCTCCTTACCGGTGTGATCGGGACGCGGAATGTCCTGATACTCCTGCGGCAGCGGATAGACGGCGTTATGGACGGTGAAGCACTTGCGCGGATCCTGATGATACTGATTGATGACCGTTTGGCGGGTCAGTTCAGAGACGCACATGATGCAGTCGGCCCAGTCCATACCGTTCTTCTCGATGCCATAGACGGTGGGATTCACCTTACCGCGGCTGCGGTCGAAGTCAGTAGCGTGGACGTGGATGCACAGCGGCTTGCCGCTGACCTGCTTGGCGTGAATACCAGCGGGGAAGGTCAGCCAGTCGTGGGCATGAATAATGTCAAACTCCTCAGTACGAGCCACTTGTCCGGCAATGATGGAGTAGTTGTTAATCTCCTCATGCAGGTTGCCGGGATAGCCGCCAGCAAACTCCATAGCGCCAAGGTCGTTGACGTTCATGTAGTTGAAGTCGGCATAGATGTGCTCGCGGAGCTTGAAGTAGTAGTCGGGATCCATAATGTTGCCCACACGCTGCTTCACGTAGTCATAGTCGACATCGCGCCAGGCAATGGGCACGGCGTTCATGGCCACAATACGACAGGCATGCTGGCTCTCGTCGCCAAACGGGTGCGGCAGACAGAGCACGGTCTCAATATCTCCCTGTGCCTTCAAGCCTTCAGAGATTCCATAGTTAGCGGTGGCCAGTCCACCAAACACGTGAGGAGGATACTCCCATCCAAACATTAATACTTTCATACAGCGTTCCTCCTATTTACTTTTGATACGAATACTTCTCCAGGAGCTTCAGCGTGCGCAGGATCTCAGCCACGTTCATGGCAAAGGACATGGCGCCACGGCCGTGGAACGGCGGGTTGCCGTCGAACAGCTCAGAGATGGTACCGATAGCGTGATAGTCAATTTCATCCTCGTAGCCCACCATCTGCCGCTCGATGAACGACAGGCGTGAGCGCTTGTAGAGTTTCAGGCAAGCCTCCATGTAGAAGCCGCCGAGCCAAGGCCAGGCCGTACCCTGATGGTAGGCATAGTCGCGCTGGGTCTGCGGACCGACGTACATCGGGTTGTAGCCGCCGCTCTTCGGCGACAGCGAACGCAGTCCCTTCGGGGTCAGCAGTTCGCGCGTACAGATATCAACGACGTTCTTCATCTGCTGCTGACTGAGCGGTGAGTAGTCGAGGGCCACGGCGAAGATCATGTTCGGACGTACCGACCAGTCCATGTTCGTACCGTCCACGTAGTCCAGCAGATAGCCATAGTCGTTGACAAACGTCTCTACGAAAGACTGCTTGGCCAGCTGGGCACGCTGCTCCAGGTCGTCGGCCTTCGCCTGATTGCCTTTTTCGGCCATCATGGCGGCACAGAACTTCAGGGCGTTGTACCACAGGGCATTGAACTCAACGATGTAGCCGCTTCTGGGCACCACCGGTCGGCCGTTGGCCGTAGAGTTCATCCATGTCACGGCTTTGTCGCGACCTTCTGAGAACAACAGTCCGTTCTCGTCAAGACGCAGGTTGGGGTGTCCGCCTTCTATGATATAGTCAACAATGTCGGCCACCAGCTTTCCGTATCGGCTGAAGCCTTCATCCTTGCCGGCATCCTTCACATACTGCTGAACGGCCCAGATAGCCCACAGGGGGACGTCGGGCTGCTCTATCTCGTAGATCTTCACCGACAGCGGCTTGCCCTTCATAAACTCGCGCAGTCCCTTCTCGGCGGTCTTCATCACCAGCTCGAAGTAGTCGCGCTCACCGATGGCCAGCGTCAGGCCGGGAAGTGCTATAAAGGTGTCACGGGCACGCGACTTGAACCAGGGATAACCAGCCAGCAGGTAGCGGTCGTCGTTCTTCTGACGGTTATGGAACTGGTGAGCAGCACACACCAGGATATGATAGAAGTTGTCACGAGGCACACGGTCTTCCACCTCCGCGTCGAACATCTTCTTCAGCGACGACGACTTGGCCTGTGAAGTAGAGGCAGCGAAGATGATGCTCTCGCCCTTCTTGATTGGCATCTCGAAATAGCCGGGCACGTAGAGGTCCTCATTCGAGGCGTAGCCACGCTCCTGCTCCTTCGGGTACTCGATGCCCCGATACCAGTCGGGCATGAAGATGAACTCGTTCTTCTTCGAGAACTGCATGTAGAGGTCGGGGTAGCCGGCATACATACAGGTCTTGATACCGTTGTCCACTTGTGAATACTCACGGCTGGCCGTCATGTTCTCATGCGTAAACTGGCGCACAGAGCGGAAAGCCAGGAACGGGCGGAAGCGCAGTGTAGTGGCCGAGTGGGCATCCACCAGCGTGTAGCGGATGAGCAGACGGTCCTCGTAATGCTGGAAGATCACTTCCTTCTTTAAAATGACACCACCCACGCGATAGGTCGTCGTGGGAACTTTGCTGGCATCAAACTCACGGATGTACTTGTGTCCGTTAGGACTGAATGTGTTGCCCTGATACTTGTGGAGACCCAGGTTGAATTCCGCCCCATGCTGGACTACCGTACAGTCGAGCGACGAGAGCAGCACATGGTTCTCGTCGTCCAATTCAGGTACGGGAACAACCAGCAGACCGTGGTACTTACGGGTGTTACAATCTACCAGCGTAGAAGAACTGTAGGCACCTGAACGGTTGGTACGGAGCAATTCACGACGCAGACTCTCCTGAAGGTTCGTCATCACGGCTTTTTCGAATCGTAAATAACTCATAGTTCCTATTTTAAGGTTTTGTAAATTTATTGTTTTAGGTTTTGTTTGCCCAAAGGTACGACTTTTTCGTCAGCCGACAAAGGAATTAAGGATATTTAATATATCATCGTCCTTTTCTTGGCCGCATCAGGCGGGAATCAGGAAGTTGACAACCTCCTGCTCAATGCAGACGCGGAAGGGGCCGACGGGGGTCTTCATCAGTCGTCCGTCAACGCCGACCAGCGCATGCCTGGCCTCGTCGACAAAGACCTCTGTGGAACGGAAGGGGTGGACGCTGCGGTGGTTGAGGAAGCGCCCCGTAATCAGCAGCCAGAGGCCCTCTATCAGCTGGACCACCTCAGGATGATAGACCACCGAGACATCGAGCATGCCATTATAGGGCACGGCGTTGGGCGTCTGTCCGTAGCCCGGACCACTGCCTATGCAGACGGTCATCACCTTGCGGTCGATGACGTCGCTGTTGATGCGCAGCTTCATCTTGTACTCCATGCGGTGAAAGAGCATGACGAAAAGCGACGTAATAAAAGATAAGGTACGCGAGCCGAAGAGGCGCCGCGTCTGGCGGCGCAGGTTCATGATGTCAGCCGTCATGCCGATGTTCAGACAGTTCAGGAAGTAGCGGTGACACTTCTCTCCCTGCTTGTTGGTATAACGGATGCAGCCAAGGTCAATCTTACGGATTCGCCGTTTGACCAGCCAGCCGACAGTCTGCTCGATATTGTCCTCATCGAAGTCCCAGAAACGGGCAAAGTCATTCATCACACCATTGGGGACGACGCCGAGAGCTATCTCTTCACGAACGCGCTTCTCCTCTTTCATCAGACAGTTGACGGCATCGTTCAGTGCCGAGTCGCCGCCCACGATGACGATGGTCTTGTAGCCGTTGTTGATGAGCATGGTCATCAGCCGCTCCACGCTGTCCGACGTCTCGCTTTGCACCATGTCGTACTCAACGCCATGCTCCTTGAGCGCCGCTTCTATCTTCTCCCACCGTTTCTGCTTGCTGGTGAACCCCGTCTTCGGACAATACAAAATGCCCCATCTCGTTGTCTCTACTGCCATATCTTATGCTTCAATAATTCCTACCTTCTAAAGTTCGTTGTCACCACTTCTCCGTCAAAGCTTATCGGGTCGCGATGCTGAGACGACACCCGTATGTTGGCCTGACCCGTGTCATACACCTCGACCACATACTGATAACTGTCCTCCTCAGTCTTCACCCCTATCTCAAAACGCGAGCGGTTCGACTTAGGCCGGGTCTCGCTGATGGACCGTACACAGGTTTCAAAGTTCAGCCCTATCGACGGTGAATGCATAGGACCCTGATAAGCCCTCCCTAAATAGGGCAGATAGCTCTGCAGCGTATCGCCGCGCAGTTCCAGGAAGAAGTCCGACGTCACCGCCTTCGAACCATACCTCAACGTACTCATCGACGTGATGTCGATATGCAGCTGCCGCTTGGCCACAGCCTCGGCCACCTCCTGGCGCTTCTGTTCGCGCTGCGCCGCCCGTTCCTGCTGAGTGGCGCAACCCAGCAATCCGCACAGCCCCGCCATCAGACAGGTCGTCAACACATACCGTCTCATGCTACATTTCGTCTCCATCTCATCCGTTCCGTTTATTCCTGTAGATAACCACGCCGATGATTACCAGCACAATAACCGTCCCAATATGCAACCAGTCCATAAGCCATTCTATTTTTATTGAGAATTTAATACGATGCAAAGTTAGGCATTAAATTTGAGACTTCCAAATTTTGACACGATTATTTCGCAGAATACAGAGAGAATCAGAAAAAGTCAGTCATCATTATTCATGACAAATTGAAACGATTCGATATCAGCGTGACTCGATTCATTAAATCATTTCACTCGAGTCATTTAATCGGTTGACTCGAGTCATTTCATCGATTGACTCGAGTCAATTTTTTGAGGGTCTTGGCAATGTTGATTACTAAGCATATCTGAAATGTTGACAAAATCTTCAAGGAAATTGCAGAAGAACCTATCTAATTTAAGATTCCCGCGCATACACGCGAGAATCCTATTTATTTTTGATGAGGCTTTTCAATCATCAGGTCATCAGAAGGAACTGAAGTTCCCGATTCTCGGGACGTCGTTTTCAATCAATCCTCCTAATTTCAATGAATCAGCGGAACCGTCCCTGCGATTCGATGTTAAACTAAAGCGCTGCGGAATTTAGGTATATTTTTAGGGGTTAATTGAATTTCTCTTAGGCAACTACTTCTCTTCTCGTGAGGCCGCATACTGAGCCTTCAGCGCCTGCACATGGGGCTTTGCCTGAATCTCAGGCGCCACCTTGTCCACCAATGCCAACCACTCTTCCTCTGACATCTGAGCTAACGAGGCGTATATCAGACCCCAGTAACCGAGGAAATCGGAGGGATGTTCGTCAATCAGCCGGAGGCAGTAGTCACGCAATTCACCGGTAGCGGCAGAGTCAGTCTCCAGGCGGCTAAGCACATCCGCTAAGATCGGCGCAGAATCGCGCACCTGGAAGTTGAGCGATGTCTCTGGTGCGAATTCCTCGGCAACCGTCTTGAGACCGTCAATCTCGTAGCGCACCGTGTCGCCGGTAGGGACGAATTTCTCCTTCCAGCCGTTGTCGTCCTGACCGAAACGGACGGACATGAGAGTCGTCTTGTCGCTGGGTATGTCGTAGCGGAACCTCCCGTCTTTCACGGGCACATTAGCCAGTTCTTCTCCTGTATCTTCGTTGAACAGGATTACATACTCAGGCACGTCATCCGTATTATGGAAATGACCCACCAAGACCGTTTGCTCCACTTTTGGCCCGCAGCCAGCCATCAGGGCCGCCGCTGCCAACATCACTAAATAATTAATTCGTTTCATTTTCTTTGGTTTTTATTGTTGTTAATCATCCATGCACAGAACCAAACGGCGGCAATCACCAGACATACGCCGCCAGCGATATAGGCAATGCCCTCCGGCAGATGGAAAGCAAGTTTCGAAATAAAAAGGAATGTAGTGCAGACGCACGTCATGAACAGAGCAGGAATGAGTGTGATCCAATAGTTCTTCTTCTGACGAACCAGATAGACCGTGATGGCCCAGAGCATGAATACCGCCAGCGCCTGATTGCTCCATCCGGCATATTGCCAAATGGTGTTGAAGCCATTGGCGTCCTCTACCTGCCATATCAGCAGAGCCAGCGAAGCACCGAAGAGGGGCAGACTGACGAGCAGGCGTTTGGGAATGGGCCGCTGCTCGATATGGAATGCTTCAGCGATGATCAGTCGGGCAGAACGGAAAGCCGTATCACCCGAGGTGATGGGAGCTGCCACGACACCGAGAATGGCCAAGATACCGCCTGTGAGGCCGAGCCAGCTGTTGCACATGATATTCACCACAGCAGGGGCACTGGTCAAAAAGCCCTTATTGCCGACAGCCTCTATGAGCTGATAGCCCGGAGCAGGTTCCCCATAGAAGAAATACATGGACACAGCAGCCCATACCAGTGCAACAAGCCCCTCGGTGATCATCGAGCCGTAGAACACGGCACGACCCTTGCGCTCTGAAGCCAGACAGCGGGCCATGAGCGGGCTCTGGGTAGCATGGAAGCCACTCAAGGCACCGCAGGCGATGGTGATGAACATACAAGGGAACACCTGGTCGGTGAAGGAGCTGTCGGCTGCCTTCCCCATATTCTCAGGATGCGACCACAACTCGGGCAACTGAGGCCATTCCACAAACAGGCATACCATCAGTGCTGCCACCATGAACAGAAGGGCAATGGCAAACACAAGATAGAAGCGCCCGATAACCTTGTCGATAGGGAGCATCGTGGCCACGATATAATAGACAAAGATACAGATAATCCACATCAGGGCGGTACCGCCATACCCCTGGAGGATGGTGGCAGGACTGAACACAAACACCGTGCCCACCATCAGCAGAAGGAGTACCGAGAACACCCGCATGACCTTACGGGCCTTCTCACCCAGGTATTTCCCGACAATCTCCGGACAACTGGCACCACCGTTACGCATGGAGAGCATACCCGTGAAATAGTCGTGTACGCTGCCTGCGAAGATACATCCCAGCACAATCCACAGATAGGCTACAGGGCCGAACTTGGCACCCATGATAGCACCGAAGATGGGCCCGGTACCGGCAATGTTCAGGAACTGGATCATAAACACCTTCCAATTAGGAAGCACAATGCGGTCAACACCATCGGCCATGGCAACAGCAGGAGTTTCCCTGTCGTCAGGGCCAAACACGCTGTCCACAAAACGGCCATACAACAGATAGCCTAAGACAAGTGCTATAAGACTAATGCAAAATGTAACCATTGATCAAAAACAGAACAGGCTGTGAAGCTCATTGATACGATCATTGCGAACAGGATGATGCCTGCTGCCATAACCATGTTCAGGATTCTATTACGTTTCATAAGCGGTTACATTAATTATTCTAGTTTGTCGTACATTAACAGTCATTACGTAAAAGAAGCATAACGCTCCGTAATTCCCCATCATGTCGTGAAAAGCGACAGAGTCACCATTCAGGGGGCGAATATAGGAAAAAATGCGTGGACTGCCAAGTTTTTTATCGATTTTCTTTCATTTTACTGTATCTTTTCTTGTTTTTGGCCGCGCGTATATCCCAAAATCCCGAAATATAACCATAAATAGGTTTCAAGTTGCAGGCACCTCGTCTGTGCTTTCATTGTCATGAGTTGTGCTATGATCGGCATCTACCTTTTGTGCCTCTTTCTTTGGAGGCTGGTTATAAGCAACGCCTTTATATCT
>CALDLA010000131.1 GCA_937898415.1 uncultured Prevotellaceae bacterium | reverse complement strand
TCAGTGAATTTACCTTGTAATTTCAGTGAATTTACCTTGTAATTTCAGTGAATTTACCTTGTAATTTCAGTGAATTTGCTAGTTAGTACAGTGAATTCACCTTGTAAACACAGTGAATTTGCTATATTGCAGAGGACGCATTTCGGGATACGGCCTAGAGGCGGACGGTTGGACGGCCCGGGGTGGACGAATAGACGCTCCGGGCCGTCTCTTCACGTATTAGAGAGTGGGGGAGAGTCCCCCGGATATAAATCTTATGGAATCCTTTGCCATTTCCAGAAAAAATCGTATCTTTGTCGGCAAAATACGCAATCATACGAGAGTACAAAATATAGAAACAACCATAAACCAAAAAGACAATGAAAAGAACGAATTCAAGAACCCGTACGAGGGTTCTTCGTCCGTGGCTGACAGCCCTTCTGCTGTTGTTCGGCATCTGTCTCGACGTCAGCGCCCAAGAGTATCCAGAGTATTATAGGAAAGCTCTTAACGTCATCAAGGATGGCCACACCTATCGTATTTTTACTGAGGTGGACGGACAGCGATACTATGTCACCGGCGACGGCCGCCTGACGACCAACAAGACCGATGCCCCCGCCTACCTGTTCACCAAGACTCGCGGCGAGGCTTGGGAGTTCGGCTTCATGCTCCAGAACGGCAACACCTACTTCACAAGCCCAGATGAGAGCATTACTACCTATGACGCTTGTGAATCGCTGGACCATTTGTGTACCACATCGACATCGCCCAGCAGCGTCTGGGATGCGCAGGTGTTCTTCCTCAACGATGCGGGCAAATACGCCATCCGTTCCTCGAATGCTCCCTATATCTTCGGTGATGAAGGTAGGAACGCATTGTGCGATTGGGGTTGGACAGTGAGAACAGGGGCGAAAGGTCCCGAAATGGGATACCACGGGGTCTTAGATTATATCTGGCAACTCGATGAAGACCTGTCGACAGGCATCTATACGGAGCACACCAGCACATATTATTTTGGTACGACCTTCCCGCTGTTCCAGTTTGAGGTGGACAATGCCGAGGGCCTGACACCTATCGACGACGATGTCACGGTGAACTACACTCGCTATGCCTTAAATGGTAACACTTATTGGACAGAGCACTACGCTTTCAGCAAACTGAAGAAGCACAACTTGGGTTCGGGTACTTTCGCCTACGACCTGCCCTTCAGCTTCACGGAGGAGCATCCTGAACTTAGCCATGACGAACTTACACTGGATAATCTCATCATTACTGCCAATGTCTTCATCAATATGCGCAATGCCCAGGGTGAGACACGTCGGGTGGTGGCTACGAGCCATCTGAAGTACAAATACCGGGATATTGTCATCGACAATATCGAGGGCGAAATGACATACATCGCTGGTTCCGCCCCCAAGTTTGTCCAAGAGATAAGATATGCGAGGAAAGGAAGCAGTGTTGTTTTTAAGATACCCCAGCAAAACATAAGCAGTAGTTATATTCCCAAAAGCGAATGGCAGGAAAGGGTGGAAGACGGCGAATATGAACATATCACCATCACGTATCAGCCTCATTATAGTAATTGGAATGACGCTATAACAGAGGTGGATTTCAACACCTATGTCTATTACCCTGATCAGAATGATACCCTTGTGTCTCATATAACCCTCGTGCCCGTTGACCCATATGAACACATGACATTGTATGTTGATGGCTTTCCAGAAAATTCAACAACATTTTCAGAAGTCATCGACGTTGGCCAACAAGTAGAGAGCTTACAAAATGACCTCAAAGATGGAGGTATTGTTAGCTGGAATGTTGATTCTTATATTCCGATAGGCTACTTCCAAGCCTTTGACGACCTCTATGGTGGAGCCGATGTCACCCTGACGTGTGATGGCGAGGTGATTCAGAAAATGACCCAATTCAACGGTGCTTTCAGTTTCAGACCACCCACCGACGGTCACACCTATAACGTCGAAGTTTACTTCCCCGGCTATGAAAAGCGCTATAACAGGACTTACAAGACCAGCCCACTGACCAATATTTACAGGCTTGCCATCTTTAATCCTTCAGCTTATGGCGATAACTGGGAAGACAAGAGGTTTAGGCTCAGTTTTATCAGGGACGGTCAGGAATACCAAAAAACCCAATTTGCTGGTGATGATGACTGGCACGCGTTTATGTATGCCGAGGAACCCGTTGACTTCTACCTCTGCAAGGCCGACGGGTCGGTCTTCACGCGCCTGTCGTTCCCCGACTGGTTCAAGCCGTTGGAATACAACATCAAGCCAGAACTGATAGAACTGACGAAATTCCATTCGCTTGCAGACGCCAAAAGCTGGAGTGCTCACGATGAGAATGGTTATAGTGTCATACTTGCCCAGCTGTATCCTGACGACCAGTGGACGTCGCGCGGCTCGCGACTCACCATCAACTGGGACGAGATAGGTGGCAACAATAGCCTGATAACCGTGGTGAACAGCAAGGGCGAGCCTGTGACCAATGCCACGCTGCGCTATGCCTGCGTGGACAAAGACATGACACGCCAGGGCAATGTCGGCTCGGCTCCTTATATATCGTCGTTCGGTGGCTACCTCATCGACACCGACCCCGCACAGTATGCCGAGCTCATCGAGGTGGACGCCCCGGGCTACCAGCCCACACTCGTCACGATGCACCTGTGGAACTACGACTACTTCAGCACCGAGAATCGCAACAAGACGCGCCGCTACACCATCGTGCTCACCGAGACCGACACCCAGCTGAGCACCGCCCAGCTGGAGACGCTGCAGCGCTTCGGCAACGTGAAGGATGCACAGATGAACGCGAAGCTCGCCACCAACAACCTGCTGGCGATGACCCCGGACGAGACGCTCGACTACTCTCAGAACGGCGACTACGAGTCGGTGACGAAGACGGTGGACGACGAGAAGTTCGGTGACGAGGGCTGGACGGGCACGAAGTATGTGAGGCTGTGCGGCAGCCTGCCCTACACGGACAGCTTCGATACCAGCCAGCTGGCGCTCGAGTGCGGCCCGCAGCAGCTGGCGCCCCTGTGTACCCGGCTCGTCACGACGGCCGACTTCCCCGGCTTCACGAGCAACCACTGCCTGTTTGAGTTCGACCTCGTGGACCAGATAGAAGACGACGCCACGGTGCAGCCCGTGGTGAAGCTGGGCACGGAGACGCTGGCCGGGCTACCGTCGCTGCACAACAGCACCATCGACCTGATCGCACTCTCGGAGGCCAGCAACGTGAACATCCCCGGCAACGGCATCGACCTGACGAAGGTGGACGACGAAGCCCGTTCGAACCAGATCGACATGAAGGACATGAACAAGGCGTTCGACAAGTTCAACTTCTCCACGCCGCCCGTGCTGCCCTTCACGGTGAACATCGAGCGCGAGGGCGACTACTTCCTGGTGCGCGGCGTGTGCGAATACAACCTCATCCCCGGCGGTGCCATCACCAACCTCGTCGAGAAGCTCGACAACCTGAACTACTTCGACGAGCAGTACCGCGCCTGCATGGCCGCCGTGAAGGCCGCCAAGCCAGCCGACGACAACTTCTTCGAGGACATTCCCCGCTCGCCGTCGCTCTTCGTAGGCATCAAGGGTTTCCTGAGCGGCATCGGCCACTACAACCCCGAGACGAAGAAGATAGACATCAACTTCTACGACGGCGGCCTGACCTTCGAGGCAGCCGCCAAGGCGTCGGCCAACGTGAGCTTCTTCATCGGCGGCTTCGGCATGTCAGTGGATGCGAAGATCGCCGCAACGATGGCACTGGTCAACCGCGCTGCGGCACTGGGCGACGCGGGCAGCCTGCCGCAGATTGACTTCCAGTTCGACACGCAGGCCCGCCTGAAGGTGTGTGCCTGGGCCTACGGCGGCATCGACATCTGGATAGCCAAGGCCACGGCTGGCGTGCGGGGCGGAGCCAGCTTCGACGTACATTCGCGCGTGGTGATTCCCACCTACAACGACGACAACCTGACATCGGGCACCAGCACCACCGTACGTGCGGCGATGGAGGCCTACGCCGAGGCGCGCTTCCTGTGCTTCACGACGAAGAAGAGTTGGACCATCCTCGATGCCCAGAAGACATACTACAGCCCCAACGACCCGTCGAACCCGCTGCACCCGCGGTATAATCCGGGTATCTTCAGCTACAGCAGCCGCAACGTGACAAGGGACTACAAGAAACTGAAGCGCAAGGTGATTGCCGACCTCGGCACACCTATTGTAAATAACGTGAGCGGCATGGCCCAGCCCCGCTACCTGCAGGGCGGCACGTCGCTGCTGTTCAACAACCTGAAGACGGCAGGCGACTACAACGACGACCGCATACAGGTCTACAGCGGCAGCAAGAGCGACCTGGTGGACACAGGCATCGATGCGCCGATGTACGACTTCGACGAGGCCCGCGCCGGCGGCCTGGAGCTGGTGGCCTTCGAGCAGGTGAAGACCCCCATCGACAAGGCGGAGCTGGAGGCGATGGCCGAGAACGACCAGATAAAGAGCGTGACCGAGAACACCGGCATCTGGGTGGCCATGCGCACGGACGGCGGCCCTTGGGCGACACAGCAGATAGGCGACCCTGACTGGGAGAACGCCAGCGTGGCCCCCGGCGCGGCCGTGCAGCAGGACGGCAAGGCAGCCGTCATCTGGCAGCAGGGCGTGGCGAAGTACAACGACGAGGGTGACCGCTACATCGACGGCACGCTGATGCTGTCGCGCTACGACGGCACGGCATGGAGCGACCCCGTGGAGCTGAAGCGCATTGACAGCCATAACGTCCCCGTGGACTATCAGCTGACGATGAAGAACGACAGCGTGCTGGTGATGATGACGCTACAGCAGAACGTGAACAGCACGGACAAGCAGGCCTCGGTGATGTTCCTGAGCGTGGCTCCCGACAACCAGATACGCCAGCGCTCCACCAGGACCACAGGCTCGAAGCCGCAGATGGTACACGTAGGCGGCGTGAACCTCGTGGGCTTCCTGACGCAGGGCGACGAGGGCCGTGACATCAGCCTGAGCACGGTGGACATGAAGGGCCAACCGACCGGCAAGCTCTCCAGCGCACTGGGCATGGAGCGCAGCATGGTGAACGACTTCCGGCTCATCGTGGACGACGGTGCCGAGAACCTCGACGACGTGGCCCTGCTGTGGAACCAGAACGACCAGGAGGGTGTGGCCGACGTGCAGGGCACCACGACGTTTACCATCAAGAACCGCATCTACACGTCGAAGCTATGCAGCCACGACAAGGAACTCTACTTCTCGACACCCGTCGAGGTGGCCACGATGCCCGACGACGTGAAGTTGGTGTCGATGGACGGCTGCTGGGCGCAGGGGCAGGACGAGGACGTGAAGGTAGTCTACTGCGTGGCCAACGACAACGAGGGCGCTGCCATCCTTGAGAACGGGGTGAAGTTTGAGAACGCCATCGACCACAGCGTGGACTACAATGCCTTTGAGGTGAGCGACGAGAAGGAGATCCCCGTCACCGTCACCGTGACCAACAACGGCTTTGAACCCATTGGCAGCATCGACGTGACCCTGGACGGCGAGACCACGACACACACCGTGAGGCTCATGCCGAGAAAGACGACCAAACTGATGATGAAATACCCTGTGACCGACAGCTTCGACGGAACGATCAATTACAATGTGACAGCCAACTTCATCGCTGCCAACAGCAACGCCCTGAATTCGCGCCGCCTGGCAGCCCGCCGTCCGCACCGCGTACAGCAGAGCGGCATGCAGGCGAACGTACGCCAGGTGGACATGGCGCTGAAGATGCTAGGCAAGCAGACCGGAGAAGATGCGACGACCATCGTGGCCGAGGTGAACAACGCCTCGCTGCTGCCGCTGAGCAGCCAGATGACGTGTAAGGTAGGACTCTACGCCTCACCGTTGTCGGCGGAGCCCGTCGGACAGGAGGTGACCATCAGCGCTGCCGACCTCTACGACGCCGACGGGAAGAAGAACAAGGTGAAGATCGTCACCCTGACGGCGGAGAAGCCCGACTACGCACAGACGCTCTTCCTGCGCACCACGCCGGTGGAGGGCAGCGAGGCGGTGACCGACGTGCGTCCGTCGAACAACGTGCTGCCGGTGACCATCGCCGGCAAGTATGCCACCGCCGAGCAGATGACACTCAACGAGGCGTTCACGCAGGCTCCCCCGGCCAGCAGTGACGTGTGCGACGTCAAGGTGGTACGTACCATCAACGCCGGCGAGTGGAGCACCATCTGCCTGCCGTTCGACATGACGGCCACAGAATTGAAAGCCGCCTTCGGTGACGACTGCAGGCTGGCTGAGTTCACCGGATACACGGCCGACAAGGACGGCAGCAGGGTCACCAGCCTGAGGCTGAACTTCTCGACCGCGACAACGCTGACCAGGAACGTGCCCTATCTCATCAAGACCAGCGGCAGCATCAGCGGGTTTGAGCTGAGCGCCCAGGTGGCGCCCGCAGGCGGCCAGCCTGCGAAGAGCATCACCAACGGCAGCATGACCGGCACCTATCAGGCCAACACGGTGGTTCCGGCCAACAGCCTGTTCCTGAGCGGCAACAAGTTCTACTACTCAGTCGGCAAGACCAAGATGATGGGCTACCGCGCCTACTTCACCCTTGACGACGTGCTGGCGGAGGCCGGCCAGGCCGCCTCACGCATCACTATCAGCGTCGACGACGAGACGACAGGCATCAGCGCTTCGCTAGTGAATAGTGAAGAGGGAATAGTGAATAGTGAAGAGGGAATAGTGAATAGTGAAGTCTACGACCTGCATGGCCGTCGCGTGGAGCGCACCGCCAGGAAGGGCGTGTTCATCAAGAATGGCAAAAAGGAACTCAAGAAGTAACGACAAATGGACAGAACAATGAAAAAGACATATATTAAGCCAGAGGCCGCCGTCTTCATGGTTGACGGCTCAGCCTTCGTCTGTGCCTCCGGTGACGTCACGACAACGCTCGGCGAGGATGAGATTCCATTCGGTGGCATTGACGGGGAGGGCACCATCATCCCCTCTGCCCGCAGTCTCATGAACGTCTGGGGCGTGGACGAGGCAGACTGAAAAGACCCATCAATAACTGGAATAGGATTCTCGCGCATACACGCGGGAATCCTATTATTATATTCTGCGACTTGACATTTATTAACGTGAGAAAAGCGGGTGAAAGCATACGGATTCGGAAGAATTATATTATCTTTGCAACCTGAATTTAATACCTAAAATTATTTTTCGCTGATATTATGATACAGACAGTAGTGAAGCGCGACGGGCGCATAGTGGGATTTAACGAACAGAAAGTCATGGCCGCTATCCGTAAGGCCATGCTACACACCGATAAGGGCGAGGATGAGCGGCTGCTCTACCAGATTACCGACCGTATAGCCCAGCGCGGCGAGGACCGGATGACGGTGGAACAGATACAGGACATGGTGGAGATGGAGCTGATGAAGTCGAGCCGCAAGGACGTGGCCCAGAAGTACATCGCCTATCGTAACCAGCGTTCCATCGCCCGTAAAGCCAAGACACGCGAGATATTCCTTGACATCGTAAACATCAAGAACAACGACGTCACCCGCGAGAATGCCAACATGAACGCCGACACGCCGGCGGGCATGATGATGAAGTTTGCCTCGGAGGCCACGAAGCCCTTCGTGGACGATTACCTGCTGTCGGAGGATAGTCGTGACGCCGTGGAGCATAACTACCTGCACATCCACGACAAGGACTACTACCCGACGAAGTCGCTGACCTGCGTGCAGCACCCGCTGGACAACATCCTGACCTGCGGCTTCATTGCCGGGCATGGGGCCAGCCGTCCCGCCAAGCGCATAGAGACGGCCTCGGTGCTGGCCTGCATCTCGATGGAATGTGCCCAGAACGAGATGCACGGCGGCCAGGCTATTCCCGCCTTCGACTTCTACATGGCTCCTTATGTCCGCATGAGCTATGTGGAGGAGCTGAAGGCACTGGAAGACCTGAACGGCGAGGACTACAAGGACCTGTACGACGAGCCGCTGATGGACTATATTAAGAAACCGCTTGACGGGCTGACCGGGCGTGACCGGGCCCAGCAGCACGCCATCAACAAGACGATAGGCCGCGTTCACCAGGCGATGGAAGCTTTTATCCATAACATGAACACCATTCACTCGCGTGGCGGTAACCAGGTGGTCTTCTCGTCTATTAATTATGGTACGGACACCAGCGCGGAGGGCCGCTGCGTCATGCGCGAACTGTTGCTCTCGACCTACGAGGGCGTGGGCGGTGGTGAGACGGCCATCTTCCCCATCCAGATATGGAAGAAGAAGCGTGGCGTAAACTACCTGCCCGAGGACCGCAACTTCGACCTCTACCAGCTGGCCTGCAAGGTGACGGCCCGAAGGTTCTTCCCCAACTTCCTGAACCTCGACGCCTCGTTTAACCAGGATGCCGACTGGCGCGCTGACGACCCGAAGCGCTATCAGCACGAGGTGGCCACGATGGGCTGTCGCACCCGTGTCTTCGAGAACCGTTTCGGTCCGAAGACCAGCATCGGTCGCGGCAACCTGAGCTTTTCGACCATCAACATCGTGAAGCTGGCCATCGAATGTATGGGCATCGAAGACAAGCAGCAGCGCATTGACCAGTTCTTTGCCAAGCTGGACCACATGCTGGAGGTGACGGCCAAGCAGCTGGACGAGCGTTACGAATTCCAGAAGACGGCCTACACCCGACAGTTCCCGCTGCTGATGAAGAGCCTGTGGATAGGGGCCGACAAACTGAGCGGAAAGGACACCATAGCCAGCGTCATCAATCAGGGAACGCTCGGCATCGGCTTCATCGGACTGGCCGAGTGCCTGGTGGCCCTCATCGGCAAGCACCACGGCGAGAGCGAGGAGGCGCAGGAGTTAGGCTTGAGGATTGTCACGTATATGCGCGACCGCGTCAATGATTTCTGCGAGCGCTATCATCATAACTATTCCGTACTGGCCACGCCCGCCGAAGGCCTGGCCGGCAAGTTCACCAAGCGCGACCGTAAGGAGTTCGGAGTGCTGAAAGGCATCACCGACCGCGACTACTACACGAACTCTAACCACGTGCCCGTCTACTACAAGTGCTCGGCCCGCCACAAGGCTGAGATAGAGGCACCCTACCACAACCTGACCCGTGGCGGCCACATCTTCTATGTCGAGATTGACGGTGACGCCACCCATAATCCGCAGGTCATCATGTCGGTGGTCGACATGATGGACCGCCTCGACATGGGCTACGGTTCGGTCAACCACAATCGCAACCGCTGCATGGACTGCGGCTATGAGAATGCTGACGATCACTTAGAAGTCTGCCCGAAATGCGGCAGCAGGAATATTGACAAACTGCAACGCATTACGGGCTACCTCGTTGGCACTACCGACCGCTGGAACAGCGGTAAGCTGGCCGAACTGAACGACCGTGTGACGCATATCGACCACGGTTCGCAAGACCTCTTTACTTAGTTTGCATAACCTCAATTCTTTAATAAATCATTATGAATACAGTAATTACAATTGTCATCATCATCTTGCTGATTGCCATTGGCATAGGCTTTCTCTTGGTTCGCCATCACTATGTTAAGCAACTGGACGTAGCCATCAAGCGTGCTCAGAAGAGTGAACAGCTAAAGTCGGTCTTTATTGACAATATCAGCCGTACGCTCCGCTCGCCGCTGAATGTCATCGCTGGCTATTGCAACACGATTCTTGAGGAAAAGGACGAAAACGTCAATCTTTCTCAGATGAGGGAACTGGTGACCAACATCTCTGATCACACTCAGGAGTTGACAGAGTTTGTCGCCCAACTTCACGAAATGTCGAAATTCGAGGGCATCACTCCGTCGTTCACCTTCATTGAGGTGAACCTTACTGAACTCATGGCTTCTTACCGGCGCGAGGCCATGAACTACACCAAGCCCGACGTCACCGTACGGGTCACCACTGAACTCTCGCCTCATTGCAGGGCCATACTCGACACCAACCTCATGCACCAGCTGATGATGCATCTGCTGACGGATGCTGCAAACCACGTTACGCAGGGTGATATCTTTATCAGGTATACCTGTGAGCGCAGGGGATTGAAAGTCACCGTCAGCTACACTGGCATGGGACAGACCGAAGTGGTGGGCACCGACATCTACTCAATCCTTCAGAAGGAAGATGCCCTCAAGCATTCTGGCAAGTCGTCCATCCTGGGACTCGCCATCTGCAGAGCCATTGTCGATATGTTTGGAGGCGAGTTCTACATGGATTCGGAGAACGACAAGAAGACGGTCGCCACCTTCTGGTTCCCCTGCGAAATGAAGGATATCTATAAGGACGTATAAACGAAAGCCCGAAATGCGGCAGCTGACCTATTGCAGGCTGCAATGCATTTCGGGCTTTCTTATTAGGTAAGCAACGTTTTACTTCGGCTGTTTGCCGATATAAGCCAGAATGCCGCCGTCGACGTAGAGCACATGCCCGTTGACGGCGTCACTGGCGTGTGAGGCCAGGAACACAGCGGGACCACCTAACTCTGACGGGTCGAGCCAGCGGCCTGCCGGCGTCTTGGCACAGATGAACGAGTCGAACGGATGGCGGCTGCCGTCGGGCTGGCGCTCGCGGAGCGGAGCGGTCTGCGGTGTGGCGATATAGCCTGGGCCGATGCCGTTGCACTGGATGTTATACTCACCATACTCCGAGCAGATATTTCTTGTGAGCATCTTCAGGCCACCTTTGGCGGCAGCGTAGGCGCTGACGGTCTCGCGACCCAGCTCAGACATCATCGAGCAGATGTTGATGATCTTACCCTCGCGGCGCTCCATCATCTCAGGAATGACGGCACTGGAGCAGATGAACGGTCCGACGAGGTCGATGTCGATGACCTGCTGGAACTCGGCGCGCTTCATCTCGTGCATGGGGATACGCTTGATGATACCGGCATTGTTGACCAGGATATCAATCTGTCCCACCTCCTCGTGAATCTTGTTGACCAGGTCCTTGACGGCTTCTTCGTTGGTGACGTCGCAGACATAGCCCTTGACGTTCTGGATGCCGGCCTCCTTGTAGTTGTCCAAGCCGCGCTGCAGGGCAGCCTCGTTGATGTCGTTGAAGATGATGGTCTTGGCACCGGCAGCCACGAAGGCCTTGGCAATGTTGAAGCCAATACCGTAAGAGGCACCGGTAATCCAGGCGTTCTTACCCTCTAATGAAAACAGGTTTGTCATAATTTTGTTTATTAAATTAGTTATTAAATAATATGTTTTCCGCTGTCAGAGCGGTTTTGTCTGTTCAAACTGTACGCGATAGGGCCACTGTTCGTCGTTCTGCGACCACGTGCTGCTGGCCTTGCCACTGGTCCAGGGGTGCGACCAGTGCTTGGTGGGGGCCCCCATGACGACGAAGAACAGGTAGCTGCATTTCTCGGGGACGGTCAGTTCGGCCGTTCCTTCCTTGTCGGCCATCACCTCGCCGTAGGTGCGGGTGCCGTCGCTGCTCATGGCTACGAAGGCATAGCGCCATCCGGCACGGTCTTTATAGACATACTTGTAGCCCTCGGCATCGGTCAGTCCCGTGAAGTGGGCCTTGACCACGGTGCCGGCGGCCGGACGCTGCAGCTTGGTGATGTGGTAGCCGTAGTTCTGGATGCAGGTGGCGGGCTGCGTGGTGTAGATACGGTTCGTGGCATCCTCAGCCTTCAGGAAGTTCTTGTGCTGGCCGATGCGGTGCTTGGCACGGTCGCGCACGCCGTCGATATCCCAGGTGGCCATGCGCATGTAGCCTTCCATCAGCTCGTCGCAGAACTTTGCCTGCGTCAGCCGGTTCATGCGGATATAGGTCTGGATGGGGTCTTCGCTGGGCTTCGTCTCGCGCCACATCCGTCCGATGAAGCTACGGCCGTACTTCATGGCCCACCAGTCGTGGATGTAGCAGCAGGCGTAGCGCCAGTCCTCGTGTAGCAGGTTCAGGTAGTGCTGGTTCAGGTGCTGCTCGAAGTACTCGCCGTCAGTAAACTGACGGTCGGGGAATATCTGGTAGGCCTGCCAGTCGGCGCAGCTCTCCCACCAGCTGTTGTCGTTGCCGCCGCCCCATCCCCATCGCCATCCGCGGTCGTAGTGACTAGCGGCATCGGTGCCCAAGTCGGCAGAGACAAGGTACTGGAAGGTGTGCCCCACCTCGTGGGCCACGGTGTGTCCGCTGCGTGCAACGGCTGCCCAGGGGTTGAAATGGCCGATGCCCGTCATGCTCCACTTACCTGATGCCTCCTGACCGTCGGTGCCCGAGGCATCGGCGCGCCAGTCTTTCTGATAGGGGATGTAGAGCTGTATCTTATACTTATCAGTCGTCGACTGTCCAGGAACCACAAAGCCCAGTTCGTCCACATACATCTTCCAGCACTTCTCAGCAATGTCGAGCACGGTCTTCGCATTGGCCACGTTGCCGTCGCCAGGATATTGTATCTTGGCATAGTTCGAGCCGTAACGCACGTCCCAGAACACCACGAAGTGCTCACTCTCCATGGAGTGGGCGAAGTTGTAGCCCTCCTTGGCTGATGTGTTCTCGTAGTTCGTGCCGCTGTAGGTGTTAGGCTTCAGCAGGTAACGGCCAGGGTTGGTGAAGACCGCCGTTGACTTATCTACTGTCAGCGTTGCCGACCTTGTCTTCCCGTCATTCAGATAAACCTTCAGTTGTCCGCCCTTCACTTCCAGGGAGTCGGCTCCCTTGATATCCACCTCCCTGTTGGCCTGAAAGCGGTTATCGTAGCGTATCCACAGCGTGTCCTGTGCCCTCATCTCACCGAAGGCCGTCACTAATGTGATGATATATAGAATCCTTTTCATTGTCTCACTTGATGATTACTTTCTTTCCTCCGACAATGTAAAGACCCCTTGCAGGCTGGGCCACGCGACGTCCCTGCAGGTCGTACATCTTGTCACTCTTCACTCCTTTACTCTTCACTCCTTCACTATTCACTAGCGCAGCGCTAATTCCTGTCGGGTCGCTCACGTCCTCAGCCACGCCGTCAATATAGAAGCGCACATAGGCAGGATGCTCACTGCCGGCATCCTCCACATAACTGCGAAATCCTTTCTGGGTGATGTTCTCTGTCAACAGGCTGAAGTATCCCTCATCGCTCAGGACATAGCGGGGATTGGCAACCACCGAAACCTCATGGCTGCTGTAGCTGCCACGGATACGGATGGTTGTCTGACGGTCATCAGAGCGCATGGACAGGTACTTGGGCGTCTGTCCGCTCTCCATGGTCACACCCGCAATGGCATAGACCGGCCCCGACACCTTGGTAGTGCCGTAAGCCACAGAGGTCTGGTGCCCCTCGGCCACATCCGGTGTACGCGACGGTTTCAGCAGGTAGTGCTGGTTAGCCGTCAGCACCACCTCGTTGGTCTGCAGGTCGATGCTCTCCAGCTCCACCGTGGGTATCGTCCCGTCCGTCACCCTTGTGAACACAGCCAATTGTGCCTCCTCACCAAAGGCGTCGCGCAGCTGACTGCCAGTGAGCGAAACGGGGATGACGATGCTGTTCCACTGTCCTACGTTCAGCGAACGGCGCAGGGCCAGCAGTCCGAAGTCCACACTATACTTATTATTAAAGGCCGTGCTATCCTCATCCATCGCAAAGCGCGGCAGCGACTTCAGGCGCAGACTGGCCGACTCCAGTTTCAGCGTATCGTTCTCCGCAATCAGCTGGCCGTCCTTGAAACGTAGCACGACGCTCTCGCCACTTGTCAGCAAGTGGTTACTGGTTTTCTGTCCGTCGCTGATGGCCAAGTTGCGCGCACTCTGCAGCGTAGTGATCCGGCTGGTCTGCGCCTGCGCCATCAGGGGCAACAGCGTCAGCAACAATAACAATTTCTTCATACGCATAATTCTTTTCTGACGAACGGGTCTTTTCCGCTCCGTCGGCAAAGATAATTATTATTTTGGAAACCTCCAAGAAAAAAAGCGAAAAAGTGCTTTGCCTGTGTGTCTACTTTTAACGCTGATGCCCGATTGATTTTGCGTATAGGCAAAAACGAGTTCACCTATGTCCTTTGCCCCGGCAACATAGGCTCTTGCACCCACGAAGCCCTATCCAAGGAATTTTTTGCCCATTTATTTGGAACTTTCAATTATATTCACTATCTTTGCACGCAAAGCAAACTGGCTCACTCGTGTGCGGCTGGTGGTATAATATTTGAGAATGAAACAAATAGTGTTACAATAATGGCAGACATGATGAAGGAACATGGCGAGACACTGAACGAGGTACTGACGGGTCGCGAGCGATTCATCAATCCCTACACCGATTTCGGTTTCAAGAAGCTCTTCGGAACGGAGATGAACAAAGACCTGCTGATGAGTTTCCTGAACGCGCTGCTCGACGACAGCAAGAAGGAAATTACTGAGGTGGAGTACCTGAACAGCGAGAATCTCGGCGACGGTTACGGTGACCGCCGTTCCATCTTTGATGTCTACTGCAAGACCAAGGACGGCAGCCGTTTCATCGTCGAGATGCAGAAGGCCGAGCAATCTTACTTCAAGGATCGCAGCGTCTATTACGCCACCACACCCATCCGCCAGCAGGCTCCTAAGGGTAAATGGGACTATCATCTGGAGAATGTCTACACCGTCGGCATCCTTAACTTTGAGTTCCCTAACAATGAATATCCCGCCGACAGTTACCGTCACGAAATCAAGTTGAAGGACGTTGAGGACAACCATGTGTTTTACGACAAGTTGACCTTCGTCTACCTTGAAATGCCGAAGTTCAATAAGACCGAGGACGAGCTGGTGACGATGTTCGACAAGTGGATGTTCGTGCTATGCAACCTTGCCCGTCTGCTCGAACGCCCGAAGGCCCTTCAAGACCGCATCTTCAAGAAACTCTTCAAGCAGGCCGAGATATCCCAATACAACGAGATTGAACGTCACCAGTATGAGACGAGCCTGAAGGAGTATTGGGACTATACAAGCACGCTGGATACCGCTTATATTAAAGGAGAAAAGAAAGGTCGCGAGGAGGCGAATCGTGAGAACGCCCGCAAGATGAAGCAGAAGGGCATCACCCGTGATGTCATCGCTGACATCACGGGGCTGAGTATAGAAGAGATACAACATCTATAAATGAAATCATGGGGAGAGATACTGTCTCTGTCTGAAATTGCGTTTATTAATAAATAGCATGCAAATTATTAATAAGTAGCGTGCTATTTATTAATAAATGACGACGAAGTCAAAAATACCCCAAAATTTTGGCTCGAGCCAAAACCCCATTTAGCTCGAGCCAAAACCCCTTTTGGCTCGAGCCAACTCCCCTATTAGCTCTAACCGCAATGAAGTTCAAAGCAATGGAATGACTTTTTCTGATTTCACTGGTGCTGGGTAAAGGCGCGCTACCCGTTGGGTAGTGGGCCTGTAGGTGGCAGGTAGCGAGGCTTCCGATAAAAATAATTGCAAATTCCTTTCGTATTTCATTTTCTTTTCCTATCTTTGCAGCAAGTATCGGCGACGAGCCTCAGCGGAGGTGCCGGTATGACTTTCGTGGGTTAAACATTAGCGTTGGCTATTATTCAAAACGTTCAGAAACTTGCAGGTGGAAAGAACAAATACAGTAATAATGGTAACGCCTACTGGTATAGTGGGCGTTTTCCTGTTTTCTGTATTTAGGTTTCCTGCAAGTACCTTGAACGTTGGACAGCGAGAGCGTCCACGTTTTATGTCTGTACTTGTGGGAACATTTGTTTATTGGCCCGACGCATTATAAAACTATAATGCTACATGGCTAAATCGTTAATTGAGGAGCTGCCCCGAATTGTGAGCGAGGGCAGACGTGAGGCTGCACAGATATTGGAGCGGTTAAGTAGTGGTACGCAGATTGGTTTGCAGACCAATGAACTGGTGTTGCCGAGTAAGGATGTGAGTGGACTGTTCAAGGGCAGTACGCCTCAGATTCCCAATGCCTTCAATATGGCTGGCGGAAATGGAGAATGGATGAACCGCCTTATCTATGGTGATAATCTCTTGGCTATGCAGGCTCTTCTTGCTGGAGATGCGCAAACAGGACTTCCTTCGCTTCGAGGTAAGGTTGACCTTATTTATATTGATCCACCATTTGATTCTAAAGCGGATTATCGAACAAAGATTTCCTTGCCAGGAACAGATATTCAGCAGAAGCCAACGGTCATTGAGCAGTTTGCGTATGCGGATACTTGGGAAGAAGGTACTATTTCGTACCTTCGAATGATTTGCCCAAGGCTAATGCTTATGAGAGAAATGCTTTCAGAGAAAGGTAGTATTTATGTTCATATTGATTGGCATGTTGGAGCTTATGTAAAAGTCATTCTTGATGAGATTTTTGGAAAAGACTACTTTAGAAACGAAATAGTTTGGACTTACTTTGGCTTTAAGCGTTCAACCGCTAAGAAATTCCCACAAAAGCATGATATAATATATTCGTTTACAAAAAATACAGAATATATTTGGAATACACAATATAAACCTCATTCTCCAGAATATATTAAGCGTTTCAAGAAAGATGAAAATGGAAGATTATACAGGGATGATGTTAACCCTACGGGAGGTGGTAGTCGTATAATATATTTAGATGAAGTTGAAGGTGATATTGTAGATTCAATATGGGACGATATACCACCTGTTAACCCTGTAGCCAAAGAAAGAGTAGGCTATGCTACCCAAAAGCCAGAGAAACTTCTCGGACGTATCATCAAAGCCTCTTCTAATGAAGGCGACCTTGTTTGCGACTTCTTTGGAGGTAGTGGCACAACGGCAGCAGTAGCTGAGCGTTTGGGAAGAAGATGGATTACCTGCGACATTGGCAAGCCTGCCTCGTTGGTGATGCGAAAGCGTTTTATTGACCAAGAGGTGAAACCATTCTTGTATCAGAGTATTGGCGACTATCAGAAGGAAGCATTTAAGAACAACAAACGATATAAGCATGTGGGCGATCTGAGTCAAGTAGTTTTGGGACTTTATGGCGCTCTGCCCTTTACGCCTGAACAGACGAACGACCGTAACTTTGGATATATAAAAGGTACGCGAACATTGGTAATGGTAGATTCTCCTAATCGCTTAACGACAGCAGCCACAATCCGCAAAGCAGTAGAAGCTAAGGCAAGTCTGCTTGGTGGTGATTGGGAAAAGGTAGTAGTGCTTGGATGGAATTTCGCCTTTGATATTTCACAGGCCATTCAGAAGTATGAATCATCGAAGGTGGAGGTATTGGTGATTCCACCTGACCTATTGGATAAACTTGCCAAGAAAGGCTACAAGAAACTGATAGACGACAAGTCGGTGCGCTTCTCTTCATTACAGTACTTGGTAGCAAAGCCTTTGGTCGTTACATCGGCAGGCGAAAATGATGAAATTGATGTGGAATTGGAAAACTACGTATTGCTCTCTCCTGACAATATTCCTTTGGACGACAAGGATAAGGAGAAACTGCAACAGGTGTTGGTGCGTGATCCGTTGTCGCTGATAGAATACTGGAGTATAGACCCTGATTATGATGGTGTAACCTTCCGCTCTACTTGGCAGGACTATCGAGAGAATATAGAGAATGACAACGACCCGCTACATTGTGTCTATAAGACTCGTCTGAGAGTGCCGAGAAAGGCCCATCGCCAGGTGTGCATCAAGGCTGTGGATGTGTTTGGTTTTGAAAGTCAAGTGGTTGAGAGCGTATGAAGACAAACAACGTGAATATTTCGCTTGAGTTGGCAAAGCGACTAAGCGAGACAGTAAATGAAGCTTGGGAGAGTGGCGAACTGCTGGAGCAGATAACTCCAACGACACAGGAGTTACTGAAGTTCTGGTTCTCTGAGGAATATTGCTCGTTGAGAAATCGTAATTTCCACGCAGGCCAGCGCCAGGCTATTCTGAATATCGTGTATCTGCACGAGGTGCTGAAAGCCAAGAACGTATTGGAGTATTACGAGCGATTGATGCCAGAGATGATGGCTTTGTCGGACTTGACGACGCTGAACCAGCAGAAATACCAGATGCCGAAGTACGCAGTCAAGATGGCAACAGGAACAGGTAAGACGTGGGTGATGCATGCCTTGTTGATTTGGCAGATGCTGAATGCACGCCATGAGGACGTGAAAAGCGGAAGGTTTACAAAGAACTTCCTACTTGTAGCACCAGGCCTTATTGTTTATGACCGCTTATTAGATGCTTTCTGTGGACGTTTGAAGGAAGGAACAGAAGAACGAGATATTGAGACCAATGACTTCTATATGAATCAGGAAGTCTTTATCCCTGTACATTATCGCCAGGAGGTATTCTCGTTCATTCAGAATAATGTCGTTACCAAAGAAGATGGCATAGGACGCAAGACTACTGGCGACGGATTGATTGCGCTGACCAACTGGCATCTGTTTGAGAACCAAATGGAGGATGAGGTAGCAGAGGAAGAGAATGACGTGCCTGCCATCATCAACAAGTTGTTGCCTATCCGTCCTGGCAAGGCTGCAGGTAACGATTTGGGAATGTTGGATAGAAGATACCTGAGAGGCTCTGAACTGGAGTATCTTGCTGGTCTTGATGATATCATGGTGATTAATGATGAGGCCCATCATATCCACGAACTGAAACGTAATGGTGAGATAGAGGAAGTGGAATGGCAGAAAGGATTGAATGTAATCGCAGGGAACAAAGGAGAGAGATTCTTCCAGATAGATTTCTCTGCTACACCATACGACCAGCGAGGTTCTGGTAAGAAGGTGCAGAAGGTTTATTTTCCCCATATCATTGTCGATTTCGATTTGGCCACAGCAATGCGTAAGGGTTTAGTAAAGACTCTGCTGTTAGATAGACGTCAAGAGTTGACAGAACTGGAGCACTTGGACTATAAAGCTGTTCGAGATGATCGGAATAAGGTATGCGACCTTAGCGATGGTCAGCGACTGATGCTTCGAGCTGGATTGGCAAAGCTGAAGAAGTTGGAGGATGAATTTACTGCTGTCGACGAAAAGAAGAATCCTAAGATGCTCGTTATTTGTGAGGACACTTCTGTAGCTCCCTTTGTTCATCAACTCATGCTGGAAGACGGATTGTCGCTAGACGAAGTCGTCACCATTGATAGTAATGCCAAGGGCGAAGTATCTGAAGAAGAATGGAAGCAGACAAAAGAAAAGCTATTCAATATAGATAAATACAAGAAGCCCAAAGTGATTATCTCTGTACTGATGCTGAGAGAGGGTTTCGATGTGAACAATATCTGCGTGATAGTTCCTTTGCGTTCGTCTGAAGCGCCCATCTTGTTGGAACAGATAATTGGTAGAGGCCTGCGTCTGATGTGGAGAGAACCAGAATACCAAAGCATCAAGGACGATGACCGTAAACGAGTGCTACAATTGCATACCCAGCCTAAGACCTATATTGATATGCTCAGCATCATTGAGCATCCGGCCTTCATACAATTCTATGAGGAACTATTTGCACAAGGTTTGGCTATAGAAGATACTGGTGAAGCCGGCGAAGGTGGCTCTACTGGTGACTTGATAAGAGTTGGCCTTCGTGAGGATTACGAGCAGTTTGACTTTGAATGGCCAATGATAGTGAGAGAGGCTGAGGAAGAATTAGAGGATGTAGAGATTGACATCAATAGCCTGCAGCCATTTATAGCGTTTCCGCTGGAGAAGCTACGGAAATTCTTGGCTCAAGACGGCGAGACATTTATTTCGCAGGAGGCCATTAGCAAGACACAGTTCGGACGCTACAAGGTGACTGCAAACTTGTTTTCTGCCACCAGCTATAATGAGTATCTGCAGAAGCTGCTCAGAACTATCACGTTACGGTTTGATAGGGTGACTTCTCATCGTGAGATGCCTGTGCCCAACCTGCAAATCAACGAGGCAAGGACAATTGCCGTTGTAGATAGGTATATTCGCACCCGATTGTTTGGCCAGCCATTCAATCCCTTTAATGGAAGCGACTGGAAGATATTGTTGTCGAAAGATGCTATTGTTACGAAGCATATAATAGAAGAAATGGCTCGTGCCATCTTCAATATGCAACAGAATATCATGACGACCGATGCCCAAGTTGTGCATACACGGTTCTCGTCTGTACCAGAAATAAAGATGAGAGAATCATTCTCAACGGAAGTACATAAATGCATATACGGGCGACAGGGGTATCCCACTCATGGTGGAGGGCTGGAAAGGGCTTTTATCGATTTCCTTGATAAGGATGGTGAAGTGGAACGTTTCTTGAAGATTAGTGAAAACATGCATTCGTTTGCTGTCATCTATTATATGCGAAAGGATGGACTGATGGCTACCTATCATCCTGACTTCATTGTGGCTACAGCTGAGAAAGTGTATCTGATAGAAACGAAAGGCAACGATAAGCTCTTTGACAAGAATGTGCGCCAAAAACAAACAGCTGCCGTAGAGTGGACTCGCAAGATAAATGAGCTTAGACCAGAAGAGAGAATGACTCGAGAATGGGAGTATGTACTCATTAGTGAGGATAACTTCTACGGATTGTCAAATAATGGTGCGACAATAACTGACATTTGTGAAAGGTGTAAGGTTTCCTTGTCTGCTGCAACTGGGGAATTGTTCGTATGACAGAATAGTATAACTAAAGAAAATCACTGGGGACGGAGAATACGTTTATCTCCGTCCCCTCTATAATTCAATGACCAACATACGAGTTAAGCATGGTTAACTTGAAGGCTCAATTAGCGCAGCGCGAGAAGCGATATGAATACTACGGGAAGAAACGGTTGACGTTTGAGTAAGCCATTATCCATGAATCATCAACAGGAGATCCGTGTCAAGTACTATGCGCATAATGAATTAAACGGCAAGTTTTTCCTTTGCCTTCTGTTCGCGGAGCCACTGATGAAGATCCATTTCGTTAATCTCGTCAAGGCGTTTTTGGTCAAGTTCACCAGACTCCCACATCTTTTCTGTCAGTTTGTCGAGTTTCCTGGCATAGTAATCGCTCACGAGCTGCTTTATGTCATTCAACTCCTCATCGCTCTTGATAGTCGAAAAGACTTCCAAGAGGTAGAGCTGTGCGGGATTGAAAACAGTTGGTTGTACACTTTCCATAACTTCTACACTTTTCTTTAATCATCGAATTAATTCGCTCAGCTCTGCCACTTTCACTAAGCGAAGCAACTGAAAGAAGTTTTCGATGTTGTAGTATCTGTTATCGGCAATGAAGGTCTAAAACTTTCCGCTCTTCAAGCCAGCCTTCCAGGTTGTTGCCGATGTGGACGGGACCGACGCCGGAGGGAGTGCCGGTGTAGAGCAGGTCGCCGGTCTTCAGGGTGAAGAAACGGGAGATGTAGCTGATGATTTCGTCGACGGAGTAGAGCATATCCGTGGTGCAGCCTTCCTGAACGGTCTGGCCGTCGATGTCGAGATGGAAGTGCAGGCGCTGAACGTCCAGGAACTTCTCCTTGGGCACCCATTCGCCGATGGCCGCCGAACCGTCGAAGCCCTTGCAGATGGTCCAGGGCTGTCCGTTCTGGCTGGCGCGGTGCTGGAGGTCGCGGGCGGTGAAGTCGATGCCTAAGGTGAGGGCGTCGTAGTAGCGGTGGGCAAAGCGGGTGGGAATGCTCTTGCCTAAACGGCAGATGCGCACCACCACCTCGGCCTCGTAGTCGATACGGCCCATATCGTCGGGTACGAAGAAGGGGCGCCCGGGCTTCAGCAGGGCCGAGTCGGCCTTGGTGAAGATGACGGGCTCGTCAGGCCTTTTCAGCGTACCATGCAGTTCCTGGTTGTGGGCTGCATAGTTCATCCCGATGGCGAATATCTTCATAGCAGTTCGGGCAGTTGGAAGAGTCGGTTACTGTTGCTGCCCTTGATGAGAATATAGTAGCCCTGTGGCTGCTCGGCGGCAATGGCAGCCTTCACTTCGTCGACGTTGGCAAACTTGCGGTAGGGCGACTCGACGCTGGCAAACTCGCTGCCTACGAGCCACACCTCGTCGAGACCGAGGGCTGCCAGCTGGGCTATCACCTTCTGGTGCTCCTTGCGGCTGGAGTTGCCCAGTTCGCCCATCATGCCGAGGATGGCCATCTTGGGGCTGACGTCCATCAGTCCGAAGTTGTCGAGTGCGGCACGCATGCTGCTGGGGTTGGCATTGTAGGCGTCTACCACCAAGTGGTTGTGCGGGGTGACGGTTAGCTGCGAGCGGCTATTCGAGGGCTTGTAGGCCTCCAAGGCGCGGTTGATGTCAGCAGGAGCGACGCCGAAGTTGAGTCCGACGGCGATGGCCGCCATCATGTTGTCGATGTTATAGGAGCCGATGAGCTGCGTCTGCACCTCGTACCACTGCGGCTGCTCGCCCCGGTCTTCGAGGTTGGAGTCCGACTCGCGCCAGCGGAACTTGAGGAACGGTGCGCAGCTGATGACCTGGCCCACGGTGCAGCCCTCGACGTTGTCGGGGTTGGTGCTGTAGGGTGCCACCCATACGTTGTCGGGCAGGATGTCAACGAGCCGTTCGTTGTCGGCATTCAGGAAGACGAGGCTCTCGCCGCGACGGCTGAGGAAGTCGTAGAGCTCGCCCTTGGTCTTCACCACGTTCTTGAACGAGCCGAAGCCCAGCAGGTGGGCCCTTCCCACATTGGTAATCAGTCCGCAGGTAGGTTCGGCGGTCTCAGCCAGTGTGCGGATGTCGCCGGGGTGGCTGGCCCCCATCTCGATGACGGCTATCTCGTGTTCCGGGGTCAGGCGGAAGAGCGTCTTGGGCACGCCGACGTCGTTGTTGAAGTTGCCCTGGGTGTAGAGCACGTTGTACTTCTGGCTCAGCACGGTGGATACCAGTTCCTTGGTTGTCGTCTTGCCGTTGGTGCCGGTGATGCCGATGACGGGGATGTGGAACTGGCGGCGGTGTTCGCGGGCCAAGTCCTTGAAGGTCTGGAGGCAGTCGTCGACGAGGATGAGCTGCGGCGACGCCGCAGCAGAGGCAACGGAGGGGTCATCGACGATGGCGTAGGCACAGCCCTTCTCGAGGGCTTGCTGTGCAAACTGATTGCCGTCGAACGACTCGCCTTTCAGCGCCAGGAAGATGCTGCCCTCAGGGCAGTCGCGACTGTCGGTCGTGATGCAGGGATGCTGCTGATAGAGCTTGTAGAGTTCCTTAATTGTCATTTCAAATACTAATTTTGGTGCAAAGTTACAAAATAATTTGTAATTCATCATTCGTAATTCATAATTATTTTATAACTTTGTGGGCGAAATGGACTATACGATAAATGTCAGGGGGCGACTCCTGGACTTGAGTGAACCCAAGGTGATGGGAATCCTGAACGTGACGCCCGACTCGTTCTATGCCGGAAGCCGTGCGCAGACGAAGGAGGCCGTTTTGGAGCGCGCCCGTCAACTGAGGGCAGAAGGGGCCGCGATGCTCGACATCGGGGCGTGCTCGACGCGTCCCGGCTCAGAGCCGGTGAGCGAGGAGCAGGAGATGGAACGGCTGCGCATGGCTTTGCGCATCGTCCGCAGCGAGGCGAGCGATGCCGTCGTGTCGATTGACACGTTTCGCCCGGAGGTGGCCGCTATGGCTGTCAAGGAGTTCGACGCCGACATCATCAACGACGTAAGCGGCGGTTCGGCCGAGATGTTCCGGGTGGTCACGCGCTTACGTGTTCCTTATATATTAACATCGGTGGAACCGACGCTGCACGACATCCTGTTGGACTTTGCCGGAAAGGTGCAGCAGCTGCGCGACCTGGGGCAGAAAGACATCATTCTGGACCCGGGCTTCGGCTTCGGCAAGACGCTGGAGCAGAACTACGAGGTGCTGAGCGGGATGGAGCAGTTGCAGGTGTTAGGATTGCCCATATTAGCGGGCATCTCGCGGAAGTCGATGATTTACCGCCTGTTGGGTACGACACCCGACGAGTCGCTGAACGGCACAACGGTACTGAACACCATCGCCCTGATGAAGGGGGCCGACATCCTGCGCGTCCACGACGTCCGTGAAGCTGCGGAATGTATTAAACTGTACGGAAAATGTTCTTCGAGTTTGGGCTGAAAGATATAATCGACATCCTGCTGGTAGCCCTGATGCTATACTACATCTACCGGCTGATGCGTGAGTCACGTTCGCTGAACGTGTTCATCGGCATCCTGGTGTTTGTGGTGATATGGATTTTCGTGTCACAGGTACTGGAGATGCGGCTGTTGGGTACCATCTTCGACAAACTGGTGTCGGTAGGCGTCATTGCCCTGATCGTGCTGTTCCAGGAGGACATACGCAAGGTGCTCTACAATCTGGGAGCCCAGCAGCGCATGCGCCGGCTGATAGATTTCTTCACTTCGAAGCAGTCGCGTGAACGCAGGAAGAGCAGCGTGAAGCAGGACATCATGCCCGTGGTGATGGCCTGTATGAACATGAGTCGTTCCAAGGTGGGAGCGCTGATTGTCTTTGAGCGCTCCATGCCACTGGACGAGGTGGTCGGCACGGGTGACCGCATCAATGCCAACATCAACCAGCGGCTGATAGAGAACATCTTCTTCAAGAACTCGCCCCTGCACGACGGAGCCCTGGTCATTTCGCAGCACCGGCTGAAGGCTGCCGGCTGCATCCTGCCGGTGAGCCACGACCTGGACATCCCCAAGGAGTTAGGACTGCGCCACCGCTCGGCCATGGGCATCTCGCAGGAGAGCGATGCGCTGGCCATCGTGGTGAGCGAGGAGACGGGCACTATCTCGATAGCCAACCACGGCGAGTTCCGCCTCCGCCTATCGGCAGAGGAACTGGAAAGCATGTTGACAAACGTGCTGTGCTAACGCACCAGGATTAAATCTTCATCTTTTCGGCGATACACTCCATCTCGACGAGCCATGCGGGTCGGCAGACCTTGGCGTGGGTGATGATGTGGGGCACCTGAGGGTACTGCTGCTCCATATACTCCGCAATGGCCGCAGCGTCGGCCAGGTCGCGCAGGTAGATAATGAAGTACTTGACGTCGGCCATCGTGGCACCGCCGTCTGCCAAGAGGGCGCCGATGTTCTCCAGAAGCCGCTCGGCCTGGCGGGTGACATTGCCCACATTAATGACCTCGCCGTGGTTGTTGATGCTGGCTGTACCCGAGATGAAATACTGGTACTTGCCGGGCAGGGACACCCGGGTGCCGCGCTCGAAAGCCACGCCGTACTCATGGGTGGGGTTCAGGTGGTCGAGGGCCTTGAGATAGAGCAGGTCGTCAGGCCGGACACTGGGAGCGGTCAGGAAGTCGATGGCTACGCAGACGTTCTTGCCCATGGAGCGACCGCCAATGCCGGTGCTGGCAATGAAGTGGGTGTCGATGGTGAGGCCGTGCTGGCGGAACACGTCATTACGGGCCTTGACGACGCCGTCGTAGTTGGTGTCAATATCGCGCACATAAATCCAGGTTCTGACACAGTGGTCCTTCAGGTTCAGTCCCTGTTGCTGAAGCAGGGCGAGATACTTGTCGAAGAGCATGATGGTCTGCATGTAGGAGCCGAAGTTCATGACCTCGTCGTCGGTGAGGCGCAGGCTGTGCATGGTGAAGGGGTCTTTCTCGTCGCTGGTCTTCAGCAGCACGCCAATCTTCGCACCGCCGATAGGCGACTGCTGGATAAGGGTATGGGTGGCGGTACCGATGAAGTCGGTCATCAGCGGTGAGCGCCGCAGCTCTTCTTCCTGGTTGGAGATGTCGCTGAGGAACACCTTGGTATAACAGAGACGGCGCTGCTGTCCCTGCTCACTCTTCAAATAGTCACTTACTTTGTCGTACAATCCGACCAGTCGTTCGGCAAAGAGTCCTCGTCCTGCGTCGGTTAATATAGTGTATTTATCCATAAAATTCTCACTTCTTCACTCCTTCACTCTTCACTTCTCACTCTTCACTTCTTCACTTCCTCCAGGCCGTAGGCCGCTTACATACTTCACCGGCTCGCCGTCGCTATCTTTCAGTATGCGGGCAAACTCCTGAGGCGTCACCTCGACAGGGCCGCGCATGAACTCGGGAATGTTATAACTCTTCATGAACTGCCGGTGATAGTCGGCATCAGCCTGCGGCAGTTCGAAAGGCTTGCTGCCGTGACCGTTGGCATCGACATGGGCAATGAAGGGACGGGTGTAACCTGCATCGTTGCGACGGCTGCTGAAGATGACCCATCGACCGTTCGACGACCAGGAGTGATAGCTCTCAGTATCGTCGGAGTTGATTTCGTCCATCGCCCTGACGCTGCCGTCCTGAAGGTCCATCAGGTAGAGGTCGGCCTCGTGGTGCCAGATGTGGAACACACCATAGTTGCCGAGGGTGAACATCAGGTAGCGACCGTCAGGCGAGATACGCGGCAGGGTGACGCTCTTGCCGAGGCTGTCGGCACGGTACACCAACTCGCGGGGGCCGAACTCCAAGGTCTCGGGGTTGAAGGACTTCTTATAAAGGTTATACCTGATTTCCTTGGCACGGAAGATGACCTCGGTCTCGTGGCTGACGGTGTCGCGGAATTCAAAGTGGGCACTACAGTAATAGACAGTCTTGCCGTCGGGAGCCCAGAAGGGGAAGACCTCGAACTCCGTCGAGTCGTTCTCGATGTTGGTCACCTCGTTCTTCTCCACATCGTAGGCAATGAGGTCGCTGGCAGAGTCGAATACCTCAATCTTGTTGAGGTTGCGGGTGTGGAAGCTCTGGCCGGTATGGTTGGTGGAATAGACGATGAGCGGCAGCCACGGATGCCATGCAGGATAGACACCGGCTGAGATGATGGAGTCGTTCTTCATGTTAATCTTACGGAGCTTGCCATCATAGTTGATGACCGTGCCGCCGTGACCTTGACGGGCGTGGAACTGCATGCGCTGGGGATTATACTGCTGGTAGTTGTGGCAGTTGACACACTGGCCGTTGACCTCGGTGCCGCAGAGCATGTTGTCGACCATCACCTGCTCGTCGTAGTTCTCCAGGCAGCGCTGGTTCAGAGTCAGCTCCTCGTAGGTGACGTAGCTGGGCGAGATGAGACGGTAGCTGATATAGGGGTCGATGCTGTCCTTCGACACGCTGATCTTGAACGGCTTGTAACGGTTCCACTGTCCATTGCTGCTGGCAAACACCTCAACATCAATATCGCCATCGGCAGCCTGACTGAGCAACTCGCGCCACTCGTCCATGTCGGGCTGCACCTGACTGCCGCCACAGACCATTTCGTGTCCCTTGGCACGGAAGCGTGCCACCATCTCGTCGCAGCCTCCGTCCATCTCGAACGTCAGCGGCGCAATGTTCACCGGCACCGTCACGTCGCGGTAGTCGGGATAAATAATAGGTGACTTGCCCGTGTCGGTAAACGACTCAGGAACCGCCACATGATGGCAGGCTGACAGCATCGTAGCCACCACCATAATGATATATACATTCAGTCTTTTCATCTTCTTTACTTCCATTGTGGGTGCAAAATTACAAAAAAAATCCTAACTACCACAATTGTAGTAGCTTTTTAGTAGGAAGAAACAATAGAAAAGTTAATTTTCTGCCCGAAAATTTGGTTATGTCAGAAAAAGTCCCTACCTTTGCCGCAGATAACAAGACATAATAGTCCAAGAGGATTCCGACATCAACGTGCGCGTCGGAATTCTTTCTTTTTTGTCTGCCTAAAAATTGTAAATAAAAAATTAAAACAGAAAATAGTATGGCTTACATGTCACAAGAAGGCTACGATAAGTTGTTAGCCGAACTGAAACACTTGGAGAGCGTGGAACGCCCCAAGGCATCGGCCGCCATCGCGGAAGCTCGCGACAAGGGCGACCTGAGTGAGAACAGTGAATATGATGCCGCCAAGGAGGCCCAAGGTCATCTGGAGGCAAAGATTAACCAGCTGAAGCTGGCCATCTCGGAGGCTAAGATCGTGGACACCTCAAGGTTGTCGACCGATGCTGTGCAGATTCTGTCGAAGGTGGAGATGACCAATCTGGCCAACAAGGCCAAGATGTCGTACACCATCGTCAGCGAGAGCGAGGCCAACCTGCGCGAGGGTAAGATCAGCATTACCACGCCCATAGCCCAGGGACTGTTGAACCACAAGGTGGGCGACGAGGTGGAAATCAAGATTCCCCGTGGTACCATCAAACTGCGTATTGACAATATAACGGTAGGATAAATATGGATATTTTCAGTAAGATTGCCGCTGGAGTGATTCCCAGCTACAAGTGCGCCGAGAACGAGGAGTTCTACGCATTTCTCGACATTAACCCGATGGTGAAGGGTCACACACTGGTGATTCCCCGCCGCGAAGTAGACTACATCTTCGACATGGACGACGACGAGCTGGCCCGCTTCCAGGTGTTCGCCAAGCGCGTGGCCGCAGCCCTGAAGAAGGCTTTCCCCTGTAAGAAGGTTGCACAGGTGGTGCTTGGTTTGGAAGTGGCTCATGCTCATATCCACCTCATCCCAATGCAGAGTGAGGGTGACGTGGACTTCCGCCGCGAACCGGTGAAGCTCACGGAGGAGGAATTCCAGGAAATCGCCTCAAAGATTCGTGAGGAGTTTGTCTGATTAGACAAACTCCTCACCGTATTTCAGCTGTACTTCATTGACATATTTACGGATCAATGCCGACGAGTCGCCCTTCTTGCAGATGAGCAGCACATCACCCGACTCGGCCACGATGTAGCCCTCCAGTCCGTTGATGACGGCGAGATGCCCCTTCGGCATCTTGATGATGTTGTCACGGCATTCCTCCAGGATGACCTCGGAGTCAATCACCACATTATCATGATCTGACTTGCTCATGCACTCATAGATGGAGTGCCAAGTACCAAGGTCGGCCCATCCGAAGTCGGCTTTCATTACATAGGCCTTGTCAGCCTGTTTGAACAGCCCCTGGTCGATGGCAATGTTGGGTAACGACGCATAATTACGCTGAATAAAGTCCAGCACCTGGTCAATGGTGTAGTTGCCCCGTTCGCAGAGTCCGGGGGCAAACAGCTCAAAGAACATCTTCCTCAGGCATTGTCTGAGATAGGGAGCCCGACACAACAGCAAGCCAGTGTTCCACAGGAACTCTCCGCTCTCCATGAAGATGTTGGCAAACTCACGCTCAGGCTTCTCGCTGAACGACTGTACTCGGAATACATTAGGATGAGGCGTGGCTGCCCCCATCTGGATATAGCCATAGCCGGGCTCAGGACGTGTAGGCTTAACGCCCATTACCAATGCCATATCGTGCTGGCTGACAATCTCAAAGGCCTCTATCATATTGCGCTCGAAGGCTTCGTCGTTGGTGATGAATTGGTCGCTTGGAGTAATTGCGATGCTTGCATCCTCGCAGCGCTTCTGGATATTGAGCATTGCCCACGATACGCTGGCAGCAGTATTGCGGTTGACCACCTCTATCATCAGACATTCTTCTCCTAGCTCGGGTAATTGTTCACGCACCAAAGGTGCATATTCATGATTGGTACACACGTAGATGTGGTCTTTGGGCATTAAGCGGGCAAAACGGTCGAATGTCGCCTGCAACTGCGTACGACCCGTACCAAAGAAATCAATGAACTGTTTCGGTTTCTGCTCGCGACTGCAGGGCCACAGACGGCGCCCTTTGCCACCAGCCAAGATTACGCAAAAATGCTTTTCGGAAAACTTCATGTATGTTAGATTTGAAAGTTAGCTTGTTTTCGGGCACGAAGTTACGCAATAATAATGAGAAATGCAAGTATTTTTAAGATTTTTAGCGGAAACTTTTTGTCATTCCAATTTTTCTTAGTAACTTTGCACCCGCTTTTGAAGCCCAGATGGCGGAATCGGTAGACGCGCTGGTCTCAAACACCAGTGGGGCAACCCGTGCCGGTTCGACCCCGGCTCTGGGTACAAGAGGAAAATGAAGGTGCTGTAAGACAACAACTTACAGCACTTCCTATTTTAAGGAAGATTCTGCAGAAAGAAATGATGAATGAACTAAAATAATGATGATGAGGAAAATCTTTACTCTCGTATTTCTGGCATTCATTGCCATTGTGGCACGAGCAGCAGATTATACGGAGCCCATTGTAGTAACGGTCAATGGTAACAGTTCCGAACAGTCGGCAACCATCAGCGTGGAGCAGAAAAGTACTACCTATGACCTGACTTTGAAGAATTTCGTGTTAGCCACTGAAGACGGCACTATGGGAGTCGGCAATGTTGTCATCACAGGCATAGAACCTGTCAAGGTAGGTGATACCGTTTTGTTGCAGACATCGAGGATCGTCACGGTTGCCCCTGGCGACAATCCCAATACTTCTTCCTGGATAGCTTCTGCGCTGCCTCCTGTGCCGGTGAATCTGGTATGCAAACTGGAGAACGGCCACCTGCGATGCCACATCGATATTGACATGACGGAAACGTTGCAGCAGGTCATCGAGGTGACTGTGGGAAAAGGCTACCAGCTACAGAATCGGAGTTTTGAGAACTGGCATACCTCCATGGGTGAATATGTGGAGCCCAACGGCTGGCACTCGTTCGAGAGTGCATCGGGAAGCTTGGCTTCATTGGCCGGCCATCACATCAAGAAGTCAGACGATGCCCACTCTGGCTCGGCCAGTGCATGCGTCTTCTCTACCAGCATCTTGGGTATCGTGGCTAACGGCACGATGACTACAGGCCGACTGAATGCCGGAAGCATGATTGCTGCTGATGTTTCCAACAATGCCTACATCGACATGAGCCGGACGGATGTTGACGGTAATGGCCATCCTTTCTATACTCCCATGTATTCCCGTCCCGACTCGATTGCCGTCTGGGTGAAGTTCAAGCAGGGCGAACCCGATGCCGACAATCCCTATGCCACCATTAGTGCCGTGATTACCGACGGAACCTATTATCAGGACCCTGAGGACAAGGAATACACGAATGTGGTGGCCAAGGCTAAAAACGACCAGATAGCCCAGACAGACGGCGAATGGGTGCGGGTGGTAGTGCCGTTTGAATACATGGAGAACACCGTCAATCCGAAAGCCATTCTCGTCACCTTATCGACCAATGCCAACCCAGGCAAGGGAAGCAAAGGTGATGAGCTGCTGATAGATGACATGGAACTCATCTATAACGCAAAACTGACCTCGCTGAAAGTAAAGGGACAGGAAGTAGATAATTTCGATAGCAACAAGTTGAGCTATGAGATGACGGTCAACGAGCCTCTCACTATTGACGACATTGAGGCTGTAGCCGACGGAAAGGCAGCCCTTATAGAGAAGAAGATAGCGATAAAGGACAATCGCCAGGAGTGCCAGATTATCGTTTACGGTGGTGATCTGGGCAAGGTGACGACGTACACGATTGTGGCTGAATTGCAAGCAACGGTCAGCACCAATAAGATTTCGTCGGGTGACTTTGCCGGCTACTGGTCCACCTATTATAATAATATAGCCAATCTCCAGGCTCCCGACGGCGTGACGGTGTATAAGGCTACGCTGTCAGGAAACCGCCTCTCACTGACTGAAATCCCTGATCGCATTGTCAACAAGGGGCAGGCTGTCATCCTGAGGGCTTCTACCAGCGGTGCTATCACCCTCAGCAGTACAGCTACTGCCAGTACTGGCGACTACACAGACAACGCCCTACAGGGTGTCGACGTGGCGACCCCCATCGCAGGAAGCCCCTATGCCAGCAAGGTCGTCTATACGATGGCTAACGAGGGCGGCCTGGGCTTCTATAAGTACACTGGTAAGGAACTCGGTGCTGGCAAGGCCTTCCTTGCCCTCGACATTGACGCTGCTGCCCGCGGATGCTATCTGTTCGGAGAAGTGGTGACAAGTAGCGTGAACGACGTGATGCGTCAAAAGAATAAAGAGAAGTATTATTTTGACCTGCAGGGACGTAAGGTCAGTCATCCCAAGAAGGGCCTGTATATCGTAGACGACCGTGTAGTAGTCATCCATTAATAATTGAAGCTGTAAAATGAAACGTTATATAAAGCCCAACATCGAAGTTGTCGCCGTCGAGAGTGCGCAACTGATCTGCTACAGCCTTGGTGTCAACGACACGGAGACCGACGAACAGTGGTCGCGCGAAGACGATAACTTCTTTAAAGAGTAAATACCCCCGAAATTGTATTAATCAAAATAATGATGATGAGGAATTTTTATACTTTTGTGCTTGCATGTGCTGCCATCGTGGCACAAGCAGCAGATTATACTGAACCCGTTGTCGTGATGGTCAATGGTAACAGTTCCGAACAGTCGGCAACCATCAGCGTGGAGCAGAATGGTGCCACGTATGACCTGACCTTAAAGAATTTCGTACTGGTCAGCGAAGACAGTTCCATAGGTGTAGGTAATGTAGCCATCACAGGTATAGAACCTGTCAAGGTAGGTGATACCGTTTTGTTGCAGACATCGAGGATCGTCACGGTTGCCCCTGGCGACAATCCCAATACTTCTTCCTGGATAGCTTCTGCGCTGCCTCCTGTGCCGGTGAATCTGGTATGCAAACTGGAGAACGGCCACCTGCGATGCCACATCGATATTGACATGACGGAAACGTTGCAGCAGGTCATCGAGGTGACTGTGGGAAAAGGCTACCAGCTACAGAATCGGAGTTTTGAGAACTGGCATACCTCCATGGGTGAATATGTGGAGCCCAACGGCTGGCACTCGTTCGAGAGTGCATCGGGAAGCTTGGCTTCATTGGCCGGCCATCACATCAAGAAGTCAGACGATGCCCACTCTGGCTCGGCCAGTGCATGCGTCTTCTCTACCAGCATCTTGGGTATCGTGGCTAACGGCACGATGACTACAGGCCGACTGAATGCCGGAAGCATGATTGCTGCTGATGTTTCCAACAATGCCTACATCGACATGAGCCGGACGGATGTTGACGGTAATGGCCATCCTTTCTATACTCCCATGTATTCCCGTCCCGACTCGATTGCCGTCTGGGTGAAGTTCAAGCAGGGCGAACCCGATGCCGACAATCCCTATGCCACCATTAGTGCCGTGATTACCGACGGAACCTATTATCAGGACCCTGAGGACAAGGAATACACGAATGTGGTGGCCAAGGCTAAAAACGACCAGATAGCCCAGACAGACGGCGAATGGGTGCGGGTGGTAGTGCCGTTTGAATACACAGAGAACGCCGTCAGCCCGAAAGCCATCCTCGTCACTCTATCGACCAATGCCAACCCAGGTAAGGGAAGTGGTAGTGACGAATTGCTGATGGATGATGTCGAACTCATTTATAATGCCAAGCTGGTCTCGCTGAAAGTGAAGGGACAGGAAATAGGGAATTTCGACAGCGACAAGTTGAGCTATGAGACAACAGCCACCAAGCCTCTCACGGTTGACGATATTGAGGCTGTAGCCGATGGAAAGGCAGCCCTTATAGAGAAGAAGATAGAGGAAAAGGACGATCGTCTGGAGTGCGAACTTATCGTATATAGCGGTGACATGAGCAAGAAGACGACGTATGTCCTTACCGTTCAGCTACAGGAAACAGGAATCAGCAACATCATCAACCATGCAGCCTCCAACGAGGCTATCTACAATATGAACGGCCAGCGCGTGATGAAGGCTCAGAAGGGCATCAATATCATCCGCTCCGGCAAGGACAGCAAGAAAGTGCTCTTCAAAAGGTTTTGAATTATTGCACGAAGGACTTCAGGCGCTGTACGTATTCTTCGGGGTAGTCGTCGTAAGACAAGGCGTGCTCGGTGCCTTTGGTAATCCAGAGCGACTTCTGGCCGGTCTTGGCTTCATAGAGGGGATAGACCATGCGTGAGGGAACAAAGGTGTCGCTGTCGCCATGAATGAAGAACATGGGGGCACGACACTTGGCTACCTGCCGCAACGGGGAGGCCTCGTCAAAGTTCCAGCCGTACTTCAGCTTGCAGAGCAGCGAGGTGGTGTACATCAGGGGGAAGTCGGGCAGATGGAACTCTTCAGAAATTTCGTAGCTGAACTCATCCCAGACACTGGTATAGCCGCAGTCCTCGACGAAACGGATGCTACTGACACAGGAAGGCAGCGGCTCGCCTGATACGTTCATAGTCGTGGCGGCACCCATCGACACGCCGTGAACCACGAAGTCGTCAGCCTTGAACAGAAGGGCGGCGACAGTCATCCAATGGAGCACATCGTGACGATCGTCCCAGCCCATGCCGATAGCGTCGCCCGCGCTGAGACCGTGGGCATGAAGGTCGGGCATCAGCACATTGAAACCCAACAGTTGATGGTAGATGCGTGCTATGTGGAAGAAGTCGATGGCACAATCGCGCCAGCCGTGCAGCACGATGGCTATGTGGCGACTGCTGTCCTGACGGGCGAAGTAGGCGTGGTGACGCTCGCCTGACGGCATGGTGACAAAGGTGTCGCGCAAGGCACGGCAGGCACTGAGGCTGTCAGCCCAGCGCTTTGCCTCGGGATGATTGTCAGCCAACTGTCGGAAGTACCGGGCGGTGTCAGCCCTGTTGTCGTCAGGAGCCAGCGAATAGTCGAGCATGTAGAAGCTGGCACCAATGGTGGCCGTCACCAAGATGGCGACGACAACGACCAAGCCAATCAGTAACGGTCGCTTTATAAAGATACTACTTGACCTTCCAGACATTGAGGACGATGCCCTTGAAGTCTTGTGAGAATTCCGGCGCACAGACGAAGAGGGCGTTGTTCAGCCAGCCGTACTTACTGTCGGCAGGAGCCTCGAACTGAGGGGCAGCGCGGAAGTAGAATGACGGGCGGCCCTCGGCATCCTTGCCGTTGGCGATGATGCCACGATTACGAACATGGATGTAAACGCCGTCGTCGGTCTTGATGCAATAGATGGCCTCCAACTCCGTGCGCCCGTCGGCATTGGCCAGCTGATAGTCGGCGCCTCCGTTGATAATGGTGCCTTTAATGTTGGGGCCTTCAAAGGTTCCGCCCGTGATGGGGATGACGGTTCGGCGTCCGTGTTGAGTGTTATTGATACCAAAGGTCTCGCCAAGGGTCACTTTCAACTGCAAGGCAAACTCCAGTTGGGGAGCCTCCTTCGGCGGATAGTTCTGTGCGCTGACATTCAGGGTGAGGAAGGCCGTCAGCAAAGCCGTCAGAAAGATTTTTTTCATCATTATTATAATAGGTTGTTTTGGTTCGTCATTTCCTGAATACGGCGCAAAGATACAACTTTTTTGTGAAAGACGATGCGGAAGTCTGAAAAAAATTGTGCGTCTTTTTAAACCTTCTATGAACTGCTGCGTCAAAGAGACAGAAACCAGGATAACAAACAGGATAACAAACAATAAAAAAAGTAACGATTATGAAAAGAATGATTTTATTGGTAGCTGCCGCAATGGTGATGACAGCAAGTTTTGCTGAGACTGAGGAACAGAACGCAGTAAAGAATGTTGAGAACTACGACATGAGTTTTGACATGCGCAGACTGGCCGTGACGCTGGGACTGACCTTGGAGCAGATGGAAATCGTGAACGACATTCACAGCAACTTCAACGAAAAGATGCACACAGCCGCAAAGGCGGATTTCGAGGAGCGTGCCGAACTGGTAGACAAGGCCGTCACAAAGGATGTACACGATATGTACTATATCCTGAACGACAAGCAGTTTAAAACCTACATGACACTGCTGAACACAACACTCCGCAACAAAGGCCTGAAATGAGAAACTCCGGAGAATCTACAACAGCCGTCGCAAGTCTTTGCGGCGGCTGTTTGGTTGTTTGGCAGAATTGTAGTACCTTTGCGGCAAAGTTCAACTAAAGACATGAGACAGATTACCATCAAGAGACTACTTCTGCTCGTCGGCATGATGCTGGCGACCGTTAAGGCCCAGGCGCAAGGCGCTGTGGCTTTTGACCAGTATTTCGAGGACAGTACGCTACGGTTAGACTATGTGTTTGCCGGAAACGACAAGGAGCAGCATATCTTTTTCGAGCAAGCATACGTCACGACGAGATGGGCTGGACGCAAGAGCCGTCTGGCGGAGATGCCGTTGTTGGGCAACGGACAGATTAAACTGAAGGATGTGACCACAGGGCAGCTACTCTTTGTTCACACGTTCTCGACGCTGTTCCAAGAGTGGCAGGCTACCGAGGAGGCGAAAAAAGTGCAGAAGTCATTCGAGGCGAGTTATAACGTGCCGATGCCTAAGCAGCCAGTCTGTGTAGAGGTGACATTAACCGACTTTCACGGAAAAGTGATTGGCGAGATGACTCACATGATAGACCCTAAGGACATTCTTATCCGCCATCTTGGGCAGAACGATATTCCCTACCACTATGTGTGGACGGCTGACAGCGTGCCCGACCTGCCCCGTTGTATAGACCTGGCCATCGTGGCTGAGGGCTATACGGAAGCCGAGATGGAAAAGTTTGACAAAGATTGTCAACGGGTGGTTGATGCGCTGTTTGCCCACGAACCGTTCACGTCACTGAAGAACCGCTTCAATGTGGTGGCCGTAGCACCCCGTTCGCTGGATAGTGGCACCAGCGTACCCCGCGAGGGACATTGGAGCCGTACACCTGTGGGTACTCATTACGACACGTTCTATTCCAATCGCTATCTGATGACACAGGACGTCCATCGGCTGTACGACCTGTTGTCGGATGTTCCCTTTGAGCACATCATCGTATTGGTCAACAGCGCCATCTACGGCGGTGGAGGCATCTACAATCAGCTGTTAGTCACGACGACCGACCACCCGACGTTCCGTCAGGTGCTGGTACATGAGTTCGGCCACAGTTATGGTGGACTGGGCGATGAATACGATTATGGAGATGACCCCGAGTCGATGTATCCCGCCGATACCGAGCCTTGGGAGCCCAACCTGACGACAAAGGTAGACTTCGAGCGGAAGTGGGCCGATATGCTGCCTGACCCGACGGGACGTATAGGACTCTATGAGGGTGGTGGCTATCAGTCGAAGGGCGTCTGGCGGCCCTCGAAGGACTGCCGTATGAAAACAAACGAGGCAGAAAACTTCTGCCCCGTCTGCAATCGTGCTATTGTGCGTATTACCGATTTCTATACCAGCCACTGATACAGGCTACATATAGCCCAACCAGCGTAGGATATCGTTCAAGTTGGCTACTACCATCAATAGTATCAGGATGCCGAAGCCGACATACTCGGCACGTATCATGAACTGTTCCGACGGTTTGCGGCGCGTAATGGCCTCATAGAGCAGGAAGAGCACATGGCCACCATCCAAAGCAGGGATGGGCAGGATGTTCATGAACGCCAAGATGATTGACAGGAAGGCCGTCATCTTCCAGAACATGTACCAGTCCCACATTGGCGGGAACAGCGAGCCGATGGCTCCAAAGCCACCCAGCGACTTGGCACCGTCGGCGGTGAAGACATACTTCATATCGTCAACGTAGCCGGCTAGAACGTGCCAGCCATACTTGATGCCAGCGGGAATGCTTTCGAAGAAGCCATACTCACGGGTGTAAGGCTTATAGAGCGAAGACAACGCGGGAGCCATGAAGCCCAACTTCAGTTCCTTGGTCAGCACCACTTGCTTGGTAAACACACCGTATGCGGCATGGGCCACCGGTACGGGCACCTCGGTATCGTTGATGGTATAGGTGCCTTGCAGCGTGTCGCGCTGCGTTCCCTTGAAGGTCAGCGTCACGGTGCGCACCTTCATACTGTCCTCGTGGGTCTTGGCCACAGCCAGCTGGTCGGACAAACGTCCTAACTCAAAGAGGAAGGTGTTGTGGGAGTCTATCGGGCGGCCGTTAAGTGACAGAATCTTGTCGCCTGCCTCCAGTCCGATCTTCTCGGCGGGCGAGCCAGGCAGCACACTATCAATCCTGGCGGGCAGGAAGGGCTCAACGAATCGCGGCTCGGACTTCAGCATGTTGAGCAGATTGAGTTCGCCTGGCAGGCTGACGTGCTCGTGCTTGCCATTGCGGAATACCTCGACGTCGTGAGCCTCGGAAATCATGCGATAGAGGTCGGCCGAGAAGTCCTTGAACAGCTTGCCGTCGGCAGCCACAAGGACATCGCCGTCACGGAATCCGTAGGACTTGGCCTCTTCGTTGAATTTCATGTTAATCTCGCCCACAGGGATGTAGGTGTCGCCCCAGTAGAAGAGAATCATCGAGTAGATGAACAGCGCCAGCAGGAAATTCACCAGTACGCCACCAATCATAATGAGCAGACGCTGCCAGACGGGCTTGGTACGGAATTCCCAAGGGTGGGTATCCTCTGAGAGTTTCTGGTTGGTCTCGTCAATCATACCATCGATGGCACAGTAGCCGCCTAAGGGCAGCCAGCCAAGTCCATATTCCGTGCCGACATATTCTTTTTTCTCATTGCCATCCTCGCCCTTCTTTACAGGCACCACCTCGGGCTTCAGTTTCAGCAATCGGCGCACCCAGGTGTCGTAGGTGCTCATAAGGTGGAACTGGGGGTTGAAGAAGAGGTAGAACCTCGTCACCCTCACCTTGAAGAGTTTGGCAAAGGTGAAGTGCCCCAGCTCATGGAGCAATACCAGCAGGCTGATAGCCAGCATGAATTGTAACAGTCTTATCAGAAATACTTCCATCTTTTATTCTTAACTCTTAATTCTTAACTCTTAATTCATAAGCAGCTCTGCTGCGATGCGACGGGCTTCAGCATCCGTCGCGATGTAAGTCTCGTAGGTGGGGGCCTTGTCGAATGTGGCCCGCTGCATAGTCTCGGCTATCACGTCGCCCATCTGCAGGAAACCGCAACGGTCTTCCAGGAAGGCGCGGTTCACAATTTCGTTGGCAGCATTGACGATGCACGGCATGTTGCCCCCACGGTCAAGGGCTTCGTAGGCCATCGCCAGACAGCGGAATTTCTTAAGGTCGGGTTCGAAAAACTCCAGATACCGGGCCTTGAAGAGGTCTAGTCTTTCGCCACTTAGTGGCAACCTACGGGGGAACGAGAAGGCATACTGGATAGGCAGCCGCATGTCGGGTACGCCGAGTTGAGCCTTCACGGAACCATCCTGGAACTGCACGGCGCTGTGGACGATGCTTTGCGGATGGACGAGCACCTGAATCTGCTTGGCATCAACACCAAAAAGCCACTTGGCCTCAATCACCTCAAAGCCCTTGTTCATCATCGACGCCGAGTCGATGGTAATCTTGGCGCCCATGTCCCACGTCGGATGGCGCAGGGCATCGGCTTTTGTCACATGGGCTATCTCCTCCATTGACTTCAGACGGAAGGGACCGCCCGAGGCCGTCAGCAGAATCTTTTCTATGGGGTTCTGGTCTTCGCCGACTAATGACTGGAAGATAGCAGAGTGCTCGCTGTCAACAGGCAGGATGGGCGTGTGGTACTGCTGTGCTAACTGCAGTATCAGCTCGCCGGCCACCACTAACGTCTCCTTATTGGCAAGGGCAATGGCTTTCTTGGCCTTAATGGCGTGGATGGTAGGACTAAGTCCTGCAAAGCCCACCATTGCTGTAAGCACCATATCGATAGGCTGTGCCTCGACTATTTCGTCGAGGGCTCTTGCACCTGCATAGACCTTCACGTCGGGCAGGTCATCCATCAGCCGTCGTAACTCGTCGTAGCGTTGTTCGTTGGCAATGACCACCGCCGCAGGCTTGAACTTATGCGCTTGCTCAGCCAGCAGTTCAACCTTGTTGTTAGCCGTCAGGCAGTAAACCTCGTAGAGGTCTGAATGTTCCTCAATAACCTCCAGTGCCTGGGTTCCTATCGACCCCGTAGAGCCGAGAATGGCTATTTGTCGTTTCTTCATAATTCTAACAATCCGTCGGGAATATCCATCCTGATGGTTCTCTTTTTTGTATCAATATTGTGTATCAGGTCATCGTTGGCCGGGATGAGCCGACCGTCCTCTAACTCAAAGAGCAGATTAGCAGTAGAGTCGTTGATGGCATCAATACGGCCGATGGTCTTTCCGCTGTTTGCTTCAACTAAATCGAAGCCTACGAGCAAGGAGAGGGAAGGGGAGTCGTCCTCGTCAGCCAATGTACGTGGGAAGTAAACGTCGCAGCCAGTCAATTCGGCGGCACGTGGCTGGGTATCTACATCGCAAAATTTTACGATGGCGTTGGAGTCGCTCTTGAAACGATACTCCTCAATGAAAAAAGGTACGAGGATACCGTCGATGTCAAGCACCAAGTAGTCGCAGTCTACGCGGTCAAAGACATCATCATTGAAAAGGAATGACAGTTCTCCCTTTACGCCGTGGGTCTTGCCGATGCGGCCGATGTGGTAGACTTCTTCTTGTTTAATCATGTCGTTCTATCTTAGCGCCGAGGGCGTTGAGGCGGTCCTCGATGTGCTCATAGCCGCGGTCAATTTGTTCAATGTTGCTGATGGTACTGGTGCCGTTGGCACTCATGGCAGCTATCAGCAGGGCGATGCCGGCGCGGATATCGGGGCTAGACATACGCTGGGCGCGGAGTGTCAGCTTGCGGTCGTGACCGACGACAACGGCACGGTGGGGGTCGCAGAGGATAATCTGGGCACCCATGTCAATGAGCTTATCAACGAAGAAGAGGCGGCTCTCGAACATCTTCTGGTGGAACAATACCGAACCGCGAGCTTGAGTAGCCACTACAATAAGCACCGATAGGAGGTCAGGTGTCAGACCAGGCCAAGGTGCGTCAGCCAGAGTCATAATGGTGCCGTCGATGAACGAGTCAACGATGTAGTGCTTCTGGTGGGGAATCACGAGGTCGTCGCCCTCCGCCTCCATCTTCACACCAAGTCGTCGGAAGGCATCAGGTATGATGCCGAGATTCTTCATACTGACATCCTTGATGCGGATGCCGTCGCCTACCATAGCCGCCATACCGATGAATGAGCCGACCTCAATCATGTCGGGTAGCAGACGATGTTCCGTGCCGTGCAGGGCACTGACGCCGACGATGGTCAGGAGGTTCGAGCCAATACCGCTGATGTTGGCACCCATGCGATTCAGCATGTGACAGAGCTGCTGGATGTAAGGTTCACATGCGGCATTATAGATAGTGGTGTTGCCCTGGGCCATGACAGCGGCCATAATGATGTTAGCCGTACCCGTGACAGAGGCCTCGTCAAGCAGCATATATGTGCCACGAAGCCGCTTGGCGTCAATCTCATAAACGTCGCGATTCTCGATGTGGTGAAACTTGGCACCTAAATATTTGAAACCTAAGAAATGAGTGTCTAACCGGCGGCGGCCTATCTTATCGCCGCCAGGCTTGGTGATAACCGCCTTGCCCATGCGGGCCAACAGCGGACCAATCATCAGCACCGAGCCGCGTAAGGCGGCGCATTTCTTGACAAACTCGTCGCTTCCAAGATATTCAAGATTCAAGTCAGAAGCCTGGAAGGAATACGTTCTTTCCCCATTCCTTCCCCTATTCTCCTCCTTAACCTTCACTCCAATGTCTTTAAGCAGTTGGATAAGGTTGTTCACGTCGCGGATGTCGGGGATGTTCTTAATGATAACTTCCTCGTTGGTCAGCAACGTGGCACAGATGACCTGAAGCGCCTCGTTTTTGGCGCCTTGCGGCGTGATGGTGCCGCTCAATAGGTGTCCGCCTTCTATCTTGAATGAAGCCATGTAGCTACTTCTTTTTTTTCTTCTTTCCTTCGTCGATGCTGATGGCTGTCACTTTCTCAAACCTGAACTTCCCGAGGTCTAATTGAATGGCACCGTCAGTCAGGCGGGCGATGTCGTCGGCTACCTTCTCGTCGTCAGCAGAGCCGTGTCCCCATGTCAGGAGGTCGCGCTTCATCTGGTTGGCCGTCTGACGTACCAGTTCGGTACGTTCGGCACCCTCGGGCATGGTTTTCAGCTTCTCTAAAAGTTCTTCCACCAACTTGCCGTAGTGGCGCAGGCGGATGCGGTTCTGAGGTAACGGAATGGGAGCGGGCTTCAAATGAATCTTTTCAGCGCCAGTCACGTCAAAAGGCCAGTCAATGTCTAACTGCTTACCCGACATCAGGTAGAGGTGATCCCACAGTGTCTGTTCATATCCTGCGTTCTCACGTATCTGCGGCACTTTGGTCAGCATCATCCTGACAATAGTGTTGGCACACTTCAGCCGTTCCTCTTTTGACGGCAGACTGACGGCGTAGTCCACCATCTTCTGGATCTCCCGTCCATATTCGGGCATGAGCAGTTTCTCGCGTCCCGTGTTGTAGTCTAATCCCTGTATGTTCATATATCTTATAGTAATTTCTTAGGCATCTTGGCTACAAAGTCCTTCAGGTAGTAAGGTACGTAGTAGGCCACGTCTTCTGTTTGGCCGTTCAGTAAACGACGTTCAGCCAACGGCTGCATCCACTTAGCAAGCGGCTTAATGCCGTCAATGAAGTGAGCATTGGGATGGTTGATCGTCTCCATGCATTTCTTGGCACCATTGCCAAAGAAATAGATCTCCCGTTCGTCGAGCCAGAGTTTATAGGTCTCAGCGTCGACGACGTCGGCTTCGACCTCGCGGACGGGTTTCAACGAACGATCATAAAGACCGGCATAGACCTCCATGCGGCGAGCATCAATCATCGGACAGAGTAATGCACCCTCAGGCACCAACTCACGCAGCAGAACTGGTACGCAGAGCAACTCCAATGTCGGTACGCTGATGAGTTTCAAGTTGCGGGCGTAGCAGATGCCCTTGGCCATCGACACACCGATTCGAAGACCGGTATAGCTGCCGGGTCCGCCGCTGACGGCTACTGCATCGAACGGAATAGCATGGTTGTCGGTGAACGACAGCGCTTCGTCCACAAACGTACCTAACTGTTCAGCATGGTTGGAACCGGTCGCATCTTCCTGTTCAAAGATGACGTGCGAATCTTCGCTGACGGCCACGGAACAGATGTCAGTACTGGTGTCAATATGTAGTATGCAAGCCATTATATCTTCTTGTTCCTATATATAATTAAGGTGCAAAGGTACGCTTTTTTTTGCCAACAGCCGTATATTTATAAGAAATTAACGTCTCTGGTTCAACTTTTTTTCGTACCTTTGCATCGGAATAAACATAAATTATCATCATGATACAATCAATGACAGGCTACGGCAAGGCTGTCGTGGCATACAAGGACAAGAAGATTAACGTTGAAGTAAAGTCGCTGAACTCGAAGCAGCTGGATCTCCAGACACGTATCGCCCCGCTCTATCGCGAAAAGGAAATGGAAATCCGTCAGATGGTAGCTTCAGTCGTTATCCGCGGTAAGGTGGACTTCAGTTTATGGATAGAGAAGGATACGGCGGTGGATGCCACGCCCATTAATGCAGCTTTGGTGGAAAACTACTACCGTCAGATGAAGGAGATTAGTGAGAAAACAGGTATTCCCTTGTCTGATGACCCGATGTACACCTTGCTTCGGATGCCTGACGTCCTGACAAAGACGGAGCAGGAGGTGTTGAACGACGATGAGTGGGCGATGGCTTGTCAGGCTGTCAAGGCTGCTTTGGATGCCCTTGTCAACTTCCGTACCCAAGAAGGTACCGCCCTCCAACAGAAGTTCACGGAGAAGATAGACAACATCCAGCAACTGTTGGCAGAGATTGAACCTTATGAGAAAGGGCGCGTAGAAAAGATTCGACAGCGCATCACAGACGGACTACAGCAGATCCCCGGCGTGGAATATGACAAGAACCGTTTGGAACAGGAATTGATTTACTACATTGAGAAACTGGATATCAGTGAGGAGAAACAACGACTCAGTAACCATCTGAAATACTTTCGCGAGACGATGGCTGAGCCTGCCGGACAGGGTAAGAAACTTGGCTTTATCGCCCAGGAGATGGGACGCGAAATCAACACAACCGGCTCGAAGTCGAACCAGGCTGAGATGCAGAATATCGTTGTCAAGATGAAGGATGAGCTGGAGCAAATCAAGGAACAAGTTCTTAATGCGCTGTAAGTAAGATGAAAAAAGGTAAAATGCTGATAGTCAGTGCTCCCAGTGGATCAGGAAAATCGACCATTGTCAATTGGTTGATGAAGGAGCATCCAGAGTTGCATCTTTACTTCTCTATTTCCTGCACCTCACGTGCGCCGCGTGGAACTGAACAGGACGGAGTTGAGTATTTTTTCCTAACACCTGAGGAGTTCAGGACCAAGATTGCCAATGAGGAGTTTCTGGAGTACGAGGAGGTGTACCAAGACCGTTTTTATGGTACGTTGAAAGCTCAGGTAGAGCGTCAGCGCGTGGCAGGTCAGAATGTGGTGTTTGACGTCGATGTAAAGGGAGGTTTAAACATCAAACGCTATTACGGTGACGAGGCGTTGAGCCTTTTTATCCAGCCGCCGTCGGTCGAGGAACTACGTCGCCGTCTGACAGGCCGAGGAACCGATACGTCCGAAGCTATTGAGGAACGCTTGGCTAAGGCGGAGTACGAGTTGACTTTTGCTTCGCTGTTCGATTGTGTCGTGGTGAACGATGATCTCGAAGTCGCCAAGCAGGAGGCACTACAGATTATCAATGATTTTTTAAATGATTAAGACAGGCATCTTCGGCGGTTCCTTCAACCCCATTCATAACGGACACATCCAGTTAGTGCGCCAGTTGAAGGAGGCGGCTGGCTTGGAAGAGGTCTGGTTGATGGTTTCGCCGCAGAATCCGTTAAAGCAACAAGTTGACTTACTTGACGACGAGCTGCGGCTGCAGATGGCTCAGCAAGCATTGGCCGACGACCCATCTATCCACGTCAGCGACTATGAGTTCCACTTGCCCCGGCCTTCTTACACTTGGAATACCCTGAAGGCGCTTGAGGCCGACTTCCCTGACCGTGAGTTCGTCCTACTAATTGGCGGTGATAACTGGGAGCGTTTCCCCCGTTGGTATCGCGCTGACGACATTATCCGCAATTATCATCTTGTCGTCTATCCTCGAAGCGGAAGTGCGATAGACCTCACATTACTGCCGCCAACCGTTGCCGTTGTCAAAGCTGAACTGCTCGACATTTCAAGCACCGATATCCGCCGCCGCGTCCATCAGGGCAGAACAATAGCGGGCATGGTACCAGACTGCATTATTTCTAGAGTCATGGAGTACTATGCCCGCTAATAGTTTCAGACTCCTTCCATCATCTACACCTTATTCATATATAACGACAACAGAACGTTTTTCCAGTTTCTTTGTCTTGGGTGTTCCTTTAATTGTGAGGTGATCTTCAGGTTCTTCACTGTCGGTGCCGTTGTCGCAGGCCCAACTTTTCTTGACATTGACGGTAAAAGAGCCACCACTGACAACAATAGCCTTGTCACTCTTCACACCCTTGGGCTTGCCTATGTCGTTAGAGCCGGTAGTAGTGATGTTGAGCGTACCACCACTGACGATAACACTGTCAGTGGCGTTGATACCCTTACCACCGTCGCCCTTGCTGGTGATAGTCAGCGAGCCGTTGATCATGACGAAGAGACTGTCACTCTTGATGCCCGCTGCAGAGGTGGTGTCACGAATGCCGTCAGTGGTTTCTATGCGGCAGTCACCTAAGGTGGTGATAGTTGTAGAGCCACCGTTGATGGTCAAGCCATCATTGACCTTAATGCCTCGACCTCCGTCGGATGCGACATTGATAGACAGTGTGCCGTCGTCAATAACAATGTAGTCATCAGAAGCAATGCCGTTTTTGGCGTTTCCGTTGATAGTCAGTGTGCCTGTTCCAGCAAAGTGTATCTGTCCCTCGCTGAAGAGAGTCCCCTTTTGGTCGAACGTCTGTTCTGTGTAACTCTCACCATCAGTCAAGGTGTTTTCTGTACCGTCAGTCAAGGTGACGTATAGCCATTTTGAGCATTGGTTGTTGATGGCCGGACCATCGGCGTTAGTAAGTTGAAGTCCATTGAGTACCAACCCCCATGGTTTCAGGCTATAGACTAACAGCGAACCGTCAGTAGTTGAACCGCTGAGTGTCAGTTGCAAATATTTCTCTGTATCAGAGGTTAGTGTGACGTCGGCACCTTTCTGTGCTATGATTACTTTGTCTACGTCACCTGCCAGCGCAGCTGTGGTACCGTTATAGGTAATGGAAATATATAGTGTGTCAGGCTCAGATACCTTTGTCGTATCCTCCTCAGCTGGTTTCTCCGTTTGCTTGTATTTCTGGGTGAAATAATTAAGGTCGTATTGGTCGTCAGTTGTACAGGCTATAGCGGCCAACGCTGCAAACATGATGGTTAATAGCTTTTTCATCTTGGTCGTGGTTTAGAATTTGTATTTATATCCAAGTCCTATAAGGTGGATGTTTGTCTCATTGTCTTCGTCATTACTATTAACGTTCTGGTAGCGGTAGGTCAGCGAAAAGATATGACGCTTCTTCAATTTATAGTCTGTGCCTATCTGGTAGCGCATCTTGGCAATGCCGTCGTTGTCGGTAAACATCTCAGCATTGGCAAACGGCTCGAACTTGGAGTGAGGAATGTCGTAGTTCACCTGCAGTCGACTGCGTAGCACGTTTCTTCCTTTACCCTTGACGGGTTCCAGTGCATAGCCTGAGATATAGTCATTATCATTGTCATCCTCCTCCCATTTGAAGTTGTATTTCTTGTCAGCTGTCTCAGGGCGGTAGGTGTACTGCCAACGTTCGCGAAGTGAGAAGCTGAAGTTTCCCACATTGACACTGCCCGATAGCTGGAGAAACAGTCTGTGACGTGTACCCCAGTAGGATGGAGTCCACTTATTGGGCAGCAAGTTCTTCCAGGTCAGTTCCTCGGCATTGTTATCATAGAGGAACGTGTAACCCACCGCAGCTTTCAGACCTTTTATAATTTTAAACTCGGCATTGAGGCCGGCACTCCAGCGGTCGGCTGTCTTGCTGTTGTTGCGGGTACGGAACTCGGCCTCAACACCAGCACTCCATTTCGACGATAATTTCTTCTCGGCTCCCAGTTCGTACCACATGCCGAAATCGTCGTTCTGGGCGTTTACTGCCTGCGCTAAACTAAAAAAGGCCCCAATGACAAAAACAAGTCTTTTCATTGTTTTCAGGTTTAGTATTTGTGGGAAAAGCGCCACAAACGAGTAGTCTGTGGCGCTTTTATTTCACGTTTTAAGAGATGAATTAACGGCCAGAACCGCCAGAGTGACCACCCCGCTTGACAGGGCTGAATATCCACTCAAAATCATCTGAATTTACACTTTCATAAACTTTAGCCCAAAATACAGTCTTACCAGACTTATATTCTATTTCTTTCCAATTCTGCTTAAACTTATAAGTAACGGTACCTTCGGCATTGAAAGATTTGTCTACCGTCTTGGTCGTAACGGCATACGTACCTATCTTCTTCTTCAGATAGTTAGTAGTAACCGTGCTCTTCTTACCATCAGTCTGAATAGCACCCGACTTCACCTCATAGGAAATGGTGTTTGTGCCAGCCTTGACAGGGACGGTATTGGTGTACTCATCATAACCCTCTTTACGAGTATCGCCTTCAGCACGAGTAGTTACCTCAGTTACCTTCACAACAACGTTCCAGTCAGAGAAGTGGGGGAGCTTCATCAGACGACGATCGCCGCCAACCTCCGTCATAGCGTAACGCTCTTTACCGTCAGCGCTGACAATCTCGAGGTCGAAGCCGTCAGAGTTTTCAATATCGAGCATCACGTCAACAGGAATGCTGAACTCAGCACCGTCAGCAGCGCAGCGCAGGGTGAGGACACTGACCTCAGACTGACCATTAGCACGAGTGACGTCGCCTACAAAGTCGTCGGTGGGCATGAAAGTGGTGATAGAGAAGGGTGACCATGTGTTGCCACTGATAACCGTGTTGTAAGGAACAGCGATGCTGGCCTTAACGCCCATCACATCCTGGTTCTCCTGGTCATTGAATACAACCTGACCGTTGAGCATGTCGGCCTGAGACACCTCGATGGTGGGCTTCTTGGCCATCACAACGTCCAGAGCGATCGTGTTCTTGTCAGCGAAGTCGACGAGGGACTCTTTCTGGGCATAGTAGTCGTTTGAGAGGGGCACCACCTTCAGAATACCCTTTTGGGCAACGTTCTCGAAGGTAGCGGTAGTAACATTAGCCATGGTCTTGCCATCGAAAGTGATGTTCGACGGAGTGTTGGCATTGACAACCAGTGTGCGGGTTACCTTACCTACACTCTGAATGACCTGAGCAGTCTCTTCCGAGTCACTGCTGCATGAACTCATGGTGCCCAGCACTGCTGCAGCACACATCAAAAAAGCAATTTTTTTCATAATCATAATGGTTTTGAATTATTAATACTTAAATTATTATATATATATACTTACTTAATACTACCTTGCAGGTACTTCCTTAGATATTGCTCTACATAGGAGGCCTGCCAGTAGTGGGCAGAGTGATTGACGTCAGGACGGGTCTCGTTCTGATAACCCATTCGTTCGTCGGCATATTCGAAATACGATACCATGTTGTACTCCCAGTCGAAGTACTCAGGCAGCATAATCCGCATGGCGCCGTGGCGCGGCTGGTACTTGCCACCCATGGGGATGGCAAAGTGAAATCCGGCGTTGTGCTCTCCACCCGTCAAGATGCCGAAGACACCGATGGCATATTCTCCGAAGTGACGAGTCAGGTCGAGTCGGGCACCATAGTCACCATAGATGAAGCGGCCACCCGTCAGTCCGGCTTCGATGCGTGTCGGACTATGATAGTAGCTTGCCTTACCAAGGAAGGTCACCTCTCCAAGCTTGTCGAAGTGGTAACCGCTGCCCGATGCATAGGCGTCGCCTAAGAGGGCTGCCTGCATACCCAGTGTGAGGCTCTTACTGAGACGATACGAGAGATTCGCATCCAGACCAGCTACATTGCCTACAAAAATGCCACCGCTGAGAACTGTCCGTAACCGCTCGGTGAATCGCAATTCCTGTTGCAGTGCAGCTACGCCAACACGAATGTAAGCATCTGCCTTTTCGTGCCACACGTTAGTGGCTACGGGGAATACCGGCTGCAGCGTCAACCGGCTGCCCTTCCATAGGGTCGTCTCCACGGCCGGAGCAATACTAACGGTGTACTCGAACAGTTTGTCGAGACGGTGGTTGTCAAGCGACACCATCGGATAGAACCTCACGTCAATACGGCCTGTCGACTGCTGGACAACTGCTGTCTGGGTGAGTGCAGACAGAACGGCGTCGGTCTCATAATCCACCAGTGCATTCCATCCACTGTCATCCCGTCGGGCATGTACAGCCACTTGCGGGGACTGGTATTCGGTGATGGCCAATTCGATGTCGCTGGCAGTAGGGAACAGTCTTCCCAACTCCTCGACGGCTACGCCCGCTCCGCGGAAAGTCCCCCGATAGGCCGTAGGCTCCACGCTGGCATAGAGCGTGTTATCTCGTTGGCTGATGCGTATGTCTTCAAAGCCAAGACGTGCCAATGCAACCGCCGCGTCGCGAATCTCCGTCGCTGACACGGCTGCTGCCATCATGGCGCATAGGGCGAAAACATAGACTCTCATCATCTTCTTTTCTAATAGCGTATAGTATATTGATAACTAGCTGTAGCACTGATTCCCTTGAACTCGCGGGTAAAGCAAGTCAGGTTCAGATGCCGAAACAACTGTGTGCCCAGACCGACGTTGACACCTCGGGTGTCGTATTCGCCCATCAGGCGCAATTCTCTGGCACATGCCGGTGATATGCTTATTCCACCAAAGACACCATCGTAAAGGATACCTTCGCGGATGGGGTGGGCATAACCTGCCGTCGCACTAATGGCTCCCAGACCACCTAGTTGCAGACTCTTGGTCATAGCCATATAGACTGCTGCGTAGTAGCTGCCGCCATGGTCGGAATAGAAGTCGTTGACGCCAGCAAGCACAGAGGGCCACCACTGGCCTTCTTGTTCCTTAAGTGGGTTGACACGCACTGACAGTGACCTGTCCTGCTGATAAAAACCCACTTTGGCGTTTGTCGCCGACTTCCGGCACTTGAGAAGTGTCTCACGAAATGTGACATCGACGAATGAGAACGGAGCAAAGTAAACATAGTAGAGCCCTGTATTGTAGTTCTTGAAACTGGGCTGAAGTTCTCGCTCCATCAGGCTAGCGCCACCGTCGAATGTACCGGCCTCGCGCACCTCGGCCGTCGGTATATTCATTAGTCCCGGAGTTCCTATCACAGTTTGACCAAAAGCGCATACTTCCACCATAAAGAATACGGCAGAAAGAAATACTTTGATGTGCTGTGACACGTTGTTCATTCTTTCCGAGGGTGAATAACCGGCTGCAAAGATACAAAAAAGAAGTGAAACGAAAAACTTTTTTTTAAAAAAAAACTGCGATTTACTAAAAAAAGTATGCCTACGCGCAAAAATATGCTTTTTTACGCGAAATTCGGGGCCTTGTCTATCCAAATTTTATACCAAGCGGTCTGCAAGATGCCTCGTATGGCGAGGTAGGTAACCTGTGCCAGCCACAGACCGTGGTTACCCATCGTGTCTTTCGTCAACAGATGGACGGCAGCGAACGATAGCGCAGCTATGAATGTTGCCACCAACATGCCCCGACTGGCCGTGATGCCCACGAAGATGCCGTCCCAGATGAAGGCGGCAGCTCCTGCCGCAGGCACCAGCCATACCCACCAGACGTACACCTCAGCTGCAGCACGAACCTGAAGATCGTCGGTCAATAGCCGTACAATATCCATACTGCCAAAGATGTAGAATATGGTGAAAACGGTCGTCATCAGCAATGTCCACCTGAAAAGACGGAGCAGGGTCTCGCGGAAAGCCGCACCATTACGCGCTCCGTAGAACCTGCCGCCCATAGCTTCGCCGGCATAGGCAAATCCGTCCATGAAGTAGCTGAAAAACAGAAACAGTTGCAACATTACCGTATTCACCGATAGGATGACCGCTCCCTCACGGGCACTGGCCGACGTAAAAAATAGATTTACACCCACCAGACAGACCGTTCGAAAGAAGAGATCAAAGTTGATGGTGGCGTTGTTAGGAGGTATTGAGTGGCGTGCTCTCGTCCACCCGTATCTTCGAAACAACCGGCCATAATGTTTCACTAAAAGCCCAAGGGCCATGATGGTTCCTGCATATTGTGCGATAACGGTACCAAGTGCTACACCTTCAATTTTCATGCCGAAACCATAAACTAATGTCACTGAAGCCAGGATATTGATGATGTTCTGCATGATGCTGATATACATTGGGATTCGGGTGTTCTGCATCCCAATGAACCAGCCTGACAAACTGTAAAGCCCTAACATGGCCGGAGCCCCCCAGATGACGATGCGAAAATATGTAGAAGCAAAAGTTTCTACATCGGGCGTCGGACTCATTACCCAGAACATGAGCCATTTAAGCGGAATCTGCAAGATGATGAGCGCAAAGGCTGTGAGGAGGGCTATTCGGCCTGAATGTGCCAGAATTGTTGTGACTCCTGTCAAGTCGCGTCGCCCGTAGGCCTGGGCCGTCAACCCACTGGTCGACATCCTCAGGAACCCGAACAGCCAGTAGATGAGATTGAAAATCATCGATCCCACAGCCACTGCTCCGATGTAGGCAGGACTGCCCATGTGGCCGACGATGGCCACGTCAATGAGTCCCAACAATGGAACGGTGATGTTCGACACTATCGAGGGTGCGGCTATTTTGAGGATTTGTTTGTCGCGCAGGTTCATTTTTGCTGCAAAGTTACGCTTTTTATTTTATTTTTTGTACCTTTGCACCCAAAAATCGAACGTTATGAATATTGAAGCATTGATTAGCAAGGCTGCTGGCGAGGCTGTGAAGGCACTCTACGGCATGGATGCAACTGAAAAGATGTTGCAGCTACAAAAAACAAGAAGTGAGTTTGAGGGTAACTTGACATTGGTGGTCTTTCCGTTTGTGAAAGCTGCCAAAAAGTCGCCTGAGCAGACGGCTCAGGAGATTGGCGAGTACTTGGTGGATAGCTGTCCTGCCGTTGAGAAGTTCAATGCAGTGAAGGGGTTCCTTAATCTGAGCATCGGCGACGGTGCTTGGCTCGAGCTGTTGAAAGCCATTGACCAGGACGAGCATTTCGGTACAAAACAAGCAACTGACGGTTCTCCTCTTGTGATGATTGAGTATTCATCGCCCAATACCAACAAGCCCCTGCACCTTGGCCATGTGCGTAACAATCTGTTAGGCTGGTCGTTAGCTCAGATTATGGAGGCCAATGGCAATAAGGTCGTCAAGACGAATATTGTCAATGACCGTGGTATTCACATCTGCAAGTCGATGCTCGCTTGGCTGAAATATGGCAACGGCGAGACACCCGAAAGCTCTGGCAAGAAGGGTGACCACCTCATTGGCGACTACTACGTAGCTTTCGACAAACACTATCGCGATGAAATCAAAGAATTGACCGCTCAGGGCATGGACGAAGAGAAAGCCAAGCAGGAGGCTCCACTCATCAAGGAGGCCCACGAGATGTTGGTCAAGTGGGAGCAGAACGACCCCGAGGTTCGTGCCCTCTGGGAGAAGATGAACAGTTGGGTGTATGCTGGCTTTGACGAGACCTACAAGAAGATGGGTGTCAGCTTTGACAAGATATATTATGAGTCGCAAACCTACTTGAAGGGAAAGGCAAAGGTAGAAGAGGGTCTGGCCAAAGGTCTCTTTGAGCGCCATGAAGATAACAGCGTCTGGGCCGACCTTACCGACGAGGGGCTCGACCAGAAATTGCTGCTTCGCAGCGACGGTACATCTGTCTATATGACGCAGGACATCGGCACTGCTGAGATGCGCTTTCAGGACTTCCCTATTGACAAGATGATTTACGTCGTAGGCAATGAGCAGAACTACCATTTTCAGGTGCTCAGCATCTTGCTCGACCGCCTCGGCTTCAAGTGGGGCAAGGAATTGACGCACTTCTCTTATGGTATGGTGGAACTGCCCAACGGTAAGATGAAGAGCCGCGAGGGCACTGTTGTCGATGCTGACGACCTGATGGAATTGATGATTGAAGATGCCTATAAAACATCGATGGAATCGGGGAAATTTGACGATATGAGCGAAGAAGAACGTCGCGAAATTGCCCGCATCGTTGGCATGGGTGCCCTGAAGTATTTCATCCTCAAGGTTGACGCTCGCAAGAACATGCTCTTCAATCCCGAGGAGTCCATCGACTTTAACGGCAACACAGGTCCCTTCATCCAGTATACTTATGCCCGCATCCGTTCAATTCTGCGTAAGGCTTCCGGAATTCCTATGAGTCCCATAGGTCTCGTGAGTCCCATGAGTCAGAAGGAAATTGAACTCATTCAGAAAATGAACGAGTTCGGCACCGCTGTCGAACAGGCCGGTAAGGACTACTCTCCCAGCGGCATCGCCAATTATTGCTACGAACTGACAAAGATTTTCAATCAGTTCTACCACGACTATTCGATTCTCAACGAACCCGATGAGCAGAAGAAAGCCGTACGACTGATGCTGGCCAAAAATGTGGCCAAGATTATCAAGAAGGGCATGGGGCTGCTTGGAATTGAAGTGCCTGAGCGTATGTAAAGTTTGTTGCAACTAAGCCGCAACAAACAAAAGACAATGATGCAGAATCCTCCCGACTACCGCCACGATACCGTGCTGCCGTTGCCCATAGAGGTGACGGCAGACGCATGGGCTGTGGATGCGGCCTGTTCAGGGAATCCGGGACCGATGGAGTATCAGGCCATCGACCTGACGACGGGCTACCGGGTGTTCCATTTCGGACCGATGAAGGGAACAAACAACATCGGTGAGTTTCTGGCCATTGTCCACGCGCTGGCTCTCTGCTGGCAGCAGGGACTGCATCAGAAGACCATCTACTCTGACAGCTATAATGCTATCCTCTGGGTGAAGAAGCGACAATGTAAGACCAAACTGGAACGGACGCCGGAGACGGAGCAACTCTACCAAATCATTACCCGAGCCGAAAACTGGCTGCGCACCCACGACTACCGCAATCCCATCGTCAAATGGGAGACTGGGAAGTGGGGTGAGGTGCCTGCTGATTTCGGTAGGAAATAATCAGATTGTTCTCGTATTGCTCCTGCCTGCTGACGACGGCGTTGGCAGGAAGTTGAGGTGCACGGGTGCCGGCCGTGACGGTTAGTCCGAGGTTTGTTTCCACACGAATTTCGTCCCATAGTCCTTGTACGAGAAACGACTGCAGGGTCTTGGTACCGCCCTCAACGATGAGCGACTGGATGTTGTGGGCATGCAGACTGCCGAGGTTCAGCGGGTGTGTACGGTCTACGACGAGTCGCTTGGGATCTGGCCCTCGCCATTCGCGGACGGTCAACTGTGGATGTTCCCGTTCGTCGGTTACGCGCCCCACGAGGATGGCATCCTCTTCGGCCCGCAGTTTATGGGCGAGCATTCGGGTGAAGGGCGACGAGATGCTGAGCGCTTGTCCATGATCATCAATGAAACCATTGGCCGTCTGTGCCCATTTTAGAATAATGTACGGACGCAAACAACGATGGAATGTAAAAAAACGGCGGTTTAATCGGCGACATTCCTCTTCCAGCACACCAATCGTCACCTCAATGCCTGCCTCCTGCAGCTTGCGGATTCCGCGTCCCTGTACTTCGGCAAACTCGTCGACACAGCCGACAACGACACGACGTATTCCTTTCTTTATGATCAAGTCAGCACAGGGCGGCGTCTTACCGTAATGTGAACAAGGCTCCAGTGAGACGTACATCGTCGCCTCACGGAGTTGTGGTTCGTCCTCTGGAAGCACCGATGCAAAGGCGTTCACTTCGGCATGGCCTTCGCCACAGCGCACATGATACCCTTCGCCGATTATCCGTCCCTCAGCCACTATCACTGCCCCAACCATAGGATTGGGCTTGGCATTCTGCCGTCCGTTCATGGCCAACTGAATACAGCGGCGCATGTATTTCTCGTCTTCTGTAGTTTTGCTCATGGGGGCAAAGTTACAAATTATTGCGAAGAGAAGTACACTGTGAAATGTTAATCTTCTATAACAAACATCATAACGTGTTTAACCTTTGCAGACGTGAGTCGTCCAAAATGTCGGAATGATTCATCAACCTAATTATTTATTTAACCCATGAGACATGTATTTTTAGCAGTTGCTGCCTTTGCAGCAATGACGGCATCAGCTCAGTTTGGTGCTCCCAGACAAAACCCCATCGTTCCGTCAGTCCAGGCTCAGGCCGAGGATTTCAAACCGGCATCTACCAACCAGGAGAACAAGCAGTTCCCGGCTGTGAACTCCAAGCGTCAGGTTCGTGCGCAAATCTTGGCTCCTAAGGCAACGTTCGTCGGACTGGACATTGCCGGCAAGATCTACGAGATGACCAAGGACGAGAACGGTCTGTGGACCGGTACTTCAGAACCGCAGGACGAGGGTTTCCACTATTATCAGCTGAACATTGACGGTGCCAATGTGCCCGACCCGAACAGCCTCTACTACTATGGTGCCAGCCGTTGGGGCAGCGGTATTGAGATTCCTTCCGACGACCAGGATTTCTGGCAGGTGAAGAATGTGCCGCAGGGCTCTGTCAGCGAGGTTTTCTACTGGTCTACCTACACCGAGCAGATGCGTCGCTGTCATGTCTATCTGCCTCATGAGTACTTCACCAATCCTACTAAGAAATTCCCCGTTCTGTATCTGCAGCACGGTATGGGTGAGAATGAGTACGGATGGGCAGAGCAGGGCCACACCGCTCAGATTATGGATAACCTGATTGCCGAAGGCAAGGCCGTCCCCTGCATCATCGTGATGGACAATGGTCTGAACACGCGCCGTCCTGGCGAGCAGGGTGGCTTCGGCGGCTTCGGTGGTTCGCGTCCGCAGGGTGCTCCCGGACAAGGTGGTCCCCGTCGTGGTGGCTTCGGCGGCTTCTCCGAAGGTTTCAAGAATGTACTCTTCAACGACATCATCCCGATGGTCGAGAAGAACTATCGTGTGATGGCCGATGCTCAGCATCGTGCTTATGCCGGTCTTTCGATGGGTGGTATGCAGGCCCGTGAGATTACGCTTGCCAATCCTGAGAAGTTCGCCTACGTTGGCTCTTTCAGCAGCGGTGCATGGAGCGTTGACCAGGTGAAGGGTTCAGAAGGTTTCGCCAAGAATGTCAAGCTGCTCTTCATGAGCGGTGGTGGCAAGGAGAACATGGGTTGCGTAGAGGCAGCCAAGAATATCAAGGAACAGGTCGGCATGAACGCCGTCGGTTATGAATCGCCCGGAACGGCCCATGAGTGGCACACCTGGCGTCGCAGCCTCCACGAGTTTGCTCAGCTGATGTTCAAGTAACTTCGCAGCATGAGTTACGAAGAACTGTGGAAACCCCTGACAAGACTATATGATGCCCGTGAGGCGAAAGCTATAGCACGGCTCATTCTGGAAGAGCGCTTCGGCTTGACAATGGCTGACGTGCTCTGTGGAAAGACGGGCGACGACACTGTTCTCCGCCACATTCAGCAACGGTTGCTACAGGGTGAACCTGTGCAGTACGTGCTGGGTGTGGCGGAGTTTGGTGGACGCCAGTTCCGTGTAGCGCCGGGAGTGCTGATACCTCGTCCCGAAACGCTGGAGTTGTGCCAGTGGGTGCAAGAAGAGGGAAGAGAGGAGAGAGGAGAGTGGAGAGGAATCACCATTCTTGACATCGGTACAGGCAGCGGATGCATCGCCTGTACGTTGGCGGCAGAGCTGCCGGAAGCACAGGTGACGGCGTGGGACATCTCGGAAGTGGCGCTTGCCATAGCCCAAGAGAATGCCCAGCGGTTAGGTGTGCAGATGAAGTTTGAGAAGCAGGACGTCCTTCACCCTTCACCCAGCACCCTTCACCAATGGAACATCATCGTCAGTAACCCGCCGTATGTCTGTGAGAAAGAACGGGCGACGATGGAGCGCCACGTGCTGGATTATGAGCCCTCGCTGGCGTTGTTTGTGCCCGACGACGACCCGTTGCTGTTCTATCGGGCTATTGCTGACTACGCACGACGGTCGCTCACAGCGGGTGGTAGTCTGTTCTTCGAGATCAATCCCCTCTATGCCGGACAGCTGAAATCCTTACTCAGCGCGATGTCGTACCATCACATCGAGGTAAGGGATGACCAGTATGGAAAACCAAGAATGATAAAAGCACAACGATGAAAGAAGTAACCGAACAAGGCGCCTATCTGCAGTTGGCACAGCTCTGTTCCCGCGCCGAGCATTGCCAGCACGAACTGATAGAGAAAATGAGGCGGTGGGAGATGTCTGACGAGGCTCAGGCCCGTGTCATGCAGCGACTGGTCAGCGAGCGTTATGTAGATGATGAACGATATGCCCGTGCTTTTGTACGCGACAAGATACGCTACAACAAGTGGGGACGTCGCAAGGTGGAGCAGGCGCTGTGGATGAAGCATATTGACGACGACATCCGCAGTCGTGTGCTCAGCGAGGTTGACGACGAAGAGTATCTCAGTGTGCTCAGGCCGCTGTTGAAGCAGAAGCGGCGCAGTATCAAGGCTTCCAGCGACTATGAGCTCAACCAGAAACTGGTGAAGTTTGCCCTTGGACGAGGCTTTACCTTTGACATTATCCGCCAGTGCATTGACGGTGACGTTGACGAAGTGGATGAAGAAGATTAGTTTCTGGCATCGGCTCCTCGACCTGATAGCCCCGCGACTCTGTGTGGTCTGTGGACGAAGGTTGGCGCCCTCGGAGGAGGTTCTCTGTGCCGCTTGTAATCTGCATCTGCCTCGGACGGGCTTCCAGCTCAGCGCCTATGACAATGTGATGGCCCGCCTGTTTTGGGGTATTATTCCTGTGGAGCGAGTGGCGGCGTTGTTCTACTATGAAGGCAGTTCCAAGACGGCCAATATCCTGTATGACCTGAAGTACCACGACCAACCTGAAATAGGGGTGATAATGGGACGGATGATGGCAGTGGAGTTTAGCGAGACAGGATTCTTTGACGGTATTAACCTGGTTGTGCCCATACCGTTGGCACGTAGTCGCCAGCGGCATCGCGGCTACAACCAGAGCCGATGTCTGGCTGAAGGCATCTGTCAGGCTACAGGGTTGGCCCTATATGACCGCGTAGTCTGCCGCAAGCGGTTTGAGAAAAGCCAGACGCAGATGGGACGCTGGGAGCGTCAGGAGAATGTTGCCAATGTCTTCGAGCTGAAAGACCAGGCGGCTATTCACGGCAAGCATATTCTGCTGGTTGACGATGTCGTCACCACAGGAGCAACCATCACAGCCTGCGCCCGCGAACTGCTGAAGGCGGGCGATGTCAAGATCAGTCTACTGTCGCTTGGCTTTGCGAAGTCGTAATCACACAGCGCTATAGCCTGTAGTGGCTATGGTGCGTATCACGTCCTTGATGTTCAGTTCGTTGTAGCCGTTCTGTTCCAGCGAGCACTTATTCTGGTTGAGCACAGCCTGCTCCTGTTCGTTATTGTTGTAAGTCACGAACTTGCCCTTGGCCTCGGCAATGAACCAGCCAACGAGGGCGATGATGATGAATGCTGCAATAGCAATGATGGTAGTCATATCTTCACTATTTTATTTGTTTCCGCTGCAAAATTAATAAAAAGAATTTGAAAAACAGCGATTACTCGTCGTTTTTCCATTATTTGCATACCCTAAATTTCGCAGTATTTTAGTTTAACTTTATTTATAAGTTCCTGAGCAACAAAAAGTTGCCCAGGATTTT
>CALDLA010000130.1 GCA_937898415.1 uncultured Prevotellaceae bacterium | reverse complement strand
AACGGCAGAACCAAGTCTTGCCGCTCCAGCCGAGTGTCTGCAGGGCTGACCAGAATCCGTGAGTCAGGTGGAACCACAGGGCAACAAGCCACACGATGTAGAGCACCACGAAGACAGGATTAGAGAAAGTCTCCACGATCCAAGCAAAACCGTCAGCCGGATCAATCTGCTGATAGGTACCTACCAACTCGGCAAACATCATGTTGTACCAGAAGTTGTACAGGTGGAGCAGCAAGCCAACCACGACGATAAGTCCCAGCACGAGCATGTTCTTCGACGACCACTCCACCTTGCCGGAGTTGACCACCGTAGCCACCTCGTAGCGGTTATTACCGCGAGCCGTACGGTTCTGCGCTGTCAGGATGAAAGCGTAGACGATGTGAATCACTGCCAGGGCAGCCAAGCCGAGTGTAGCCACAACAGCATACCAGTTGGCACCCAGGAATTCGCAAATCATGTTGTAACCCTCTTCCGAGAATAGCGCGACAATGTTCATGCAGCAATGGAACGTCAAGAACAGAATCAGCGCAATGCCCGTTACAGACATTACAACTTTTCTACCAATTGATGAATTGATTAACCACATAAGTTGTTGAATTTAAATTATTTAAGTGTTATTGAATAATCAATTGTAGGTACGTGCGCACACGTTGAGGCTACAAAATTAACAAAAAATAATGATATTCGCAAACGTTTGCGAATAAATTTTTCATTATTTTTCACGTTGCCTTACGGCCTCGTACATCAAAATGGCTGCCGAGACGGACACATTGAGCGAGTCAATACGTCCCAGCATCGGGATGCGGATATGGGCATCAGCAGCCTCGCGCCACTGGTCTGTCAGTCCTGTAGCCTCGGTACCCATCACGATAGCCGTCGCCACTTTCATATCGGTGTCGTAATAGAGGTGGGAGTCCTGAAGCTGAGCGGTGAGGATCTGGATGCCTCGCTGTTTGAGGAAGGCGATGCACTCCTCGGACGTACAAGCCACACACGGCACACTGAAGAAGCCGCCTACAGACGACCGGATGAGGTTGGGATTGTAGAGGTCGGTCAGCGGGTCGCAGACGATGACGGCATCTACCCCAGCAGCATCAGCCGAGCGAAGGATGGCTCCAAGGTTGCCAGGTTTCTCTACCCGCTCGACAACGACTATCAGCGGATGTTCCTGCAACCGCAGATCAGCAAGCGTGAACTGACGCGTCCGAACCTCGGCCACGATGCCCTCCGTACTGCCCCGATAAGCCACGCGCTCATAGACATCCTTTGACACTTCAAACACGCGGACACCCTGAGGCAACGGCGGCATAGGCTCTGTACCTACCTCGACTGAAGGGCACCAGAAGACGGAGTCCACCTCATAGCCCGCCTCCAAGCAATGCATCAGTTCACGACGACCCTCCACCACAAAGAGTCCTGCCTTGCGACGCTCGGAAGACTTCTGTTGGAGCTGCAGCAGGAGTTTGATTTTAGGGTTCTGGCTGCTGGTAATTTTTTCTATCATGGTTGCAAATTTACACAATATTTTTGGATTGCGCTTTGTTTTCAGAAACTTTTTGTAATTTTGCAAGCAAAATAGCATTAAACAATGATTCAGAACTACGATGTGATAGTGATTGGCGGCGGTCATGCGGGTTGCGAGGCAGCCACAGCAAGTGCCAACATGGGGGCGCGAACGCTGCTCATCACGATGGATATGAACAAGATTGCACAGATGTCGTGCAACCCTGCCGTTGGCGGCATTGCCAAAGGACAGATTGTGCGCGAGATTGATGCCTTAGGCGGTCAGATGGCTAAGGTGACGGATGCGACTGCTATCCAGTTTCGGATGCTCAACCGAAGCAAAGGCCCCGCCGTGTGGAGTCCGAGGGCACAATGCGACCGAGGAAAGTTCATCTGGGAATGGCGGCGAGTGCTCGATGAAACGGAGAATCTTGACATCTGGCAGGACCAGGTAGAGGAACTGCTGGTAGAATCTGTCGCTGTGGCACAGCGACAAACAAAACGGGTAACAGGCGTCAGGACGATTTGGGGAGCAGAGTTTCGTGCGCCTTGCGTGGTACTGACGGCAGGCACGTTCCTGAACGGACTGATGCACATCGGACGACGAATGGTGAAGGGCGGACGCATAGCTGAGCCCGCTGCCGAACGGCTGACGGAGAGCATCACCCAACACGGCATCACCACAGCGAGAATGAAAACAGGAACGCCCGTGCGCATAGATAAGCGCAGCATTCACTTCGAGGATATGACGCGCCAGGACGGAGAGAACGATTACCATCAGTTCTCGTATATGGGCGAACCGCGTCCCCTACCCCAACTGCCTTGTTACGAATGCTACACCAACCCTGAGGTTCATGAAACGCTACGCTCAGGATTAGCCGATTCACCGCTATATAACGGACAGATACAGTCAATAGGACCGCGTTATTGTCCATCGATAGAAACGAAGCTCGTCACCTTCCCCGACCGCGAACAGCACCTGCTTTTCCTTGAGCCGGAAGGGACGGATACGAACGAGATGTACCTGAACGGTTTTTCTTCGAGCCTGCCGATGGATGTGCAGATAGCGGCACTGAAGCACATTCCGGCACTAAGAGACGTCAGGGTTTACAGGCCTGGATACGCTATCGAATATGACTATTTTGACCCGACGCAGTTGGAACACTCGCTGGAATCGAAGGTGATTGGCGGACTGTTTATGGCCGGGCAAGTAAATGGCACGACGGGATATGAGGAAGCAGGAGGACAAGGAACGGTGGCTGGCATCAATGCGGCGATGAAAGCGGGTTCGGTGGGCTGCTGTGGCACAGCAACAAACAGAACGTTCACGCTGGATAGAGATGAGGCGTATATCGGTGTGCTCATTGACGACTTGGTGACAAAAGGCGTGGATGAACCGTATAGGATGTTCACGTCGAGGGCAGAATACAGGATACTGCTGAGGCAGGATGATGCCGACGCACGACTGACGGAGCGCGGTTATGAGATAGGAATCGTGAAAAGAGATCGTTATGACTGGTGGATGGAAAAGAAGAAACATATCGAAGAAATCGAAAATTTCTGCAATATGTTTGCTATCAAACCAAGACTGATTAACGGTGCTTTAGAAGCACTCGGCTCTACCCCACTCCAATACGGCTGCAAGTTGACGGACTTGGTAAGCCGTCCTGAATTGTCGTTTGAGAAGTTAGCAGAGGCTATTCCCGAACTGAAAGAAATGCTGAATAAGCCGCAGAATCGACGCGAAGAAATCAGCGAAGTAGCAGAGATACGCATCAAATATAAAGGGTATATCGAACGTGAACGGCTCGTAGCAGAAAAGATGCACCGACTGGAAAACATAAAGATTCGCGGGCATTTTGACTATGAGAACCTGAATGCCATTTCCACGGAAGCTCGTCAGAAACTGATGAAGATTCAGCCCGAAACATTAGCGCAGGCAAGCAGGATTCCCGGCGTAAGTCCGAGCGACATCAATGCCATGCTGGTACTGATAGGACGGTAGGCGCTTCGCTAGTGAGAAGTGAGAAGTGAAAAGTGAAAAGTGAAAAGTGAGAAGTGAAAAGTGAAATGGGCGATGTTCCACGTGAAACAACGGGCAATGTGTAACCAATATAACTAACTGAAAATGAACAACAAGGTATTAATTGACAACCTCAGGTGCATACCTGATTTTCCTAAGAAAGGAATCAACTTTCGTGACGTTACGACGCTCTACAAAAGCGCCGAGTGTATGAAGATTATGGTAGACGAGCTCTATGAGATTTACAAGGACAAGGGTCTTACAAAAATCGTGGGCATTGAAAGTCGAGGATTCATAATGGCAGCAGCCTTAGCTGCAAGATTAGGTTGCGGAATGGTGATGGCACGAAAGCCAGGCAAACTGCCCTCGACGGTGATTAAAGAGTCATTCTCGAAAGAGTATGGTGTTGACACGATAGAGATGCACCTTGATTCCATCGAGCCCAATGACGTCGTGCTGATACATGACGACCTTTTGGCAACAGGAGGAACGGCAAAGGCTGCCTACAAACTGGTGCAGCACTTCAATCCGAAGAAAGTATACATGAACTTCATCATTGAGATTACAGATGAAGGTTTGCACGGGCGGGACCTATTCAAAGACATAGAGTTGACGACGCTTTTAACCATTTAATGTTTCACGTGGAACACAAAAGATGACGAAGGAAGAAGACGAGAAGAGGCTGGAAAAACTGAGGGAGATTGTCAGGCGATTGCCAGACAAGCCAGGCAGTTATCAGTTCTATGACCAAGAGCATACCATTATCTATGTAGGTAAGGCGAAGAATCTCAAGTCGCGAGTTTCGTCTTACTTCCATACGGAGGTGGATCGTTTTAAGACGAAGGTACTGGTATCAAAGATTCATGATATCAGCTATACAGTGGTGAACACCGAGGAGGATGCGCTTCTGTTGGAAAATTCGCTCATCAAGAAATACAATCCCCGGTATAACGTGCTGTTGAAAGACGGCAAGACCTACCCATCTATCTGCATTACCAACGAGTACTTCCCGCGCATCTTCAAAACACGTACTATCGACAAAAAATGGGGAACCTATTATGGTCCCTATTCGCATGTTCAGAGCATGTATGCCATCCTGAACATCATCAAGGAATTATATCATCCGCGTACATGCCGACAACCCATTACGAAAGAGGGTGTAGAGACAGGAAAATACCGCGTTTGCTTAGACTATCACATCAAGAAATGCATGGGTCCCTGCGTAGGGAAGCAGAGTTGTGAAGAGTATCTTAAAAACATCAGTCAAGCACGTGAAATCCTGAAGGGAAACACCCGCAAGGTGGTGCGCGAACTGAAGGACGAAATGTTCAGGTTGAGCGAGGAGCTACGGTTTGAAGAGGCCGAAGAAGTGAAGCGTAAACACCATGCTTTGGAATGTTTTGTCAGCAACAGTGAGGTAGTGAGCCACACAATAGACAACGTGGATGTCTTTACGATTACAAGCGACGATAAGATGGCTTTCATCAACTATCTGCACGTGTCGAACGGTAGCATTAACCAGTCATTCACTATCGAATACAAGAAGAAACTCAACGAGACCGACGACGAGCTTCTACAGTTAGGTATCGTGGAATTGAGGGAGCGTTTCAAGAGCGACGCAAAGGAGATTATCGTACCTGAGGAAGTGGACGTAGAACTGGAAAACGTGAAGTTCACGGTACCCAAATTAGGCGATAAAAAGAAGTTGCTCGACCTGTCAGCGATGAACGGTAAACAGTACAAGTTTGACCGCCTGAAACAAGCCGAGAAACTAAATCCTGAGCAGAAGCAGGTGCGACTGATGAAGGAGCTGCAGGAGAAGTTGCATCTGCCCTCCCTACCCTATCAGATAGAGTGCTTCGACAACTCGAATATCTCAGGTACGGATGCCGTTGCGGCGTGCGTGGTTTTCAAGAAAATGAAGCCCTCAAAAAGCGACTACAAGCGGTATAACATCAAGACCGTTGTGGGGCCCGACGACTATGCGTCAATGAAGGAGGTGGTTTCAAGACGTTACCATCGCCTCCTACAGGAACAGCAGCCGTTACCAGATCTGATTATTGCGGATGGTGGCAAGGGACAGATGGAGGTGATTCGTGAGGTTATCCAGGACGAATTAGGGCTTGATATTCCCATAGCCGGACTGGCCAAGAACGACCGTCACCGCACCAATGAACTGCTGTACGGCTTCCCCCCAATGTCAGTACAGCTGAAAACGGATTCAGAGCTCTTCCACGTGCTCACCCTGCTGCAGGACGAGGTTCACAGGTTCGCCATCACATTCCATCGAGAAAAGCGCTCTAAGCGCGCTTTGCACTCCGAGCTTGACAACATACCGGGCATCGGACCCAAGACGCGTGACGGACTTCTAAATGGCCTTAAATCGGTTCGTAGGATTCGGGAGGCAGACCTCGATACGCTGAGCAGCATAATTGGCCCTGCAAAAGCCCGTATTGTGTACGATTACTTTCATACGGACAAAGAGAGCATTTAATCAAGGTAAACAATAGGTTTAGCATAAATAAAAATGCCACTTCGCCACTTCGCCACTTTGCCACATTAAGGATATTCGACAAGTGCCTGAAAAAAGGCAAGTATTATATAATAATTATTATATATACAAATATATAATAATTTAATAATATACTTACTATCATTATTCTGATTCTCTTGAACACCTTAATGTGGCAAAGTGGCAAAGTGGCAGAGTGGCAAAAATTTGGTAGTTTCAAAAATAGTTCGTATCTTTGCAGCCATGAGAGCAGTAATACAACGTGTAAGGTACGCCAGCGTTACCATCGAGGGCATTGTGAAGGGCCGCATCGGACAAGGGTTCCTGGTGCTTCTGGGCGTATGCGATGAAGACGGGATGGAGGACGTGGAGTGGCTAGTGAAGAAGATTGCCAACCTGCGGGTGTTTGACGACGATGCGGGGGTGATGAACCGCTCTGTGATCGACGTCCAGGGCGAGGCTTTAGTTGTGAGCCAGTTCACGCTTTACGCCTCCTATAAGAAAGGTAACCGTCCGTCGTGGTTCCGGGCGGGCAGTCACGAGCACTCTATCCCACTCTACGAGGCCTTTTGTACACAACTTTCAGAGGCTATCGGCAAGACGGTACAGACGGGTGAGTTTGGTGCAGACATGAAAGTAGAATTGCTCAACGACGGGCCCGTCACCATCTGTATGGATACAAAGAATAAGGAATAAGACAAGATGAAAAAGTATATCAAAGAGATTGAATTCGCAGGAATGATTATGATGCTGATAGGCTGCATTTGCCATCGGTTTCTGAACCTGCAATGGGCCATTTGGTTATGCATCATCGGACTTGTACTATGGGTGCTGCAAGTGGTTTACAAAGCCTTCAATTGGCAAGTGTATCAACGCGAAAACAAACAAAACATCCTGATGATGCTGTTTGTCATTGCGATGTTGTTCTACCTCATGTTAAGAAGATGACGATACGTGAAGCACAAGAAGCGGTTGACCGCTGGATTAAGGAGTACGGTGTCCGTTACTTTTCGGAATTAACGAACATGGCAGTGCTGACGGAGGAAGTAGGTGAGCTGGCGCGGGTGATGGCCCGCAAGTATGGTGACCAAAGTTTCAAGGCTGGCGAAAAAGAAAACCTGGGTGAGGAGATGGCCGACGTTCTCTGGGTACTGCTCTGTCTGGCTAATCAGACCGACGTTGACCTGACAGAAGAACTGCTGAAATCGATAGAAAAGAAGACCCGCCGCGATGCTTTGCGGCATATAGAAAACCCTAAACTAAAAGCATAAAACTATGGCAGAAAAAACAATGTACGAAGAGGCGCTGTCGAAGTATAAACTCGACATCAGCGATGAAGAAGTGAAGGTAGCGGTGAAGAAAATCATTGCCGAAAAGGTTCACGAGAACGACACTCCAGAAGTGAAGAAATTCCTGATGGGCAGCGTTGAACTGACGACCCTGAAGACGACTGACAGCGACACCTCAGTGATGGCCTTTACAGAGAAGGTCAATCAGTTTGAAGAGGCCTACCCTACCCTGCCCCACGTTGCCACCATCTGCGTCTATCCACGCTTCGCCAAGATAGTCAGCGAAACGCTCGAGGTTGAGGGTGTTGAGGTAGCCTGCGTTTCAGGCAGTTTCCCGTCCTCTCAAGCGCTTATTGAGGTGAAGACGATAGAAACCTCGCTGGCCGTGAAAGACGGTGCCACAGAGATTGATATGGTGCTCAGCGTTGGAGCTTTCCTTGAGGGCGACTACGAGACCGTTTGCGATGAAATCCAGCAGATGAAGGAGGCCTGCGGCGACAAAAAGATGAAGGTCATCCTGGAAACGGGTTGTCTGCAGACGGCGGCTAACATCAAGGCGGCCTCCATCTTAGCAATGTACAGCGGTGCCGACTACATCAAAACCTCTACCGGCAAAGAGAAAATCAGCGCCACGCCTGAGGCTGCCTACGTTATGTGCCAGGCCATCAAGGAATACTTCGACGAGACGGGCATACAGATTGGTTTTAAGCCCGCTGGAGGCCTTAATTCGGTGATGGATGCACTCATCTACTACACCATCGTCAAAGAGGTATTAGGCGAGAAATGGCTCACCAACCAGTGGTTCCGTATGGGTACTTCACGACTGGCAAACCTACTGTTGAGCGAGGTCGTTGGCGAAGAAGTGAAATTCTTTTAGTAGTTACGCTGAATCACGTATTCGAGATAGGCTGTCAGGGCTTCCTTGACGGCCTTTTCCTTTACATACTGGTCAATGAATACACGCGACTCGGCGGCAATCTCCTCCATACGTCGCTCAGCATATTCAATACCACCCTGTTGCTTCGTGAACTCCACAAGTACAGCGATTTCATCGGCATTTATCGTGCCTGCCTTCACCTTACGCGCCAACGTCTGCATCGACTCGTAATTAGAATGGTTCAAAGCGTAGATGACAGGCAGCGTCAGCTTACCTTCAACCATGTCATTGCCCGTCGGTTTACCAATTTCCTTTGAGTCAAAATAGTCAAAGATATCATCACGAATCTGGAAAATCATGCCAATGTTTTGTCCGAATTTTGCAGCAGCGGCAATCTCTTCCTCAGTAGCACCGGCGGACAAGGCACCAATCTTTGCACAAGCCTCGAAAAGCGCAGCAGTCTTGTTGTTAATTATCTGATAGTAAATGTCTTCTGATATCTCCTGATTCGAAATATTCGAAAGTTGAAGTATCTCACCAGCAGCCAATGTGCGTCCAAGTTCGGCCAACAATTGTATGATTTTCTGATTGTCAGTCAACGACACGCGAAGCAACGCGGTAGACAGGATATAATCACCCACCAGCACGGCCACCTTATTATCATACGTAGCATTCACTGAGGCCTGTCCGCGACGCTCCTTGCTTTCATCCACCACATCGTCGTGAACTAACGAGGCCGTATGTAGCAATTCCAAACCAACGGCAGCATTCTGGGTAACTCGCGACACCTGTCCGAAATTCTTGGCAGTCAGCAAGATCAGCATGGGACGCATACGTTTACCACCTCGCTGACGGATATGGGCAAGAACCGTACCAAGTAGTCCGTCAGAATGCGTCAGCGACTCGTTGAACAACGCAATAAAGTCGTTCAAATCCTCTTCAATTGGGTGCTTAATAAGTGATAAATAGTCCATCGCAAAAGAATTTTGATACAAAATTAGTGAAAATCTTCGGATAATGAGAAATTTTTTAGTAATTTTACGCGAAAATTCTCACTTGTTATGGATAAACTATTCCTTTTAGACGCTTACGCGCTCATTTATCGGTCGTATTACGCCTTTATTAAGAACCCTCGAATCAACTCTAAGGGTCAGAATACCAGTGCCATCATCGGCTTCTGCAACACATTGAACGAGGTACTGCAAAAGGAGAAACCCACGCATATCGGTGTGGCGTTTGATCCTCATGGACCTACCTTCCGCAGCGAGGCCTTTCCTGAGTATAAAGCCCAACGCGATGCTACGCCTGAAGACATACACGCCGCCGTTCCTATCATCAAAGACATCCTACATGCCTATCACATCCCAGTGCTGCAAGTCGATGGTTATGAGGCAGATGACGTTATCGGAACACTCGCGAAAAAGGCTGATTCCATCGGCGTAAAATGCTATATGCTCACCCCAGACAAGGACTACGGTCAGTTGGTGACGGAGTTTGCCAACATCTATCGTCCTCGACACGGAGGCGGCTATGAGGTGATGGGGCCGCAGGAGGTCTGTCAGAAATATGGTATCTCCTACCCTACTCAGGTCATCGACCTCCTTGCACTCATGGGCGACTCGGCTGATAACTTCCCGGGCTGTCCGGGTGTTGGTGAGAAGACGGCCGCCAAACTTATTGCCGACTTTGGTAGTGTGGAACAACTGTTGGCGCGCTCGTCAGAAATCAAAGGCAAGCTTCGTGAAAAAATTGAGGAACATGTGGAGGACATCAAGATGAGTTACTTCCTGGCAACCATCAAGACCGACGTTCCCATCGAACTCAATATGGACGAACTGCGGTTGGTGGAACCAGACGAACAGGAATTGGGTAAAATCTTCACCGAACTTGAGTTCAAGCAGCTTGCCGACAAGATTCTTAAAAAACCTCAAAAACCGCAAATGCCCGTTAACGGACAACTCGATTTGTTTGCAGAATTCCCGTCAGACGGGGCGAATCTCTCAGAAAACGCGAGTTTTGAGACGCTAAAAACGGTAACTCACGACTACAAACTCGTTGAAAATGAGGATGAAATGTTGAAAATTCGTGATTATTTCTTGACAAACGAAATTCTCAGTTTAGACACGGAAACCACTTCAACCACCGCTATCGATGCCGAATTGGTCGGTTTGAGCTTCGCCGTGAAGGAATTTGAGGCATTTTATATTCCAATTCCTGCCGAACGTGAAAAGGCGTTGCAAATTGTTAATATCTTTAAAACCGTCTACGAGGACCCGAAAATTCTGAAGGTCGGACAGAACCTAAAGTACGATTTAGAAGTTTTAAGAAATTATAACGTTCAGTTACAAGGCCCGATGTGGGACACCATGATTGCCCACTACCTCATCCAACCCGAGCTTCGTCACAACATGGACTACATGGCAGAGATATACCTTAATTATAAAACCATCCACATCGATGAGCTCATTGGTCCGAAGGGAAAGAACCAGCGTTCGATGCGCGACCTCTCCCCTACCCTCGTCTACGAATATGCCTGCGAGGATGCGGATATCACCTTGAAACTGAAGAACAAGCTGGAGCTTGAACTGAAAAAATTTGAATGTGAAAAGCTGTTCTACGACATCGAGATGCCGCTGATGCCCGTATTGGCTGAGATGGAGATGAACGGTGTATGTATTGATACAGAATCCTTGCAGGAAACATCAAAGATTTTCACTGACCGAATGAACGAATTAGAAAAGCGTATTTATGAGTTGGCTGGTCAATCGTTCAACATCGCTTCACCCAAACAAGTAGGCGAAATTCTGTTCGATAAACTCAAAATCGTTGAGAAAGCCAAGAAAACCAAAACAGGACAATACGTCACTTCGGAAGAAGTGCTACAGCAGTTACGCAACAAACATGAAATTGTATCAGACATCTTGGAACACAGAGGTTTAAAGAAACTTATCGGTACGTATATCGATGCTCTTCCAAAACTGATTAATCCACGTACGGGACATATTCACACCTCCTTTAACCAGACGGTGACTGCTACGGGACGTCTTTCCTCGTCTGACCCCAACCTGCAAAATATTCCCATTCGCGGTGAGGACGGTAAGGAGATTCGAAAGGCATTTGTTCCTGAGCCTGGTTGTCTGTTTTTTTCAGCAGACTACAGTCAGATTGAACTCCGCGTAATGGCCCATCTTTCCAACGACCCCCAGATGATTGAAGTGTTCCGTGAGGGTAAGGACTTGCATGCTGCCACCGCCGCCAACATCTACAAGAAACCGATAGAAGAGGTGACACGCGACGAGCGTACCAAATCGAAACGTGCCAACTTCGGCATCATCTACGGCATCACCGTCTTCGGACTTGCTGAGCGCTTGGACATCAGCCGCGAGGAAGCGAAGCAGTTGATTGACGGCTACTTTGCCACCTTCCCCGACGTTCACGACTATATGGAACAGGCGAAGCAGACGGCTCGCCAAAAAGGTTACGTCACTACCCTGTTCGGTCGCCGTCGCTATCTACCGGATATCAACTCTGCCAACGCCACCGTTCGTGGCTTTGCCGAGCGCAATGCCATCAATGCACCCATTCAAGGCACCGCCGCCGATATCATCAAAGTGGCGATGATTCGCATCCACAATCGCTTCCGTCAAGAGGGCATCCGTTCGAAGATGATCCTGCAGGTACACGATGAACTCAACTTCAGCGTCTATCCGGAAGAGAAGGGTAGGGTAGAAGCCATTGTCATCGAAGAGATGCAACATGCCTTCCCTCTCAACGTCCCTCTCGTCGCCGATTCCGGTTTCGGTGACAACTGGTTGGAGGCACACTAAACAAATATGATTATGAACGACAAACAGAATTTCATTATCTATCGTACTGCTGACGGACGGGCATCAGTTGCACTTTATGCCAAAGATGGGAAGATTTGGCTGAACCAGCAACAAATGGCTGAACTTTTTGCCACCTCTAAGCAAACTATCAGTTATCACATCATTAACATCCTGAAGGAAAGGGAGTTAGTGGAAAAATCAGTTGTCAAAGAATACTTGACTACTGCCGCTGATGGCAAGAACTACAATGTGGTCTTCTACTCGTTGGAGATGATTATAGCCGTTGGTTATAGGGTGCGAGGCATTCGTGGTACTCAATTCCGTCAATGGGCAACGGAGCATCTGACGGAGTATTTAATCAAGGGCTTCACGATGGACGATGAACGACTGAAGAATCCTGATGGCCGACCAGATTACTTTGATGAGCTGTTAGCCCGTATTAGGGATATTCGGGCTTCAGAAAAGCGGTTCTATCAAAAGGTGCGTGACCTCTTTGCTCTTAGCAGCGATTATGACAAGACCGACAAGGCGACGCAGATGTTCTTTGCCGAGACCCAAAACAAACTGCTCTATGCCGTTACCCATCAGACCGCGGCAGAGTTAATAGTCGCCCGTGCCGATGCCAAGAAACCCAATATGGGACTGACCACATGGAAGGGCAGCATTGTGCGGAAAGGTGACATCATCGTAGCCAAAAACTACTTGCAAAACGATGAGATTGACTCCTTGAACCGACTCGTTGACATCTTCCTCACCAGTGCCGAAGAGCGCGTGAAAGGTCGCCGAGACCTTACACTCCAATATTGGCGTCAGAACGTTGACAGCTTGCTCACCTTTCAGGAAAAAGACATCCTACAGGGCAAGGGCAGTATCTCAAACGCAGAAATGGAAGCCGTTGTCCGCAGAGTCTATGATGATTTCGACGCATCCCGCAAGCTTTACGAAGCTCAACAGGCCGACGCAGAAGATATCAAGGCTTTGGAGGACTTGGAAAAGAGCATCATTGAAGCGCACTAACCCATCAGGATGCCAGTAAAAATGCGGCCGGAATTAATGCTAAGACGGCGGGCAGAGAAATAGGTTTCGGGGTGCTGATAGGTGCAGATAGGAGAGACGGCGACTTGAGCAGCAGGAATACCAGAGGCAAGGAGCTGCTGACGGTTACACTTAAGGAGGTCAATATGCCATTTCTGACCAACTTTGCGACTGATGGTTCCCATCTCGAAACCCTCGTTAGCAAAGGCTTCGTAAACCTCGTCGCCCACCTCGAAACTCTCTATGTGAATGCCAGGACCAATCTGGGCTTGAATATCAGCAGGACAGGTGCCATAGGTAGACATCATCGCGGCAACAGTCTTCTCAACAACGCGCTTCACCGTGCCTCGCCAACCTGCATGAATAGCACAGACAGCACGATGAACTTTGTCATAGAGTAACACAGGAATGCAATCGGCGGTAGAGACGCCGATGCAGATGCCCGGAATGTTAGTCATTAGCACATCAACACCTTCAAGTTCGGATTCGTGCGATGTCTCGTCAACGGCTACAATTTTCGTCTCGTGCACCTGATGGGGCATCAGCAATCGGCAGTCATCAATCCCCAACAGTCCGCAGAGCAGAGCTCGGTTCTGACTGATGGCCTCCATGTTGTCACCACAGTAGCGGTTGATGTTGAACTCGCCATAATTGCCCTTGCTGAAACCACCTTGTCGAGTCGTACTAAAGGCTGTCACACCCTCGCCGAAGTCATAGAAATGTAGTACTGGTTGCATCGTTTATATTTTTGCGTGCAAAAGTACAAAATATTCGAAGAATTATCGTATCTTTGCAGCGATAAAAAACTAAAAACTATGAATATTGGAGATAAAGCGCCCGAAATACTGGGCAAAGACGAGCAGGGACGGGACATCCGTCTGAGTGATTACAAGGGCCGTAAGTTGGTGCTATATTTTTATCCGAAGGACAACACCAGCGGCTGTACCGCCGAGGCTTGCAGCTTGAGAGACCATTACCAGGAACTGCAGGGTAGGGGATATGAGGTGGTTGGCGTGAGCAAGGATTCTGCCGCCTCGCACGTGAAGTTCAAGGAGAAGCACGAACTACCCTTCCCGCTGATTGCCGATGTGGACAAAACGCTGATTGAGGCGATGGGTGCCTGGGGCGAAAAGGTGATGTACGGCAAGAAGACGATGGGCACCATCCGCACCACTTTTATTATTAACGAAGAGGGTATCATCAAGCAGATTTTCGCTGGCAAACAGGTAAAAACCAAGGAACATGCCGAGCAAATCTTAGGCTAATGCTGTGTCAAGAGCGGTTTCATGTCAATACTAACTGATTGTAAACCAACGAGTTCCTGTTGTCAATGCGTGTCAAAGTCCAGATGCCTCTTGACATGAGGGTTTTTATGTTGTATCTTTGCAGGCAGAAACCTAAAAAACAATCAAGACTATGGTAAAAGGAAAAGCAACTTGCAAGACACTGAAGACCATCCGCAAGCAAATTGCAGAGGCCAACGACATTAAGTATGAACCGCACGAATGTCACTACGAGGGACCGTGTATGGGTACCTGTCCCGCCTGCGAGGCAGAAGTAAGATACATCGAACAACAGCTCAGCCTGCGGCGCCAGTTAGGCAAGGCCGTCGCTATCGTCGGGCTATCGGCAGGACTGTCAGCGCTGACGGCAACACCAGCTATGGCTCAGGCTCCCGTCAAGAACAACCAAGAAGAGAAAGTGTTACGGGTTGGTGAAGTGGTGGTCCAAGAGGAGCCGAAGGACGAAAACCACATTTTCGGCGTTGTCGAACAAATGCCCAGTTTCCCTGGCGGCAACAAGGCACTCATGAAGTTTCTGGACGACAACCTCCGCTATCCGGCAGAAGCACGGGCTATGGGCATTCAAGGGCGCGTTGTTGTAACGTTCGTCATCGAACGTGACGGCAGTATCGACAGCATCAAGGTCGTCAAGAAGGTTAGTCCGGAACTCGACCGTGAGGCATTGCGCCTTATCCGTTCTATGCCCAAGTGGAATCCTGGCAAGCAGAACGGAAAGACGGTACGTACAAAATACACCATCCCCGTCATCTTCAAACCATCATGACCGTTCCCCTCATCGGCATCTGTCGCCACCGACTCACGACTGACGGCGAGGGCGTCACCACGCTCGTCGCCTTTCACGGCTGTCCGCTCCGCTGCCGCTATTGCCTGAACCCTCAGTGCCTGAAGGCCGACGGGATGTGGCGGCAGATGGACGTGGCGGACATCCTCGATGAGGTTGCAATCGACGATCTTTACTTCCAAGCCACGAACGGCGGCATCACTTTCGGCGGTGGCGAACCATTGCTACGCAGCAGCGCAATAGCGGATTTTTGCCAACAATGCCCGACGGAGTGGAATATCTATCTCGAGACCTCACTCAACGTGGCCCGCCGCCATTTGGAGGCTGTCGCGCCTTACATCCATCATTATTATGTTGACGTGAAGGACATGAATCCCGACATCTACCGCCACTACACCACACGCAGTAACCACCAGGTCATTGCCAACCTTCGCTGGCTGGCCCGTCAAAACATGCAGGGGAAAGTGACCATCCGGCTGCCGCACATTCCTGATTACAACACACCTCACGACATCATACAGAGCAGACAACTATTGGAAGACATGGGCTACAGCCAGTTCGACGAGTTTGAATACCAGACACCCAACCATTAAAAAAAGGAAAAAGAAAGAGGCCGTTTGTTGATTTCTCAGAAATAATGTCTACCTTTGTGGCATTATGAACGATTTCCTCAGTCAATTCCATAAAAACAACTTCCGCCTCAGCAGTCCAACAAAGGGCGGTAGCAAAACAAGCGTGCTGTTCAAACTAACCTTCGAACGGGGCGCAATGATCAACATTGTTGACGATAACGGCAACCCTATAACGCCTGATTACAAACAGTATCAGGGCGAAACGTTCAACGTGCTGCGCATCATCGACACCATCCGACAGGAACAGGCCATGCGCATCAGTTGGGACACGAGTGAGGACAACGGTATCCGGCTACACGACTACCCTTACTTGTTGTTTGCCTTGCTACGCTGCGACAACCTGGTAAACAGTCAGTTGAAGCCTATCAAGGTAAGCGACACGCCAGCCACAGTTAGCTTGCAGATTTCAACAAACAAAGGCCAGTGTACACCCATGCTTTTTGCCCGCGCCGAAGGTCAGCCACCACAAATGTTCCAGCTGCTGAGCGACGTCTTCGCCCTGATTGGTGACACCATCTGTCCCATCGCCTCATTGGGTGAGAACTACCTGCGCATCGGTTTTTTCCAAGAACCGTTTCCACAAACCCTCCTGGAGCAATACCTCTCGGTGTTTTATTCGTATATTGACAATGTTGACCTCGACTACGAGGACTACCAACTGGTGCGTTCAGAACAAACAGTGACAACCGTTCCTACCATCATCATCGAGAAGGTGGACGCTGATATGGCGCTCTACCTGCGGCTGACGCACACCCTGCCTGGCACCGATGCCGACTTTGCTGAACGTTTTGACCTGACCTGCCTATGCACGCTGACGATGGAACACCAGGTGCTATTGCGCCGCATCGTACATACTGACGAGGCTCAGGACGAGGCTGAATTGAGAAAAACCATCATTGCCTACGCCCCAACGAAGACTGCGGCCAAGGACGTCTGGGACGACGGTGGCGAGTTCATCATTCCGCAGGACGTAGCCGGTCCTTTTCTACTACAGGCGCTGCCGCAGTTAGTGCGTCGCTACCAGCTACTTGGTGCCGAACGGCTGAAAGACTACAAGGTAAAGCCCATTGCTCCCAAGATGAACCTGAAGCTGTCGTCGGGCATTGACTTCCTTGAAGGCTCGGCCACCATCGACATCGAGGGCCAGGAAATGTCGCTCCGCTCGTTCCTGCAGCAGTATAACAAACAGAAGTATGTTACGCTGAGCGACGGTCAGCGCGGACTGGTTGACGAGCAATACGTGAAGCGGTTAGAGCGCATCTTCCGAAAGGTGGAGAAGGGCGACAAGGTAAAAGTGTCGTTCTTCGACCTGCCTGAGATTGAGAGCCTGTTAGCAGAGAAACTCGAAGGGAAAACCTTCGAGCACTATCGGGGGTTCTACGAGGGCTTCAACCAGTTGGCCTCGAAGCGGCTCTCTACGACGGGTGTCAACGCCAAGCTGCGCAACTATCAAAAGGAGGGCGTAAAGTGGATCAACTACCTCTACGACAATAACTTCGGTGGCTGCTTAGCCGATGATATGGGACTTGGCAAGACATTGCAGACCATCACGATGCTGACCAGGGTTTATCCCAAGGAGAAGAAATCCTCGCTCATCGTCATGCCCCGTTCGCTACTCTTCAACTGGCAGGACGAGCTAAAGAAGTTTGCGCCCCAGCTGACCTACTATACCTACTACGGCCAGCAGCGCGACCTGAAGGAGGCCATGAAGCAGCAGCTGATACTGACCACCTACGCCTTAGTACGCAACGACATTGAGCAGTTCCGCAAACAGGAGTTCCACTACATCATCCTCGACGAATCGCAGAACATCAAGAACTTGCAGTCGCAAACGACGCAGGCCGTCCTGCTGTTGAACGGCAGGCACCGCCTAGCCCTGAGCGGTACGCCGATAGAGAACAACCTGACGGAACTTTACTCGCTCTATCGCTTCCTGAATCCCGCCATGCTTGGCACACTCGACGACTTCAACCGTCAGTACGCCTCACCCATTCAACACGATGCCGACAAGGAGGCTACCGAATCCCTACGCCGCAAGATTTTTCCTTTTATGCTGCGCCGCCTGAAGAAGGACGTGCTCAAAGAACTGCCCGACCGCACAGAGCAGACGCTCTACGTCGAGATGGAACCCAGCCATGCGCAGTTCTACGAAGAGCGCCGTCAGTACTATCAGCAGACCATTCAGCAGAGTATCAAGACGCAGGGCATTGAGAAGTCGCAGATGATGATGTTCCAGGCGCTCTCCGAGCTTCGCCGCATTGCCTCTGTCCCCGAAAGCCTGAGCGACGGTGCCATTGCCTCGCCTAAGATTCTGCTGCTTTGCGAACAGGTGGAGGAGGCGGTGGCAGGCGGCCACAAGGTGGTCATCTTCTTCAACTTCATAGCCGGTATCGAACTGGTAGGCGAACGGCTGACGGAATTGGGCATTGACTACACCACGATGACTGGCTCCACCCGCGACCGTCGTGCCGTTGTGGAACGTTTCCAGAATGACCCCAACTGCCGCGCCCTGTTGATGACATTGAAGACGGGTGGAGTAGGGTTGAACCTCACCGTCGCCGACACCGTCTATATCTTTGAACCGTGGTGGAACAAGGCGGCCGAGGAGCAGGCCATCAACCGTCTGCACCGCATTGGGCAGAAAGCCAAGGTGCTCAGTTTTGCCCTCATTACCCGCGACACCATTGAAGAAAAAATCCGTCTGCTGCAACAACAGAAGCAGGACCTCGCCGACAGCCTCATTACAGGTGACGCTGCCATCACCAAGCGACTGACCGAGGAAGATATCAAGTACATCTTTGGAAATTGAAGACAAAAATTGAAAAATGATGCCAAACGAAGACTTATTCGGAAATACCGTCCCCACACTGCCTAACCTCGTGCTCGAAGAGCCTACCGGCGAGCAATGGGGCAATATTGTAAACTTCTTGGAGGGCCGTTGCACCAAGAACCAACTGCTCAACTACGCCGAGACGTTCATCCCATGGTTCAACCAGTATGGCAAGGTGATGCGCGCCACCCGAAACGGACGTCTCGTTGAAGCTACAGAGGCCACGCTGATGACGAAAACCAATTCGTCGAAACACGCCATTGCGCAAGGTGTGGCCCTCATATTGGCCAGTGAGCAGAACCTGAAGTTGTACATCGACTCGTTGAGCGACGGAATGAAAGAGCTATGGCGCACGGTGCTCTTCAAGCTGTTTGTCACCCAGAAGGAAGCCAAAAAGATACTCAAGAGCACCACCAACCTGTTCAGTCAAGAGCGCTCATACTATTACTATAGCGACAAGATTGTCTGGAACAAGCGTGAGTACGGCTGGTTCAGAACAGAGAGCTTCCGCTCTGCCGAAGTGGGGCGCTATGGCTATCGCGACTATGAGAGCTATATCACCATCAGCCCGGCTATCCACGCCCTCTTCCTGCCCATCTTCTTCCCTGAAGCTTTTGACCAGGAGGTTGGTCTGAACGAACTGCCTGAAGGTCACTATCGTACGTTGCTGTTTGAGGCTGACAGTCAGGCTCACTATCAGCTCTTCTGCGGACTCTACCAGCAAGGCGAGTTCCCTTTAAAAAAGAAAGGTGTGGGCACAGCCGACATGAAGCGCGCCCAGAAGAAATTGGCATTGGCCGAGTTCTTTCCTGGCGACACAACGGAGTTCCGGGCCAATCTGCGCGCCTTCTCCTACATACCGTTGCTGACCCTCGCCAAGGAGTTCCTCGTCAAGGATGATAACCTTACGTATGAAGATACGCTGCGCTTGTTGCTCTGCGAGTTTTCACGACTCAGTTTTTGGTTAATCAACCTGCTCTATCCGCACATCAAGGGTCTGCGACAGCAGATGACCAACTACGGTCGTCAGGGCAAACTCTGCAACATCATGTTCACCTGGCTTCGCGAAGAGCCTGACCGTTGGGTCAGCATACGAGACATCTACCTGAAAATCTACGGCATCGAGAACGGCGAAAACACCTCACGCTTCACCACCCTCGTGTTTCATCCGAACGACGAGCAGTCGAGCACACAGATGACCAATGAATACTCCGGACAAGTCATTGCCGCCAACAATTATGCAATGGAGTTCGGATATACGGGATTACAGACGTGCGCCTTCCTGCTGGCTAGCGTCGGCGCAGCCGAGATTGCTATCAACGAAGACATCGATGACGGCCTGTCGCCTTTTGAATCGCTCGAGTTTATCCGTCTGACGCCTTTAGGCCGCTATGCCTTAGGGCTGACAGATGACTACGAAGCCCCCGAACAGGAGCACATTGCGTACTTCGAGCTCGACCCCGAGCGGCTCATCATTCGCTCACTCGTTGAGCCAAACCCCTACGCCCAACTGCTGATGGACACCTCACAGCCCATCTCCAAGAACCGCTTCGAGTCATCGGCTCTTTCGTTTCTCTCCAGCTGTCACACGAAGGCTGACGTGGAGTCGAAAATCAAGATTTTCAGACAGTTCATCTCCAGCGACTTGCCACCTCTCTGGGAACAGTTCTTCCAGTCGCTGCTGCAACACTGCCACCCGCTGAAGGAAGACAACACCAACTATAAGCGTTATGTCCTTGACCCACAAAACCGCGACCTCATCCAACTGATTACTACCGACCCCATACTGCGTCAGCTGGTCATCCGCGCTGAGGGTTATCGTATCTTGGTCAAGAACGATGACCTCAAGAAGTTCGAAACACAACTAAAGAAACACGGCTATCTGTTATGAAGATTGTTAGGGTGTTGTTACTGCTCGTGTTAGCTGTTGTTACGACATACGCCAGCGAATATCCGCCATCGGTGGCACCACTACTCTCCTCGACGTGGGGCCAGCGGGCACCCTACAACTTCATGTGTCCACTGAAAGAACCGACACCCTGGGCCGGCTATCTGCCCGATGAACAGCATTGCCGTGTTGGCTGTGTAGCGGTGGCTATGGGACAGATTATGCGCTACCACCAATGGCCCGCTCAGGGCGAAGGCAGTCATAGCGTCGTCTATCCCGTTCTAAGCACGAACGCCAATACGTTCAAAGTGGATTTTTCAGAGGCCAACTACGATTGGGACAACATGATTGACGACTACAGCGGCGACTACACTGAGGCTCAGGCACGCGCCGTAGCCCAGCTGCTCTATCATTGTGCCGTTGCCAGTAACATGCTGTTCGAGAAGACTTTTTCCTTTTCCACCAACTTCACGGCTGGCGATGCCTTAGTCAAATACTTCCACTACGACGGCGAGCGGATGCAGACTCGTATGCGTAGCGACTATAGTCGTGACGAATGGCTTAATATGGTTCGCGAAGAACTGACTAACGGACGACCTATCTTCTATGAGGCTATCAGCATCAGCCTGACGGAAGGCATCTATGCCCACTCGTTTGTCATCGACGGCTACAATGAGGACGGACTGGTACACGTCAACTGGGGCTGGTACGGCCACGAGGATGGCTATTACGACATTGACCTGCTGGACCCGCCGGGCTACAGTTTCAATAGCTATCAGGACATGATAACAGGCATCCAGCCCATCAACGAAGACACGGGTATCAACCTCCTAGCAAACGACTCACCTGCCGCCGATGTCTATACCCTTGACGGTCGCCTTATACGCCGTGATGCAGCCTCACTCGACGGTCTGCCCGCGGGTATCTACCTCTGGAAAGGCAAAAAAATCATTAAAAAGCCCTACTAATCAAATTAAAATGACTACCTTTGCACCCAGATTATAAACGTTTATAAAAGAAAATGGCATTAAAATGTGGTATTGTGGGACTGCCTAACGTAGGTAAGTCCACACTTTTCAACTGTTTGTCGAGTGCAAAGGCACAGGCAGCTAACTTCCCTTTTTGTACGATCGAGCCTAACGTAGGCGTCATTACCGTACCCGATGAGCGACTGACAAAACTCGCTGAGCTGGTGCATCCGGGTCGCATCGTGCCCGCCACTTGCGAAATCGTGGACATTGCAGGACTCGTGAAGGGTGCCTCCAAGGGTGAGGGCTTGGGCAACAAGTTCCTTGGAAACATTCGCGAGACGGACGCTATCATCCACGTGCTGCGCTGCTTCGAGGATGATAACATCACCCACGTTGACGGCACTATCGACCCCATCCGCGACAAGGAAATCATCGACACCGAACTGCAGCTGAAGGACCTCGAGACCATCGAGGGCCGACTGGCCAAGACGGAGAAGGTTGCTGCGGCTGGTAATAAGGACGCCAAGGTGGAAGTGACGGTACTTCATGCCTACAAAGAGGTGCTGGAACAAGGCAAGAACGCCCGTATCGTGGAGTTTGAGTCGAAGGACGAGCAGGACTGCGCCCGCAACTTGTTCCTGCTGACCTCGAAGCCCGTACTCTATGTTTGCAACGTCGGCGAGGCTGATGCCAAGAGCGGCAACGACTTTACCAAGAGGGTAGGGGAGCTGGCCAAGGAAGAGGGTGCTGAGATGATGGTCATCGCCGCCAAGACGGAGGAAGATATTGCCGAACTGGAATCCTACGAGGACAAGCAGCTGTTCTTGGAGGAGCTGGGCTTGGAGGAGAGCGGTGTCAACCGCCTCATCAAGAAGGCCTACGCCCTGCTCAACCTCGAGACCTTCATCACCGCCGGCGAGATGGAAGTAAAGGCTTGGACCTACAAGAAGGGCTGGAAGGCTCCACAATGTGCCGGCGTCATCCACACCGACTTCGAAAAAGGTTTTATACGGGCTGAGGTCATCAAGTACGCCGACTACATCCAGTACGGCTCCGAGGCCGCCGTCCGCGAAGCCGGCAAACTCGCCGTCGAGGGCAAGGACTATGTGGTTCAGGACGGCGACATCATGCACTTCCGTTTCAACGTGTAATTTTAATACAATCCTTCACATACCTACGCCTTTGCCCAAATATAAGGCAAAATCCGGCAAAAAGACTATCATTTCCATGATTTGATAGTCTTTTTTTGATTTGACACTTGCTTTTTTTGATTATTTTGCTTATTTTTGCACCAAATTATGTACTAACTAAAACCATTGAGCAATGAAGACATTGAGATTCTACGGACTATTGTTGATGGCCGTGCTGTTCGCCTCACTTGTAGCTTGCAGCGAGAGTAGTGACAGCGAGGAACAGGATAAGACCGTCAAACCCGACACTCCCGTCAGTGAGGGAGATTACAAAACAGTAACCCCTGACGGCGGAACCCTCAAGAGGGGTGACATTGCCATCAACTTCCCCAGCGGCACATTCAGCAGCGACGTGAAGGTGGCTGTAACCAAAGCACAGGCTGACAAAGTAACTTTTGCAGACCCGCTGTCTGACTTCTACCAAATAACCCTCCCGAAAGAGGGCACACATCGAACCATTAAACTGTCGCTCAAATGCGAGGACTCTCCCCAAAACGCAGTAATGTTACTACAACAGCAAGGTTGGGACATACACACTGGCGAGAAAAAGACCATTGTGATACCGATGGATACCAAAATTGTTGGAAACACGCTCGAAACAGAAATCAAGGAATTGGATCCTAACGAGGACAACGACATTCATTTCACGGTGGGCCTTGCCAAGGATATGTTTGCCTCGACCACAAGGGCAGACGCTGCACCTGCAGACAGCCTGTTCAGCGTGACCTATGATATGGGAAAGGACATTCGGGAAAAAGACTGGTGGATTAGCTTTACGGGCAAATATTCTAGTCGCAAGAATGATATGATAAGATTAGTAAGCGCCCGACTGCCCACTACATTTCAGAAGCTGAAAGACAACGGCTATAAAATGATTGATCATAAGTTGAAATATATCATCACGGCTATGTCCAATTGCGGTGAGTATTCCAATAGTTGCTTAGCCTCAAGTTGGGGCGTTGTATATCTTTCAGTAAGTGACTTATACCAATGTGCTGAAAATAATGCCATTTCAGATAATGTCGATAGAACGCTCATCCATGAGACACTCCATGCCATATACGACAATATGTACGATAAGCGCTGGGCTTGGACCAAGTCAAAGACAGGAGAAAAGGGCGACGAATGGGCAATGCTCGACGAAGCCATAGGCTGCTGGTCAGAGAAACTGATTGGAGGTTCAATCAATAGTGAAATAACACGGGAACACGGCCCTAAGGTGATGGCATCGTTTTTCCCCCAGAAGCGTGAGTATCTCTACTATAGGAATTTCGGCTATGGACTGGCAACGTTTATTGAGTACCTGTCGTTGAAAACAAGCAACCATGACATTGTTGACCTCTATGAATATCGTCGCAAGGAAGGTACTAAGGTTTATAACGCATACGATGCAGTAAGGAAATTCCTGCTCGAAAAGAACATCAACTTCTTTTCGACGGAAGGCTACAAGGACTACGCCATATCAACACTTTGCGCTGAAAATGGCGGAGGTATGAATTTTTGGATAGAACCTGAATATTGCGATGCGAATAAAACCACCTCACTATCTACTGTAACCGACAATTCTCTTGTCTACAATTATGGCGTCGCTGTGAAATCTTTGCAATACGATACAAAAAACCAAGAGATAAAGAAAGCGTTCATAGACGATGGAAAGCTTATTCAGGTAAACCAGAACAAGGAAGGACTTACGACATATGTCTATGCTCAAAAGTCAGTAAAAGAATATGTTTGTCTGGGAACTGCCACAAAAGACAATCCTGCTCAGATAGAAGGAATGTCTATTCTGAACAAATATTATGGAAAGATTGCCTTTGTTACCATGAAGAGCAACCAGCAGGTTGTCGATGATGATAAGGGCATCAGTCAAGACCTTGTTGTCGAATACATTGAGCAAGAGGAAAATAAGGATGACAAAGATGATTTCTACCTCTATGCGAAATTGTCAATTAATCTTGACTGTACAATTAACACATTATCTATAAAGGGAGATTATATAAAAACAGGCTACTCACTCGCATGGGGCAGCGCCGTCTCAAACAGTACTGACGGACTGGAGTCGTCCAAGGACAACAAGGGCATGCACTTCAGCCGGACGGAGAAATACACCATCGACGATACCGACTATGAGAACACTCTCTCGTTTAGTGTCAGCGGCCTTGAAAATCATTCAACCGGAGGCGCAAGCATCAGTAACGTAAAAAGCGTCTATAAAGAGAAGAGCAGCACCAAGGAAGTCGTCTATGAACTGGGGATAAGTGGTGGATTCGAGTTTGGTGGGTATTCTGAATTTGGAGAGGTCTCTAGTTATGAAATCAATGGCAAAGACATCAAGCCGGGCGTATTGAACTTCAAGGAGACCATCAATGGCAAAACCACCCGGGAATTCTACAAATTGAATCCTAAGGATGACAACTTTATCCAGATGGCCATCATCTACAGGAAATATTAGAATATAATGCTCAACTGAAGTACGATTATACTACCGAAAAGAAATAATCCTTAAACACAAAAGAAGTATGAAAAAGAATTCTATGAAATGGGTGGCCCTGTTCTCGTTTGCCGCCCTCATGATGGGAGCCTGCGGCGGCGGTGGCGACACGGCAAGTCTGCAGAGCCAAGTGGACTCGCTTCGGCAAGCCGACGAGCAACACAAGAGTGAACTCAGCGACATGGTCTCCTTTGTCGATGCACTGACCGAAGGCCTTGATGCCATCAGCGTGCAGGAACAGCAACTTTTCGACGGCAGCCTGGAGAAGAAAGCAAACTCACGTGAAGAGATGCTGAAGCGGTTGGAGACGTTCTCGCAGACACTGTCTTCGCAGCGCGAGCGCATCAAGAACCTCACCGACTCACTACTGGCTCGGGGCGCAAAAATCGACAAGCTTCAAAGTCTGGTAACCCTTCTCAATCAGCAGATAGACGAGAAGGACAAGATGATAAGCGACCTGCGCACTCAGCTCAACAACAAGAACGTTGACATTGCTAAGCTGAAGAGCCATGTGGGACAGCTGACAAAAGCTAACCAGGAGTTTGCGGAATACGTGGAGAACCAACAGAAGGCCGAGCAGGAGAAGACCGAGCGCGACAATGCCGTCTACGTGGTAGTAGGGTCCTCTGACGTCCTGAAGCAGGCCGGCATCACCAGCGGCGGAGGCTTCCTCTCCAAGAAGAAGGTCAGCAAGGATATGTCTACCGAGTACTTCACCAAGAAGGATATGCGCAACTTCACCCAGCTGGAAATACCGTCGGCCAAGCCCAAGATTATCTCCAACATGCCCAAGAACAGCTACAAGTTGGAGAAGACTGGCAAAGACGTGTCGGTGCTGACCATCACAGACCCCGCAACCTTCTGGAGCCAGACGCGCTATCTCGTTGTACAGACCAAATAAAACTACCAATAATTAACAATCTAAAATCCAATCAGTATGAAAAAGACAATGATTCTCGCCTTGTCAGCCATCATGATGGCTACAGGCCCTGTGGCCGTGAACGCCCAGGAAAAAGTGGTGACGCTTGACCAGCTCATGAAAAAGAACCAGCAGCAGACACAGACACCACAGAAAAAGGAAACGGCCCAACCGAAAACGGAAACGCAAACGGCAAAGACTGCGAAGAAAGAAACTGCCCAGAAGCCCAAGGCAAGCACTGCAGCAACTGGAGTACTGGCAGCACCCGTCGCCTTCAGCTCCGTCTACCTGCAGTACAACTTCGAGTCGCAGAAAGTCAAATCAGGCAGCCACAGCGAGAGCGAAAGCGGCAACTCCGTTTCCGCAGGCTACAACTATGCCTTCCCCATCAGCAGCACCCTGCCCCTCTATGTTGAGGCTGGCATTGCAGCTAAATACGTCTGGAAGAGCGAGGACGGCCAAAAGTTCAATATGCTTTCGGCGAAAGTCCCCGTCAACCTGCTCTTCTCCTATCCTGTCAGCGAGAGCTTTGCCATCGAGCCATTCGCCGGTATCTACCTGCGCGGCAACATCTTCGGCAAGCTGAAGTTTGACGACGACAGCGACGATTACGGCTGGGATGATGATGATGAAGACTGGGATGACTGGGATGATGACGACTGGAGCAGACAGAGTAATTCCAGAGCATTGGCATCTAAAGACGACGACGATGATGATAGCATCGACCTCTTCTCAAAGGACGACATGGGCGATGCCGCCTGGAAGCGCATCCAGCTCGGCATGCAGTTCGGTGTCCGCGCCCGCATCAGCAACAAGTTTCTCATCGGCATCGGCTACTCGATGGACTTGACCAACATCAGCAAATACGAAGTATATCACGAGGACATTTCCACCAAGTTCCACTCCTTTGACATCACGTTAGGATATTGCTTCTAAACCTTTTGCTGCTTTGTGGGCTGTCACGCACATGACTCCCAACGAGTGGCGAGCCAAAATCGACTAACAATTCATATATTGTTAGTCGATTTTATGTTTTGTTAGTCCATTATTCGGCATTGTTATCGTATATTTGCAGGTAGATTATCATCAATATAAAGAAAAGGAAGTATGACAGACAAACTGAGAAATTGGATGTTCATGGCACTCATGGTGCTATGCATCGGCGGGATGTTGACAGCCTGCGACAAGAAAGACGATGAGGAAAACCAGAGCGAAAACTCCAACAAGCAGCAGCAGAACAACAACACGCCCACGGAGATGAGCGACATGGAAAACTTCATCGAGATGAGCCTGAAGATGGAGAAGATGCGACTGCTCTTCACGCGCTTCTGCAGCAACAACTACGAGGGCGACCTGCTGGCAGGCGCCGGCGACAAGAGCGACCCGACGGAGATGTACAAGCTCTTAGAGGAAATGCTGGACAACAAGGAGAAATTCCTCAAGGCCGTGAAGCGGCTCGACCAACAGGGTCTCTTCGACCACGTGGCCACGCGCGGCGTGTGGTTGGCCGGATGGGACATGGTCTACTACGGCTGGGGAGTCACTGCCCACAACCGCGAGCAGGACATCCTCGACGTGCTCAATAAGTCGAAGATCATGGGCAACGAGGAACAGATGAGGGACTTGTTCAATAAATCGAGCTACAAGAAAGGCGAGACCGACTACAAGAAATGGTTCACCAACCTCATCAACCATCAGTACACCAACGCCTGCCCGCGAATCTATCAGGAATGGTTCCATGACGGCGGAAACGTGTCGAAATACAGCGACGGACCCGGCGTGCAGACCTTCTATGACTACGTGGACAAGCACCACGAGGGCAACGGCAACCCCATCCACCAGGATGCCTACCGCGTGGGTGTGGAGCAGGCCCTGAAGGCCGCCAACTTCAACGTCGCCGTGTGGGACGCTGCCACGGGCGGCGTTGTGGGCAAGTGGCAGGATGTCAACACCATCATCGAGGAGACCAAGCGTCTGCGCGAGAAGATTCGCAAGGGCACAGCCACAGCTAAAGACTACCGCCGCTTCGTTGCCGGACTGGGCGGTGTGTGGACGAAGCAGAAGCTTGGCGAGTTCATTGGCGAAGACCTCGGAGTAGATAACGGCGTGGTGAACGCCATGGTGGGCGAGACCGAGGACTGGCTCATTGACAAGGCGATGGAGGAGAATACGGACGACGCCACGGCCAAGGCCAACAACGAGGCCATTGTGAAAGCCAAGAACACCGAGACCGAGGATGCGAACAAGCCCGCAGTGGTCATCGTCTATAAAGAAGACGGCGGCCTCACCGTGGCCCCCACCGACAAGAACGGCAACGCCACCATCCCCATGAAGCCCGAAAAGGCTACCGTGACCACGGTGACCAAGGGCGGTAAGACGGCGAAGCAGCCTGCCGACGTGAAGCCCGGCGTACAGGAGATGGAGCTGGAGCTGACACCCGAGGCCGACAAGTACGACTGGGACATTGAGTTCGACCCCGAGGAACTCGTCGTCGAGGCCGAGGGCGACCAGCGCGTCGTCACCGTCATCACCATGTACAAGAACATCAAGGCCTCGTCGGGTGCCGACTGGATTGACGTCGAGGTGAACGGCTACAACGTACACCTTGACATCAAGGAGAACACCACCGCCAAGGAGCGCAAGGGCACCGTCTACATCTATGCCTCGGACGACGGCAAGAACGTCCTGAAGACCGCCACCTACGAAGTGACCCAGCTGCCCTACGACGACAAGAACGACGGACTCGGCTTCATCAACTTCAGCAAACTGCGCATAGAGAAAATCACAGGCTCGGGACTCACCGGCACGATGAACCACATCTGGAAGGGCAACACGCAGTTTGACAACGACGAGCTCACCATCACCCGCGTCAGCGAAACCGTCTACAAGGTCAGCGCACGCAGAGCCGACAACCAACACATCTACATAAGTGAAGAAGAGCCCGAACCTGACCCCAACTGCTACGTCTATCCCGACCGTCCCTACGGCGACTACTACGACCTCAAGTTCACCATCGAGGCTGCAAGTCCCACCATTATGTTCGACAAGAACAACTTCCGTCTCACCGACCTCAGCGTGAAGGGATACTGCAAGTACATTGATAGTACAGGGCGCGACGACTACCTGGAGTTCAACTGCTACTACTCCGGACTGGGCATACAGGATCCCATGGGGTATGAAGACAGCAACTACAAACAGGCCATCATGGACACCGACAACCAGGACGGCGAGTTCTACGACTACGACAAAGGTGAACGGGTAGGCGGCACATACCCCTTCTATGCCAAGTACACCTCTACTGCAAAATGGGTCAGCCCCATTTACGGAAAAGACGAGCAAGGACATAGCGTCATCATCAACTACGAGCCGGAAGAGGGAAAAATCGACAAGGAAACCACTGAAACCTACGGAATCAACCTCATGATCAAGCTCCGCTGGGACTAATCGTTGAAAGCTGTGTCACTTACCCCCACCCCCAGCCCCTCCCCTTGCAGGGGCGGGGAGAGCGGCGGAGAAGGCCTCTTGAAGGCAGAATCGACCCTCAATTCGGGCCGCGACTGCGGTCGGGAAGCAGAATCGACCCTCAATTCGGGCCGCGACCCCCGTCGAGAGGCAGAATCGACCCTCAATTCAGGCCGCGACCCCCGTCGAGAGGCAGAATCGACCCTCAATTCAGGCCGCGACTGCGGTCGGGAAGCAGAATCGACCCTCAATTCAGGCCGCGACTGCGGTCGGGAAGCAGAATCGACCCTCAATTCTGGACGGCGACGCCCGTCGACAAAACATATAGTAATAATAATAAGTTTAAATAAGGCGAATCGTTTGGCGGTTCGCCTGCTTTTTTGTAACTTTGCCCGCTGAAACGAACGATTATGAAAGAATTATTGCTATACATCCAATGGAACCCGTCGCTGGAGGCCTTCAGCATCGGGTCATTCTCGTTCCGCTGGTACTCGCTGTGCTGGCTGTTTGGCCTGGCCCTGGCCTACTTCGTGGTGAAACGCCTGTATAAGGAACAGAAGATCAAGGACGAGCTGTTCGACCCGCTGTTCATCTACTGTTTCCTCGGCATCCTGATCGGTGCGCGCCTGGGGCATTGCCTCTTCTACCAGCCCGACTACTTCCTGACGTCGTTCAAGGGCTTTGTCGAGATGCTGCTGCCCATCCACTTCACCGCCGACGGCAGTTGGAAGATGACGGGCTATGCCGGACTCGCCTCGCACGGCGGTACGGCCGGCCTGATACTGGCCCTGTGGCTCTACACCAAGCGCACGAAGCTGAGCCTGTGGACGGTGCTCGACAACATCGCCATTGCCACGGGTACCACCGCCTGCTTCATCCGTCTGGGCAACCTGATGAACTCCGAGATTATCGGCAAGGCTACGGACGTGCCCTGGGCTTTCGTCTTCGAGAAGGTCGACATGCTGCCCCGCCATCCTGGTCAGCTCTACGAGGCCATCGCCTACGCCGTGCTCTTCATCATCATGTGGGCCTTGCATAAGAAGTGGCCCGAGAAGATTGGCACCGGCTGGTACTTCGGCTTCTGTCTGACCTACATCTTCACCTTCCGCTTCTTCATTGAATACACGAAGGAGATTCAGGAAGCCTTCGAGGCCTCGCTGCCTATCGATATGGGACAGATACTGAGCATCCCGTTCGTCGTTCTCGGCGCGTGGTGCATGATAAGAGCAAAATCAAAACAAGATAAACAATGAGAAAGATGAAAAAGATATTCAGAAACATGGCGCTCGTGTCGTGCTCAGCGCTCATGATGACATCGTGCGGCAGCGACAACTACGACTACCCGGAGCCGGAGAAGCCGGCCGGCATGACCGTTGAGGAGCAGAAAGGAAAGCTGGACAACGTGGTAAGCCTGCTGATAGGCGAAATCGACACAGAGGAAATCAAGGAGGCGAATGATCTGCTGACCTACGCCATGAACCATTACGTCGTTTCCAAGGACTACAACATCGGCGGGCTCACCACGAAGTACGTCATGGGGTTGGTCAAGTGCCAAGACAGGAGTCTGAGCGACGTCGGCGGCTACTTCCTGAAGCTGGCGGCCTTCACCGGCAAGTTCAAGGCCACGGAGAACGGCTGGACGGACGCGGGGCAAAGCGACGACGTGGAAATGACGTTCCTCGACGAGAACGGCCTCGAGTGTACGCTCGTGCTAAAAGCCTCTGACGACCACTACCGCTACGACAACAACAAGAAGATCAATGATATACCCTGCATCTACGCCATTCCCAAGCAGATAGAGGCCACGCTTACCCGCGACGGCAAGCAGATGGCTTCCGTCGTCGTGAACCCCGTGGTGAAGGGCGAGGGCGGCCAGGACGCCATCATGGCCAACGACATCATGGGCACGCTGAGGTTCCGCTCAAATTCGTACGACATCCTCTTCGAGAAAACCGACATCAGCGGAGCAGAGGGCTGCGCGCTCAACACCACTATCAACCTGGGGGCCGTCAAAACCTTCAAGACCACGCTGACCACCGAGAAGCCGCTCTACACCAAGGACACGACCGTGGCTGACTCCGTCGTGTTAACCCCCGGCAACCCCGCCAAGCTGCACATCGACCTGCTCGGAATGGTGGTGGCCGACGGCAACATCACCGACCTGAAGGCCGTGACCGACTTCCTGAATGAAGCGCGCCGGAACAATACCGACCAGGAGGCCTTCAAGGCAGCACTCGGCAAGGTGAACGGCTGTATCAACATCGGCGTCTACTATGACAACAGCGACGAGCGCATGGCCAGCTTGATACTCACGGCCGGCGTTGACCGCGACCAGACGACCGGCAAGGAGGTTTGGAACATACAGCCCGCCATATACTTCAACGACGGGACGAGCTACCTGCTGTCGGATATGTTCAGCAACCTCGGCCTCGACGAACTGAAAGAAGCCTTTCGCAATTCCAAAAAGCGCTTTTAGGAAAACATGATGATACGATAAACGGTGATGACTAACAACATCAACCTGATAAGACTGACCATAACCATTGTAACTTCCACGGCCGTGGCATTCAATGTCCAGGCACAAGAAGACTCCATCAGGCAACAGAGCCTGAAGAACGTCGAGGTGAGGGGGAGCATGCTCCACTCACACCTCAACAAATCCAATGTCCAGACCACCGTCCTGGACATGGCCATCATGAACGACATGCCCCACATCTTAGGAAACGCTGACCCCATACACTACGTGCAGACGCTGCCCGGCGTACAGTCTAACGGGGAGTTCGACGCCGGCATACACATTCAGGGCTGCGACAACCAGCACAACCACATCGGCATCGACGGCGTGCCCCTCTACAACGTTGCCCACCTGTTGGGATTCTTCTCTATCTTCAACGCCTCCCACTTCCAGCAGATGCTGATGCAGAAGACGCCCAACGCCACAGCAGCCACCAACCGGCTGGGCGGGCAGATCGACATGCATGTGGGCGACAGTCTCTACCGGCGCACGACCGGAACACTGTCGGTAGGCCCCATCTCGTCGCAGGGCACACTGAGACTCCCCACGGGCAAGAAGTCGCAGCTCACGCTCTCAGCGCGGTCGGCCTACCTCAACCTGTTCTACAGCCAGTGGATGAAGGTAGAGGAGGAGGAGTTGCGCTATCACTTCGATGACTTCAACCTGACGTGGATGCTACGGCCCGACGACGCCAACGCCGTGTGGATGGAGGCTTACTACGGCCACGATAAGATGGGTTACGAGAACTCGCACACGGGTAACGGCGTGAGCGGCGTCACCGGCGACATCTCCATGACCTGGCAGAACGCGCTGGGGGCGCTGCACTGGAAGTACAAGCAGCGCGACCTGGAACTGAAGAACGTGCTCTATGTCACCCACTTCGACAACAAACTCACCTACACAGAGTCCAACCTTGACCTCAACCTGCCTTCCGACATCACCGACTTCGGCTATCAGAGCCGACTGTCCTACCGCCGCTTCAACGCCGGCATAGAGGCCATTGCCCACAGCATCAAGCCGCAGTCGCCCGATATCGAAGGCATGTACACCGTTGACATCGTGCCCACTGAGCGACAGCGCACGATAGAGGCATCGCTCATGGCCGACTATACCCTGTCCTTAGGACCGCTGAATGCCAACATCGGTGCAAGAGCCACCGCCTACCGCTACGACAACCACAACGTCACGACATCGGCCGACCCGTCGCTCACCCTGAGCTACCGGCACAAAGCCACCACCGTCCGACTGCAGGCAGCCGTGAAGCATCAGTATCAGTTCCGCGTCGGATTCTCCAACGTCGGACTGCCCACAGAGTGCTGGTTGAGCGCTGACGAGCACTACCATCCGCAATACTCCAAGGGGTTCTCGGCCGTCTGCGAGACTTACACCGACAACCGCATGTACCGCATCGAGGCCGAGGCCTACTACAAGTGGCTCAGCAATCAGGTGGAATACAGCGGAAACCTCTTCGACCTCATCTACAATGAATACAACATTGACAACATTCTGCTCAGCGGACGGGGACGCAACTACGGCGCGAACCTGATGGTGGAGAAGCGACGGGGAAAACTCACGGGGTGGGTGTCCTACTCGTGGGCCAGGGCACGGCGGCTCTTCGACGGTCCCGACTACAAGGACTGGTGCCCCGCCTCCCACGAACGGCCACACGAACTGAATGTGGTGTTCACCTACAAGATTGGGGGACGATGGAGCTTCGGAGGCACCTATGTGCTGGCGTCGGGAACGCCCTATACGGCTCCTACACGCTTCTACCTCATCAGCAACAACATCATCTCTGAGTTCAGCGAGCACAACTCCAACCGACTGCGGCCATACCGCCGCCTCGACCTCTCGGCCAACTACGACCTGAGCAACAAGGGTAATCGGCGAAGCGGACTGAACTTCTCGCTCTACAACGTGACAATGGCCCACAACGACCTCTTTGTGCGCCTGAAGATCAAGGACGGACAGTTTGCCAACAAGCCTTACCGGTTTGTGCTCCCCATCATGCCCTCGGTAAACTACTATCTCCACTTTTAGCCCATGTACAGACTGACAATGAAATATATCATCCTGACCGCTGCAGCCATCATGCTGACACTGGTGGCCTGCTCCGACGACGACAATACCTCCGGAGGTCAGCAGGTGGTGGTCGAGGGATGGATTGAGGACGGCGAATTCCCCATCGTCAAACTGTCATCCACCATCCCCATCACCGACAAGTACCAATCCTTAGACTCGCTCGGCCGCTATATCCTGCGATGGCAGCGCGTCACCATCAGCGACGGCTCGCAGACGGTAACCCTCAGTGGAAAGATTGACGAACGCTACTTCCCGCCATATATCTACACCACCACCGATATGCGGGGACAGACGGGCCGAACCTACCGCCTCACCATTCATCGCACCGACTTGCCCGACATCACCGCCGAGACCACCATCCCGGAGAGTGTTCCCGTCGATTCGTTCAGCACGGAGCGTTTCAATGGCAGTCCCACGCGCCGCAGTATCTATGCCCACACAACTATACCGCCTTATCCCGTCACGTATTACAAGATGTTCACCCGTCAGAAGGATGACAGCCAAGACTACCTGTCGTCGTTCCTCGGCGTCATGCGTAGCGACATGATTCCTGCCGACGGCCGCATCTCCATACAGCCGGGGCGCACAAACTACGAGAAAAACTATATTCCTTATTACAATGTTGGCGACACCGTCTTTATCCGCTTCGCACGCATCGACTCCGTTTCCTACGAATATTGGCGCTGTTTCGAGGACATGCTCTCGCTGTCGCGCAACTCGCTCTTTCCCATCACCAAGAATATGCCAAGCACCATCCCTGATGCCTTAGGCTACTGGCAGGGGTTGGGCTCCAAATACTATCGGGTGATTGTCGAGTGATGGGTCTCTTATTTCCCAGAGACGATTTTTTTGATGTCGTTGAGTTTGTTGAGGGCTTCGAGCGGTGTCAGGTTGTTAACGTCGAGGCCGAGGATTTCGTCGCGGACTTGACAGAGGACAGGGTCGTCGAGTTGGAAGAAGGAGAGTTGCATGCCTTCGCGGCTGTTGGCAATCTCGGCGGTCGGCTTGCCGACGGTGCCTACCCCGGCATTATCGTTCTCCAACTGCTTCAGGATGACGTTGGCACGCTTGACGATGCTGCGGGGCATACCGGCAATCTCAGCCACATGGATACCGAAGGAGTGCTCAGAGCCACCACGCTCGAGCTTACGCAGGAAAATGACCTTGCCATCGACCTCCTTGACTGAGACGTTGTAGTTCTTGATGCGCGAGAAGTTCTTCTCCATCTCGTTCAGCTCGTGGTAATGGGTGGCAAAGAGCGTGCGCGGATGTCCGGCTTTCGTGTTCTCGTGCAGATACTCGACGATGGCCCAGGCAATCGAAATACCGTCGTAGGTAGAGGTGCCGCGGCCCAGCTCGTCGAAAAGCACCAACGAGCGGCTGCTGACGTTGTTGAGGATGTTTGAAGCCTCCGTCATCTCCACCATAAACGTCGATTCCCCTAAGGAAATATTATCTGAGGCACCCACACGAGTGAAGATTTTATCCACCAGACCGATTTTCGCGGCCTCAGCGGGCACGAAGCAGCCAATCTGAGCAAAGAGTACTATCAACGCCGTCTGACGCAGCAGCGCCGATTTACCGGCCATGTTAGGACCCGTGATGATAATAATCTGCTGACGCTCGTTGTCCAACATGATATCGTTGGGTATGTAGGGCTCGCCTAAGGGCAGTTCCTGTTCAATGACGGGGTGACGCCCCTGACGGATGTCGAGCACCTCCGTCGTGTCGATGACAGGGCGCACGTAGCGGTTCTCCTCGGCCGTCTTGGCAAAGGACAGCAGGCAGTCGAGGTATGCCAGCAGACCGGCGTTGATCTGTATCTGCGGAATGAACTCCTGCATGGCCTGCACCAGTTCATTAAAGAGGCGCGACTCCAAGGACAGAATCTTGTCCTCGGCCCCCAGTATCTTCTCTTCGTACTCCTTCAGCTCCTGCGTGATATAGCGCTCGGCCTGGGCCAGCGTCTGCTTGCGCACCCATCCCTGCGGCACCAGGTCCTTATACGTATTGCGCACCTCCAAGTAGTAGCCGAACACGTTGTTATAGCCAATCTTCAACGACTGTATGCCCGTCAGCTCGGCCTCGCGCTGCTGAATCTGCAGCAGATAGTCCTTGCCGCTATAGGCGATGTGGCGCAAGTCGTCGAGCTCAGCATTCACGCCGTCGCGTATGACGCCGCCCTTCGCCACCAATTGCGGCGGGTCGTTCTGTATCTCACGCTCTATACGACTGCGAAGCGATTCGCAGAGGTTCAGCCGTTCGCCGACGCGCTTCAGCGCATCGTTCTGGGCATAGAGACAGGCAGTCTTGATAGGCTGGATAGCCTGCAGGGCAGTCTTCAACTGAACCACCTCACGGGGAGAAACCCTTCCCAAGGCCACCTTCGAGATGATGCGCTCCAAGTCGCCTACCCGGTGCAGCTGGTCGTCGATGCACTGGCGGAACTCCGGTTCCCGATAGTAATACTCCACGATGTCGAGACGCTCGTTGATGGGCCGCTCATCCTTCAGCGGGAACACCAGCCAACGACGGAGCAGTCGGCCCCCCATGGGCGACACCGTACGGTCGACCACGTCGAGCAGCGATTTGCCATCCTCCTGCATCGGCTGTAACAGTTCCAGGGAACGGATTGTAAACTTATCCAGACGCACGTATTTCTCCTCCTCAATACGTTGCAACGAAGTGATATGCGCAATCTGAGTATGCTGGGTCAGTTCCAGGTACTGTAAAATGGCCCCAGCAGCAATCATGCCGTTTTTCAGATGGTCAACGCCAAAGCCCTTCATGTTCTTCACCTTGAAGTGCTTCAGCAGCTTCTGCATGGCCGACTGCTCCGTAAACACCCAGTCGTCCAACTCGAAGGTAAAGAACTTAGAGCCAAAGTGCAACTCAAAGTCGCGCTTACGGGCACGGTCGATGAGTACCTCCTTCGGTGCCAGGTTGCCCAACATCTTCTCCACGTAGTCGTAAGTGCCCTCACCCGTCAGGAACTCACCCGTCGAGATATCGAGGAAGCTGACGCCACAGGCCGACTTGCCGAAGTGGACGGCGCAGAGGAAGTTGTTCTCCTTATAGTTCAATACATTGTCAGAGAGCGCCACCCCCGGCGTCACCAACTCCGTAATGCCCCGCTTGACCAGCTTCTTGGTCAGCTTCGGATCCTCCAGTTGGTCGCAGATGGCTACGCGCTTACCCGCCCGGATGAGTTTCGGCAGATAAGTGTCGAGGGCGTGATGAGGAAAGCCCGCCATCTCGTCGCCCTTGTTGTAACCATTATTGCGGTGTGTCAGCGTGATACCCAGTATCTTCGCCGCCGTGACGGCATCTTCACAATAAGTCTCGTAGAAGTCGCCACAACGGAACAGCAGCACCGCGTCGGGGTGCTTTGCCTTCAGATCAAAAAACTGCTTCATCATCGGGGTCAGTTCCCCGTCTTTCTTTGCCATCTGATTGTTTTCTTGTTTTCCGCGTACAAAGGTACAACTTTTTTTGGTAAACCGTATCAGTCTTTGACAAGTTTTACACTATGTTGACGCTGGCCCGACGTCCAGGAGACGATATAAAGACCGGCAGGGTAGGGGAGCAGGCTGAAATCGTCGGAAGCGCGGAATGCGCCCACACGGCGCCCGCCGCTATTGTAGACGACCACAGTAAAAGCAAGATCCTCGCGACGGTCAGTCCCAAAATGAAGCCGCTTCGTAGCAGGGTCATAGGCCAACGCGTAGTCAACGCAGATCTCATCAACAGGCGTATCCACGAAGCTGTCGACGCTCTCGATACGCCAAAGGCGGTTGGTCGATGAAGCATTACGACCGTCGCTCGTATAGCTGACTATTGGCGTTCCGTTGGAAGCGTTGCCTGCGCTCAGGTTGGCAGCATGCTGGCTCCACAGACTGATCAGGTTATACTGGTCGCTACCCTGACGAACGATGTCCCACTGCTGATGGGTGTCGGTAGAGTCGGCCTCAGCCAAACACAGTGCGCTACCCGTCATCGACGTTGCGGTACTGCCGGCGGGTGTAGGGTCAGCAAGAGCCTGTCCTGTGGCGCGATTGGTAATCAACAAATAACCGTTCGACAGGTTCGTGAGGTGCCACTGTTGGGTGTCGCTATCTGTGTTTCTGGCCCACGCCGTCACCTCGCCAGTCTCTACGTTCGCATCAAAGCAGGTGTTCGTCTTCACATTCAGAATAGCATAATAACGCTGCGGGTCAGCCATGAAGTCGGGTACCTTTTCTTCCGGCTCTGTCTGCGGCGGGTCGGGCAGCATGGCGGCAAAGGCCGTTGTCAGATAATCCATGTGGCGGTGGATAAACGTACGCACGTCGTCCACATACTGGTCGTAGGTAGAATAGAGCACCCGTTCACGCATCACCCTTGTATTGATGCCCCAGCGCTGGTAGTTCAGCTGTTGCGACTCGTCGATGAGCGCTGTCAAGCTGTCTAACTTCTCGTTCAGATACTGCTCCAGTCCGCCTTTGACCAGTTCGCGGTAGCGGCGGTTGATGAGCCGGGCAAACCAAGGGTCGTTCCACATCTTCGCCACCCACTCACGGCAACCGCCACCCGGACTGCCGTAGCCAACATCCTTCATCAGCTGTCGCTCGGTATTGCTGGTACCGCCACGGTCAGAACGACTGTCGTTGTTGTAGGCAATATCGTAGTCCCAGAGGGGGCCCCAGTAGAGCCGTTCGTCATCCTGCTCCTTATAGAAATAAGTACTAAAGAAGCCGTCCACGTTGGCACTGACCTCCGTACAGATGTACCAGTTGGCCAATGACATGGAGTCGACTCGCGGACGGTATCCAGTCAGCGAGTCGTCAAACGAAGTTGAGAAGAGTCGGGTCTCGAAGTCCTGCACCGACTGCTGGATGTAGCTCAGCTGACGGCGTTCTATATCATCCTCGTCAGGATAATGTACACGTACCGGCACCCTGTGACTGGTATAGAAACCCGACGTTCCCGACGTGAAGTCCTTGAATCCGTCGGCCTCCAACAAGTAGCCGCCGGTGATATTACTGGTCTCCTCTAACGGATAGTCCTGCTCAATGATGTTGACACGATGCGGGCGGACATCAACCTGGTCTGAAAACTGGTAATTGCCTACATACTGGTCGTTGACGGTCAGGTCGACGAACTTGGCCGCCGGGTTAAACTTCAGCCCTGCCCGTTCGCCCATCAAGCTGGTCAGCGCATTGCGCAGCAGCGTCTTGTCGGCATGGTTGGCCAGCAGCGTCCACTTCTTGGTATTGGGGCGTCCCTTGCCCAGCAGTTTCACCTTCTCATGAAACTTCAATTTGTAAGGCTTCTTGGCAAGGTTGGCGGTCGAATTTCCGCGTACACGAATCTCCAGCGAGTCATAAAAGGCCACGTTGTCAGCCTCGTCAACATACCACATACGGGCATAGACCATCTCCGTCTTACTGGTAATGCTACGGCCTGTGAAGGTATTGATATACACATGAGGCAGATTGGTCAGCCTCGCGTGTTCCTGCTGACCCTGAGCCTTGCTTCCTGTTGGCAAGGCAAGAAGTGTCAAGATGAGAAATGATACTTTCACCATGCAAATATAGTGTTTTTTTCTTGATTCAGAAAGTTTTTCCGTCAAAAAAGCGGAATGAAAACAAAAAATAACTATCTTTGCGAAATGAAAAAGAAAACATGGCTCACAATGGCGGTCGCTTTGGCCGTCACCGCTGCTCCGGCACAACGCCCGTTGGACTGGGGAGACCAGCTGAACGGAACGTATAAGAACCCTGTACTGAACGCCGACTATAGCGACCCCGACGTCATTCGCGTAGCCGACAAATACTATATGGTGGCTTCCGACTTCCACTTCTTGGGCATGCAGGTACTGGAATCAAGCGATATGGTGAACTGGCAAATCATCAGCCAGATATACAGCCGCTTCGACTTTCCGGGCTGGGATGCCAACCAGCACTACGCCGGCGGTTCGTGGGCACCGGCCATCCGCTATCATGACGGTCTCTTCTACGTCTACTTCTGCACACCCGACGAAGGGCTCTTCATGGCGACGGCCAGCGAGGCCAAAGGCCCTTGGAGCTCCCTACACTGTGTCAAGGCCGTGAAGAAGTGGGAAGACCCGTGCCCCTTCTGGGACGACAACGGCCAGGCTTACTTAGGTCGGAGTCAATGGGGAGCCGGACCTATCATCATTCATAAGATGTCAGCCGACGGACGCCAACTGCTCGACGACGGTGTGACAGTCTATACCGGTCCTGTGGCTGAGGGAACAAAAATCCTGAAGCGTCACGGCTACTACTACCTCATCATCCCTGAGGGTGGGGTAGGACAGGGGTGGCAGACGGTACTCCGCTCACGAAACATCTACGGTCCCTACGAGAAGCGCGTCGTACTGGAACAGGGCTGCACCACCGTCAACGGCCCTCATCAGGGAGCCCTCGTCGAAGCCACCGACAGCACTTGGTGGTTCTACCACTTTCAGGAGACACATCCCCTGGGCCGCGTCGTCCACCTGCAGCCAGCCCGCTGGAAGGACGACTGGCCCCTGATTGGCGTCGACATCGATGGAAATGGAATCGGTGAGCCTGTTGCTGTCTGGGGCTGTCCTATGGGGCCAATGGGGCTCATGAGGCCGATGGGGCCGATGAGTCTTATGAGAACAATTAACGACGATTTCTCCACTTTGGGCCTCCAATGGCAGTGGAACCACAATCCCGTTGACTCGGCTTGGAGTCTCAACGAGCGGCGCGGCTGGCTGACCTTCCACATACTGCCTGCCACCAATCTGAAAGAAAGCCGCAACATGCTGACTCAGAAAACCGTAGGCTACGAGAGCGAAGCTACCACCCGCATGGACTGTTCAGGACTGCGCGACGGCGATCATGCCGGACTAGTCTGTATGGGCAAGCAATTCATGGGTGTCGGCGTGTGCCGCCAGAACGGACAGACACAATTCTACTTAGAGGAGGATGGCGAGCGGCGTTTACTGCACACCTGTAAACAACGTGATGTCTATCTGCGCGTCACCATCGACAGCCAGCAGAACCGTCATCAGTTCTCCGTCAGTACCGACGGGCACAACTTCACGACGGTCGGCCAGCCTTTTTCCCTACGTATGGGTAACTGGAAAGGCTCCCGCATCGGCCTTTTTAGCTATCATATGGAAGCCTCAAAAGGTGGAAGGGTACAATTCGACTCCTTCAGTCATCAACTTCTGCGATAAGCGCAGGACTCAGTATTTCTTCAACAGCCGTAGGACGGCCTTGTCGAGCGACTCTGTAGGCTCGATGATGTTGTAATCCTGCCAAAAGGTGGGATCACGGAAATAGTCGACCTTATCAAAGAAAGCGTCGCGCTGGTCGAACGACTCACGGCCTCGGATGGGCTTCGCCTCGTGGTTAGTGCTGTTGGTGACTGCCAGTTCGCAGCAAGCAGTAAACGAAGTGGCCAGCAGTCGCCGCTTCCAGTCGCAGTTGAAGCGGAACGTCGTACGGATGTAACTGATACGCGACACACCGTCGGCACCCTGCCGATAATCCACAAGCAACGACAACTCCTTCGGCCTGAAGCGAACGCCCGCCGGCTTTCTAATCAGCATGGCCTCGGTCGCCTTCTCACGGTCGCTCATGTCCAATGACAGTTCTGCACGGGTGAAAGCCAGCGTCTCCTTGTCAATATAAAGCGAACCGAAGTAGAGTGCATAGGGCATCTTCACCCTCGGCACAAGACTGACCACATACTGAGACCGTTCGCCGATAGTCGTCGGCGACTCCATCTTCAGTTCGTAGTAGCCCAGTTCCTGAGCATTCAGTAATAATTCCGTATTCTTCACAACGTCTAACTGTATAGGAGCCACAGGACCACCAAGCACTTTTACGCCGAGTGTATCGCCCTGCTTGGGACTGAGCAAGCGGCGCCCCTTGTCAATGGCAACCCGGTCACGGTACGATGTGTGGCCATAACCACTCTTATACATATCAACCACTCCCTCAGCCACGCAGATGAAATGCTGCCGTTTCATGGCCGTCTCGCGGTAGAAGCAACGGTATAATTCGGGCTGTCGGCTGTAGTTGTGCGTAATCTTGTTGATGGCTGCCAACACCAGGTCGCGCGGATTCTCAGCCAGCACCAAAACCTCGTGCAACTGGATGGTTGCTGGCGACAAGCGTATCTGAAGGTGCTCTGCCAACTGACCGTCAACGGCTAACCGTCTGGAGTGATATCCCACGTGGGATACTAAAACAGAGTTCGGCAATTGTTCGCTCTTGAGCGCGAAATAACCGTCATTGTTAGTCACCACCGACCATCCGTCAGCCGTCACGCTGGCTCCCGCCACTGGCTGTCCTGTAACCGCATCAACGACGATGCCGTCGACCACCGCTTTCTGTGCCATAAGGCTCACCGCCGTCAGCAACACCCATAAAATCATTACTCCTCTTTTCATGTGTGCAAAGATACGCATTTTTTCCTTTTTCCAATTGTATACAGGATAAAAAGTTTATGTGTCCACCCGCACATACTCGGGGCGAACGTCAGGTTCGGCGGTCATTACTTCCACATTCTGGAAGTTGATGCGGCGGGCGTGACGAATGAAAAAGCCCTTGGCGGGGAGGTTGCCCCACATCGTGGCCTCGGGGTATTCCTTCTCCTTCTCATCCTGCAGAGCCTCGTCAATCTTCGGGAGGTCGGCTTGCGTGATGCCACCCTGATGGTGGATGGTGATATTCGTCAGCCAGACGTCCTCAACGGGATGGTTGGGAAGACCCGTGATGCTGCACCCGACAGGGCCGGCATTGCGTACGCTGATGTTGCTCAGATGCAGTCCTCGTATCGTTCCTACATGGTCAATAGGAATCAGTTCGGCTATCGTGTCGTCATTGCCGTTACCGCTGAGCGTTCCGTCACCACCTCTCAACTTGTAACCTCGCCCACGATTGGCCAGGCGAATGAAGATGGGCGACTCGGTGCCCTCGACGGTGAAGTCGCTCAGGCTGACGTTCTCCATCGTGCCGCCATCGACAATCTCCAACGAGATGGCCGACGTGCCCCGCCATTGTCCGAAGAATTTCTCCTGCTGGTCGCTGCTGGGCTTGACCACGATGCCACTGATATTAATATTGCGGAAACCGCCGTTGGTCTCTGTACCCAACTTCACGGCGTTGCAATGGCTGGACACGACACTGTTGGCGATGCGAATGTTCTCGCAGAGACGGGGCGACGTTGACTTCAGCGTGATGGCATCGTCGTCGCTGTCGGCTATCAGTCCCGTCACCACCACATCGTGGCAACCGTCCAAGTCGAGTGCGTCGTTGTTGTAGTTGTTGCGGTTAATGACCTTGATGCCGCTAATCTGTAGGCGGTCGCAGGCTAAGTAGTGCTGCATCCAACAGGCAGAGTTGCGCAGCGTGATGTTCTCAATACGTATGTCCCGACTCTGGATGAAACGTAGCAGGTGGGGGCGCGTGATGCCCTCATCATTCCACGACAACTTTTTAAAGGCTCGTCCGCGTCCGTCGATGGTGCCGTACCCGCTGATAGTGACATCCTCGACTCCGTCGGCATAGATGAGCTGGACAGTAGCCGTCTGCGTGCGCAGCGATACATAGTCAGTCTTCAGCGGGCGGTAATCCTCCAGGCGGGTGCTGCCGTAGAGCGTCGCACCTTGCTCCAAATAGAGGTTGACGTGGCTTCGCATCACGAGCGTACCTATCTTATATATACCGGCAGGCACCACCACGCGCCCGCCGCCAGCCTTTGAACAATCATCGACAGCCCGCTGAATGGCCGCAGTACTGAGCACCGTCGTGTCGTTGACGGCGCCGAAGTCCACGACGTTGTAATCCTTCGCTTCAGCTGTCAACGACAGCAGCACGACTAACGCCAGCATCAAAATTGCTCTCTTCATCTTGATGTCTTTTACGACTTATCTGAAAAAGAGCCACCCTTACGGATGACTCTTTTCTGTGTTGTTTTTTATTTGTTGATGTACTTCCTGCCGTTCTGGATAACCAGACCGCGATAGTTGTCAGAGACCTTCTGGCCGCCGACGTTGTAGACGGGTGCATTTACATCCAGGGCAGTCCTGACGGCTTTAACGCTGGCTGCATCCTTGCCGTTGATGCTGATCAGATAGCAGTTCTTGATTTCAGGAGTGGTCACGCCGTCCTTGACAAACTTCTGCAGCTGACCCTCAAACACCACCTCGTCGCCTTCCTTCAAAGTGGAGATGGTCTCCTCTGTGAAGTTCTGGTTGCCAAAGTTCTTGCCACGGAAGACGGTCAGCAGGTTGGTACCGCCTTTCTCGTCGGCAATGTCACAGTTCACGTTGCCATAGAGTGAGCCATCATCCCTACGCTGGAAGTCGGGAGTGCCTACAATGTAACCCTTCACTTGATACTTCTCGCTGGTGGTAGCACCGTCTGCCAATGCTGCGATAGTCTCCAGCGCCTTAGCCACATTGATGGTTTTTGTTTCTGGCGTGACAGGCGTATCGCCGCCACCTTCTCCATTGATGACAATCTTGTTGATCTGTGTGTTCCTGCTGCAAGTGAACACGACCTCGTCGGCCTCACCAGTCCAGACATTGCCTTCAAGTTTACCCGTCGAAGCGGTTAAGTTAAAGTTGCCGTCCTTGTGAGTAAATTCAATCTTCTTGATGCCTTTACCATTAATGGTCAACGTACCAGAATACATACGCAGACGGGGAACAGCAGTCCAGATGCGGTTGGCATTGGTCGCACTTTCTTCTTTAGGCGACACGGTTACGGTGAAGCCATCGATGGCTGTTGACGTGGTGGCTTCGTTAAAGTCGCCATCAGTCGTTTCATTTGTCGAGACACCTGGCAGAGTGGGGAACAGCTTGGCATAGTCATTGTCGAAGTCGAAGGTTGTTCCCTGACCATAGGCATTACCCATCACCATTGCCATCAGGGCAACGAAAGCGAAACGTAAAGTTCTTTTCATAAGCTTACTTTTTTTGTTAATGGTCTAAATTGTAAACAGTCCGCCTACTTGATGCAGGCGGACTGTTGGATGGACGTCTGATTAGCAGAACGGATTCTCCGTGGGATAGTAGTCACCTTTCGGGAAGTTGTAGTCAATCTCATCCACGGGGATGCCCATGTACTTCAGCACTTCCCACAGGTACTTACCCTGGTGGCCGAACATGACGGCGCAGTGGTGCGGATAGTGCTTCTCGATGAGGACGTGACGGTAGAAGCGGCTCATGTTCTTGATGCCGAAGATACCGATAGAACCGAACGAACGGGTAGCTACAGGAATGACCTCGCCCTGAGCGATGTAAGCGCGCAGCTTGGTGTCGGCCGTTGACTGCAGACGATAAACAGTAGCCAGACCGGGCTGGATGTCACCCTCAAGCGTACCGTTGGTCACCTCAACAGGCAGGGCGCGGGCCATGATGCGCTGGAAGCACATCTGGCAGTTGCAGACCTTGCTGGAAGCGGTGTTACCACAGTGGAAGCCCATGAAGATTTCCTTCTCAGTATAGGTATCGCATGCGAACTTCTTGCCCTTGATGCTCTCCTCATACATATCCTGAGGTACGGTGTTATTGATGTCGAGCAGCGTAACGGCATCCTGCGAGATGCAAGTACCGATGTACTCTGACAGAGCACCATAGATGTCAACCTCACAGGCAACGGGAATACCACGAGAGGTCAGACGGCTGTTGACGTAGCAGGGAACGAAGCCGAACATAGTCTGGAAAGCAGGCCAGCACTTGTTGGCCATAGCCACGAACTGGCGGCTACCCTTGTGACCCTCAATCCAGTCGGTCAGCGTTAGCTCATACTGAGCCAGCTTCGGCAGCACGTGAGGAATCTTGTTGCCAGTACCCAGCTCGGCAGCCATATCCTTCACGACATCGTCGATACGGGGGTCGCCCTGGTGCTTCTGGAAGGCCTCGAGCAGGTCGAGCTCGGAGTTCTCCTCAATCTCCACGTCGAGGTCATAGAGGGCGCGGATAGGAGCGTTACAAGCCAGGAAGTTGTTGGGACGGGGACCGAAGCTGATGATCTTCAGGTTCTGCAGACCGACAATAGCGCGGGCGATGGGCAGGAACTCATGAATCATCTCAGCACACTGGGCAGCGTCGCCGACGGGCTCCTCGGGAATGTAAGCACGGGTCTTACGCAGAGAGAGCGCCTGGCTGGCATTCAGCATACCGCAATAAGCGTCGCCACGACCGTCAATCAGGTCATTCTGAGTCTCCTCAGCTGCAGCACAGAACATCGTCGGGCCCTGGAACCAGTCAGCAATCATGGTCTCAGAAATCTCAGGACCGAAGTTGCCGAGGTAAACGCACAGGGCGTTACATCCAGCCTTCTTCACGTCCTCAAGAGCCTGCTGAGCGTGGATCTCACTCTCAACGATACAGATGGGGCACTCATAGATGTCGGCATTGCCAAACTTCTCTACATACTTGGCAATCACGGCCTTACGGCGGTTAACAGCCAATGACTCGGGGAAACAGTCGCGGCTTACGGCCACGATACCAATCTTAATTACAGGTACATTGTTCATAATCACAAAAATTTATAAAGTAGTAATAAGTAAATTTCAAGCCACAAAGATACGTTTTTATTAGCAAACCACCAAAAACTTTAGGAAAAATTTTGCATTCTTCTTACTAATTCGTACCTTTGCATCCGCGATAATAACGTACGGAAACTATTAAAAGCAAAATACAACAATGGATTACAATTTCAGAGAGATTGAGAAGAAATGGCAGAAGCGGTGGGTGGACCAGAAGACCTACCGCGTAGTAGAGAACCCGAAGAAGAAGAAGTTCTACGTGCTGAACATGTTCCCCTACCCCAGCGGAGCAGGCCTGCACGTGGGTCATCCCTTAGGATATATCGCCTCGGATATCTATGCCCGCTACAAGCGTCAGCAGGGCTTCAACGTGCTGAACCCGATGGGCTACGACGCCTACGGACTGCCTGCTGAGCAGTATGCCATCCAGACTGGTCAGCATCCTGAGAAGACGACATTTGAGAACATCGACCGCTATCGCTCGCAGTTGGACAAAATTGGCTTCTCGTTCGACTGGGAGCGCGAAGTGCGCACCTGCGACCCCATCTACTACAAGTGGACGCAATGGGCCTTCCAGCGTATGTTCAAGTCGTACTATTCTACCTCGTCGCATAAGGCTCAGCCCACGATTAAGCTGATTGAGCACTTCGAACTGATGGGTACTGAGAACTGCAACGCCCTCGGTACGGAGGAGCTGCACTTCACGGCTGCTGACTGGCACAATTTCTCAGAGAAGAAGAAGCAAGAGGTGCTGATGAACTACCGCATCGCCTACCTAGCTGATACGATGGTGAACTGGTGCCCGAAGTTGGGTACGGTATTAGCCAACGACGAGGTGGTCGACGGCGTCTCCGTTCGCGGCGGCTATCCTGTGGTGCAGAAGAAGATGCGCCAATGGTGCCTCCGTGTGTCGGCTTACGCCCAGCGCCTGCTCGACGGTCTGGAGACCATTGACTGGACAGACTCGCTGAAAGAGACGCAGCGCAACTGGATTGGTCGCTCCGAGGGTACGGAGGTGGAGTTCCAGGTGGCTGATAGCGACAAGCATTTCACCATCTTTACTACTCGTGCCGACACGATGTTCGGCGTGACGTTTATGGTACTGGCTCCTGAATCTGACCTCGTAGCCGAGTTGACTACACCCGAGCAGAAGGAAGAAGTAGAGAAATACCTTGACTACGTGAAGAAGCGTACCGAGCGCGACCGTCAGATGGACCACAAAGTGACGGGCGTGTTTTCAGGCTCTTACGCCATCAATCCGTTTACGGATGAGAAGATACCCATCTGGATTGCCGAATATGTGCTGGCTGGTTACGGTACGGGTGCCATTATGGCTGTGCCTGCTCACGACTCTCGTGACTATGCCTTCGCCAAGCACTTTAATCTGCCGATCATCCCGCTGATTGAGGGTGCCGACGTCTCTGAGGAGAGCTACGATGCCAAAGAGGGTATCGTCTGCAATTCATCGTCAGCCAAGTTCTCGCTGAACGGCCTGACCGTCAAGGAGGCAATCGCCGCTACAAAGAAATATGTAACGGAGCAGGGTCTGGGTCGTGTAAAGGTGAACTATCGTCTGCGCGACGCCATTTTCTCACGTCAGCGCTATTGGGGTGAGCCGTTCCCCGTGTACTACAAGGACGATATGCCCTATATGATTCCGAAGGAGTGTCTGCCTCTAGAGCTGCCTGAGATTGATGAGTACAAGCCTACGGAAACGGGCGAGCCGCCATTGGGCCGCGCCAAGAAATGGGCTTGGGACACGAAGACCGATACAGTTGTCGATCGTTCTGCGATCGACAACAAGACCGTCTTCCCGTTGGAGTTGAATACGATGCCTGGTTTCGCCGGCTCGTCGGCTTACTACCTGCGCTATATGGACCCGAAGAACGAGAAGGCTCTCGTCAATAAGGACATCGATGAGTACTGGCGCAACGTCGACCTCTACGTGGGTGGTACGGAGCACGCTACAGGTCACCTCATCTACTCGCGCTTCTGGAACAAGTTCCTATACGACTCCGGCTACTCTTGCGAGGACGAGCCCTTCAAGAAGCTGGTCAATCAGGGTATGATTCAGGGCCGCTCCAACTTCGTGTATCGTGTCGAGGACGAGGGTGCCGACAAGGGTAAGTTCGTCAGCTTCGGCTTGAAGGACAAGTACACCACTACGCCTATCCACGTCGATGTGAACATCGTCTCGGCTGACGTGCTCGACATCGAGGCCTTCAAGGCTTGGCGCCCTGAGTACAACAATGCTGAGTTTATTCTTGAGAATGGCCAGTACAAGTGTGGCTGGGCTATCGAAAAGATGTCGAAGTCGATGTTCAACGTCGTCAATCCTGATATGATTGTCGAGAAGTACGGCGCCGACACCCTGCGTCTCTACGAGATGTTCCTTGGTCCCGTTGAGCAGTCGAAGCCCTGGGATACCAACGGTATCGACGGCTGCCACCGCTTCCTCCGCAAGTTCTGGAACCTTGTTTGTTCGGTATGTGGTGATGACATTGCCACCAATGAAGAAGCTACCGCCGACAACCTGAAGTCCGTCCACAAACTTATCAAGAAGGTGACGCAGGACATTGAGACGTTCTCGTACAACACCTCTATCTCTGCCTTTATGATCTGCGTCAACGAACTGTCACAGCAGAAGTGCAAGAACCGTGAGATGATGAAGACACTCGTGGTGCTCATCGCTCCGTTTGCTCCACATATTGCTGAAGAGCTCTTCGAGATGCTGGGCGGCGAGGGTAGTGTCTGCGATGCTCAATGGCCGAAGTGGGATGAGCAGTACTTGGTCGAGAATTCCGTCAAGCTGGGTGTGGCCTTCAACGGCAAGACCCGTCTGGAAATGGAGTTCGCCGCCGATGCTGATAACAAGACCATCGAGGAGGCTGTGCTCAACGACGAGCGCGCCAAGAAGTATCTCGAGGGCTTCCAGGTTGCTAAGGTTATCATCGTCCCTAAACGTATGGTGAACATTGTGCTAAAGAAGTAAATGACAATCAATCACAAGTTGATACTCAAAGAGGTCGGGGATTATGTCGGCATAACCCTCGGCCTCTTATTGTATACGTTCGGCTTCACGTTCTTCCTGATGCCCTACGAAATCGTGACGGGCGGTGTGTCTGGTATCGGAGCCATCATCTACTACACCACCCACTTCCCCATCAGCTACACCTACTTCCTGATAAATGGTGTGCTGCTTATTGTGGGACTGAAGATTCTCGGGTGGAAGTTCCTGACGAAGACCATCTATGCCATTCTTATGCTGACGTTTCTCTTGGGATTGGCACAGGAAATCATTCCTAAGGACGAGGCGGGAAACTTCGTCCAGATATTGGGCGAGGGGCAGGACTTCATGTCGCTGGTCATCGGCTGTATGATGACAGGCTCGGCTTTGGCCATCGTTTTCCTGAACAACGGCTCTACGGGCGGTACGGATATCATCGCGGCTTCGGTCAATAAGTTCCGTAACGTGTCATTGGGAACGGTACTGACGTTTGTCGATCTCATCGTCATCGGCTCCTGTCTGTTCATTCCGCAGTTTGGCGATACGCTGGAACGCATCCATAAGATTGTGTTCGGCTTCTGTACGATGGTCATCGAGAACTTCATGCTCGACTACGTCATGAACCGTCGTCGCCAGTCGGTACAGTTCTTCATCTTTTCGAAGAAGTGGCAGGAGATAGCCAACGCCCTCGGCACCAAGACTGATCACGGCGTCACCATCCTCGACGGGCACGGCTGGTATACTGGTCAGGAACGTAAGGTCATCTGTCTGCTGGCCCGCAAGAGTGAATCGACTTATGTTTTCCGTCTCATCAAGATGATCGACCCTAACGCCTTCGTGTCGCAGAGTGCCGTCATCGGCGTCTATGGTGAAGGCTTCGACGAAATGAAGGTAAAAGTGAAAGAAGTGAAAAGTGAAGAAGTGAAAAGTGAAAAAATTTATGAAGATAGTATTCGCAACGAACAATCAGCACAAGCTGAGTGAAATCCGCCAGATATTAGGCAACAGCATCGAGGTGCTGTCGCTAAACGACATCTGCTGTGACGTGGACATCCCCGAGACAGGCACCACCCTTGAAGAGAACGCCCTGCAAAAGGCGCAGTACGTCTACGACCATTACCACATCGACTGCTTTGCCGACGATACCGGCCTTGAAGTGGACGCCCTCGGCGGCGCCCCTGGCGTCTACTCCGCCCGCTATGCCGCTGTTGGTTGTGCTGCGACGTCGTCGCAGCCAAAAGACCACGACAGCGAAGCCAACATGACCCGCCTGCTCCACGAATTAGGAGAAAATAACAATCGCCGCGCAAGATTCCGTACCGTTATTGCGTTAATACAACAAGGAGCGGTACATGAATTCGAGGGTATCGTCACGGGTGAGATTATCCGTGAACGTCGTGGTGGCGAAGGTTTTGGCTATGACCCCATCTTCCAACCCGACGGCTACGACCAGACGTTTGCCGAACTGGGTGTCGAGGTGAAGAACCAAATCAGCCACAGAGCACGTGCTACGCAAAAGTTGGCTGACTATCTTTTAAAGCAGTAATAAAAAATTATGAGAAGAGTCGCGTTGATTGTTTCATTGTGCCTGATGCAGGTTGCATTATGCTTGGCGCAAGTCGGCACCTGGCGTACCTATATGGCCTACGCCGAACCGCAACAGATAGTGAAGGCTGGTAATACGCTCTTTGTTCGTGCTTCGAATGACCTTTATCAGTATAACCTGACTGACCACAGCATTACTACCTACGACAAGATAAACGGACTCAACGATACCTACATTACTCACATCGCATGGAACCAACAGGCCAAAAGGCTCATCATCGTTTACCAAAACTCGAACATCGACCTGATGGACCAGAGCGGCAACGTCATCAACATCTCTGCCCTCTACCGCAAGACGATGACCGAGGATAAGACTATTGACAGCTTGACCGTCGATGGCGTCTATGCCTATCTCTACGCCCGTTTCGGCATTGTGAAGGTAAATATGCAACGTGCGGAAATCAGCGACACCTACACGAAGGACCAATCCGAATATCCCACTTCGCTGCCTGCATTCGATAACAGCGACTGGCAACAATATATCAACATCGTCAAGACGCTGAAGCCCGGCGGCCCTAAGTACAACTACTTCCAGGAGTCCGTCTTCTGCAACGATCGCCTCTACAGTACAGGTGGCTACTATCACGCAGGTATTGCCGACTTCAACCGTCCTGGTACCGTTCAGGTTTGGGACGGAAACGACTGGCAACTGTATCAGGAACACTTGGACAGCATCACCGGCTATGATTACTTGGATGACAACTGTATCGACATCGATCCGACTAATTCCGCCCACGTAGCCGTTGGCGGTCGCTGCGGACTCTATGAGTTCAATAACGGTCAGCTGCTCAAATATCACAACCAGCAGAACAGCCAGCTGCATGGTGCCATTGACCGCGGACAGGAATTGGGCAACCACTACACGCTGGTCAACGGATTGAAGTATGACCAGCAGGGCAACCTCTGGGTGCTCAATAGTCAGGCCAAGGGCACCAATCTACTGGAGTACACCAAGGATGGCAAATGGGTAGAACACTATCACAAGGAACTGGCTGATAACGACGGAGTAGGACTCTCAGCGCTTCGTTGTATGTTCATCGACAGTCGCGGCCTGCTATGGTTTGTCAATTCCCATTGGAACTCGCCCGCTCTCTTCTGTTACAATATGAAGACCGACCAGTTGTTGAAGTACAGCAGCTTTATCAATCAGGACGGCACCAGTTATGAAGTCACCTACGTCAATTGCGTCTGTGAAGACCTGGAGGGAAACATCTGGACGGGAACCAATCAGGGACCCTTTATAATTAAGAAAGGTGAAGTAGGGCAGGAGAGTGTCACCTTCGAACAGGTCAAGGTTCCGCGCAACGACGGTTCCGACTTTGCCGACTACCTGCTGTCGGGCGTCAACATCGGCAGTATGGTCATTGATGGTGCAGGCCGCAAGTGGTTCTGCTCCAATGGTGGCGGAGCGTTCCTTATCAGCGCCGACAATATGGTGCAGCTACAATATTTTACCATCGACAATTCGCCGCTCCTGTCCAACAACATCATGTCGGTGAACATCAACCAACAGACAGGCGAAGTATTCTTCCTGACTGACCTTGGACTTTGCTCCTACATGAGCGATGCCACCGATACCGTCGACGAAATGACTGATGGAAATATCTACGCCTATCCGAACCCCGTTACACCTGACTATACGGGCCTTGTCACCATCACAGGACTGACGCTCAATGCCGACGTTAAGATTCTCTCGTCGAGCGGTAAACTGGTAGCCGAAGGCCGCAGCAATGGCGGCAGCTTTACCTGGGACGCTCGCGACCGCAATGGTGACCGCGTAGCCTCCGGCGTCTATATGGTAGTCACCGCTACATCCGGCGGCAAGAAAGGTACCGTCTGCAAGATAGCCGTCATCAAATAAAAAAATGTTGGAACCTAACTCAGTTCCAACATTCTCTCTATCGGTTTCACTGCCTCGCGGGCTATCTCCGGATCAATCTCAATCGCCGGCGTTTCGTTCTTCAGGCAGTCGTACACCTTCTGCAGCGTATTCAGCTTCATATACTGACACTCGTTACAGCTGCATTCTAAACCGCTCTCGCTGATCTCCGGCGGCACAGGGATGAATTCCTTATCCGGACACGTTCGCTTCATCTCATGCAGAATACCCGCCTCCGTCGCCACGATATATTGTGTTGCACAATTTTCCCGTGCAAACCTCAACATATCTGCCGTACTTCCCTTCACATCAGCCAACGCCAGCACGGGCGCCTTACACTCCAAATGAGCCATCACTACTGCCTCAGGATACTGCTTCTTTAGTTCCACGATTTTCTCAACCGAGAAACGCTCATGAACATGACAGCCGCCATTCCACAACAGCATCTGACGGCCCGTCACCTCATTAATATAGTTGCCTAAATTGTAATCAGGACCGAATATCAGCTTAGCATCCTGCGGCAACTGGTCCACTACCTTCTTCGCATTACCGCTGGTCACTACTACGTCCGTCAGCGCTTTCACGGCTGCCGTCGTGTTGACATACGAGATGACCTGATAGCTGGGATGCTCATCCTTGAACTTCTTCAAGTCTTCAGCCTTACAGGAGTCGGCCAATGAGCAGCCAGCCTCCAAGTCAGGACACAGCACCGTCTTCTCAGGCGACAGCAGCTTACACGTCTCAGCCATGAAGTGAACACCACACATCACCATCATCCGTGCGTCCGTCTCTGCAGCCTTACGTGCCAAAGCCAACGAATCGCCTACGAAGTCGGCAATATCTTGTATGTCACCTACCGTGTAATAGTGAGCCAGGATGATGGCATCCTTCTCACGGCACATTCTGCGAATCTCTGCTTTCAGTTCTTTTTTCAACATCACAATAATATTATTATTTCTTCTTTTCTTTTTTTAAAAAACAGAATAGTGTAGATGATATGCCGTTGATAAGTGCAAAACTTCTTCGCCTTTTTCTTGCCAGAAAGTTTATCCCCACGGGATTGCGCCCTTTCCACACTCATTGTTGATTGTAACTTACTGACGTCTCGCATGCTCCAGTAGTTATCCACACTTTCCGATTTCGGTGCAAAATTAATAAGTTTATATCTTTTTCCCGCAAAAATCGGTGGAAATCTTTCGAAAAACCTGCAAATAACCCTGTGGATATCCTCACTTCCCTTCTCTACCCTTTATTATCTATCCGCTATCCACTATAATTCCCACCGTTTTCCACACACTTATCCACATAGTTTTCCACACTCATATTATGATCAACAATAACCCTACCTTATTGCGCAATAACCCAAGGTTATTTGCCGATAACCCTGGGTTATTGTTGCACATTTCCTTCCAAATGCGGTCAGGATACCGAAATTCTGCATCGCTAATATGTACGCCAAGTGAGGGGAAAAACATCAGAACGAGGGGTTCATACATGTCTTTTGAGGCCTTTGAGAGCAGTAATTTGATGTATTCTGTAACCTTTTCGAGGTTAGGCATCTCGGGTGCCTTGCGTTTACTGATATCGTATCTTATTGATTTATAGCTTTTTAGATGAATTCAACATTAAACAAGCGTTACAGTTACAGTTGTTACAGTTGTTTTTTTGAGGGGTACCATTTTCTGTATATTATATATAACTATCTATATATCAATAATTTATAAAGTATTATAAGGTATGTCATATTCTCATTTTTTAACTGTAACAACTGTAACTGTAACGGACACGGTCGTTATTTTGTCTTTTTCTGTCCTTTTTCTTGGAACTTTCATATTAATTATTTATCTTTGCAGCGAAAGAACAAAAGAGCCACTGATTATGAAGACTTCACAGGAGTATCTTGACATCATCAAAGCGCACCAGTCCGAGTTGCAGCATCGATTCGGCATTACGTCAATGCGCCTGTTTGGTTCTGTGGCTCGCGGAGAGCATCATGAGGGAAGTGATGTGGACTTGTTCGTCACGATGCCGCCCAAGTTCTATAATCATATTTTGGCCGCCCAGTATTTGGAAGAGTTGCTTGGTTGCCCTGTCGACCTGATACAGGAGCACAAGAACCTTCGTCCTTTTTTTCGCCAGCAGATAGAGCAGTATGGAATCGATGTCTTTACAACAGCTTAGAATCGTCGAAGACCTGTTGAAGCAGATTCGCGAATCAATCCACAACCTTGAGTTGTGGAATGCTCCGTTAATGGACGTCAACGAGCTTCTTGCTTCACCTGACGGGATGAAGACGCTGGCAGCTGACTGTATGCTGATAGAAGCCATTGGTGAAAGCATCAAACGCGTTGACGAACGAACTCACCAGCAGTTGCTTCCTCTCCGTCCTGAAATACCCTGGAAGGCTGTCAAAGGAATGCGCGACCACATTGCTCATGGCTATTTCGATATTAATACTGATTTAGTTTGGGATGTCGTGAAGAATAACCTTCCTGCTCTTAGAGATGCTATCGATTATTTCATTGACAATCTGTATGAGATTGTTGAAGTTGAATAATAATTGTTGAACCCTAAAAACTGCACCGCCTATGGTAACATAGCAATGACTGATTAACATATACGTTGAAGCGTCCGCTTTGATTCTTGTTTCGGACAATTGGGGAATTGGAAGAAATCAATCAAGAACAATAGTAGACGGTTCACGCCGATGGCGTGAGCCTTTACTCGTTTAAGATTGATAGGTTTTCCCCAATGCCTCCGAAACGTAAGCGAAGTAAACAGCTCACGTTTTCTTTTTGCGTCTTTTAGAACGGAAACAATAACATTAAACTATAGCGATTATGAAACAAACAATCCTTTCATTCCTATTTGCATTCCTGCCATTAGTAGCCAGTGCCGAAGCCGTGGAGATTAACGGCATTTATTACAATCTAATCCCCAAGGGGAACGTTGCTGAGGTAACAAGTAACCCGAATAAGTATACGGACGAAGTTATCATTCCAGAAACTGTCACATATAATGATGTTACATACAATGTGACCAGCATCGGGGGTTCTGCGTTCAGTGGCTGTAGCGGCCTGACGAGCGTCACTATCCCCAACTCTATGACCAGCATCGGGAAGTATGCGTTCAATGGCTGTAGCGGTCTGACGAGCATCACCATCCCCAATTCCGTGACCAGCATCGGAGAGTATGCGTTCTTTGGCTGTAGCAGCCTGACGAACATCACCATCCCCAACTCCGTGACCATCATTGGTCGGGATGCTTTCAGCAATTGTAGTGGTTTGATGAGTATCACCATCCCCAACTCCGTGACCAGCATCGGAGAGTATGCGTTCGATGGATGTAGTAGTCTTATAAAAGTTCATATTTCTGATTTGGCTGCCTGGTGTAAAATACGTTTTCATACGGAGAGTTCGAATCCTCTTTATTATGCACATCACTTATATCAATAGTTCGGTAAATTTGATCTTAAAATATTAACATTGGTCATAAGCCCTTCAC
>CALDLA010000129.1 GCA_937898415.1 uncultured Prevotellaceae bacterium | reverse complement strand
GGTTAATGGTGAATGGTTAATGGTTAATGGTGAATGGTTAATGGTTAATGGTGAATGGTTAATGGTTAATGGTGAAGGGTTAACCAGCATCATGTCGATGCCGAAGTGCCCGCGGTATTTCCCGTGGAACAGCTGGGCGGTCTCTTGACAGATTTTTTCCTGGACAGCGTCCAGTAAAGTCGTTGATAGGTAGCGGCTGAGCATCTCGCGCTTCACCTTTTCTGTAGCCAGGATGTTACCCGTGTAGGCACCGTTGGCCGTGTGGAAGAGCGACAGTCCGAGATAACTGACACAGCCCTCCCCGTCGGAGTAAAACTCCATGCCGAAGTCCTTCACCTTATTATAATGAGGCTCCACCATGACGCAGCCCTGTGCCTCGACGACGTTGCGGAACCAGCCTGCCTGCTGTTCGAAGGGCGTACGGCCGACCGAGAGGAAGCGCAGGCCGCGACCACTCGACGACCACGGAGCCTTCAGCACCAACTGACCGTAACGGGCCAGCAGTTCCTCCACCTCGTCGCGGGTTCTACATTCGAACATTTCGCCCACCGTACCCTCCATTCGGAGCTTCGGCAACAGCAGGGCTGCCGTGTGTCGATGAGACAAATTCCGGATGGTCTCCAGCATGGGTAGATTGGGAAGCTGTAATTCGTTGATTCCTAATCTGATAAGTTGCGCTCTAAGGGCACTGTTCCAACCCCATGGCTCCACGAGTGGAGTTTGTCCGGAGCAAACTCCCGGTTTAGTCGGAGCAAACTCGGGATTTGCTCCGGGCAAACGCTCAGTCCCCAGGAGGGTAGCCATCCGATGACTCATTTTCTTCCACGCCCGCTGTGCCTGTTCGACGTCGTCGACCAACACCACATCGCCCTCCTGCGCCCAGATGGCAGGTAGGAATCCCAGGTCGTGGCGCAGTTGTCGTCCGGCGTGGGGAGCCGTGAAGTTCGACAGCCCTGAAGCCAGTGCAATGTCGTGTTCCGGATTGAAAATATGTAGCGTCATTAGTTATTTTTGTGCAAAGTTACAAAAAAATTTGGGATTTAGAAAATTTTTCCGTACTTTTGCACGGAGAAAGTAACCAAAACTAAATATGTCAATGAATATTCCTGTAGCTTTTTGGCTTGTGCCCGTCGCATCGGTGGTTGCACTGAGCATGGCGTGGTTCTTCTTCCGTCAGATGATGGGCGAGGACGAAGGTACGCCGAGAATGAGAGAGATTGCTGGTCATGTACGTCGCGGTGCCATGGCCTATCTGAAACAACAGTACAAGGTGGTCACCATCGTCTTTGTAGTGCTCGCCGTCATCTTTGCCTTCATGGCCTACGTGCTCCACGTGCAGAATCCGTGGGTGCCCGTAGCCTTCCTGACGGGCGGTTTCTTCAGCGGACTGGCTGGTTTCTTCGGTATGAAGACCGCTACCTACGCCAGCGGCCGTACGGCCAACGGTGCCCGTCAGGGGTTGAACCGCGGTCTGAAGATCGCCTTCCGCTCGGGTGCCGTCATGGGTCTGACGGTGGTAGGTCTCGGCCTGCTTGATATTGCCATGTGGTTCCTCATCCTGTCAGCCTTCTATCCCGGCACAGGAATCTCGCTCATCACCATCACCACCACGATGCTGACCTTCGGTATGGGTGCCTCGACGCAGGCCCTGTTTGCCCGTGTCGGTGGCGGTATCTATACCAAGGCTGCCGACGTAGGCGCCGACCTGGTGGGTAAGGTGGAGCAGAATATTCCTGAGGACGATCCCCGCAATCCTGCTACCATTGCCGATAACGTGGGTGACAATGTAGGTGACGTGGCCGGTATGGGTGCCGACCTCTACGAGAGCTACTGCGGCAGTATCCTGTCGACGGCTGCCCTTGGTGCTACGGCGTTTGCCATGAATGGTGAGATGCAGCTGAAGGCTGTCATCGCTCCGATGATTATCGCTGCCGTGGGTATCTTCCTGTCGCTCATCGGCATCTTCCTGGTTCGTACCAAGGAGGGCGCAGGCATGAAGGAACTACTGAAGTCGCTGTCACTCGGCACGAATGTCTCAGCCGTGCTGATAGCCGTTGCCACCTTTATTATATTGTACCTCTTCCAGATTGAGAACTGGGTGGGCGTTTCGTTCTCCGTCATCACGGGCCTCTGTGCCGGTGTCATCATCGGACAGGGAACGGAGTATTACACTTCGCACTCCTACAAGCCGACGCAGGACATTGCCGCCTCGTCGCAGACGGGTGCTGCCACCGTTATTATAAAAGGTATCGGTACGGGTATGATTTCGACCATGATTCCTGTGGTCACCATCTCCGTAGCCATCATGCTCTCCTATCTCTGCGCCAACGGTTTTGACCTGTCGATGACAGCCTCTTCGATGTCGCGCGGTCTCTATGGTATTGGTATCGCTGCTGTGGGTATGCTCTCGACATTAGGCATCACGTTGGCAACCGACGCCTACGGTCCCATTGCCGACAATGCCGGCGGTAACGCTGAGATGAGTGAACTGGAGCCTGAGGTCCGTCAGCGCACCGATGCCCTCGATGCCCTCGGCAACACGACCGCTGCCACGGGTAAGGGCTTCGCTATTGGCTCTGCTGCCCTGACGGCGCTGGCCCTGCTGGCCTCGTATGTGGAGGAAATCAAGATTGCGATGGCCCGTGCCGTTGAGCATGGTCAGACCTTCATCGATAACGCCGGCAACGTCTTTAATCCTGAGACCGCCGACATGGTGCAGTTCATGGAGTTCTTCCAGGTGAACCTGATGAACCCCAAGGTGCTCGTAGGAGCCTTCATCGGCGGTATGGCTGCCTTCCTGTTCTGCGGTCTGACGATGGGTGCCGTCGGTCGTGCTGCCCAAAGCATGGTCGAAGAGGTGCGCCGTCAGTTCCGTGAGATCAAGGGTATCCTCGAAGGAACCGGTACGCCCGACTACAGCCGTTGCGTGGAAATCTCGACCCTGTCAGCCCAGAAGGAGATGATTTTCCCGTCGCTCTTGGCCATTGCCATCCCCATCGTCGTAGGTTGTCTGCTCGGCGTGGCCGGTGTCATGGGCTTGCTCGTGGGCGGTCTGACGGCTGGCTTCACGCTGGCAGTCTTCATGGCTAATGCCGGCGGTGCCTGGGACAACGCCAAGAAGATGGTCGAGGAAGGTAACTTCGGCGGCAAGGGTTCTGAATGTCACAAGGCCACCGTCGTGGGTGACACCGTGGGCGACCCGTTCAAGGACACCAGCGGTCCGTCGCTGAACATCCTCATCAAGCTCATGTCGATGGTCTCCATCGTCATGGCCGGACTGACTATCGCATTTGCTTAAATTGTCAAATAGTAAATTATCAAATAGTAAATTGAAATAATGCCAATTAAGATTCTGAGTGTCGACGACGAGATGGATCTCGAGTTGCTGTTGACACAATACTTTAGAAGGAAGATCCGTAAGGGCGAGTACGAATTCGTATTCGCCCATAACGGTTTGGAGGCGCTGACCATGATGGTGAAGCACCCCGACATTGAAATCATCCTGTCGGACATCAACATGCCCGAGATGGACGGACTCACCCTGCTGGCCAAGCTCAACGAGATGCGCAACCCCGCGCTGAAGGTCATCATGGTCTCGGCCTACGGGGACATGGGCAACATCCGCCAGGCCATGAATAACGGTGCCTTCGACTTTGCCACGAAGCCTATCGACCTGGACGACCTGAGCGTGACCATCGAGAAGGCCATTGAGCAGATTGGGTATGTCCACCAGTCGCAGGCCGAGCACTCGCAGTTGGAGTCGCTGAAGGGCGACCTGGCCATTGCCAGTGAGATACAGCAGGCCATCCTGCCGAGGGTGTTCCCGCCGTTCCCCGACCTGGCCGACCAGATAGACATTGCCGCCTCGATGACCCCCGCCAAGGATGTCGGCGGCGACTTCTATGACTTCTTCCGCATTGATGACGACCGCATTGGCTTTGTCATGGCCGACGTCAGCGGCAAGGGTATTCCCGCTGCCATCTTCATGGCCGTCAGCCGGACGCTGATACGGGCAACGGGCATCCATGGCGGAAAGCCATCGGAATGTATTTCCTACTCCAACAGGCTGTTGTCAGACGAGTCGGTCGACTGTATGTTTGTCACCGTGTTCTACGGCATCCTGAATGTGACGACGGGCGAGGTGACCTACTGTAACGCCGGACACAATCCGCCCTACGTCCTGAAGCGTAACGGCGAGGTAAGCTTGGTGCCCCTCACCAACGACCCGATGGTAGGTGCCATCAACGGCGTGGACTATCATGACGGCACCCTGCAGTTGGAGAAGGGCGACAAGCTGGTACTCTTCACCGACGGCGTGACGGAAGCCATCAATCCCGCCTTCGAGGCCTACGGCGAAGGCCGTCTGGAACAGACACTCGCCGGAACCACCTCACAGAACTGTCAGCAGACGGTTGACGACATCAAGGCCAGCGTCTCGGCCTTTGCCGGTGAAGCAGACCAAAGCGACGACATAACGATACTGGCTCTGAAGCGACTGTGAAGAAAAAGGAGATAGTGGCAGGTGTGGCTGGACTGGTATTGCTGGGAACAGCAGCAACCGGACTGACTGGCTGGTACAGGGAGCATCAGCATGTCCTTGACATGGAAAAGGAGATGGTGGAACTGAGACAGCAGGAAAAGCGGTCGTCCGTGTTGCGCAGTGTCAGCAAGCAGATGGAGGAACTGGCCTACCAGCAGCGTACCATCTCTGACGAACAGCGCGAAGAGGCCCTCCAGCAGAAGAAGGTGGCCGACGAGATGCGCCAGCGCTCGGAGGTGGAGCGCCAGAATGCCATTATCGCCCAGAACCAGGCCATCGCCTCAGAACAGCAGGCGCAGGAAGCCCGGCAGCTGGCCGAGAACGAACGGCAGATGGCCGAGCACCAGCGCATACAGGCAGAGTTCTCGAAGCGCGTGGCCGACACGCTGAGCTATATCGCCTTGGGCCGTTCCTTGGGTGTGCTGTCGTCCACCCAGTCACAAATAGGAAACACTGAACTGGCCGACTTGCTTGCCTACGCATCCTATCATTATATAAATAGGTACAAGGGCGAGGTCTATTACCCCACTGTCTTCAAAGCGCTCATGTCGTCGAGCCAGAGTAAGCGTTCCTGGTTGCGCCATCAGGGAGTTGTCATGGGAATGGCCAACATACCCAATGACGACAAAAGCATCCTGACCGTGAGCAACTATGGCGAAATCATCCTCCACACGAAGAAGAACGGCCAACTGGAGAGCAACACCATCTTCAGCAACAAAGACTTCGACTTCCGCGATGTCTATGTAGACAAGTCGGATGTCGTCTATGCCGTCAGCCGCGAGGGACAGTTGGTGGTCATCAACGGAAAGACTGACAAGGTGGTGCCCCTCAGCATGATGAACCACCCGCAGGGCATCAGTCAGCTCGACGAACAGAACCTGCTGCTGATCGGCGAGGACGGTTTGGCCGTCTATGATACGCAAAGGGGCATGATTACCGATTCACGAACGTTTGACTACCGCTTTACGGCCACCAGCCGATACAACGAAAAGCCGCTGCTGTTCGACGACCGTGGCCGCCAGCACTTAGTGAGCGGTCTCCATGAGATAGAGACCACGCCCGTCCCCGTCAAGGGACAGGTGACCGCCTTTGCCAGTTCGAAGCACACAAAGAAGCAGGCCTACGGCATGAGCGACGGCACCATCTATGTGTATGATGAGTTAGTCGGCTCCATCACCAAACTGCAGGGCCACCTGTCGCGTATCTCGAAGATAAAGCTGAACGGCAACGCCCTGTATTCGGCCAGCTATGACGGCAATGTGAACCTCTGGAACACGGCCAGTGAGAAGGTGGAACCCATGACGCTGCTGACAGCCGACTTCTGGATTACGACGCTGACCTTCGATGCCGCCAAGGAGCATGCCTGGATAGGCGACGCCCAGGGCAATATCACCGAGGCCCTGATGTCGGTGCCCATGATGGTGGACATCATACGCGGCAAACTGAAACGCGACTTTACGAAAGACGAGTGGAACTACTACATCGGGAGCAAGGTGCCCTTTGAGTCGTTCCTGTCATCACGAGGAAAGGAGGAGACACCATGAGGAGACTACTGCTATTACTTTTCGTTTTCCACGTCTCGCTGGCTACTGTCCTTGCTCAGGGCATCCCATACTTCCGTAACTATTTTACGGACGACTACCAAGCCCATAACCGCAACTTCGACATGTGTGTGTCGAAGGACGGTATCATCTTTATCGCCAACTTCGAAGGCGTGCTCTATTACGACCAGGCCGAGTGGCGAATCATCCATACGCCGGGTCTTACCCGTGTGACGGTGGTCTACTGTGACGACAACAACACCATCTGGGTGGGTGGCTATAACTATTTCGGAAAGATTCGTGTCAAGCCCAACGGCGAGCTGTACCTCGGCCGCCTGACCAACCGCGACCTGTTCCGTGGCGAGGTGCAGGAAATCTGGGAGAGTGACAACCGCCTGCATTTCCTGGTCAACGACGGCAAGGTCTATGAGATAGACGGAAACGAGGTGATGGTGGAGAAGGTCATCAGCAAAGACCCGCTGAACATCGGTTTGTCGGACATTGTGCAGACAGACTTGATAGATCATGACAACAAGGTCCTCGTCCTGGATGGTGTCACCCAGGAAGAGCCCTTGGGCAATGGACTCCAGGCCATCGTCAAGCGAGGTCAAGGAGTCATCATAGCCGACGACAAAGGGCGGGAACTCTACACCGTCACCGAGGCGAACGGTCTCTGTACCAACAGCGTGGTCTATCTCGGCTATAACGGGCATGGGCAACTCTGGGGTGCTACGGAAAACGGCGTGTTCTGCATGGCGATACCTTCGCCTTATTCCCATTTTACGGCCCAAGAAGGTCTGTTGGGCGAAATCCTTTCCATTGCCGACCTGAATGGTCGGAAATACGTAGGAACGAATGACGGCCTGTTCCTGTTGGAGGGCAGGAAGTTTGTCCGTGTGAAGGGTATTGGTTATGCCTGCTGGGCTTTGGAGAAGACCGCCCGGGGGCTATTGGCCGCCACTGTCAACGGCATCTATCTTGTGACCACAGGAGGCGAGGTCAGGCAACTTTCGTCCAGCAGTTCCACCGCCTTGCTCAATGACGGTCAGCAGTTCTACAGTGGCGAGATGGACGGTGTCTATCTGGTTCAGGCCTCCGACAACAGCCGGAAGCGTGTCTGTCAGTTGGAGAAGGTGAACAAGATTATCAGGGATGCCGAAGGTACCATCTGGCTGCAGAGCCTCTATGGAGAAGTGTGGCGGAAGTTAGCGACGGAAGACGCGTTCAAACCCTATAAGATAGGTATCACCGAGGATTTGTCATCGACCATTGTGGCACTGGACGGCAAGGTGTTGACCATTAGCCTGGAGTCGGAGAACCCCATTGCCTATCCGCAGTTCTCGTATACTGACGAAACGGGCGTGACCTGGCTCACCAATAATGACAGCAAGGCCCTCTACCGATGGAAGAACAACCAGGTGCTGAAAGACTACGACCAGCTGCTCTATCCCTTCAAGGACAGCCCGATACGAGCCATGTATGTTCATGGCAACGAGGTGTGGATAGGCGGCGACAAGGGACTGACGGTGATTGACACCAAGCAGGAAGACGCTGCGCTGAATGCCAAGCCCACGTTGCTGTTCCGCTCGGTCAGACTGGGCAGTGACAGCATCCTCTGGGGAGGTTTCGGCACGATGCCCGACAGACTGCCGGAACTGGGCAGCGATGACCGCAACCTGCGTTTCACCTTTGCCCTCGACTATCCTCCGCTGATCGGTTCTGTGCAGTACCGCTACAAACTGAATAGCGGTAGTTGGAGCGCATGGAGTACAGAGCATGATGCCGAGTTCTTCAACCTTACCCACGGTTCGTATACCATTACGGTGCAGGCCTGGCTGCCGACCGGCGAGTTGTCGGAAACGGCCAGCATGGACTTCAGCATTGCTCCCCCCTTCTACCAGCGCTGGTACATGCTACTATTCTATTTGGCACTGTTTGCCTTGATGGTCTACTACTTGATACAATGGCGCCTGCGTCGGCTTGAGAAGGAGAAGATAAGACTGGAGAAAGTCATTCAGGACCGCACGGCCGAGGTGGTAAAGCAGAAGGACGAGATTGAGGAAAAGTCGAAGAGTCTGGAAACAGCCCTCAATGAACTGCATGAGACCCAGCATGAGCTCATCCGGCAGGAGAAGATGGCCACGGCGGGTAAGCTGACGCAGGGACTCATCGACCGCATCCTGAACCCCCTGAACTATATCAATAACTTCTCGAAGTTGTCGGAAGGACTGGTGAAGGACATCGTGGCCAACGTGGAGGACGAGAAAGACCGCATGGACCAGGACAACTATGAGGACACGCTGGACGTGCTCGACATGCTGCGGGGAAACCTGGAGAAAGTGACGGAGCACGGCCAAAGCACCACCCGTACCCTGAAGGCTATGGAGGAGATGCTGAAAGACCGTAGCGGCGGCATCGTGCCGATGGACCTCCTGCCGGTGCTGAAGCAGGACGAGGAGATGCTGAACACCTACTATGCCGACGATATCAACAAGTATGGCATCAAGATTGTCTGTGACCTTCCCGCTGAAGAAACCAGCATCAACGGCAATGCCGACCAGCTGAGCAAGACCTTCATGAGCATACTGGGCAATGCCGTCTATGCCATTGTGAAGAAAGCCCAGCGGAAGCCCTATCCGCCGGAACTGACGTTCAAGGCTCAGACGGACGGCGGGAAGGTGACCATCGTCATCCGTGACAATGGTATCGGTATCGAGGACACCATTGTCAACAAGATCTTCGACCCCTTCTTCACCACCAAGCCCACCGGCGAGGCATCCGGCGTCGGGCTGTACCTGAGCCGCGAGATTATCCAGAACCACGGCGGCGACATCCTCGTGAAATCAGTCAAGAACGAATATAGTGAGTTTACCATTACGTTGCCCACACTAAAAGCATAGCTTATGGAACAAGAAGTCGAGAAACTCAAAGAGCAATTGCTGAAGAGCCAGAAGCTGGCCTCCTTAGGTATGTTGAGTGCCGGTATTGCCCACGAAATCCAGAACCCCCTGAACTTTGTCATCAACTTCAGCAAGATGTCGGACAAGTTGTTGAAGGACCTGACGGAGATTGTAGAGGACAATGAGGACAAGCTTTCCGAGGATGACCGTGAGGACCTTGAGGACATCGTTGCCGATCTCAAGGAGAACATGGCAAAGATTGTGGAACACGGTGAGCGTGCCATCAGCATTATCCGTGGCATCCTCCTCGTCTCACGAGGCAAAGAGGGGGAGTTCCTGCCGACTGATATCTGTAAGCTGGTGAAAGAGTATGTGTGGCTGTCGTATCACGCCATGCGGGCCAATTTGAAGGGTTTCAACCTTGCCATCCATGAAACATATCAAGATGATATCCCGATGTTGATGGTTATTCCGCAGGACTTGAGCCGTGCGGTGCTCAATGTGATGAATAATGCTTGCTATGCCGTCTGGCATAAGACACAGACAGCCCCGGCGGACTATCATCCCGAAGTCAGCGTGAAGGTAGAGACAGCAGGTACTGATGTCAGCATCACCATCAGCGACAACGGCGAGGGTATGTCGGACGAGGTGAAGCAGCATATTTACGAGAGTTTCTTCACCACCAAACCGATAGGGCAGGGGACGGGACTCGGTATGCCCATCATCCGCGACATCATTGAAGAAAGACACGGTGGCCACGTGACATTTGATTCAACCGAAGGGGTAGGGACCAGCTTCACCCTAACCATCCCTGTTAGAAAATAAGAACTTTCATCAGTAACTGTTATGAAGACAATCTCCGTCTTACAGGATTATCCGTTAAGTCAGTCTCAGCTGGGCATCTATTTCGAGTGTATGTCAAGGGATGGTGAGGTGGCTTACAATAACGGATTGCTCTATCGTTTGGGTTGTGATGTGGATACAGGACGGTTGGCTGTTGCCTTCGAGAAGGTGATAGCAGCCCATCCCTTTGTCAAGACCCGGATTTTTGTCAATGACAACGGACTGCCTCGACAGCGTCGCAATGACAACGAGCCTTTCCAGTTGACGGTGGAGCGTATGACCAATGAGCAGTTTGAGACCCGGAAATCCCAGTTCATACAGCCATTTCATCTGCTGAGCGACAGGCTTTTCCGTATTCGGATTATCGAGACGCCCCAGTCTTCATATCTCTTCATGGACTTCCACCATATTATATATGACGGGACATCGCTGCAAATCCTGTTCTCTGACCTGAGCAAGGCCTATAACGATGAGACGCTTCAAGAGGAGGCGTTTTCCGGCTTTGATGTGGCACGGGAAGAGGAACAGTTGCGCACTACAGTCGCCTACGAAGATGCCAAGTCCTGGTTCCAGCAGCAGTTCGGAAACCTGAAGATGGATTCCGTACCTCTTCCCGACAAGGCAGAAACGGTAACTGCTTACGGGTGCCAGAAGATAGAACTGGGCGTTACTGAACAGCAGTTAAGGGAAGCGTCCCAGCGTTTTGGCGTCTCTTCCGGCAGCGTGTTGACAACAGCTTTCGGTTACTTGTTGGGCGTTTATACTTATTCCGACGGTTCCCTTTTTGCCACGATATATCATGGTCGTCATGATGCCCGGACCCGGCGTACCGTTTCCATGCTTGTCAAGACACTTCCCGTCTTCCTGAAATGGGACCGACAGACAACTGTCAGGGACCTGTTGCAGACGACGAGACAGCAGATACAGAACAACAGGGCTCATGACATCTTTTCATTTGCTGACTTGAAAGCCTTGAATCCCAACATCAGTAGTCAGGTGTTGTTTGCCTACCAAGGCGACTACGATGCTTCAACGGCGATAGGTGACCTTCCTTTTGTCCAAGTGCCGCTGATGGAGAATGCTACTGGCGAACTGTTGGCAGTAGAACTGTCACGACAAAAGGGGAAACTTGTTCTCCGTGCAGAATTTCATAGTAATGTCTATTCTCCGGCATATATCACAAGGCTGATGAACAGCTACAACCAGATAGTCCGGGCTATTGTTGAGACAGATGACGACAATACTCCGATAAGTTCCTTGACGCTTATGCCGGACGAGGATGCCCGGATGGTATTAAAGATGGGTAGGGGAGAGGAGATGCGCTACGATACCTCTGAGACTTTCGTGTCCATGTTCCTTCGTCAGGCAGCCTTGACTCCCGATGCCATCGCCATTGTCGACAAGTACACCTCCATCACTTACCATGAGCTTGATTGCCAGTCAGACATCCTGGCCTCTTCTTTAGTCGAAGCAGGCGTAACGAACGATTCTGCCGTTGCCCTGTTGTTCCCAAGACGCAAAGAGTTCCTGATAGCTGTCCTGGCGGTGTTTAAGGCGGGCGGAGCATACGTCTCTTTAGACAGCGACTACCCCGCGTCACGTCTTGACTTTATGCTCAACGATCTGAATGCCCGCTATCTGATCACGACCAGTAAACTGATGGAAACGGTCTCAACCGACAAGTTTGCTGAAGGCGGAGGACTCTTCCTGCTTGACCATTTCGACTTCTCTGTCAACGCTTCACCCGTAAACAACAGCCGTCCGGAGTCATTGGCGTATATCATTTATACGTCAGGAACATCAGGAGTACCGAAGGGTGTGATGGTTGAGCACCGTGCCCTCCGTTCCATGTTGGAGTGGGTCGTACCTATGGAAGGCTTGAAGCCGGGCGACCGCTGTGCCCATCATGCCAGTTTCAGCTTTGACGCATCTATCGTTGACTTGTTTGCGCCGCTGACCTGCGGTGCTGAGCTCCATATCATCTCATCGTCTATGCGTTTTGATATGGGCTCTGTCAGCGACTACCTCACGAACCACGACATTAAAGGACTGACCATGAGTACTCAGGTCGGCATGGAACTGATTGACAACCATGACCCCAAGATTCACTACCTGTTCATGGGCGGCGAGAATCTTCATCCCGTCCGCAAGACTTCTGTCAGGCAGATTAATGGCTATGGTCCGACGGAGTTCACGGTTTGCTCGTCTTATCATGTTGTCGACCAGGATGTAGACAACGACAGCATACCTATCGGCCGTCCTGTGCCCAATAGCACTTCGATTGTTGTCAGTACGTCGGGAACGCTTGTCCCTTGGGGAGCGGTCGGTGAGCTCTGTCTGACGGGAACACAGTTGGCAAGGGGCTACTTGCAGCGCGAGCGTCAGACAAATGAGAAGTTCGTGGACTGTCCGTTCATGCCTGGCAAAAAGATGTATCATACGGGTGACCTTGTACGGTGGAACCCGGATGGTGAACTGATGTTCTTGGGGCGTATCGACAATCAGATCAAGCTACACGGCTACAGAATAGAACTCAAAGAGATAGAGAGCAAAATCAACGACTACCCTGGTGTGCAGGTCTCTGCTGTTATCCTTTCAAGGAACAACAGCGTGGAATACCTGACGGGTTATTACGTCGCTGAGACAACGATTCTGCCACAGGCACTGCGTGACAGCCTGATGTCTGTGCTGCCCAGTTTCATGGTTCCGTCGAAACTCATTCAGATCGACAAGATGCCGATGACCCTGAATGAGAAGATTGACCGTCGCAGTCTTGAGGAACTGACCCTTGAAATCCAAGTCGTCCCCCAGCATGTAGAACAACCTGTAGGACCCATGGAGACGATATTGTATGACTTGGTCAAGCAGCTGCTGGGTGACGTTGTGTTTGGTGTGACTGATGATCTGACGCTGATGGGCTTGTCATCGCTCGATGCCATCCGTCTTGTAACTATGGCAAAGAAAAAGGGCATAGCGCTGAAAGTGAACGAAATTATGCAGGGTAAGACGATACGTAAGATTGCCCAGCAGGATTCCTCTATCGGTAGGTGGCAGGACGGCTACCATACCGACAAGCCCGTAGTGGTGGCTGTTCAGGGGTTCTCGCCTTATACTGTTCATCAGTATTTTGATGCACTTTGCGAGCGTTTCTCCGTATTTACTTTTACGTCATTGGACGATTATCTGACTGATGCTACAGGCCATTTCTTCAAGTCCGACATTGTGGCCCGTTATCTGAAGACGCTTGAAACCGCTTTGCCAGTGGGCACTCAGCCTGTCGCATTTGTCGGTCACTGCTACGGCGGTGAACTCGCCTATCGCTGTGCCGTCAAGTGGCAGGAGAAAACGGGACATGCGCCCAAGGTTGTCCTGCTGAACACGCCCAGTCGTACGGACGAGGAAATCCGTCAGATGATGCCGCCGCAGTCGGACATCGACCAGATGAATGACGAGCAACTGCAGCGTCTGAACGGTTGGAGACACCAGCACGAGATTGTCCTGTCGCTGATTGACGGCGTTCCCTTGCCTTCCTATCAGGGCGAGGTTGTCTTCTACAAAGCCCTGCTCCCTTATCAGGAAGCCAACAAGCTGACCTTCGACAGCAAAGGACTGGCACGTCAGGACGCTCTGTATGAACAACGCTGGCGCTCGCTGGTTCCCCACCTGAAGATCATCCCCGTAGCGACAGACCACTTCTCAATGCTTGAAGCGCAATATACCAACTTATATTTGGATAGCTTATGAAACTACGCGTACCTATTATTATATTAGTTATGCTGTTGTCGGCTGTGGGAACCATTGCACAGACGGACGGTGATATGCGGCAAATCTACACTCAGGCAGAAGGCGCCTACAAGCTTGGACAGATTGACCAGACGATTGACCTGTTGGAGAAGAACTACAGCACCTTTCAGGGCAATGTCCTGCAGAACGCCCTGCGACTACTGGCGTTGTGTTATCTGGCTCAGGACGATAAGGCCCTGTCTGAACGGTACGCCCAGATGTTGCTTGACGCCAATCCTTACTACACGTCAGCCCAGGACCCTATCCGCTTCGAGGATATGATTACCCTTCTGAAGTCAGGACGCACCAGTACTATCACCACGGCTTCGAGCCAGGCTGAGGACATCAGTGAGGCTCCTGTGCCGGTCACTATTATCACGAAGGAGATGATAGACCGTCTGAGCAATAACAAGAGCTTGGGACAGATTCTGGCTACCTATGTACCGGGACTGAGTGAGGTGAGCAGCTATTCCATCTCCAATATTGCCATGCACGGTGTCTATACATCGGGACAGGAGAAGATTCTCATCATGGAAAACGGTCACCGCATGAATGCACGCTCCACCAATAACGGTAAGGTTGACTATGCCATCAGTACAGAGAAGATTGACCATATTGAGGTACTTCGCGGCCCGGCTTCTTCGCTGTATGGTAACGTGGCCCTTACCGCCGTGGTCAATATCATTACGAAGAATGGTCGCGAGGTGGACGGACTGAAAGGCAAATACGGCTTCGGGTCACACGGCACCCATCGGGCTGACCTGATAGCAGGTACGACCTTCATGGGGAACGACATCCTGGTATGGGGATCTGTCTATACGTCCAAGGGCGAAAAAGTCAGCTTACAGCAAGGAACGGGCTTTGCCAATCCCCAGCGTGACGGCTATGGCTATGTCGGACGTTACGAGGGCAAACCGTCCTATGACATAGGCGGTAACTTGAATATCAAGGACTTTAATGTGAAATTCAGTCATAAGTACGGTAAACAGGTGCCTCAGTACTCATGGTTCGGTGAGGTCTATGACTATGACAATTACCGTAAGTTCCTCGGCCACTCCATTGGTTACTCCATTGACGAGGCCCACTTGGAACTGGGGTATTCAAAGGCTCTTGGTAATGTCCAGCTGAATGTGTCAGCCTATGGTGACGAATACAAATTCTACGACTATGCGGTTGTCTCCGACTCCATCACAAACGTTATTTTCACGGATGACTATACGGCGGCACGTGATGATGACGGCAATATTATTCAAAAGGCATATAGTCATCTTTATCAGGACATCAACTGGAGAGAGTATACTGTCGGTGCTGTGGCCAAGGCCGATGCTCCATACACGATTGGCTCCATGAAGGGTAAACTGTTGGTAGGTGTACAGTATGAGTATTTCACGCTTGACAACAACGAGACGCTGATAGGCGAGGACTACGAACGCTTCACGACCGTTGTCAAGGAGTCGAAGAACCTCATCAATAACGGTCATGAGACCAGCTTCTCGGCATTCGTACAGGGCAAGCACTACTTCCTGGATAATCTCATCCTGAGTGCCGGTCTGCGCTATGACAACAAGTATCGTAAAAACCATGTGAGCGTTGAAGCATACTCACCGCGTGTGGCCTTGATATACCTGCCTTCGAAGTCGTTAAGTACCAAGATTTCCTATTCGAGGGCCTTTGTCGACGCCCCTTATTTCTACCGCCAGAACACGTCGAACCCTTACAGGGGCAGTCAGAACCTGATGCCCGAATACATGGAGGCAGTACAGATTGACCTGTTAGGCAAAAACAACAAGTGGAATCTGTCGTACGATGTCAACATCTTCTATAACAGGCTGACTGATATCATCGTCAACACGCCCAGTACGGACATTAACGCTCCCAAGTACATCAATGCCGGTAGTCTGAGGATTGCCGGTGTCGAAGGACAGGCTGACTATCGCCGCCCAAGTTTCTCGGCTAATGCCAGCATCACCTATCAGTATCCGATAGAGGCTACCCAGTACTACTATGCTGACCATAAGGTGTACAGTGTGCCGTCATTCATGGCCTCCATCAATGGTCAGATACGGCTGTACACTAACAGCCAACACTCCCTCTGGCTGACGGGTAACTTGAAGTCTACGTCCAAGACCTTGAACAAACCGAACATCAAGGCGACTGACAATGATACATTCGAACTGAGCGGTTACACGCTACTCGACCTTGGCATGAAGTACCGCTATGGCCATACCTTACAGGTGTCATTAGACTGCGAGAACGTCTTTGACAAGACCTATTATATTGGAGGTACGTCCTATTTCCCCTACCAGTATCCGCGAAGAATGCTCATGGGAACGCTGTCTTTCGACTTCTAACAGACAGAAAACTATTTAGAAATAACAAAAATAAGCCATTTTCGTAAGATTTTGCTATCTCTGCTTTGCAATTCGGGGATTTCTTAGTATCTTTGCAAGCGTATTCAAAACAAACCGCTGCGCATGGAAGCATTCTTCAGAACACACCGCTATCTCGTTGAGCATGTCAATGCTCCTGTTCGTCGCACCCTCATGGATGAGATTGACTGGAGCGACCGCATGATAGGTATCAAGGGAACACGCGGGGTGGGGAAGACGACATTCCTGCTGCAATATGCCAAGGAGAAGTTTGATATCAACGACAAGCAGTGTCTGTATATCAACATGAACAACTTCTACTTCCAGGGGCGCGGTATTGCTGACTTTGCCGGTGAGTTCTACCATCGTGGAGGTAGGGTACTGCTCATTGATCAGGTGTTCAAGCAGGATGACTGGTCACAGGAACTGCGTAAGTGCTATGACCTTTATCCGGGACTGAAGATTGTCTTCACCGGTTCCAGTGTGATGCGACTGAAGGACGAGAATCCGGAACTGAACGGTATCGTCAAGTCCTATAACATGCGTGGGTTCTCCTTCCGTGAGTTTCTGAACTTGATGACAGGCAACAGCTTCCAGCCCTATAGTCTGGACGAGATACTGAATAACCACGAACACTTGGTCAAGCAGATTCTGCCCAAGGTGTCGCCTCGTCGTTACTTTCAGGATTATATTCATCACGGTTTCTATCCCTTCTTCCAGGAGCACCGTAATTATTCGGAGAACCTGCTCAAGACCATGAACATGATGACCGAGGTGGACATCCTGCTCATCAAGCAGATAGAGTTGAAGTATTTGCCTAAGATCAAGAAACTGTTCTACGAACTGGCCGAGGAAGGCCCCAAGGCCCCAAACATCTCAAAACTGGCCAATGATATTGAGACCAGCCGTGCAACAGTCATGAACTACATCAAGTACCTGACTGATGCCCGTCTGCTGAATATGATTTATCCGCTGGGTGAGGAGTTCCCCAAGAAACCCTCCAAGGTCATGCTCCATAACTCCAACCTGCTTTATGCCATCTATCCCATTCATGTGGAGAAGCAGACGGCTATGGAGACGTTTTTCGTCAACTCCCTCTGGAAGGACCATAAAGTCAACCAGTCAGGCCGTGACCAGTTCTTTCTAGTTGACGGACAACTGAAGTTCCGGGTTTGTGATGCAGAGTCGTATGGCAAGATACGCTTTTCCTCTGACACTATTTACGCCCGTTACAACACAGAGATAGGAAAGGACAATCAGATTCCGCTCTGGCTTTTCGGCTTCCTGTACTAAAGCTTGCCGCAGTAGGTAAAGACGTCTGCCGGAAAGTGCTCACAGATTTTTATTTCGTCACGGAACAGACCAAACACCGACGAGCCGCTGCCTGACATGGCTGCATAGACGGCACCGAGGTCGTAGAGCTGTTGTTTGATGGCTCCGATTTCCGGATGCAGGGCGAATACGCTCTGCTCAAAGTCATTGGTCAGTTCGTCGCGCCAGGTCTCAATGGGCTGCATCACCACCTCACGGCAGCATTTGGCCGGTTTCCTGGGCTTGATGAGTGAGAAGGCTTCGCGGGTAGAGACGGGAATGTCAGGTCGTACCACTCCAATATAATAACTGCTGAGGTCGAGGCTGACGGGTTGCAGACGTTCACCAATGCCTTCGGCGTAGGCCGGACGGCTGAGGATGAAGAAGGGACAGTCGGCTCCAAGACGGGTGGCATAGCTGATCATCTGCTGTTCTGACAGACTTAGCGTGAACATCTCGTTGAGCAGACGGATGGTGTAGGCACAGTCGCTGGAGCCGCCACCCATGCCGGCCTGGGTGGGAATCCCCTTCCAGAGATGGGCATGGATTCGCGGCATCTGGTGGAAGTCCTGCTTCAGCAGTTGATAGGCACGTACGACGAGGTTGCGTTGTTCGTCACCCTCCACTTCCATGTTCGTCACCTTGATGTCGCAGTCGGTAGCTGACGGGAAGTGAGTGTTCATGATGGTCAGCTCCAGCGCATCCTTTATCTGTACGGGATAAAACACGGTCTCCAGGTTATGGTAGCCGTCGGGACGGCGTTCTACGATGTTCAGTCCCAGATTGATTTTTGCTATAGGAAATGTAATCATTGCTTTTTGCTTGGTGTGGTGTTGAAGTGTTTGCTGATGAAGTGCCCCAGGGCATTGTCCTTGTTTCGCAGGGCCGTCTCCTGAATCCGTGCCGTCAACTCGTCGTAAAGTCTGTTCACCTCAATGTAGAGTTTCTTCGGACTAATGCTGTCTCTGGCGTTTCCCATGATGCTGCGTATCTCATGGTCGCAGGTGGTGACCCGGTCGTTCAGCGCCTGCCATTCATTGTTGATTCTGGTCCCTGAGACGCGCGACAGACCAGACTTCTGCGACAACTCAATATAGATGTTACCCGGCTCAACGAAAAACAAGATACCCTGATGGCTGTCGCCTGCCTGATAGAGACGGCAGATGAAGGCAGAGTCGGTCGTCCCGTAGTAGTTGAACCTGCCGTCCTGGATGTCAAGCGTGTCAATAGGTCTTCCCTCTTTCAGGTCGGCTGAAAGATAGAGGTGTGTACCGTTCTTCAGGTGCTTGGCCTCACCTTTTATATGATAGGTGTTGGACTGGCATGCGGCCATTATGAGGGTAGCCGCAGCCAGTCCAATCATAGACTTGACGTTCATTAGCCGTTATACGATGTAGAGGTCACTGATGCTCTTGTTGTCAATGACGCGGCGGATGGCCTCGGCAAACATGTCGGCCACGGACAGCTGCTTGACCTTGGCACAGCGCTGGGTGTAGGGGATAGAGTCGGTGAAGACAATCTCTTCAAGGGCTGACTCCTGCACACGGTCACTGGCCGGACCGCTCATCACACAGTGGCTGGCACAGGCCCGTACGGTCTTGGCACCGTTTGCCTTCATCAGGTCGGCGGCCTTGGTGATGGTGCCTGCGGTGTCAACCATGTCGTCAATGATGACTACGTTCTTTCCCTCTACCTCACCGATAATCTGCATGGTGGCCACTACGTTGGCACGGGCACGGGTCTTATTGCAAAGTACTAACGGACAGCCGAAGAACTTGGCATAGGTATTGGCGCGCTTGGAGCCGCCTACGTCGGGCGAGGCAATAACCATGTCCTCCAGTTGTAGGCTCTTCAGGTACGGCATGATGACGCCTGAGGCATAGAGATGGTCAACAGGTACGTCGAAGAATCCCTGAATCTGGTCAGCGTGCAGGTCCATCGTGATGACGCGGTTGACACCGGCTACTGAAAGCAGGTCAGCTATCAGCTTGGCACCGATGCTGACGCGCGGCTTGTCCTTGCGGTCCTGACGGGCCCAGCCGAAGTAGGGGATGACGGCGTTAATGGTACGGGCCGAGGCGCGCTTGGCAGCATCAATCATCAGGAGCAGCTCCATCAGGTTGTCGCTGTTGGGGAAGGTGCTCTGGACGAGGAAGATGTCGCGTCCGCGGATGGACTCTTCATAGCTGACGGCGAACTCACCGTCAGAGAACTTAGTGATTTGTAGTTGTCCCAGGGGGCATCCCAGACTTAGGCAGATTCGCTCTGCCAGGTATCTCGTGGCTGTTCCCGAGAAGACCATGTAACTGTTTTCCATATTCTTTATAGTGTTCATTTTCTGTATGCAAGTACAATTAATCCACTGCTTTCCTCAGTTTCTCGAAGTGGCTGATCAGGTTCTTGTAGTCCAGCTCGTTATGGATGTCAAAGCGGTTCCACAGGTCACCGCAAATGACCACTCCGCCGAATCCCAGACTCTTCGCCGTGCTGATGTTGTCGAGGTTCATGCCTCCCATGGCATACACCTTTTTGTCAATCAGCCCCCGGCGCGAGGCCTCCCTCAGTTCATCCGGCGTCAGGCTGGCCTTGTCCTGGGGGTTGCTCTGGCTGTCAAAGAGTGTTTTCAGGAAAACGTAGTTGGAGCGTTTCTTCGCGTCCTTCAGTTCGATGACGGAATGACACGTCCTGCTGATGTTTCCACGATAGCCGATGGGCGGTTCCGTCTGGCAGTCGTTGATGTGGATGCCTTTCAGCCGGAACTCCTCTTTTAGATAGAAATGGTCGTGAACGGTTATCCGGTGGTAGTAGTCCTCGGGAAGAAGCGTCAGCAGCCGTTCCGAATAGATGGGCTCCGAACCTGGCTTGTACAGGTGCAGGTTGTCGAGCCCCGCTTCGAAGAGCGTGGTCAGTATCTTGTCCTCTTCCACAAAGAACGTGGACTTCGTCATGATAATCAGTTTCATGCGCACTTAGTTCATTTCAACTGCAAAGGTATGAAATATTTATGAATTATTGCTAATGTATGACGAATAATTTTGTTGTTTCTGCTTTTTTCTTGCCTTTACAGGGTCACACCATTCTTGAAGATGGAAATCTCGCTGTAGCCGTTCTCCTCGTTACGGGCACGTTCGCCACTGGCCACGCTCAGCACCTTGTCGATGAACTCAGGGACGAGTTCCTGCATCGTCCGGCCTTCCACCAGCTGACCTGCCGAGAAGTCCACCCACTGGGGCTTGTTCTTGGCCAGCGTCGGGTTGGTGGCTATCTTCATTGTCGGGACGAAGGTGCCGAAGGGCGTGCCGCGTCCCGTGGTGAATAGCACCAGATGACAGCCGCAGGAGGCCAGCGCCGTGGCGGCTACCAGGTCGTTGCCTGGGGCTGACAGCAGGTTCAGGCCCGTTGCCGTCAGCCGGTCTCCATACTCCATAACGCCGCTGACAGGAGCCTTACCGCACTTCTGCGTACAGCCAAGTGCCTTGTCCTCTAAGGTTGAAATGCCGCCCGCCTTATTGCCGGGGCTGGGGTTCTCGCCGACGGGTTCACCGTGGCTCAGGAAGTAGTTCTTGAAGTTGTTGATCATCGAGACCGTCTGCTGGAACAGCTCCTCCGTACGGCAGCGGTTCATCAGGATGGTCTCGGCACCGAACATCTCGGGTACCTCGGTCAGCACACTCGTACCGCCCTGTGCCACCAGCCAGTCGCTGAACTCACCCACTAAGGGGTTGGCGGTGATGCCGCTGAAACCGTCGCTGCCGCCACATTTCAGTCCGACGCGCAGTTTTGCGACTGGCACGTCCTCTCGCTTGTCCTGACAGGCTGTGGCGTAGAGTTCACGCAGTATCTCCATGCCTGCTTCCACCTCGTCGCCCTCTACGCGCTGGGTCACCAGCAGCTTGATGCGCTCCTTGTCGTAGTCACCCAGCATGGCCATGAAATCCTCGGGCTGATTGTTCTCGCAGCCTAAGCTCAGCACCAGCACGGCACCGGCATTGGGGTGCAGACAGATGTCGCGCAGCACCTTGCGGGTGTTCTCGTGGTCTTCCGACAACTGCGAACAGCCATAGTTATGGTGCCAGGCGTGTATGGCGTCGATATCCTTACAGCCCGTTTCCTGTATCAGCTTGTGTACCAGCCGTTCGGCAATGCCGTTGACGCAGCCCACCGTGGGCACCACCCATATCTCATTGCGCACACCGACATCGCCGTTCTTGCGTACGTATCCCTTAAAGGTTCGGTTTTCATGTGGGATGCTAAGTTCTTTATCAACAGGCTGGTATGTGTACTCAAGCGTTCCGCTCAAGTTCGTCTTCAGGTTGTCCTCGTTCACCCACTCGCCAGCCTTCAGGTCATGGCGGGCATGGCCGATGGGGTAGCCGTACTTGATGATGTTCTCACCCTCCTTGACGTCGCGCAGCAGCACCTTGTGGCCTGCGGGCACGTCCTGTGCCAGTACCACGCGTTCGCCTCCGGCCTCTATGACGTCGCCTTTTTTCTTTTCTACTAAGCAGACCACCACGGAGTCTGCAGGATTAATTTTCAGGAATGTAGTTTGCATAATTAGTATGTTTGTTTTAGTCTAAATAGCTTTCCGGCGGTAGAACTCCACGTTCTCCTTCGTCAGTATCTCGATGGGCATGTAGTTCACGGGGTTCACCTGGCGTTTCAGCACGATGGCGTGGAACAGCGCGTCAACCGAGGCATAGCCCTGCTGGTAGGCATGTTGGGCGATGAGGAACGAGATGCTGCCCTGACGCACGCACTCCTGGTTCTTGGGCACCATGTCGTAGCCCATAATCTGGATGTTGCGGCGGTTGCTCTTCTGCAGGAACTCGCCCACGATGTGCGCCTTCGAGTTGAAGGTGATGCAATGGTGTACCAGCGGATGTTCCTTGAAGAACTTCTCCAGTATGTCGTCGTAGTCCGACCTTTCACCGTCCAGCGGTAAGTCAACCTCTGTAATCTTGATGTCGGGGAAGTGGTCAACCATGTAGTGACGGAAGCCCGTCTCGCGGTTGGCCTGCTGTTTGGAGCCCACCTTGCCGTCGCGCGTCTGCTTCACCAGGGCTATCTCCTTCTCCTTCGAGGCCAGCAGCATCAGCATGCGGGCGGCGAAGTATCCGCTGGCAAACGAATCCTGGCCAAAGAACGCCAGGGGCTTCAGGTCGGGCATGTAGGAGTCGAGCAGCACGTAGGGTATCTGCCGCTCCGTCAGTTTCTCCGTGAACCGTGCAGTCTGTTCCAGCGTAGTGGGCACGATGATGACGCCGTCAATCTTGGCCGAGAAGAACTCGCGCACCATCCGGGTGAAAGCCTGCGCGTTGAACCGCTCGTAGTAAATGAACTTCAGCGTGATACCGAAGTCGCGGCGGAAGTCGGTACAGGCCTGTGCCCCTTCTTCAATCTCGTCCCAGTAAGCCTCCTGCTCGTGCTTGGGGAGTACGCAGTAGAACGTGTACGTCTTGTTGTAGGCCAGTGCCGAGGCATACATGTTAGGCCGGTAGTCCATCTCCTCCAGTGCCTTGTTCACCTTCTCCAGTGCTTTTTGGGAGACGTTGGGGCGGTTGTGTAGTACACGGTCGACGGTTCCCACCGAAACGCCTGCCCGTTCGGCAATGTCCTTAATTCTTATATTTTCTTTAGCCATGATTGTTCATTGATTCTAACAAGGTGCAAAATTACTCATTTATTTTCGAACCCGCAAGAGTTTGGCACGTTTTTTGCTTCACCTCCTATAAAAGTAAATAGGAGGAACTGATCATGGCATTTGTAGATTACTATAAGATTTTAGGCGTCGACAAGACGATACCCCAGAAAGACGTGAAGCGGGCTTACCTGAAGCGCGCCAAGTTGTTTCACCCCGACCTGCACCCGGACGACCCGAAAGCTAAAGCTAAGTTTCAGGCCCTGAATGAGGCTTACGACGTCATCGGCGACCCTGAAAAGCGCCGTAAGTATGACCAGTATGGCGAACAGTGGAAGCAGGCCGACCAGATGGGCGGCGGCTTCGGTGGTGGTCATGGTGGCGGCTCACCCTTTGAGGGCTTCGACTTCTCCGGCTTCACCAAGGGCGGCGGTTTCTCATCATTCTTCGAGAACCTCTTTGGCGGCGGTCATGGTGACGACTCTCCCTTCAGCGGTTTTGCTCACCAGCAGGGACCGCAGGAGTCACATGCCAGCGTCAGCATTGACATGTACACTGCCCTGCTCGGTGGCGAGGTCATCGTAGCCCTGCAGGGGGGCACCAAGCTCAAACTGAAGATAAAGCCAGGCACGCAGCCTGGCACCAAAGTCCGCCTACGTGGCAAGGGGCAGGGTGGGGGCGACCTCATCATCACCTACCAAGTGACGCTGCCTGCCACTCTGACAGACCGTCAGCGCCAATTGTTAGAGGAGATGCGAAGAGCCTGACCCTTGACGAACAAAAAAGTCCCTCCCGACAACATCGTCAGGAGGGGCTAGCGGGGAGAGAGGATTATGCGTTGTTCTCGGCAAAGATGGCCATGCGCTCGTCTAACTGCTGGTACTGGTGATCCTCGATGAACGAGGTGCAGACGCGGAGACCCTCCTGGTGAGAGCCGGTGGTGACGAGGCAGATGGCGGAGACACCGTAGTACATCAACTCGCGGGCCAGTTGTCCGCTGGTCATGCCACGGTAACCGATGGTGAAGTAGAAGCCGTCGGCCACGGGCTGGTCACCGTCGCGGTCATAGACGATGTGGAATCCGTGACGGAGGAAGATTTCCTTCAGACGGTGGGCACGGTCGCCGTAGACCTTTACCTCGGAGCGGAAGTTGTAGTCGCCGTCGCAGGCAGCACGGAACATGGCGGCCAGGGCGTACTGGGCCGAGTGGCTGGTACCTGAGGAGAGGGCGTAGAGCATGCGGGTGGAGAAGACCAGACCGAAGGGCAGACCCTCGTAGCGCTGGGCAAGGTCGTCGTAGTGGCGGTGGAACAGTTTGTCGCTGATGCACACCACGCCGATGCGCTCACCGGCATAGCTGAAGGCCTTGGAGCCCGAGATGAGCAACATGTAGTTGTCGGTATAGCGGGCTACGGTGGGCTGGTAAGGGGGTTGGAAGGGCACGGACAGGTCCTGACGGAAGTCCATGGCGAAGTAGGCCAGGTCCTCCATGATGATGCAGTCGTACTGGGTGGCCAGTTGTCCGATGGTCTGCAGTTCCTGTTCGGTCAGGCACACCCACGACGGGTTGTTAGGATTGCTGTAGACGATGGCGCAGATGTTTCCGCCTTTGAGGTAGCTCTCCAGCTTCGGGCCGAGCTTCTCGCCACGGAAGTCATAGACGTCGAATGTCTCATACTTGACGCCCTGCACCTGCAGCTGCATCTTCTGTACGGGGAATCCGGGGTCGATGAAGAGCACGGTGTCCTTCTGAAGGTCAGCCTGCGAACAGGTGAGGAAGGAGGCGAAGGTGCCCTGCATGGAGCCGGTGACGGGCACGCAGCCCTCGGGCTGGATGTCAACATTGATGAAGGCTTTGACGAAGCGCGAGGCCTGCCGCTTCAGCTCGGGGTAGCCCTGAATGTCGGGGTAGGAGTGGGCGATGCCGTCCCTGAGGGCTTGGATCTGGGCGTCGACACCTACCTGTGCGGCAGGCAGTCCGGGGATGCCCATTTCCATTTTGATAAACTCCACGCCGCTCTCTTTCTCGGCGGTGGCGGCCACCTGCTTCACTTCGCGGATGGTGGCCTTGGCGAAGTCCTGGATTCCGAACTTCTGAATCAGTCCGTCAACGACTTCTCTTTTAATAGGTGTAGGTTTCATATTGTGTTTTGTTTTGTATTTTTGTAGAGTCGGTCAAAGTGCTGGCGCAGCAGGGCCGGCTGGCTGATGATGCTGCGCAACTCGTTGAGCCTCAGTTCATTGGGCGAGCCGGGAATCCAGAGGCGGATGTAACCGTTAATGGAGTACTTCTCGTCCATGTGCTTGGCAAAGCGCTGCCATTGCTGTTCGTCGTTGAGTTCCGGATAGTTGGCCAGTCCGAACTCTATGGCACGCTGGAAAACCACCTCGGGGACGATGTCACGGTCAGCCTCGGCTATGATCTTGCCGTAGAGCGAGCGCGGCGAATGGCTGGCTGAGGCACGGTGGTCCTCGACGGCCTCTTTCATGATTTTGATCTGCTCAGCCGAAAACCAGCGCTTCAGCCGGGCGTCCGAGGCCAGTATCTTGCCGCCCGTCAGGTGATGGACGGCACGGGGTCCCGACATGCCGAGGTCGTGGTAGGCAGCAATGACATAGACCATGTTGATGTCGGCTCCCGTCAGGCGTACCAGTTCCATGGCGTTGCGGATGACACGGGTGACGTGCTCCAGGTTGTGGGCACGGTCAAACTGGGTGTACTGCGGCAGGATGTTTGTCTCGACAAACTCCACCAAATCGAGGCTCGGCGCGTTGCAAATCATAAAAAAGTGGCTAATAATTTTGCAAATGTACGAAATTCTTCTTACTTTTGCAAGAAAAATAGACTAAAAATGAACGAGACAACGAATATTAAGACCGATTCGCCCCGTGCGTGGCTCCTGGCAGCCCGTCCGAAGACGTTGACGGGGGCTGCCGTGCCGGTGATGATAGGGGTGGCGTTGGCCTATGTTGATGCTGCCGACTATGTGGAGGGGACGTTCAGTTGGGTGGCAGCCGCCCTGTGTTTTCTCTTCGCGTTCATCATGCAGGTGGATGCCAACTTCATCAACGACTTCTTTGACTTTGCCAAGGGAGCCGACAATGCCGAGACGCGGCTGGGTCCACCCAGGGCCTGTACGCAGGGGTGGGTCAGGCTCGACTCCATGAAGAGGGCCATCGCCCTGACCACTTGCGCGGCCTGTGTCGTCGGACTGCCGCTGGTCTGGTACGGTGGGCTTGAGATGATTCTCATCGGCCTGCTCTGCGTGGTCTTCTGCTTCCTCTACACCACCCACCTGTCCTATCTCGGCCTGGGCGACGTGCTGGTCATCATATTCTTCGGCATCGTGCCGGTCTGCATCAGTTACTACATCCAGTTGCACACCTGTACTTGGCAGGTGTTCCTGGCCTCGCTGGCCTGCGGACTGGTCATTGACGGCCTGCTGCTGGTCAATAACTTTCGCGACCGCGACACAGACCGTCAGGTGGGCAAGACGACACTGGTGGTGCGCATCGGCGAGCAGGCCACCCTGCGCCTTTATCTCGGCGTGGGCATCGCGGCCTGTCTCATAGGGCTGGTGTTCTGGGCCAACGGCCACGTGCTGGCTACGCTCCTGCCGCTGCTCTATCTGGCCCTCCACGTGTTCACCTATCTGAAAATAAAAAGCATCAACCGGGGCAAGGCCCTGAACCGCTGCTTAGGCGAGACGGCCCGTAACATCTTCGTCTATGGGCTGACCGTCGCCGCCGGGCTGTTGCTGAGCTAAAGGAAATGAGCATGAGATATTTTGTCACTTTGAGTTATCATGGCGCACGGTATCACGGTTGGCAGATACAACCCAACGGCGACTCCGTGCAGGAACAGCTGCAACGTGCCCTGTCACTCCTGTTGCGCAGCGACATCGTGGTGACGGGAGCCGGACGTACGGATGCCGGTGTACACGCCCGAATGATGACGGCTCATTTTGATTACGGGCAGCCGATAGACGGACAGCAGCTGACCTACAAGCTCAACAAACTGCTGCCCTACGACATTGCCGTCAGCAGCGTCGAGCAGGTGTCTGACAACCTGCATGCCCGGTTCTCGGCCACCAGCCGGATGTACCGCTACTATATCCATACCGAGAAGTCACCCTTCCTCAGTAATACTTCATGCGAAATTCATTATCCACTGGATTTCAGCAAGATGAACGATGCTGCGAAAGTATTGCTTGAATACGAGGACTTCGGAGCCTTCTGCAAGTCGCACGCTGACGTGAAGACTACGCTGTGCCAGATGATGGCGGCTGAGTGGCACCAGACGTCGCCCACAACCTGGTACTTTGAGATACGTGCCAACCGATTTCTGCGCAACATGGTGAGGGCTGTTGTCGGCACGCTGGTTGACGTGGGGCGTGGCCGTGTGACGTTGGAGGACTTCAGGAAGATTGTTGAAGGAAAGAAACGTACGGAGGCGGGCGAGTCAATGCCTGCCCATGCCCTGTTTCTGGAAGATATAACCTATTAGTAAAGATGTGGCTGATTTTAGCATTTCTGTCGGCGGCCCTGTTAGGCTGTTACGACTCGTTCAAGAAACAGGCATTGAAGAGCAATGCCGTCATTCCCGTCCTGTTACTCAACACGGCGTTCTCGTCGTTGATATTCCTGCCGTTCATCATCCTGAGCGCTACCACCGATGTCCTCGACGGTAGCGTGTTCCATGTTGCTTCCGGCGGGTGGGAGGTTCACCGCTATGTGGTGCTGAAGGCTGTCATTGTGTTGTCGAGCTGGCTATTGGGCTATTTCGGCATGAAGCACCTGCCGCTGACCATCGTCGGCCCTATCAACGCCACGCGGCCCGTCATGGTGCTCGTTGGTGCGCTTCTGGTATTTGGCGAGCACCTGAACGTGTGGCAGTGGCTGGGCGTTCTGCTGGCTATGGCGTCGTTCTTTATGTTGAGCCGCAGCGGCAAGAAGGAGGGCATCGACTTCCGTCATGACCATTGGATCTACATGATTGTCGGGGCGGCGGCACTCGGAGCCGTCAGCGGACTGTACGACAAATACCTGATGGCTCCCGTGAGTGATGGCGGACTGGGGCTTGACCGCATGCTGGTACAGTCGTGGTACAACATCTACCAGTGTGGCATGATGCTCGCCGTGCTGGTGTTGCTCTGGTGGCCTAAGCACAAGGAGACGACGCCGTTCCATTGGGCGTGGTCTATCTTGGCCGTCAGCCTGTTCCTGTCAACGGCTGACTTCCTTTACTTCTACTCCCTGTCGCTGCCTACGGCCATGATCAGCATCGTATCGATGATCCGTCGCAGTTCGGTGGCCGTCAGTTTCCTGTTCGGGGCCCTCTTCTTCCACGAAAAGAACCTGCGTGCCAAGGCTTTCGACCTGGCATTGGTGTTACTTGGCATGGTCTTCCTGTACATCGGTTCTCATTAAATGGACGCTTTATAAATAAAAATGTTGTTAAACACTCGTCGGTTTCCGTTTTTCTTTGTATCTTTGCACGGTTTTTTGAGCCTATAGACAGATGAAAGAGCGTGATTATACAACTGTTGAGCAGATTCTCGACAGTTATTTGGAGATGAACAATCATCGCAAGACGCCGGAGCGTTATGCGATTCTGCGGGCTGTATACAGCATGAACGGGCATTTTACGCTTGACGAGTTGGGCGAGAAACTGGCCGGTGAGTATAAGTTCCCCGTCAGTCGGGCTACACTATACAACACACTGAACTTGTTCATGGAACTGCGTCTGGTCATACGCCACCGCTTTCAGGGAACGACGAACTACGAGATATACGGTGAGAGCCATTGCCATCAGATATGTACTGTGTGCGGCAAGGTGACGGAAGTGCGTTCGCACGAGATATCCGAAGCCATTGACGCCCTCCACTTGAAGCGTTTCCGCAAGGACGGCTTCACCTTATATATATATGGTATCTGCTCGATATGCCAGGCAAAGCTGACCCGTCAGCGGAATACAAAGAAATCAACAAAAACAAAAAATAAACAGTAATGAATCAAGGTAAAGTTGACGTCCTGCTCGGACTGCAGTGGGGCGACGAAGGTAAAGGAAAGGTGGTCGACGTGTTGACCCCCAAGTATGATGTGGTAGCCCGTTTCCAGGGTGGTCCCAATGCCGGCCACACGCTGGAGTTCGAAGGTCAGAAGTATGTGCTGCGCTCCATTCCCTCGGGCATCTTCCAGGGAGGCAAGGTGAATATCATCGGTAATGGCGTGGTGCTGGCCCCCGACCTCTTCATGGACGAGGCCAAAGCCCTGGAGCAGAGCGGACACGAGCTGAAGAGCCGTCTGCACATCTCGAAGAAGGCACATCTCATCATGCCTACCCACCGTGTGCTCGACGCCGCCTACGAGGCACAGAAGGGTAAGAATAAGGTGGGCACCACCGGCAAGGGCATCGGTCCCACCTATACCGATAAGGTGAGTCGCAACGGTCTGCGCGTGGGCGACATCCTTGAGAACTTCGACGAGAAGTATGCTGCCGCCAAGGCCCGCCACGAGGCTATCCTGAAGTCGCTGAACTATGACTACGACATCATCGAGGTGGAGAAGAAGTGGCTGGAGGGCATTGACTACCTGCGTCAGTTCCCTATCGTCGATTCTGAGCACGAGATCAACAACATCCTCAAGAGCGGCAAGTCGGTGCTCTGCGAGGGTGCCCAGGGCACGATGCTCGACGTTGACTTCGGCAGCTACCCCTTTGTCACCTCGTCGAACACCATCTGCGCCGGAGCCTGCACGGGCCTAGGCATTGGTCCCAACAAGATTGGCGACGTCTTTGGTATCATGAAGGCTTACTGCACCCGCGTAGGAGCCGGCCCCTTCCCCACGGAACTGTTTGACGAGACGGGCAAGCTGATTCGTGACCTCGGCCATGAATATGGAGCCGTGACAGGACGTGAGCGCCGCTGCGGATGGATTGACCTGGTGGCCCTGAAGTATAGTATCATGGTCAACGGCGTCACGAAACTCATCATGATGAAGAGCGACGTGCTCGACGGTTTTGACACCATCAAGGCCTGTGTGGCTTACAAGCAGAAGGGACAGGAGATTGACTACTTCCCCTATAACATTGAGGACGGCATCGAGCCTGTTTACCGTGAACTGCCCGGATGGAAGACCGACATGACCCGGTTCACCAGCGAGGCTGAGTTCCCGAAGGCATTCAAAGACTATATAGACTTCCTGGAGGAACAGCTGGAGACGCCTATCTGTATCATCAGCATTGGCCCCGACCGTGCACAAACCATCGTGAGAAATGGCAAATAAACCAAGCATACCCAAGGGAACACGCGACTTCGGCCCACAGGAGATGGCCCGTCGTAACTATATCTTCGACACCATCCGTCAGGTGTACCAGCTTTACGGTTTCCAGCAGATTGAGACGCCTGCTATGGAGACCCTGCAGACGCTGATGGGCAAGTATGGCGAAGAGGGCGACAAACTGCTGTTCAAGGTGCTGAACTCCGGCGACTGTCTGGCCAAGGTGACCGACGAGGAACTGCAGGAGCGCAACTCCCTGCATTTGGCCGCCAAGATGTGTGAGAAAGGTCTGCGCTACGACCTGACGGTGCCCTTTGCCCGCTATGTGGTGATGCACCGCGATGAACTGCAACTGCCCTTCAAACGCTACCAGATGCAGCCTGTATGGCGTGCCGACCGTCCACAGAAAGGCCGCTATCGTGAGTTCTGGCAGTTTGACGGCGACATCGTGGGCAGCGACTCCCTGCTTAACGAAGTGGAGCTGGTGCAGATTATGGATACGGTCTTCACCCGCTTCGGCGTCCGTGTACAGATAAAAATCAATAACCGCAAGATACTGACGGGCATTGCCGAGGTCATCGGCGCTGCCGACAAGATAGTGGACATCACGGTGGCCATTGACAAGCTCGACAAGATAGGCATCGACAACGTCAATCAGGAACTGCGTGAGGACGGTCTTACCGAAGAGCAGATAGCCAAGCTGCAGCCCATCATCCTGCTGGAAGGCACCAACGAGGAAAAACTCAACACCATTGCCGAGGTCTTGCGTGAAAGCGAGACCGGCCTCAAAGGCGTTGAGGAACTGCGCATCATCCTCAGTTCGCTGTGCGGTGGCGGTGCCACTACCCTCAAGAACGAGCTCCAGCTCGACCTCACCCTCGCTCGTGGCCTGAACTACTACACCGGCGCCATTTTCGAGGTGAAGGCGCTGGACGTCCAGATAGGCAGCATCACCGGCGGCGGACGTTATGACAACCTGACGGGCATCTTCGGTATGCCGGGCATCTCTGGTGTCGGCATCTCGTTCGGCGTTGACCGTATCTATGACGTACTCAATGCCCTAGACGCCTATCCGAAGGAAGCCCAGGGCGGCACCCAGCTACTCTTCATCAACTTCGGCGAGAAGGAGACGGCCTATTGCATGCCTGCGGTAGCCAAGGCTCGGCAGGCGGGCATACGCACCGAGCTCTTCCCCGATGCCGCGAAGATGAAGAAGCAGATGGCATACGCCAACGCCAAGCAGATACCATACGTGGTGCTGGCTGGCGAAAACGAAATCAACGAAGGCAAGCTGACGCTGAAGAACATGGAGTCGGGCGAGCAGCAAATGCTGACACCTGACGAGTTGGTCAGTCACTTACAGACCAGCGCCCTTGACTGACATTTTTGTAAAGTCAAGTTATCAAAACACGGGAAATGGGCATTTCTGTCCGTTTCCCGTGTTGACGTAAATCAATTTGGAAAAGTTTTGAGACAGATAAATTTGGTGGTCAGCCCAAATTGTGGTAATTTTGCACACGAAAGGAAAAGACATTATTTTGATTTGTTTTAGTAGATTAGTTTTTAAGTAGTTTGTTTTGAAAACGGGACGTCGTGACGACGCCTCGTTTTTTTTATGAGCTAATCGTTTGCGCAATCCAAGTTTTATTTGTAATTTTGCAAGCGTATGCGTAAACTACTGCTTTTACTGTTCGTACTGACTGGCATGACAGCCCGTTCACAGTACTACCCTGAAGATGGGGCCATCGTTTGTGTGAACGGGACGAACCGTTTCACCCGCGCGCTTTATGGCAGCCATACAGACTGGCGCGTAGAAACTTCCGACCGTCCTGTTTTTGCCGTCGTGAAGAAGAACCATCATCGGAACATCCGTTTCAGGGTGAACGGGGTGGCTCTCGACGCTACGGACTACTGTCGGGCCAGTTATGTGAACGGCATGCGTATCTACAGCCTGCGTGACCAGCGTTGGGGCAGCGAGGCCGAGTTGTCGTTGCAGGTGGTGGCCCTGCCTGACAGGGAGGGGGCTGTGTGGCTGTTCGACGACCGCCATTTCCCGGCACCTGCCCGTTTTGAGGCACGGGTCTGCGACATTGCTAATCCCAAACTGCACCGCAATGGTGACATCGGTGCTGACAAACCGGGAGTCTTTGAGGCGGCAGCTGACGAGAAGAACCTTGTCGTGAAAGAGTGGCAGGGAGGCCGGGAGTCATGGCTGGTCATCGACTCCATCAACAAGGTGGCCGACTATAGTGACGACGAGGCGCGCAGCCTCTTTCAGAAGGCCATCATGCACAATCAGGAGTTGGCCGGACGTATCAGTTTCAGTACCCCCGACCCCTATATCAATGCCTTGGCATGTGCTCTGGTCTTTGCGGCTGATGGCGACTGGGACGGTAAGACGTGGCTCCATGGATGTATCGGCTGGCGCATGCCCTTGGCTGGCTGGCGGGCTGCATACGTTGGCGATGTACTGGGCTGGCACGACCGTCAGCGCTCTCATTTCGATGCCTATGCCAAGAGTCAGGTGACGACGGTGGAACCGACTGTTCCACATCCCTCGCAGGACCCGAAGATGAACATGGCAAGGGCGGAGAAACGGTGGGGCACGCAGATGTACTCCAATGGCTACATCTGTCGTAATCCTGAGCGCAACGACCAGATGCACCACTACGACATGAACCTGAACTACATCGACGAACTGCTGTGGCACTTCCAGTATGATGCTGATACGGCCTATATGCGTAAGATGTGGCCCGTCATCAAGTCGCACTTGGCATGGGAGAAGCGTAACTACGACCCCGACGGCGACCACCTCTACGATGCCTACTGCTGCATCTGGGCCTCGGATGCACTATATTACAGCGGGGGGGCTGTTACCCATTCGTCAGCCTATAACTATCGTGGAAACAAGCTTGCTGCCCGTATTGCCGAAATCATTGGTGAGGATGCAACACCCTATGCCCAGGAGGCCGAGGCCATCTTTCATGCCATGAACGAACGGCTATGGATGCCGACAAAGGGTGTCTGGGCGGAGTATCAGGATGCGATGGGACTGCGTCGGCTGCATGAGAGTCCTGCTGTCTGGTCGGTATATACACCGATTGACTGTGGCGCCTGTACGCCGGAGCAGGCTTTCAAAGCTGCCCGCTGGGTGTCAGCATCCATTCCCCATATTCGCGTAGCCGATACGGACTATTATACCATTGCCACCTCCAACTGGATGCCCTATTCATGGAGCATCAACAACGTGGCGGCGGCTGAGGTAATGCATACGGCACTGGCCTATTTCGAGGCTGGTTATTCAGGCTACAACCTGATGAAGGCCAACATCCTCGACCAGATGTACTACGGCCAGTCGCCAGCCAACTTCGGGCAGATTAGTAAGTACGACGCTGCCCGTGGCGAGTGCTATCGCGACTTTGGCGACTGTATCGGTATCTCCAGCCGTACGCTCATCCAGGGACTCTTTGGTATCGTTCCCCAGGCGCTCTACGGAAAGTGCATCATCCGTCCCGACTTCCCGGCAGGGTGGGACAGCGTGGCCGTCAAGACGCCCTACCTTTCTTTTACGTACACGCGTAAGGGTAGGGTGGAGCGCTATGAGATTACCCAGAACTTCCGTCAGCCGCTGAAGATGGTCATCCGTCAGAACACCGGACTGGGCCGTTATGTTGATACCGAGGGAACGGCCGAGCAGCATCAGGTCATTGAGTTGGAAGAACCCGGCAGGGTGCTGAGCAGTAAGTATCCTATGCCGGAGCGTGGCCGTAACCTGGGTCTTGGTGAGCCAATTACACAAAAGGGACAATTCCATTTGTGTAGTTTTAATCAGTACTTCAACGCCAACGTGGATGACATCTTCAAGAACAAGTATCTCTCGCCCCGTCCGCAGACCACGACGCTACAGATTCCCGTGCAGGGCATCGGCGAGTGGTGCCACCCCGAGCAGACCGCTGACATCAACGACTCAGTCTTCCGTTCCTTGATTACAGGTGACAACTTAGTTGTCGCGGACATTCCCTTCCGTACGCCGAAACAAGGATGTAATATCGTCTATACCTCACTATGGGACAACTACCCTGACAGCGTCGTCCTCCCCTTGAAGGGCCGTGCCTCAACAGCCTACCTCCTGATGGCAGGTTCTACGAACCACATGCAGAGCCGCATTGACAACGGCCTTGTCATTGTCACCTATCACGACGGTACAGCCGACACCCTGGCCCTGCGCAATCCCGACAACTGGTGCCCCATCGAGCAGGACTATTACGTTGACGACAAGGCCTTCTACGCTGCCAATCCCCGTCCCCTCCGCGTCTGCTTGGGTAAGGCTACGACCGATGGCCGTCCTCTTGTCAGTCGCGACCTTGGCAGCGAACTCGGACTACAAGGTGCTGACGGACGTACAATCCCCGGCGGTGCTGCCCAGATCCTCGCGATGCCTCTGAATCCGCAGAAGCGCCTCCGCAGTCTCCTAGTCCGCACCCTCTCTAACGATGTCGTCATCGGCCTCATGGCCGTCACCTTACAGTAATCACATAAAAAATTAAAAAATATGAGAAAAACTTATCGAATGATGCTCGCCTTGATACTGATGGTATTGGGGGCAGTTGATGTATGTGCCGACGATATCTCGTTACGTGATGTCCCGTTCTGGCAACATGGTTCATCCTGGGGACTTGGTGAACCAAAAAGCAGTCAGGCATGGTGTACCTGGGAAGTAGGTACAACGACAGGTATGCCCTATGGTGATGGTTATGTTAAAAACTTTGCCGACCTGTCGGAATACAACTATCTGGTGATTACCTTCCGTGAAGGTACGCCGCGCGTCTTACTGAATCGTGACGTTGACGAGGGACAGTGGAACGCAGATGAGTCACAGTCTCACCTGATAGAATATCCGAAGGATGGTTGGAGTTCTAAGTACTTCGTCAATACGGGTAATGTGCTGACTGTCGACTTGAAACAGATTGTTGCGGACAAGGGCTATGCTTACCTGCATGCTATCAAAGGAGCTTATAATCAGAATGTTCTTGTTGAGAGTATGGTGCTTTCGGGCGTCAATGCCCCCACTATTCGGATAACCGTCACCGACCAGCAAGCTCAGCATATTACCGGCTTCGGTGCTGCCTGCTGCGACGGTGCTATGTGTCCCTTTGCTGACGATACCGAACCCGTCAAGCTGCTCTACGGTCCGCAGTCTGAGGTTGGTTTCAACATTATGCGTATGGAAATCTCACCCAACTTCGTTGGCGACGTGATTGTTCAGGAGTGGAACAATTATGACACACCCTACGACTGGAAAGGTTCGCTGCCTTCGGCCAAGATAGTCAAGGAGCGCGGAGGCATCGTCTTCGGCACCCCGTGGTCGCCTCCCGGTGAATACAAGACCAACGGTACGGCCCAGGGAGGAAACAGTGAAGAACAGGGCTACCAGCGTGGTGAACTGCGCGAGGACTGTTACGACAAGTTCTTCCCCTGGCTCAATACCTTCCTCGACTATATGCAGCAGAATGGTGTCAACGTCGACGCGGTGTCCGTTCAGAACGAGCCTGACTGGTGGGTCAACTACTCTGGCTGTCTCTATACACCTCAGCAGCAGCTCAACCTTGTGAAGAACTACGCTCACATGCTCGATCGCAAGAAGTACAACGGTGTACGCCTCATCAGTGCAGAACCATTGGGCTTTGACCCCACATACTCCAATCTACTGTTGAACGATGAGACTGCCCGTAATCAGATTGACATTGTGGCAGGTCATATCTATGGACATGCGCCCTTGGATAATGGAAATCTAAAGGATGCAGCCGTTCTGGCTGCCCAGTATGGCAAGGAAGTGTGGATGACCGAACACTCCAGCGACAACATCGGCAAACATGATGGACTGCCCACATGGCATGAGCAATTGCTCTTTGCCGAGGAACTGAACGAGTGTATGCAGGCCGGTTGTACGGGCTATATCTATTGGTATATGCGTGCCAACTGGGCTTTTGTCGGTACGGGTGAACAGCAGCACATGCCCGGCAACGAGAAAAACAAACTGCTGCGCCGAGCCTATGTCATGTCCCACTTCTCGAAGTACGTCACAGGTTCCACCCGTCTGCAGACGCAGTCCGTCCTGCCCATCGCTACGGCAACCCCCATCGAGTATTCTGCCTATATCAAGGGTGACTCCATCATCGTGCAGCTCATCGACACCACTGCCACGGCCTATAACTTGGACCTGACGTTGCCATACGCGGTGAGAAGTGGATCGCACCTCTTGTCCACTGAGGATCAGGACCGCAAACTGACAATGCTTGACATTGACGGTCCCACAACCTTGGTGACAGTTCCCGTTCCTGCACGCAGCCTGAATACTTACGTGTTTATGATTGATCGTGGATCGGCAGCGACCATAACGATGACAGATGCCTTGTCGACTTACTGTCCTGTTTACGATATGGACTTCTCGTCGGTTGATGGGTTGAAGGCCTATACGGCAACAGGCTACGACCACGGTACACTGACCGTGACGAGGGTGCAGAATGCAGCGGCCGGTACGGGACTGCTGCTGAAGGGAACACCTGGTAGGACTTATGAAGTACCCTATGCCTCGACGGCGGGCTACTATACCAACTTGCTGATAGGACTGACCACCGACACCTGGGTGTCGCCTACGGTGGGAGCTTTCACAAACTTCCTGTTTGCCAAGAAGAACGGTGTACAGACATTCTATCGGATGACGGAGGCTGGTATCGTGAACAGGGGCAATGCCTACCTGCAACTGCCTGCCAGTTTGGTGGGCGATGGTGCGGCTGCCCGTCAGATGCATATTGTGGAAGACGAGACGACTGGTGTCTGTGAACAGACAAGTCGTGCCAATAACGAAGGCCGGATATACAACCTGAAGGGACAAGTGGTCAAGGAACCCAAGGCCGGGGTGTATATCATGGATGGACGGAAAGTAGTTATCAGGTAAGGAAGGAGGAAACAGTATATGACGATTAGAAAGAAGATGTATCAGCAACCACAGGTGGCAGTGCTCCTCATGGAGCCTGCTAGCCTGATAGCTGCCTCGGACAATAATGGCATGACCATTATCTTTGACGAGGAACCGTCCATCCTGCCCCCTATCGGAGATGAATGAAATTCAAAAAGTGACATGAAGAAAGAAGACTTGAGAATCGTGTTTATGGGTACGCCAGAGTTTGCGGTGGAAACCCTGAAAGCGTTGGTTGAGAATGCGTATAACGTGGTGGCAGTGGTGACGCAGCCCGACAAACCTGTGGGGCGTCACGGGTCTGTACTACAGCCCTCGGCAGTGAAGCAGTACGCCTTGGAGAAGGGACTGCCCGTGCTGCAGCCTGAGAAGATGAAAGACCCGGCGTTCGTCGAAACACTCCGGTCGTACCAGGCGAACCTGCAAGTGGTGGTGGCCTTCCGTATGCTGCCTGAGATGGTGTGGGCTATGCCTGAGTACGGCACGTTCAACGTTCACGCAGCCTTGTTGCCCCAGTATCGTGGGGCTGCCCCCATCAACTGGGCCATCATCAATGGTGAGACGCAGACAGGCGTGACGACGTTCTTCCTAGATCACGACATCGACACCGGGCGCATCATCATGCAACTGCCCTTTGACATTCCCGATACCGCCGATGTAGAGTATGTGTACGACGGACTGATGCACCTCGGTGCCGACATCTGCCTGCAGACCCTGGAGCGTATCATTGCGGCTGACGGACATCCGGAGAGCATCGAGCAGAGTGATTCTTCAATTATCACTCTTCACCCTTCACTGAAACCGGCCCCGAAAATCTTCAAGGAGACCTGCGAGGTGAACTGGAACCAGCCTGTTAAGCGCATCTACGACTTCATCCGTGGCCTGAGTCCCTATCCCGGTGCCTGGACCACGCTGGTAGGACCTGACGGACGTGAGACGGTGCTGAAGCTCTTCCGCACGACGAAGACCGACTACAGAACTAAAAGGGTAGGAGTCATCCTGGCCGACAGAAAACACCTGTACATATCGACAGCCGACTGCCTGCTACAGATTGACGAACTGCAATTAGCCGGCAAGAAGCGCATGGATGCCCCCGCTTTCCTGAACGGAATGAAGGATATTGAAAATTATTTTGTAAGATAATATAATATTTCCCTGTGTGCTGCGTTTCATAGATATAAACATCATAAACAGCGCAGCCTATGCAAATATCTACTCAGCAAGTTATTGAAGCCGTTTCCTCCATGAGCGAAGGACTAAAACCGAGCGAGAAGACGCTCAAGTGTATCAGGGATTTCGCATATTCCTACCGTGTGAAGAACGGACAGGCATATTGCCTGAATTGACAGTTGACGATTGATAGTTGACAGTTGGAAATTAAAGAACGAGAAGAAATGGCATTAGTATCTCCTTCCCTGCTCGCCGCCGACTTCCTGCACCTCGACCGCGACATTGAGATGATTAACCGCAGTGAGGCCGACTGGCTTCACCTTGACGTGATGGATGGCGTGTTCGTACCCAACATCTCCTTCGGCTTTCCCGTGTTGGAGGCTGTGGCATCCCTGTGTAAGAAACCGTTGGACGTCCACTACATGATTGTCAAGCCCGAACGTTACATCAAGCAGACGGCCAAGTTAGGCGCCATGATGATGAACGTTCACTTCGAGGCCTGCGACCATCTGCACCGTACGGTACAGGAAATCCATGATGTCGGTATGAAAGCTGGTGTGACGCTCAATCCCGCCACCCCCGTCTCACTGCTTGAGGACATCATCTGCGACGTTGACATGGTGCTGCTGATGAGTGTCAATCCCGGCTTTGGCGGACAGAAGTTCATTGAGAACACCCTGAAGAAAACCCGTCAGCTGCGCAGGCTCATTGCTGAGAGCGGTAGCCGAGCCTTGATTGAGGTGGATGGCGGAGTGCAGGGTGAGACAGCCCCCCGGCTAGTTGAGGCAGGTGTCGATGTATTGGTTTCGGGCAGCTACGTCTTCAAGAGCGCCACACCCGAACAAACCATTCTCGGCTTGAAGTCGCTGAAGTAACGCTTACCCTTCCAGACAGAGTTCAATCTTATGCTCGCGGGCCATCTTGCGCATGTTCATCAGGGCATAGCGCATACGGCCTAACGAGGTGTTGATGCTGACCCCTGTCAGTTCGGCTATCTCCTTGAACGACAGTTGCTGGTAGAAGCGCATATAGACCACCTCACGCTGTGAGGCGGGCAGTGCCTCCATCATCCGCTTCACGTCCTGCATCACCTGTTCGTTCACGATTTCCGACTCACGGTGCATGTCCATCACCTGGTCGCCCTTCAGTATGCTCAGGTTGTTGTCATCGGCGAGGTCGACGATGTGCTCGCTCTTCTGTGTCCTGTACCAGTCCATGATCGCGTTATGGGCAATCCGTGTAAGCCAGAACGTGAACTTTCCGCTGTCGGTGTACTTCCCTTCCTGCAGTTTGGTGATGACCTTGACGAACGTCTCCTGGAAGATGTCGTTGGCTAAGTCTTCATTGCGCACTACAAACATGATGTACGCAAAAAGTTTCTGCTGAGTTCTTTGTAATAACTCATCAAACGCTTTATTGTTTCCTCCTACGTAAAGTAATGCCAACTCTTCGTTGGTCATCCTTTCCATTTCCTTCATATTCGGTTTTTTATTTGTTATGAAGTAATTGTGTTCCGATAGGCAATAAAGTTTTAATGTTTTGAGTTATTACTAATTGTTGACGGTGCAAAAGTAGGCAAAATAATTAAAATTACCAAACAAAATAGCGAAAAATTGAAAAAAAGTCGTAACTTTGTCGTCAATTAAGTACTAACACGATCAAAAACGTATATGATTAAGCTATTTGTTCCAGGCCGTTTGTGCCTTTTTGGCGAGCATACTGACTGGGCAGGCCACTACCGCACGATGAACGCCGATATCGTTCCCGGAGCCGCCATTGTCACAGGTATTGAACAGGGCATCTATGCCGAAGTGGAGAAAGCTCCCATCTTCGAGATGCAGAGTGTGGCCACCGAGATTGATGGCCAGTGGCAGAACTTCGCCTGTCGTATGGACGAGCAGGAGTTGAAGCGTATTGCCAAGTCTGGTAGTTTTTTCTGCTACTGCGCTGGCGTTGCTTCTTATATGCTGGAGTGGTACAAGGTGGGCGGTGTGCGTATCAAGATCACCTCGATGACGCTGCCCATGAAGTCGGGCCTGTCGTCGAGTGCCGCCATCTGTGTCCTTGTCGCGCGTGCGTTCAATCTCTTATATAACCTGAACCTCAACACGCTGGGTGAGATGAACATCGCCTATGTCGGCGAACTGCGCACCTCGTCGCGTTGCGGACGTCTGGACCAGGCCTGCGCCTTTGGCGTGAAGCCTAACCTCATGACCTTCGACGGTGATGAGATTGAGGTGCAGTCGCTCAATGTCAAGAAACCCCTCTACTGGGTCTTTGCCGACCTCTGTTCCGAGAAGAACACCGTGAAGATCCTTCGCGACCTGAACAAGGCCTATCCCTTTGCCTCTACCGACGAAGAGAAGCGCGAGCATCAGGCGCTGGGCGAATTGAACCAGGACATCATACAGCGCGCCATCAAGTACATGGCTGAGGGCGAGGTCGAGAAGTTGGGACGGTTGATGACCGAGGCCGAGGAACTCTTCGATAGTCACATCATGCCCATGTCGCCCGAGGAGCTGGGGGCTCCCAAGCTCCACGCCGTGCTCCAGGACCCGGTTGTCCTTCCCATGGTCTATGGCGGCAAGGGCGTAGGTTCCCATGGCGACGGTTCAGTACAGTTCCTGGCCCGCGACCCCGACTGTCAGGAGAAACTGGTCGCCTATCTGAACAATCAGGGCATGAAAGCCTATTCGCTGACCATCAAGCCCGTCCACACTGTACGCCGTGCCATTATCCCGGTGGCCGGATTCGGCACCCGCCTCTATCCCTCCACCCGCAGTCTGAAGAAGGATTTTTTCCCCATTCCCTGTCCCGACGGTATGGTGCGCCCCGTCATCCTCATCCTGCTCGAAGAACTCATACAGAGCGGCATCGAGGAGATATGTCTGGTGTTAGGCAGCGAGGAGGAACGTCAGCGCTATGCCGAATTCTTCGAGCGTCCTATCAGTGAGGAGCACCTTGGCAAGCTGTCGAAGGAGGCGCAGGAGTACGAGAACCACATCCTCGATATAGGTAAGCGCCTGCGTTATGTCTATCAGCGTGAGCGTCGAGGCTTCGGCCATGCCGTCTATCAGGCAGCAACGTTCACTCGCGATGAGCCGGTGCTGCTGATGCTCGGCGACACTCTCTACCGTTCCCTTACCAATAAACCCTGCGCCCTGCAGCTCATTGAGGAGTACGAGCGCTACAACTGCCTCATCATTGGTCTTTATCCCGTCTCCGTGAACGACGTCAGTCACTTTGGCATCATGAACGGCGTCTGGGAGGACAAGGATGAGCGCATCCTCAACGTGTCTACCGTCTACGAGAAACCCACACCCAGTTATGCTGAGGAGTTCTTAGGTGTTCGTGGTAGTATGGGCAACCGTGAGTATTGCTCCGTCTTCGGTCAGTATATCCTTACCCCCGAGGTGTTTGATCAGTTGGCGGAAGATATCAAGAAGGCCGACGAAGAAGGTTCCTCCCGCGAGATAGAACTTACCTCGGCTCTTGAGGCTGTCCGCAGCCGTGTCGGCATGATAGGTGTCCGTCTCTACAGTCAGCGTTTCGACATGGGTAACCCTGCAGCCTTGGTCGATACCATCACCAAGTTCTCACACCTGTAAATCTGATAATGAAAACAACAGATAAAAGAAAGTAAGTATGAAAGAACATTGTTTATTTGGGCTGATGGCCATTCTTGGTTCTATGCTGAATGTACAGCGCATGGAGGCCTGCACGAACTTTATCGTGGGCAAGAAGGCATCGGCGGACGGTTCCGTCATCTGCAGTTATAATGCCGACAGCTACGGCGCCTTCATGTGGCTCTACCACTATCCGGCCGCCAAGCATCAGCCGGGCGAGATGCGGAAAATTTATGAGTGGGACACGAATAAGTACCTCGGGGAGATACCCGAGGCGCCAGAGACGTACAATGTCATTGGTAACATCAACGAATGGCAGGTGACCATCGGCGAGACGACCTTCGGCGGTCGCGAGGAGATGGTGGACTCTACGGGTATCATTGACTATGGTTCACTTATCTACATCGCCCTGCAACGGTCAAAGACAGCCCGCGAGGCTATCACGGTGATGACGACACTCGTAGAGCAGTACGGTTATTGCTCTGAGGGAGAGACTTTCACCATCTGCGACCCCAACGAGGCGTGGATTATGGAGATGATGGGCTGTGCTGCCGACCGTACCGTCTCGAAAGAACGTACGGTATGGGTAGCCATACGGGTGCCCGACGACATGATTTGCGGTCATGCCAACCAAAGCCGCATCACGACGTTCATGCCTGCCAAGAAGCAGAAGAAGGGACAGGAGACCGTCCTGTGGTCGAAGAACGTGGTGCAGTATGCCCGCACGATGGGCTGGTACACCGGCAAAGATCAGGATTTCTCGTACAACGCCGCCTATGCCAAGCCCGACTTCTCAGGCCGTCGTATCTGTGATGCCCGCGTCTGGCAGTTCTTCAACCGCTATGCCGATGGCATGGACCGCTACATCCCTTGGGCTGAGGGCCGTGATGCCAATGCTGAGGTGATGCCCCTGTGGGTGAAGCCCAACTGTCTGCTCACCGTGCAGGACGTGCAGGCTGCTATGCGCGACCATTTTGAGGGTACCCCCTTCGACGTGTCGGACCAGTCTAAGGACAAGAATGACCTCGGCGGCGGTATCTGGCAGATGCCTTACCGCGTGACGCCGCTCTACTTCGAGGTCGATGGCAAAAAGTGCTTTAATGAGCGTCCCACCTCAACGCAGCAGACGGCCTGGACCTTTGTGTCGCAGATGCGTTCGTGGTTGCCCCGCGAGATTGGCGGCTGTTTCTGGTTCGGCAACGACGACCCCAACATGGTGGCCTATACGCCTGTCTACTGCTGCACCACGCGTCAGCCCGACTGCTACAGCGGCCGTGGCGCCGACGATGTCACCTTCTCGATGGACAATGCCTTCTGGGTGGAGAACTGGGTTTCCAATATGGTCTATCCCCGCTATTCAGCCCTGTTCCCTGACCTGAAGCAAGTGCGTGACTCACTGGAGAGTTCCTACTTTTTCGGGCAAAAAGGCATCGAGCAGATTGCTCTGAGCAAAGAAGGCGCAGATCGCGTGAACTTCCTGACGAAATATACCTGTATGCAGGCCGACAAGATGATTCAGCGCTGGCGTCAGCTGGCCACCTTCCTCATTGTGCGTCACAACGATATGGCTGTCCGTCCCGTCGATGAGAAGGGCAATTTCAAGCGTGGCAAGTATGGTCTTGGTGCTACTGTTCAGCGTCCGGGTATGCCTGAAGGCTTCCGTCGGGAGCTTGTCAACCGTACGGGTAACAAACTCGTGAAACCGGAGGAGTAAAACCATACCAAAAATTTGGCGATTTGCTTCATTATTCGTAACTTTGCACGCGGAAAAGCAGTGTCCCGGCCTGTCGCTGGTGCCGTCAGAGGCACGGGAGGAAAGTCCGGGCAGCGCAGGACACCCCACTTGTGAAAATGCAAGCTATTGGTGACAGTAGGTGTCGGCAGAAGAGAACGACCGCCCGTAAGGGTAAGGGTGAGAAGGTGGTGTAAGAGACCACCAGGCGGCTGGTGACAGTCGTGCTGTGCCATCTGGGGGCTGCAAGTTCATGTATACCATCGTCTGAGGGCTGTCCGTCCGAGGGCTTAGGCGCGCGATGGAGGGTAGAATGCTAAAGCTGTGGGGTGACTCACGGATTAGATAAATGACAGGCGCTGACGTCTTGTCAGGACAGAACCCGGCTTACAGGGACACTGCTTTTTTAAATTAGGAGTTAAGGAGTAAGGAGTTAAGGAGTTGAAAGAGCTGGGGACACTTGTATATAAGACGCTCGTACAGACCATTAAATATTTTACGGCCAAACGGGTGATGGCCAAGGCTTCGGCCCTGACCTATTCCACTTTGTTGGCTATTGTCCCCATTCTGGCGGTGGTCTTTGCTATAGCCCGCGGCTTCGGCTATAATAAATATATAGAGGTGTGGTTCCGCGATGTGTTAGCGTCACAGCCCCAGGCGGCCGATATCATCATTGGTTGGGTGAACAGCTATCTGATTCATACGAAGAGCGGACTATTCTTAGGCATCGGACTGGTGTTCATGCTCTATACCGTGTTGATGCTGGTGAACAACATTGAGGAGACGTTCAACGAAATCTGGCAGGTGAACAGTTCGCGAAGTCTGTACCGCTCGTTCACCAACTACATGGCGGCTTTCTTCCTTATACCTATCTTTATTATTGTCACGACAGGTTTCTCGATGGTGCTGACAACGATTGTCAGCAGTATGCCCGACGTGCTGATGATAGGCTCGGTGGTACGCTGGTTGCTGGACTTGGTGCCTTACGTGCTGATGTCGGCTCTTTTTATTGGACTATATGTTTCCATGCCTAACACTTACGTCAACTGGCGTTGTGCCATTGTACCGGGCATCATAGCTGGTGTGGGAATCCAGTGGCTACAGCTGTTCTACGTGCATAGCCAGATATGGGTGACGGGTTATAACGCTATCTACGGTTCGTTTGCAGCGCTGCCATTGTTTATGCTGTGGGTGCAGATATCATGGACCATCTGTCTGTTCGGAGCCGAACTGACGTTCACCAACCAGCACATGAACCGACTGGGGGTGAATATTGAACAGCCCGATTTTCATCCCTATATCGAGATGGGCGACGAAGAGCGTGATGACCAGTCGGTGGCGATGTATGCCGAGGGGATTGACGGACTGTAGGAAGTGAAGAGTTGGGAAGTGAAGAGTTAAGAATTAAGAAATAAGAGTTAAGAAATAAGAGTTAAGAAATAAGAGTGAAGAAGTATTGTTTGATCATATGGATTGCGGCGTTGATGTTGTCGTGCGGTAATAGTCGGACATCGCCTCAGGAACTGCAGCGCAAGATTGACAGCGTGAATGCCCTTGAGGCCGCTCGGCAGTTGGAGTTGCGGGGCATTCGTCTGGGAGAACGGTCACCCTTCCAGCTTTTCTATGATAGCCTGAGTATTCAGTCATTGCCTCTGCGCTACTCTGAAGACTATGTGAAATACCTGCCCGACTACCAGGTCATCCCCCAGTCGATTATGACGTTTCTGGAACTTGAGGGCCGTGTAGCCCCCCGGGCCATTGCACTGCCCGAGACGTTGGGAACAAGACTGGTGCTGTTGGCGGCCGACGTAGAGGATGGCGAATATGAATTGTGGCTGTACTCGCTCGATTCGGAGTGTTACCCCGTTGACAAGATGCTGTTGTATCAGCCTCAGGTCATATCAGACACCAAACTGCAGTTGCCCCCTCAGGAAACCTATTTCTCCATCACAAGTAACTATGAGATACGCGTGGTGGAGTATCTCGATGAATACGACAAACAGGGACAACTCAGCACTTTCGTCGTTGACGAAAGCAGGATGTTTGTTGAGAAACGCCAAATCTGACCTTTACTCCTTCAATAGTTTGTCGAAGAAGTCGTTCAGATCCTTGTCCAGGTCGGCCATCAGTTCTGTGTCGATGATGACGGTATCGTCGTCAACAACATAGAGTTCGCCTGCCGACTCCTTGTCGTCATCTTCCAATACGAAAGAATAAGGCTTGAGGATGCCCATGTGCTCGACCAGCGACTTCTGCTTGTCCAGACAGCGGCGTATGATGCTGGCTATCTGGTCGTAGAAGTCGTCGTCCTTGTTGTCTATCCACTGTTCGACGACACAACGCGTAATCTCGTTGTCGTCATCGTCGAAGGCCATCAGCTCACCCGTCTCCTGGGTGACGCGGATGTGGATGTCAGTCATCAAGGTGGCATCGTCCTTTGAAGGGAATTTCTCGGCTATCTTGCGGATGGCCCGTTCAATCTGTTGTAGTGTTTGTTCGGTTGCTTTCATACGTCAGTACTCTATTTGCCGACAAAAGTAACAAAAAGACTTTGTATCTGCAAACGATTACGAATCTTTTTTGCTTTTTTTCCTAAAATATTAATCCTTAATCCCGTTTTTATTCGTACCTTTGCAGAGAAAATAACTACAACTATGGAGAGAAAGCGAAATCAGATGCCCGCCTGTGCCGCATGTAAGTTGTCGGAACACTGCCAGTCCGTCTCCTGCGGTGTTCCCCGTCGCGCCCTGTTCTTCGGTTACGGTTTACCGCTCATCATTCTGGTGGGGGTGTTGATGGTCGTGCTCGTGTTGACGGGCAGTGAGGCGGTGGCAGCGTTATCCTCTTTAGGAGCCTTGGCGCTGTATTACCTGCTGCTCTGGTTGAAGGTTATACGCTATTAGGATTGAAGAATAAATAAACGATACAAGTATGAATTTCATGTTGATTGCAGTAATTGTTCTTGGAGCCATCGGCCTTGTGGCAGCCTTGGTGCTGTTTGCCGCCTCCAAGAAGTTTGCTGTTGACGAAGACCCCCGCATTGCGCAGGTCAATGAAGTGCTGCCCGGAGCCAACTGTGGCGGTTGCGGATTTGCCGGCTGCGGAGGTATGGCCGACGCACTCGTCAAGGGTGCCGATGCTGGCTCCATCGAGGGACTGAACTGTCCGGTAGGCGGTGCCGACGTCATGAGTAAGGTGGCCGACCTGTTAGGGATGGCCATTGCCAACGGCGATCCCAAGGTGGCTGTGGTGAGATGTAACGGAACGTGTGAGCATCGGCCCAAGGTGGCTGAGTATGCCGGACTGCGGACGTGTGCCGCCATGCATGCCTGCGGTGCCGGTGAGACGGCCTGCGGCTTTGGCTGCTTAGGCTGTGGCGATTGTGTGGAGGCATGTCAGTTTGATGCCATCCGTATTAATCCCGAGACCGGCATTGCTGAGGTCGACGAGGAGAAGTGTGTGGCCTGCGGTGCTTGCGTGAAGGCTTGTCCGCGCAACATCATCGAATTGCGCAAGAAGGGGCCGAAGGGTAGGAGAGTGTATGTCTCGTGCGTCAACAAGGACAAGGGCGCTGTGTCAATGAAAGCCTGCAAGGTCAGCTGCATTGGTTGTAGCAAGTGCGAGAGGGAGTGCCCGTTCGGTGCCATCACCGTCGGCAACAACTGCTCGTACATTGACCATGAGAAGTGCCGTCTGTGCCGCAAGTGCGAGAAGGTCTGTCCTACGCATGCCATCGTGGCTGTGAATTTCCCAATTAAAAAAGAGGAGGCTGCCGTATGAACATAAAGACATTTAGTATAGGTGGTATTCACCCTGAAGAGAACAAGCTGACCCACGAAGTGGAGACCAAGGTGGCCGCCCTGCCCAAGCAGGCAGTGTTCCCCTTGAGCCAGCATATCGGAGCACCGGCAGTGCCCGTCGTTCAGAAGGGCGACAAGGTGAAGGTGGGTACGATGATAGCCGACGCAGGCGGCTTTGTGTCGGCTCCTATTTATTCCAGCGTCAGCGGCACGGTGCTGAAGATTGACACCGCTATCGATGCTACAGGCTACCGTAAGCCCGCTATTATTATTAATGTGGAGGGCGACGAATGGGAAGAAACCATCGACCGCTCTGACAAGTTGGAGACGGTGAAGACTCACCCCGAACTGACACCCGAGGAAATCATCAACCGCGTGAAGACGGCTGGTATCACGGGTATGGGTGGTGCCGGATTCCCCACCTTTATCAAACTGACACCCCCGCCGACGGCGACGGCTGAGTGTGTGATTATCAATGCCGTAGAGTGCGAGCCTTATATCACCGCTGACTACCGTCTGATGATGGAGAAGGCTGACGAGATACTTGTCGGACTGGAGTTGCTGATGATGGCTGCCAAAGTGACTACGGGTTACATCGGCATTGAGACCAACAAACCCAAGGCCATTGACCTGCTGACCAAGAAGTGTGGTGAAGCATTTTCCGCTTCGAAATACCACGTCGAGGTGGTGCCCCTGAAGCAGCGTTACCCGCAGGGTGGTGAGAAACAACTGGTTGATGCTGTCATCAATCGTCAGGTGCCGGCTCCTCCAGCTATCCCTGTCAACGTTGGAGCAATTGTTCAAAACGTGGGTACTTCCTATGCTGTGTATGAGGCTGTTATGAAACGCAAGCCGCTGTTTGAACGCTACACCACCGTCACAGGAAAACGTTTGCAGAGTCCGGGCAATTTCCTCGTTCGTATGGGAACTCCGATGCAAGATTTGATTGAGGCTTGTGGCGGCATGCCTGAGGGCGATAACAAGCTCTTGGCAGGTGGTCCGATGATGGGTAAGGCGCTCACTTCTACTGAGGTTCCCATCTGCAAGGGAACCAACTCGGTGACCATCATCAGCGACGATGAGGCTCGTCGTAAGGAGCCGCAACCCTGCATCCGTTGTGCCAAGTGCGTAGGTGTCTGCCCCATGGGACTTGAGCCTTACCTGCTGGCCAAAGTCTCAGAAGTAAAGAACTGGGAACGTGCTGAGCGGGAGGACATCGTCAGTTGTATTGAGTGTGGTTCGTGCCAGTTCACTTGTCCTGCCCACCGTCCGCTGCTCGACAATATCCGTCAGGGAAAATCAACCGTCATGGGTATCATCCGTGCCCGTAACACTAAAAAGTAAACAACAATGGGAAAGTTAATAGTATCATTATCGCCACACGCCCACGGCAATGACACCGTGGAGCGCAATATGTACGGCGTCATCATCGCCCTGCTGCCTGCGCTGCTCGTGTCGTTCTATTTCTTCGGGCTGGGCTCGGTTATCGTTTGCCTGACGAGTGTGGCTGCCTGCGTATTCTTGGAGTGGGCCATCAACAAATACATACTCAAGAACGAACGGAATACCATCTTAGACGGCTCTGCTGCCTTGACGGGTCTGCTGCTCGGCATGAACCTCCCTTCGAACCTCCCCATTTGGATCATCCTCATCGGTGCGCTCTTCGCCATCGGCGTAGCCAAGATGACGTTTGGCGGATTAGGCAATAACATCTTCAATCCCGCATTGGTGGGACGTTGTGCCCTGTTAGTGGCTTTTCCCGCGCAGATGACCTCATGGCCCTTGCCCGGACAGTGGCTCAAGTACACGGATGCTGAGACGGGTGCCACACCGCTGGCACTGATGCAGGAGGCTGTCAAGAACGGAGACATGGATGTGCTCAGCCAACTGCCTGATGCCTTCTCGCTGCTCTTTGCCGACTTCTCGCTCAACGGTGGTGCCGGAACCATCGGCGAAATCTGTGACTTAGCCTTGATTGCCGGTCTGGTCTTTATGCTCTGGCGTAAGATCATCACCTGGCATATTCCTGTCTCGATTATCGGTACGGTGTTTGTGCTCAGCGGATTGCTCCATCTGGCCAACCCCATCTATGCCGACCCCACCGTGGTGATCCTTAGTGGTGGTCTGATGCTGGGTGCCATCTTCATGGCGACTGACTACGTGACGAGTCCTATGACGCCGAAAGGACAGCTCATCTATGGCGTCTGCATCGGACTGCTGACGGTCATCATCCGCAACTGGGGCGCCTATCCTGAGGGTATGTCGTTCGCCATCCTCATCATGAACGCCTTTACACCGCTGATTAATAATTATGTGAAACCAAAACGTTTTGGGGAAGTGCCTGCAAAGAATTAAGAATTAAGAGTTAAGATTTAAGAAATATGAAGAAACTCGAATCTACACTTACTAATATGGTGCTGGTGCTCACGGGCGTGGCAGTCGTCATGGGTGGTATCCTGGCTTTTGTGAACCACCTGACCGAGGGCCCCATCAACGACCAGAAGGCCAAGGCGCTGGCCGACGGTATCAAGACGGTCATGGTGAGCGACGACATTGTCGTGGCCAAGACGGATACCGTGCGCCAGAACGATGCCAAGGGAAAGGAAATGACCTTTATCATCTATCAGGCCCGCGACGCGCAGGGCAAGGAACTCGGAGCGGCAGTGGAGTCGACTACGGGTGGCTTTGGCGGCGACCTGAAGGTGCTGGTGGGTTTTGATGCCGAGGGCAAGATTCTCGGCTATACATTGTTGGAGCATACTGAGACTCCGGGACTCGGTGCCAAAGCCGACAAGTGGTTTCAGCGTGGTGAGAAGGGCGATATCATCGGCAAGACGCCTGCTGAGCCTCTGACCGTCTCAAAGGATGGTGGGCAGGTGGATGCCATTACAGCTTCAACCATCACCAGCCGCGCCTTCCTGCTGGCTGTCAACAACGCCTATAACGCTTACAAGGCTACGCCTGCAACGGATGCTGAGACGGGAGCCACGAAGCAGCATCAGTAATCAATCGAAAATCGAAAATCCGTAAATAGAAAATATGAATTATATCGGAATCATCAAGAACGGCATTGTCAAGGAGAACCCTACGTTCGTCCTGATGCTCGGTATGTGCCCCACATTGGCCACCACTACCTCAGCCATGAATGGCATGTCGATGGGACTGGCTACGATGGCGGTGCTCATCTGCACCAACGTCGTGATTTCCTGTCTGAAGTCGGTAACGCCCGACAAGGTGCGCATTCCCGTCTTCATCGTCGTCATTGCCGCCTTCGTTACGATGCTGCAGTTGTTTATCAAGGCATTCCTGCCCGACATTGACGCTGCACTCGGACTCTTCATCCCGCTGATTGTCGTCAACTGTGTCATCCTCGGACGTGCCGAGGCTTTTGCTGCCAAGCAGTCGCCTCTTGCCTCGCTCTTCGACGGCATTGGTATCGGTCTCGGCTTTACGCTGGGCCTGACGCTGCTCGGCATCTGCCGTGAACTGTTGGGTAATGGCAGCATCTTCGGTTTGACGCTGTTGCCTGAGACCTACAACATCCTGCTCTTCGTGCTGCCTCCAGGGGCGTTCATCACCCTCGGTTTCCTCATTGCCATCGTCAACAAGTTGAAGAATTGAAGTTATGGAATACATACTGATTTTCATTAGCGCCATCTTCGTGAACAACATCGTGTTGTCACAGTTCCTCGGCATTTGTCCGTTCCTCGGCGTTTCCAAGAAGATTGACACCTCATTAGGTATGTCGGCTGCTGTCGCTTTCGTGCTGACATTAGCCACGATTGTCACCTGGCTGGTTCAGAAATACGTGCTTGATGTCTTCGGACTGCAGTACCTGCAGACCATCGCCTTTATCCTCGTCATCGCGTCACTGGTGCAGATGGTCGAGATTGTGCTCAAGAAGGTGTCGCCAGCCCTCTATCAGGCTCTTGGCATCTTTCTGCCGCTCATCACCACCAATTGTGCCGTTCTTGGTGTAGCCATCCTGGTCATCCAGAAAGACTTCAACCTGTTGCAGTCGGTCGTCTATGCCTTCTCAACGGCTATCGGTTTCGGATTGGCACTGACCGTCTTCGCCGGCATTCGCGAGCAGCTGGAGCTGGTCAAGATACCCAAGGGCATGCAGGGGATGGCTATCGTCATGCTCTCTGCCGGACTCCTGAGTCTTGCTTTTATGGGCTTTTCGGGGGTCGATGGAGGTTTGAAAGTACTTTTTGGCCTCGATTAACGGGGAATACCAAAAATTTTTGTTATCTTTGCAGCCGTGAAGCAAGCTATGATATTCGCGGCGGGGCTTGGCACCCGTCTGAAACCACTGACAGACACCATGCCCAAGGCTCTTGTCAGGGTAGGGGGACAACCTCTGCTCTGGCATGTTTTGATGAAGCTGCGCGATGCCGGCTATGAGCGCATCGTGGTCAACGTCCACCATTTCGCCCGGCAAATCATCGACTATCTTCACCAGAACGACAACTTCGGGCTCGACATCCGCATCTCTGACGAAAGCGAACAGTTGCTCGAGACTGGCGGCGGTATCAAGCGTGCCCTGCCGCTGTTTGACCCCACGGAGCCGATATTGATTCATAATGTCGACATCCTCAGTAACCTCGACTTCTCGTCGCTCCATGCTGATGCACCGTTGCTGGTGGTCAGCGAGCGGAAGACAAAGCGCTATTTGCAGTTTGACGATGAGATGCGCTTAGTGGGCTGGAAGAATGTTGAGACGGGCGAGGTGAAAGGCTGCGAGGGGCGTTCGTTAGCCTTCAGCGGTATTCATGTGTTTCACCCGTCGGTTTTCCCGCTGATGAACGACTGGCCTGTTCGGTTCCCCATTATGGACTTCTACCTGAAGGTGTGTGCCGATCATCCTATTCGCGGCTATGAGGCCATGAATCTGCGCCTGATGGATGTGGGCAAGCTTGACACCCTGCAAGAAGCTGAAAACTTTTTAAAAACCTTATAACTTATGCAACAGAAGATCATTATCCTGGATTTTGGCTCGCAGACGACGCAGTTGATAGGCCGTCGTGTGCGCGAGCTGGACACCTTCTGCGAGATTCTGCCTTACAACAAGTTCCCCAAGGACGACCCGTCGGTCATCGGCGTCATCCTCAGCGGTTCGCCCTACTCGGTACACGACCCTGAGGCGTTCAAGGTAGACCTCAGTCAGTTCGTGGGCCGCTTGCCGGTATTAGGCATCTGCTACGGAGCCCAGTTCATCTCGCATACCCTCGGTGGCAAGGTCGAGAAGGCCGACAGCCGCGAGTACGGACGTGCCAACTTAGAGACGGTAGACACCACCAACCCCCTGTTCCGCGGCTTTGAGCAGCACTCACAGGTGTGGATGAGCCACGGCGACACCATCACCGCCATTCCCGACGGCTTCCACGTCATCGGTTCCACCAAGGACGTTCAGAACGCTGCCTTCTGGGCTTCCCCTGAGGCGGTAGCAAATTCTTCACTCTTCACTCTTCACTCTTCACTTGCCAAAGGCATTTGGGCTGTCCAGTTCCACCCTGAGGTGTTCCATACTACGCAAGGAAAGACCCTGCTCCAAAACTTCGTGGTCAATATCTGCGGAAGCCGTCAGGAGTGGAGTGCCGCCTCGTTTGTGGATACCACGGTAGCCGAGCTCAAGCAGCAGTTAGGCAACGACCGCGTCATCCTCGGACTCTCGGGCGGTGTCGATTCCTCTGTGGCTGCCGTACTGCTGAACCGCGCCATTGGCGACCGTCTGACCTGTATCTTCGTCGACCACGGTATGCTGCGCAAGAACGAGTTCAAGCAGGTCATGGACGACTACAAGGTTCTCGGCCTGAACGTCATCGGCATCGATGCCAGTGAGCAGTTCTTTGCCGACCTGGCTGGTGTCACCGAGCCCGAGCAAAAAAGAAAAATCATCGGCCGCGACTTTGTCGAGGTCTTTAATGCCGAGGCCAAGAAAATCACCGATGCCCGCTGGCTTGCCCAGGGCACCATCTATCCTGACCGCATTGAGTCGTTGAACATCACCGGTAAGGTCATCAAGAGCCATCACAACGTCGGCGGACTGCCCAAGGAGATGCACCTGCAGCTCTGCGAACCGCTCAAGTGGCTGTTCAAGGACGAGGTGCGCCGCGTAGGCCGTCAGCTCGGAATGCCCGAGCACCTCATTACGCGCCATCCCTTCCCCGGTCCCGGACTGGCCGTCCGTATCCTCGGCGACATCACGCCCGAGAAGGTGCGCATCCTGCAAGATGCCGACGACATCTACATCCGCGGACTCCGCGAGTATGTCTGTGACGACGGCAACACCCTGTATAACAAGATATGGCAGGCTGGCGCCATCCTCCTCTCCACCGTCCGCTCCGTCGGCGTCATGGGCGACGAGCGTACCTATGAGAATCCTGTAGCCCTTCGTGCCGTTACCTCTACTGACGCTATGACTGCCGACTGGGCCCATCTGCCCTACGACTTCATGGCCAAGGTCTCGAACGAGATTATCAACAAGGTGCGTGGCGTCAACCGCGTCTGCTACGACATCTCCTCAAAGCCACCCGCAACCATCGAGTGGGAATGAAATAAAACTCTTTTTAACACTGAGAAGAATGTTATAAATTCATTATAAATCAGTCACTTAGGCCACTATTTTGGTTAATCGCTTGATTATCAAAGTGGTGGTCTTTTTGTACAAAGTGGTCGAATACGACCCCTAAATATGACCCCTTACGACCCCTGAAATTTGGTAGTTCCAATTATTTTTGTACCTTTGCACCAGTTAAATAAGAAAGATATGGCAAACAAGAAGGGAAAAATCAATTTGAACTACAATCTGAAAGACAAGTCAGAAGAATTAACGCTGGTGTATTTGATTGGCTACCACAAAAAACGTTTCAAGGTTTCCACCAAGCAGTATGTATATGTTAAGACATGGGATAATGAATCACAACGCTGCATTATCTCAACAAGTTTTGCTGACCGTATAAACAGAGCGAGCCGAAAGGTAAACAAGTTCTTGGATGCTATAGATGGTGGCATTAACAAATTCTTTGAGTCACGTCACGGCTTTAATGGCAACGACCCATCTTATTTCGGTACTGCTGAATATTTAAAAGATAGTATTCAACGTGTCATTGATGATTTGATTGAGGGTGAACGTAAGGAGGAGGAGAAGAAGAAAATTACTCCCTTGCAGTTCTTTCAGTCGTATGTTGACAATATGCACAAGAGAGTTGACCCGAGAACACGAAAGTTTATCTCAGACCGCACCGTAGGGCATCATAAGACGGTGTTGAAGCGTTACTAGTCATTCTTTGCTGAGAAGAACATCAAGGATGATTTCTCAGTGTTTGATAGGCAGTTTCAAGACGTTTTAGTTGGGCATATACGAGCAAGAACTATCGTAGTAACACGATACCAGCGTCTTTTTCCGTGCTGAAAGTGTGGCTGAATGAGGCTGCTCGTCAAGGTTTGATAAAGGACGATACCTACAAATCATATCAGAGCAAGTCAACAGACGTGGATAACGTCTACTTGACTGAGAATGAAATATCACGTCTCTATGCTTTGGATATACCTACACTAATAAGTAAGGGTGTCATTGATGCCAAGAGTAGGATAGAGGAAACACGTGACCTATTTATTATTGGGTGTTGGACGGGTTTACGGCAGAGTGACCTAAATCATCTTGACAAGGCTCTTTTTGACGTTGAGGCTGAGACCATCACCATTGTAACAGAAAAAACTTCTGAGAAGGTAACGATTCCTATGCACACCTACATCAAGGAACTATATGCTAAGTATGGTGGTAAGTTCCCCCAGATGTGCTACAAGTCACGTTTCATTGAGCATCTGAAGGAATTGGGTAGGCTTGCAGAGATTAACGATGAGGTGATAGTGAAGGAGAATAGAGGTGGTAAGGTGACGAGTACTAAGCATAAGAAGTATGAGTTAATCAAGAGCCACACAGCTCGAAGGAGTTTCGCCACCAACTTATACTTGAAGGGAGCACCCACTATCAGCATAATGAAACTGACGGGACACACAACCGAAGCGAACTTTATGAAATACATAAAGGTGACAAGAGAAGAAAACGCTGAACTGATGAAACAGTTCTTCAAGTAGCCTCAACCTCACTTGTATTATCAAAACTCAGAACAAGTCCAAGTTTCTTCGGAAATTTGGGCTTTACTTGTTAATTTGTGCTCTGATAATTTGGAACTTAAATATTTTTTATATACTCTTGCACGTGTAAACATGTTGTTTACAGCGTTTTTTGATTTTTAAATAACTAAAAATGTAAGATTATGAGTAAAAAATTAACTCAGGATGACAAACTCCACATGATAAAGACTATGTGCAAGAGTCTTAGTAAAGAACAAGTTGAACACCTTGAACGTTTCGAGAATGTAGATGCTCGTTACAAGTGCTGTCAACGCTATATGAGAGAGATTAACGAGGGGAACAAGGGTGAACGTCTGAAAGCCTTGGAGTATTACAAACAGTACCGAGAGATACTTGAAGGGTTGGAGTGTGTTGACAAAAAACTCTGGACTGACGAGAAGAAAATTAAGGCTTTCAGTGACTTGTTAGACGGCTATTGTGACAAGTGTGTTAAACTTGTCGAGGAAAACAACCGTAGACACCTTGAACGTCTGAAAGCACAACGTGACCAACATCGCAAGGAGTACGAGGCTGCACTAGCGAAGTACGATAAGGAAATAGCCGAACTTGAAACGAAACTGAGGTAGCCGTTATCGGCCACCTCAGTTTTCCTTGTAAATGGTGCTAATCTCATGACCAACACCATTCGGCTCACAATGAACATGTTAGTGGGCACGTTCTTCCCTTATGTATTATTCCAAATACTCTTTCTCGAATTTTTCTATTATTCTTTCATCCAATAGTTCGGTAAATTTGATCTTAAAATATTAACATTGGTCATAAGCCCTTCAC
>CALDLA010000128.1 GCA_937898415.1 uncultured Prevotellaceae bacterium | reverse complement strand
CCTTGAGTGCTTTTCTTCGACTGATAGGTTTGTTGACGTTCATAGGATAACTTTTAAAAACAAAAATATCTGTTTCATATTCTAAAGACTATCTTTCAAAACTTGTACAACCTCGTCACGATTCAGAATGTAGTAGCCACCTTGGCAAATCGGGCATGCATCGGCCATTCCCTCAATCTGTTCGGGCTTGGCACCGCAGTCGGTGATGTTCATTGCCAGTCCCAATTCGCGCATCCACTGCTCCATCGTCTCCAGACCTTCCATCGCAACCTGCTCGTCGGTCTTAACCTCGGCAGAAACGCCCCATACGTTCATGGCCAGACGCTTGAACTTCTGCACGGCATCGGGCGACTTGCTGATGAGCAGACGATAGTAGGCTCCGCTGACGGCAGCGAGCGTATGACCGTGAGTGGCATCGGTAAAGGCAGCCACAGCCTGACCCAGCATGTGCACCATCCAGTCGGTGGCCTTAGCGCGGTCGATGAGCGTGTTGAGTGCCCAGGTGGCTGTCCACATGATGTTCGAGCGAGCCTCGTAATCCTCTGGGTTCACGTTAGCCTTGCGACTGCTGACGATGAGCGAGCGCATGAGACCCTCTGCGATATAGTCGCTGGTGTTGTCGTCTGTGCCCGAGAGATACTGCTCCAGAATATGACTCATGATGTCGTAGATACCAGCCACCATCTGATACTTGGGAACGGTGAAGGTGAAGCGAGGGTTGAGAATGGAGAAATCTGGGTTGCGGAAGTTATAGAACAACTTGCGGTTTTCCGTGTGACTGGAGATAACCGAACAGCTGTCCATCTCAGAGCCTGTGCCAGCCATTGTCAGCACACAACCCACAGGAATCCAACGGCAGGTCATCGGTTGCCAGTTCTTGAAGTAATACTCCCAAGGGTCACCATCGTACCAAGCACTTCCGGCTACGGCCTTGCAGTAGTCAACGGTAGAGCCACCGCCCACGCCAAGGATGAAATCCACATTCTCCTGGCGAGCCATGTGGGCTCCCTCTAATACCTTCTCTATAGTAGGATTGGGCATCACACCCGCCATCTCTACCACCTCGCAGCCAGCCTTCTTCAGCTCGGCCATCACCTGATCGTAGATGCCATTGCGCTTAATACTACCACCACCATAGCAGAGCATCACCTTCTTGCCATAGTTTTTCAGTTCTTCACTCAGTTTGCTTAAAGAATCCTCACCAAAGTGCAACTTCGTAGGATTGTGGAATGTAAAATTGCCTAACATAATTATTCTGTTTTAAGTTTCTGGGTGTAAAAGTACACATTATATATTATATAGCTATTACACAAATTGGCTGATTATATACCAATTTCGCAGAAAGTGCTTAAATAACGTAAAAAATATACCATTATTAGACTGTTTTATGTATCTTTGCAACCGATATGAGGAATATTTTGAAGGTAGACAGCCCCAACGACTATGCTCGTTTTGTGGATGCACCAGTGCTGCATCCCTTAGTTAGTATCATCCATTACGACGAACTGGCACCTTTCCGTCATAGTCTGAACAACTATGGCGTGTATGGGTTGTTCATCCAGCGACAGTTTCCCTTCAACCTTTCTTATGGTATGCGGAGATTGCAGGTGAGCGATGGCTCCATCATCGCTGTGGAACCAGGACAGATAGGTGGACTGGAGGACAATGGCGAGCGCATCTCGTTGTGTGGCTGGGTGGTGCTGTGGTCGCCCGAACTGTTGCACGGTAGCGAGTTGGAACGTCAGATTGACCGCTATCAGTTCTTCTCGTATTTCTTCGATGGTTCATTGCGCATGGAGCCTGACGAATGGCTCTGCATCACGCAGTTGGTAGCTCAGATGCGACAAGAACTGCAGACACATGAGGATTCACCATCTTTAAGAAAAGTTTTGCTGGCTTATCTGCACCTGATACTGGAATACTGCAACCGCATCTACCAGCGACAATTATCTGAGGAGGATAGGGGAGAGACCGACCTGCTGAAGCGCTTTCACAACCTGCTGCAAACCTATTTCCGCGAGAACCGCCAACTGTCGCAAGGCTTACCTACCGTTGCCTGGTGTGCCTCAGAGCTGGCCTATTCGCCCCGCTACTTTGGCGACATCGTCCATAAGGCAACAGGCGGCACAGCCATTGGCTACATACATAATTATATCATCAATCAGGCGAAAAGTCTGTTGATGCAGGGTCACAACATCAGCGAGACCTCTCGCCTGCTCGGATTCGATTTCCCCCACCATTTCACTCGTCTCTTCAAGCGCATCA
>CALDLA010000127.1 GCA_937898415.1 uncultured Prevotellaceae bacterium | reverse complement strand
GGGCGCTTAGCTCAGCTGGTTTAGAGCATCTGCCTTACAAGCAGAGGGTCGGCGGTTCGAATCCGTCAGCGCCCACGAAAATATAGAGAAAGTTCCGCAGCCAGGGATGCTGCGGTTTTTAATTTGCGCAAGAGAAGAGAAATGGATTTAAGTGTTTTGACAGCCATCTCGCCTATTGATGGCCGCTATCGTGGAAAGACCGAAGCCTTAGCAGGATACTTTTCAGAATACGCCCTGATACGTTATCGTGTCCGCGTAGAGATTGAGTATTTCATCTCGCTATGCGAACTCCCCTTACCCCAGCTTCAGCATTTTGACAGCAGCCTCTTTGAGCCGCTGCGCGATATCTATCGCCAGTTCACGGAAGCTGACGCCCAGCGGGTCAAGGACATTGAGTGCGTCACTAACCATGATGTCAAGGCCGTCGAGTATTTTATTAAGGAGAAGTTAGGAGAAGTTAGGGGAAGTAATGAGAAGTTAAGCGAAGCGATAACTTCCTCTAAGGAGTTCATCCACTTCGGCCTCACCTCGCAGGATATCAACAACACCAGCGTCCCCCTCTCCATCAAGGAAGCTCTGGAGCAGGTCTATTACCCTCTCCTTGAAGAACTTATTGAACAACTTCACGACTATGCTGAGGAGTGGCGCAATGTTCCCATGCTTGCCAAGACCCACGGACAGCCGGCTTCGCCGACGCGTCTCGGTAAGGAGATCATGGTCTATGTCTATCGTCTGGAAGAGCAGCTGCGCTCGTTGAAGGAGACACCGATAACAGCAAAATTCGGCGGTGCCACCGGCAATTTCAACGCCCACCACGTGGCTTATCCCGATATCAACTGGCCACAGTTCGCTGACGATTTTGTCGGCACCAAGCTCGGTCTGGAGCGCGAACAATATACCACGCAGATTTCGAACTACGACTGGCTGGCTGCCATCTTTGATGCCATGAAGCGCATCAATACCATCGTCATCGACCTTGACCGCGACTTCTGGATGTACATCTCCATGGAATACTTCAAGCAGAAGATTAAGGCCGGCGAGGTGGGCAGCAGTGCCATGCCCCATAAAGTGAACCCCATCGACTACGAGAACTCGGAAGGTAACCTTGGCATCGCCAATGCCATCCTCCAGTTCCTTTCTGCAAAGCTCCCCGTCAGCCGACTGCAGCGCGACCTCACCGACTCTACGGTGCTCCGTAATGTCGGTGTCCCCATGGGACATGCCCTCATTGCCTTCCAATCTACCCTCAAGGGATTGCGTAAACTCATCCTCAACGAGGCGAAGTTACAGCAGGATCTTGACAACACATGGGCTGTCGTCGCCGAGGGTATCCAGACCATCCTCCGCCGTGAGGCTTACCCCAATCCATACGAGGCGCTGAAGGCGCTCACCCGCAATAATGAGGGGATGAATGAGTCAAAAATTGCCCATTTCATCGATACTTTGGACATCAGTGAGGCTGTGAAGGCCGAACTCCGTGCTATCACCCCAGCGACTTATACTGGAAGTTAGGAGAAGTAATGAGAAGTTAGGAGAAATCCCATAAATCCCATAAGCCCCATTAGCCTCATAGGCCCCATACACCCCATAAAAAACAAAAACAAAACAATATGGAATTCGAAAACGAGAAGAATTACGAAGAGAAGCCTGCAACTGAGCAGAACACCGGTAGCCGTGATGGCTACACGTCAGCAGGCAATGGTTTTCAGCGTGACTACCGCGGACGCTCACCCCGTCCACGTATACACACCGGACAGCGTCCCGCATACAATGCCGGCGACCGTCCCAGTTTTAATCGTAACAACGACGAGGGTGGATTCCGTCCCGAAGGCTTCGGAGCAGGACTGCAGGGCAGTACGTCCCGCCAGCAGGGCAGCTATCGCCCCCGTACCAATTATAATAACAACGGCTACCAGCCCCGCCAGCCGCAAGGCGAATATGGTCAGTCGCGTGGCAGCTATGGCTATAACAGCCGTCCCTCTCAGGGTGGCTACCAGCCTCGTCAACATCAGGGCGGTTTCCGTCCCAGCTATAACCGTAATGGGGAAGAGGGTGGTTATCAGCCCCGTCCTTCCCAGGGGAGCTACCGTCCCTATAACAGCAATGGCGGCTATCGTCCCGGTCAGCAGCAGTCGCGTCCCGGCAACCGTCCCTACGGCAAGGCTCCTTACGGTGGTGGACAGAAACCCTATAACAAACGTCCGCGTACTGCCGACTATGATCCCAATGCCAAGTATTCGATGAAGAAACGCATTGAGTACAAGGAAGTTAACTACGATCCCAATGAGCCGGTACGTCTGAATAAATATCTCGCCAATGCTGGTGTCTGCAGCCGTCGCGAGGCCGATGAGTTCATCCAGGCTGGTGTCATCACCGTCAACGGACAGGTGGTCACCGAACTGGGAACCAAAATTCTGCGCACTGATGAGGTGAGGTTCCACGACCAGCCGGTCAGCCTCGAGAAGAAGGTCTATGTGCTGCTTAACAAACCCAAGGATTATGTCACGACCAGTGATGACCCGCAGCAGCGTAAGACCGTGATGGACCTGGTCAAGAATGCTTGCCCTGAGCGCATCTATCCCGTCGGACGTCTCGACCGCAACACCACCGGTGTGCTGCTCCTCACCAACGACGGCGACCTCGCCTCGAAGCTCACCCATCCCAAGTATCTCAAGAAGAAGATTTACCACGTCTTCCTCGATAAGAATGTCACCGCCCACGACCTTACACAGATTGCCGAGGGCATCCAGCTTGAGGATGGTGAGATCAAGGCCGATGACGTCCAGTATGCTGATGCCATCGACAAGAAGCAGGTGGGCATTGAGATCCACTCCGGTAAGAACCGCATTGTGCGCCGTATCTTCGAGTCTCTCGGCTACCGCGTCCTCAAGCTCGACCGCGTACAGTTCGCCGGACTCACTAAGAAGAACCTGCGTCGCGGCGACTGGCGCTACCTCACCGAGGAGGAAGTCGACCGTCTCCGCATGGGCGCATATGAGTAATAAGCCCATTAGCCCCATAGGTCCCATTAGTCCCATGGGCCCCATAGGCCCCATAAAAATAAACAACAATGAAACGAACAAAGATAATTGAAGTGCTGAAATGCACTGAATATGGGAAGAAAGTCACCGTCATGGGCTGGGTACGTACCCATCGCTCTTCCAAGGCGGTGGACTTTATCGCCCTCAATGATGGTTCCACCATCAAGAATGTCCAGATCGTCGTCGATCCCGCCACTGTCGCCGTCACCGTGCCCGACGCATCTCCGGCGGGTCTCAAGGACGTCACCACCGGTGCCTGCATCTGCGCCGAGGGTATCCTCGTCGAGAGCCAGGGTGCTGGCCAGACTTCCGAAATCCAGGCCACCAGCATCACCATCTACGGCCTCTGCGACAATACCTATCCCATGCAGAAGAAAGGACAGAGCTTTGAGGTCATGCGTAAGAATGCTCATCTGCGTCTCCGTACCAACACCTTCGGAGCCGTCATGCGCATCCGCCACAACATGGCCATGGCTATCCATACCTACTTCCACGAGCATGGATTCTACTATTTCCATACGCCCCTCATCACCGCCTCTGACTGCGAAGGCGCAGGTAACATGTTCCAGGTGACCACCAAGAACCTGTATGACCTGAAGAAAGATGAGAACGGTTCCATCATCTATGATGACGACTTCTTCGGTCAGCAGACCTCCCTCACCGTCTCGGGACAGCTCGAGGGTGAGCTCGGCGCTACGGCCCTCGGAGCCATCTACACTTTCGGTCCCACTTTCCGCGCTGAGAACAGCAATACCCCGCGACACCTCGCTGAGTTCTGGATGATTGAGCCTGAAGTGGCCTTCCTCGACCAGGAGGGACTGATGGATCTCGAAGAGGACTTCATCAAGTACTGCGTCCGCTGGGCCCTCGATAACTGCCAGGACGATCTGCAGTTCCTGAACCAGATGATTGACAAGACCCTCATCGAGCGTCTCGAAGGCTGCGTGAAGGCGGATTTCGTCCGCCTGACCTATACCGAGGGTATCAATATCCTGCAGGAGGCCATCAAGAACGGTCACAAGTTCGAGTTCCCCTGCAACTGGGGCGACGACCTCGCCTCCGAGCATGAGCGCTACCTCGTCGAGGAGCACTTCAAGAAGCCTGTCATCATGACCGACTACCCCGCTGCCATCAAGGCCTTCTACATGAAACAAAATCCCGCCTCCAGTGTGTCTGGCGGTTCCCCCGCCGGAAGTGTGGGCTACCGCGGCATCCAGGCCCCTGCTCCCACCATGCAGGGCACCGACGTCCTCTTCCCCCAGATTGGCGAGATCATCGGCGGCTCCGTCCGTGAGGAGTCCTACGACAAGCTCATGGCCGAAATCAACCGCCGCGGCATGGAGACCGACAAACTCTGGTGGTACCTCGATACCCGACGCTACGGATCCTGCCCCCACGCAGGCTTCGGACTCGGCTTCGAGCGACTCATCCTCTTCGTCACCGGAATGTCCAATATCCGTGACGTTATCCCCTTCCCGAGAACACCGAAATCAGCGGAGTTCTAATCTGTATATATAATAAGGTGTGTAAAGACATTTTCGCAGAAAAATGGCACTTTGAACAGGAAAAAGCCCGAAAATAGGCAAGTTTTTAGTGTTTTTTCGAAAAAATAATCGAAAATTCTTGCAAGATTTCAGAAATATGTCTATATTTGCACCAAATTTGTGGCTCCGTGTAGGAGATACACTACCCAGATGCCTGCTTCGGCATGGCTTTTTGGGCGTCGGATTTGAGAGAGAAAGAGAATAGAAATTACAAACAACTTTATTATTTTTTATTTAATTTAAATTTATTAATCGTATGAAGAAAAAAGTTTTTAGTAAACTGCTTATGGTAGCCCTCGTGGCCACCGTAGGTGCTTTCACGTCCTGTAAGGACTACGATGACGACATCAACGATCTTCGTAGTCAAATTAACGGACTGGAAACTTCACTGAAAGCTGCTATCGACAAGAATGCCACTGACGCTTCGAACTCTTTGGCACTTTTGGAGCAGCAGCTGGAGAAAGTGAAGACTGCTTACGCCGACGCTGATGCCGCTCTGCAGAAGGAGCTGGACGCAGCTAAGGAAACTGGCAAGGCTAATGCCGAGAACATTAAGACCTTGCTTTCAGAGGTTGCTGAGTTGAAGGCTGCCAAGATTTCTATGGAGGCTTCTATTAAGAGCCTGCAGGAAGGTCTGGATGCTGCCAAGCTTGACATCAAGGCTAACAATGACAACATCATCGGCCTCCTGGCTAAGGACAAGGAGCTGGAGAAGAACATCACTGACGCTAAGGCTGCTGCCGACAACGCTCTCAGTGAGGCTCAGAAGGCACTGGCTAAGGCTAACGAGAACGCCACTGAGATTTCTTCTCTGAAGAGCAAGGAGCAGGCTGATTTCGACAACCTGCAGAAGCAGATTTCTGATAACCTGACCAGCGTTACCGCTAAGATTGCTGAGGTGAATGCTGCCCTTGACAAGCGCATCACGACCAACGAGGGTGAGATTAAGACCCTGAAGGAGACTGCTGCTGCCAACAAGGCTGACATCGCTACCATCAAGACCAAGTTGACTGAGCTGTCTGACAAGGACGCTGAGATCCTGAAGGCTCTTGAGGAGGCTAAGACCGCTCTGGCCAAGGCTGACAAGGACGCTGCCGAGAAGCAGGAGAAGATCAACGACGAGCTGCAGAAGGCCATCAAGGCTAACGAGGCTGCCATCCAGCTGATCAACGAGTCTACGATTCCCCAGCTGAAGGAAGACCTGATCAAGCACGTGATTCCTGAGGAGGTTGCCAAGCAGATTGACGCTATCCTGGAAGACCGTCTGAAGACCTTCCTCGAGGGTGACGTTACTGACCTTGTTGAGGAGTACTTTGACGACGCTGTTACGCTGATCGACGCTCTGGAAGCTAAGGTTGACTCTCTTGACGACGCTATGGACAAGGCTATTGACCTTGCTTTCGTTCTGGCTTGTGCCTATGCTGAGGATTACACTGACTCTGTTGCTACTGCTAAGGTTGGTGAGATTAAGCAGGCTTACGAGGCTGCTGACAATCTGGTGAAGGACTCTGTAGGTAAGGTTGCTGCCGCTCTGGAGACTGTGAAGGATAAGATTTACGGTGAAGCTGGCCTTGTTGAGCAGATTTCTGGTCTGGAGGCTTGGTTCGCTCCCGCAGCTGCTGCTGAGGGTGAGGAGGCTTCTGGTCTGCTGAAGTATCAGGAGGAGCTGCTGAAGAGCGAGGCCGTCATTGCAAAGATGAACGACATCGTGGCTGCTGCTACTGATGAGATTAACGACATGATCACCAGCATCAACCTGTTTGCTGGCCCTCACGAGGATTGTCACGACGATCAGGATGGTACCGGTTATACCGAGTTCGATCACGACCTGAACTTCACTTACGCTATTGAGTACGAGACCGTATTCCCCGAGCCCGCTCTGCAGCCGTTTGTTAATGACAGCATCAAGTTCACCGAGGGTTACCTGCACACCTATGCTGACTCTATCCTCGTTCGCGTTAGCCCCGTTAACGCCGTACTCGATAAGGACTTTATTGCTCTGATTAACTCTCAGGGTGAGGATGTCGTTGCCAGCGGTATTGTCAATGTTGACAAGGTTGCAAAATACAACCGTCCTGCTGGTCAGTACCTGACTCGTCCTGGTGAGGGTCAGTACCTGAACATGACTCGTTCTAACAATGGTGAGACTGGCCTGTGGGTCATCTACTTCTCACTGAAGGATCAGGATCCTGCTGTATGGAATAAGTTCAAGGCTGCCGCTTATCCTAAGGGTGATGACGGTAAGTATGATGAGAACCGTAAGATTCTCTACTCTGTTGGTGTGAAGAATACGAGAAAGGATGTTGCTGAGGACAACCGTTACGTTGTTTCTGAGTACGACCTCGGTCTGGGTACCGCTAAGGCTTTCCACGTTTGGGATTTCGATGTTAACAAGACCGTCGTCCAGAAGATCCACAACCGTTACATTGTGAACGAGAACAAGCCCAACAGCACTTCTGCTGCTAAGCTGTGGACTGATGACAATGAGAACTTCCCCGAGTCTTATAACGAGGAGTTGACTTATGCTCCTTATGCTGCCGAGCATGTTTCTTATATCTTCGACAGCAAGTACAGTTATCCTGATGGCCTCAATGCACAGTGTTATAGAAGTATTGGTAGCTATGTCAAGGACGAGAACGGTGAATATGTTCTGGATATCTTCGGTGAGAAGTTTGTTAAGGACTATCCCGGTTACATCTATCAGGATCTCAAGAAGCAGAAGACTGCTGATGACGAGGAGCTGACCTTCAACGTAACAGACCGTTGGGGCTATGAAATTGATCACCGCGCTAATGAGAACTTCTATGGTTACCAGGGTATTGATAACCGTGACAACCAGAAGATCCTGACCGTTAACTTCGACGGCGACTGGGCAACTATTGACATTGAGTTCCCGAGAGTGATTGACTGCTATAATAGTAATGGTACAATCAGATCTACTGAGATCGGTGGCTTCTTCGTGATGCTGGATCAGAACTTCGCTCGTGAGTCTTCTACCTCTGAGGTTTCTGCTTGGACTCAGTACATCTATGAGGGTGTTGGTTTCCGTAGCGTTAATGGCTTCGACGCCAAGACTGGTGAGTACATCTATGACACTACTCGTAACGACGAGCAGGCTGGTATTGAGAATGGTATCAAGAAGGCTACGCTCTTCAAGGGTAACAAGGGTGCCATCAAGATTAAGAACGCCCGCGGTGCTAAGGGTGATGTCATCGGTTTCCGTGTGTTCGCTGTGAACCTCGACGGTACACTGTATGACCCCGATGGACGTGCATTCTACGTGAAGGTTGGTGATTACAGCGAGAATCAGACCCTGAACTTCGAGGTAAAGGTATTCAATGAGAAGGGTGACACTGCTACTCAGAAGGAGAATATCGTTGCCTACAATGTAGCTGCTGCTAAGGATAAGAAGAATCCGTTCTTCAATATGACTCAGATTGAGCTGAACAAGGGTACCAAGTACTACTTCAATTGGTCTTGGACTGAGGAAGATGCTGAGGGCAATGAGGTTGAAAACGACGTTATCCGTAAGTCTTCTACTTCTGATTATGCATGGCAGCCTGAGGATGGTTCTTCTGAGTACATCTCTGAGCTCTTCAAGTTCTGGTATACCGATGAGGAGACCATTGATGAGGAAACAGAATGGTACACAAAGTATCCTTATGGTTACAAGAGCAAGTTCGACGGTGATGTTCCTGTGAACAATGTAGCTGTTGAGCTGCTTGACGCCGACCGTCTGCTTGACTGGGGTACTTACCACCTGAAGCTTGAAATCACCAAGGTTGATCCCGATGGTGCTGAGAGCCTGGTTAACACGATCTTCGTTAACGTGAAGAAGCTCATGCCTAACCGTCCGCCGAAGGCATTCAAGCTCCGTGACGTTCAGGATAAGGAAGTGACCTTCTACATGCGTCCGAAGGGTGAGAATAGTTCAAATATTTGGAACATCTTAGGTTGGTTCTGGAATGATGAAGATATCGTTGCTTCAGAGTATTCTAACTATGGTTTCGATTTCTTCTACAAGGTAGACGGTAAGAATCATAGTGAGGTTGTATGGCCTGACGGTGGTCAAAAGGCAACCCGCGGTGCAAGTGATAATACCGGTACGGAGTATCGTTGGGCTACCGACGTTCGTCCTTACAACTTCGAGGAGATTTTCCACGGTCTGATTACTAACCCTGCTTCTGCACGAGTTAATAACAATCCTGATACTTATTATTCTGAGTACTTAGCTCAGTTCGACCAGAACTACTCGTTCTACTTCCCGGGCTGCGGTAGCTATTCAGCTTATGAGAATTCCTACTCTTCTGAGGATGCCGTTAAGGCTGTCAATGACACTGCTGTCACCTACTTCCGCACCGATGCCAAGATGAATCCGCAGAACCTGACTTATAAGGGTCTGAATACCGACAAGTCTGCTGAGGTTGCAAGTAAGAAGCCGGGTTACTACCTGCCGTACATCTACTACGAGAACGTGAAGGAAGATAATAAGGGCGTTAAGGTTCCTGTAATGGTTGCCTATACTTATCGTAACATTTCGTTCAAGAAGTCTGGCGATTATTATGTATCTGGTGACTTCACCACGAAACCGACCTACTTCAAGGCTAATGGTGACGCTACTGACAAGGCTGGCGCTGAGTTCAATGTGAAGTTCGAGTGCGCTCTCGATCCTACGTTCAAGCTCGGTACTGCTATGAAGGATAGTGTCCGTGCATACGATGCTAACGATCGTGTTGCTCTCGGTATCAACGGTACTGCCGTCAACGGTAAGAAGAAGAATCCGAACCTCGACAAGGCTGTTAACTACGGTAACAAGTTCCAGGTTACCTTCGATAGCCTGAAGGTTTCTTGGAAGAGCGACAAGGCTGCTTACGAGACTGTTGATAACAAGGCTGCTTCTTACTTCCGCACCAACTTCGCTGAGTTCGCTCAGAACAAGTGGGCTGGTAAGTTCCCGACCACTGAGGCTGCCTACTATGAGGATACCTGCTGGGTTTGGGCTCAGAGCTACGGCAATTATCTCTATGATAATAAGTATCAGCGTCAAGCTAAGCACATCGCTATTGTCGATATTAACAAGCAGCCTTCAATTGAGGCAGTTGAACTCTACATCTACAAGACGGCTGATGAAGAGGGTAACGGTACCAAGGCTGATGTTGACCACTACTTCGAGGTGAAGGACTTCTCTTATGAGGAGAATGGTATTGGTGCTCAGGACTTCGGTCGCAAGGGCTTCGGTTATTTCGGTCTGCAGTTCGTTTCGAAGTCTACTTCGCTCGATCCTACCAAGATTCACAGAATGAGAATCGTTGTCAAGACGTCTACTCCGAAGCTGGTACACCAGTGGGGTCACACGACGACCGGTACTTCGACCACTCGTGAAATCTGGATCAAGAACCCGGCTTCTACTCCGCATATCGACGGTGCTCGTCAGAGCCGCTAAGCGATAGTTAAGAACTTAAGTGACTAAGTGGTCACAATCCTATAGAAATGGGGGCGCCCACTGCGGACGCCCCCATTATTTCAAAAAAGAAAGGTAAAAAAGAAAGATGAAAAGACTTTTAGGATATCTGTTTGCAGCCCTCGCCGTCACGTTGCTGTCGGTCAGTTGCCATAAGGCTGTACGTGCCGAGGCCACGGGTCAGATCGATGAGATTACTGACTCCATGATGATTGTCAAGATTGACGGTTCGAAGGTGAAGTTCGACATTACTGACTGTACATTCACCAACGGTGCTGTGCAGTATGGCGACTCTGTCATCATTGGTTATGTCGGCGACCTCAGTGCCTCCTACTCCGTTGCTGAGACCTGCTACCTGATTGTTCGCCCCAGTAAGATCGTTGAGGCCAGCACTGAGCGTGACACGACATTGGAACTGAAGACCCGCGCCGCTGAAAAGAGCGAAGCGGAAGAGATTGACAACCTGGTGAGGATTGCAACTAAAAGAAATGCTAAGTAAAACCTTTTAATACGAAAGAAGATTATGAAATCAATGAAGACATTACTGGCCGCAGCTATGCTGATGTTCACCGTCAGCGCTTCAGCTCAGGCCACCTATACCGACAAGGAGGGTGCCGTCTATATCTTCCAGAAACACTGGTTCCTGGAGCTGGAGGGTGGTGCCCAGTACACGCTCGGTGAGACTAAATTCCGCCGCCTGCTGTCGCCCAACGCACAGCTTGGCATCGGCTATCAGTTCAACCCGCTGGTCGGCTTGCGCCTGCAGGCAAATGCCTGGCAGTCGAAGGGCGGCTGGAACGGTTATGTTCCCATTGAGGGCGGTCTCGCCTTCACTAAGGGCTATCAGTACAAGTACGTGGCTCCCGGCCTCGACGTGATTTTCAATATCTCTAACCTCATTGCCGGCTACAACCCCACACGTTTCTTCAACCTGAAGGCTTACCTGGGTGCTGGTGCCAACATCGCTTTTGATAATGACGAGGTGAATGAGATTGCTTCTCACCTGACCAACAAGGACGCTTATCTGCTGGAGAACCTGTGGGATGGTACTGCTACCCGTTTCTTCGGCCGTGGCGGTATTCAGATGGACTTCCGTCTGAGCGACTGTGTGAGCATTATTGTTGAGGGTAACGCCAACGCCCTGAACGATAAGTACAACTCTAAGAAGGACCACGACGACAACTTCGACTGGTACTTCAACGCTCTCGCTGGTCTGCGCTTCAACCTGGGTAAGACCTATGTCAAGGTGCTGCCTCCTGCTCCCGTTCCCGAGCCGGAGCCCATCGTGGAGCCCGAGCCCGAGCCTGTGGTTGCCCAGCCCGTTGCTCCCGTTGTGGAGAAGGTTGAGCCCCTCCGTCGTGACATCTTCTTCCTGATCAACAAGACGGAGATCCGCGACACTGAGGCCCTGAAGGTGAAGGAGATTGCCTACTACCTGATTAAGTATCCCGAGGCTAAGGTGGTTGTCACCGGTTATGCCGACGCTGGCACTGGTAACGACAAGATCAATGACCGTCTGGCTGCTCAGCGCGCTGACGTTGTTGTGAAGGCCCTGAAGGAGCAGTATGGTATCGAGGCCAACCGCATCAGCTACGACTCTAAGGGTAGCCGCGTACAGCCGTTCCAGGAGAACGACCTGAACCGTGTCTCTATCTGTATCGCTGAGTAATTATTGCTGATACACATTATAAAAAGCGGGCGAATCGTTTGGCGATTCGCCCGCTTTTTTGTATCTTTGCCGTCTCGAACGATAATTATCAGATTTCATGAAGAATATTGTGTATACCCTTTGTCTGTCGCTTATGATGATGTTGATCAGTTCTTGTGGTGACAATGGGAAGGTGAAGGTCACCGAGGCAGAGGCGGAGATTCTGTTTGACACGCTGAGTCATGATTTTGGTGTAGTGCCGAAGGACAGCAGCGTGAGCTACGCATTTGTGTTCCATAACATCGGGGCCACGCCGCTGCGCTTGACGGAGGTTGTTTCCTCATGCGGCTGCACACTCGTCGACTATCCCCGGGGGAGTGTCGAACCGGGTGAACGGGCCTCTATTACTGCCGTCTACGACAGCCATAACCGACCGTCAGGACATTTCCAAAAGAGTATCCGTGTGCGTAGTAATGCCAAGACCACTTTCCTCCGCCTGTACATCAGCGGGAATGTTGTTGAATGAAGCCTCCATTCTGTCCTCAATGAGCCCGTCACGAAGGTGGATGGTGCGGTCAGTGATCGTGGCGAGCTGTTCATCATGCGTGACGATGACGAACGTCTGGCCGAAGCGGTCGCGGAGGTCGAAGAAGAGGCGGTGGAGCTCCTGCTTATTTTGAGTGTCGAGGGAGCCGGACGGTTCGTCGGCCAGGATGACGGCGGGGTTGTTGACAAGGGCGCGGGCTACGGCAATGCGCTGTTTCTCACCGCCGGATAGTTCGGCGGGCTTGTGGGTGGCGCGGTCGCTGAGCTGCATGAATTCCAGCAGTTCGTTGGCCCGTTCGCGGGCTTTCTTCTGTGAGGTGCCGGCGATGTAGGCCGGTATCATGATGTTCTCGATGGCGGTGAACTCCGGCAGCAGCTGGTGGAACTGGAAGACAAAGCCGATGTGGCGGTTGCGGAAGTCGGCAAGGGCTTTCTGACTGAGGGTGGTGGCATCGACACCGTCGACACACAGCGAACCGGAGTCAGGGCGGTCGAGGGTGCCGATGATCTGGAGCAGGGTGGTCTTGCCGGCGCCTGAGGGGCCTACAATACTGACGACCTCGCCGCGGTCGATGTGGAGGTTAATGCCTTTGAGTACCTGTAATGAGCCGAAGCTCTTGGTGATGTTTGTTGTTGTGATCATATTTTTATGGGGCTAATGGGACTTCTGGGACTAATGGGACTTCTGGGACTAATGGGTTTAATGGGAGGTTTGGGACTTATGGAGGAGTTTCAGAAGCCAGTCGTAGATGCTCGACTCTTCATGGTGCTGCGCCTCGGTGAAGCTCATGCGGTCTTCCTTCTGGTCGCCATACTGGTCGGGGAAGATAATCATGAGATTCTTGCCTGAGAAGTAGTGCTGCAGTTCGTCAGGGAGGCGTTCGAGGGCGTTCTTGTAAGAGATGGTACCCTTACGGGCCGTGACGACGACGAAGAGGTGGTCATCGTCGATGTGGGCGGCCAACTGCGGCAGTTCGTTCCAGTGGCTCATGGGGGTGAACTCGGCACGTACCGAGGGGTGATTGTTGTTGATGTATTCGGCGATGAGCGTCAGCGACTCTTCGCGTCCGTGGAACTGTATGCGGCAGTCGAGCTGTCCGGCGAGGCGTGAGAGCCGTTCGAGCCAGCGGTGGAACCCCGGTTCGTATTCGGCACGGCTGGGGACGGCCACCCGTATGCGGCGCAAGGTGTTCAGGGGCTGTACGAAACGAGCGAGCATAATCTGGCGGTTCAGACCGTTGTAGAGGCTCTGGATGAAGTCGCCCCAGAACTTGGCGTTCTCATTGGTGTGGACGTGCATACCCATGATGACCTCCGTACAACCCGTCTCGCGGAAGGCGTGTTTGATGCCGTTAGCGATGTTGGTGGCCAGTCGAACCTGTGTCTGGAGTTTCACTTCGGCCGCTGCGGCCTGCTGTTGCAGCTGTTCAAGGAGTCGGAGACCAGCCTCGCGGTTCGTGGTCGCTTTCTCGTCATCATAGACCACGTTGAGGGCCATGAGCTCCTGCGGATGGCGTTCGTTCCTGACGAAGATGGCCTGGGTGAGGAGCTGCGGGGCTATCTCAGGGTATTTGACGCAGATGAGGATGCGCTCATGGGCTCCATGGGGTCTGTGAGTCCCATGGGAGTCATGGGATTGATGGGTCTTCTGGGAAATGACAATCTGCTGGGCGGCATGCTCCGTCATGAAGGTAGAGATGATGCAGGTGACGAGAATCATCATGACGACACCATTGAGCATATTGTCGTTGACGAGGTACTGTCCTGGTGCCACCTCCATGCGCATGCCAACCATGACCATGGCAATGGCTCCGGCGGCGTGTGCCGAGGTAAGGCCGAACATCATGTGACCGTCGGCCTTGGACAGCCGGAAGAGCAGGCTGGAGAGGTAGGCGGCAACGGCCTTGCCGAAGGTGCCGAAGAAGGCAATGAGCAGTACGACCCAAAAGACATAGGGTCCCTGTGCCAAGGCGCGGACATTGATAAGCATGCCGACGCCGATGAGGAAATACGGAATAAAGAGCGCGTTGCCGATGAACTCGATGCGGTTCATGAGCGCAGACACATGGGGGATATACCTATTCAGTATCAGTCCTGAGAAGAAGGCGCCGAAGATGCCCTCCAGTCCGATGAAGTCGGTGAGGGCGGCATTGAGGAACATGACGGAGAGGACGAAGATGAACTGCATGACGGCGTCGCTGTAGCGTCGCAGGAAATAGCGTGCCACATGAGGTATGAGCCACAGCATGGCACCGATGTAGACAGCGAGTTTCAGCAGGAAGAGAGGCCAGAACCATAGTTGTGGCAGTTGGGTTTCAGTATAGCTACCCGCCAGGGCGGCAATCATGACAAGCGCAATGAAGAGGCTGATCATCGAGGAGCCTACGGAGAGCGTGACGGAGGGGTGGCGCTGCAAGCCGTAGCGGCCGATGATGGGGTAGGCGATCAGGGTGTTGGAGGCCATGATGCAGCCTAAGAGGAAGGAGGCGGTGGGGGAGTAGTGGAGCAGGTGAATGGCCATGAGGTAGGTCAGACCGAGCGGCACGAAGCAGGTGAGCAGTCCGAAGACGAGGAAACGGCGTGAGTTGCGCTTGACGCCCTCCATGTCCATCTCGAGTCCTGCCAGGAACATGATGTAGTAGAGGCCGACGCGGCCGAAGAGTTCGAAGGAGTTGTCGCGCTCCAGGATGTTCAGGCCGTACTGTCCGATGATGACACCTGCCAGCACCATGCCGATGATATGTGGAATCCTCAGTTTACCCATGATGATAGGGGCAAAGAGAATTATCAGCAATACCACGAAGAATATCAGCGTGGGGTCTGTGATGGGGAAATATGCTGCCAAATCTGCCATTCTGATTGCAAAGGTACAAAAAAAAGGGTAATGAGAAATGAGAAATGAGAATTTTTTAGTAATTTTGCAGCCGAAAGTAACAGATTAAAAGAAAAAGAACGATGAAAGTTGCAATTGTAGGCGCTTCTGGCGCCGTAGGCCAGGAGTTCCTGCGCCTGCTTGACGAGAGAAATTTCCCGATGGACGAACTGGTGCTCTTTGGCTCCGAACGCTCTGCCGGCACGAAGTACACCTTCCGCGGCCAGGAGCTGACCGTGAAGCTGCTGCAGCACAATGACGACTTCAAGGACATCGACATCGCCTTCACCTCGGCCGGTGCCGGAACGTCGAAGGAGTTTGCCGAGACGATTACGAAGTACGGTTGCGTCATGATTGACAACAGTTCGGCCTTCCGCATGGACGACGACGTGCCCCTCGTGGTGCCTGAGTGCAACGCTGAGGACGCCCTGAACCGTCCCCGTGGCATCATCGCCAACCCCAACTGTACGACCATCATGATGGTGGTGGTGCTGCAGCCGTTAGAGCAGCTGAGCCATATCAAGCGCATCCACGTGGCCTCTTATCAGAGCGCCTCAGGTGCCGGTGCCGCCGCCATGGCTGAACTGCAGCAGCAGTACAAGGAGATTGTAGAGACGGGTGAGGTGAAGACGGTGAAGAAGTTCCCGCACCAGCTGGCCTACAATGTGATTCCCCAGATTGACGTGTTCCAGCCCAACGGCTACACGAAGGAGGAGATGAAGATGTTCAACGAGACGCGAAAAATTATGCATACCGACGCGAAGTGCTCGGCCATGTGTGTCCGTGTCTCGTCGCTGCGTTCCCACTCCGAGAGCGTGTGGATTGAGACGGAGCGTCCGTTGAGTGTCGAGGAGGCCCAGCAGGCTATTGCCGCTGCTCCCGGCTGCACACTGGTGGATGACCCCTCGACGCTGACCTATCCTATGCCGTTGGAGACTGCCGGTAAGGATGATGTCTACGTCGGCCGTGTCCGCAAGGACCTCTCCGACGAGAACGGTCTGACCTTCTGGCTCTCTGGTGACCAGATTCGTAAGGGTGCTGCGCTGAATGCCGTGCAGATTGGCGAATTTCTCATTGAGAATGAGAAATTCTAGTGAAGAGTGAAACGGACGCGATGCGTCCTAGTGAAAAGTGAAAAGTGAAGAATGAATAATAATAAGATTATGGAGAGATTCAATAAGTTAGGAATGAGACGGAGAATGGTGGCTGTTGTACTGTTTACTATTCACTGTTCTCTATTCATTAGCGGCGTAGCCGCGCTGGCGTCCTGCTCTGGTGAGCGTGGTTACATTAACTATCGTGGCATGACGATGGGCATGTCGGCCAAGTTGATGGTCGACTCCATCCAGCAGAAGCTGCCTAATCTGTGGCTCGACACCACGAAGTATGAGGACCGTTACGTGCTGGCCGACACGCTGGCCCGTAACTTCACGGTGGCCGTCTATCATCACAACGACACCATCGTTGACATCCTGGAGAACTACAGTGCCACCTACAACGACTCGACGACCCATCTGTGGCAGGCCATGCACGATGAGTTTGAGAAGGAGTTCGGATGGCCAAACATGGGCAAGCACGGCGACCTGCATAAGGAGGCTACCTTCCAGAACGACAAAGGCACCATCCTGCTAACCCTGCTGAACACTTACTCGCCGACCGTTACCGTCCGTTATTCGACGGAACGCAGAGAGTAAGCCCGTGGCCCTCGTCGTCATGCTCTGCATGCATTTTTTCCCAGGCTGGGAATATATTGTTCCCATCCTGGGAATTAATAGTTCCCAGTAAGGGAACATCTAGCGCAAATAAGGCTGCCTTAT
>CALDLA010000126.1 GCA_937898415.1 uncultured Prevotellaceae bacterium | reverse complement strand
TTTGAGACTTATCTTGAATGTTAATGAATTTAACTATATTTTTACCGAACTATTGTTTCTTAATCACCTAAATAAAAAAATAAATGGGTAGCCTAAGTGCTCCTTTTTGTGTTAATATGCAGAAATTCAGGTTGTTAGTAGGGACGCTGTTGTGCCGTAAGAGCGCCCCTAAGATGTCCCGGGGGTGCCCCAATTTGGGAGATAAGAGGTTTTTGGAATCAATTTGTTCTGGGGCTTATCGAGCTGTTAAGGCCTGGATGAGTGCGTCGAGTTGCTGACGGCTCATGCCGTGAGAGAGCAGATAGTTGGCGAACGCTTTTTCGTAGTCAACGTTTGGCAGTTGTGCTTCGTCGTCAACGCCGGCATAATACATCAGGCAGGTGTTGAGCCTCAAGGATACCAGTGTGTTGCATAAAGCGGGAGAGATTGTCGGGTTGATATGATAGTAGTTGTCGTAGGTAATCAGATAGTCGGCCACGATCTCCTCATACGTTGCTCCGCATAATCCCTCAAGAAGTGCGCAGACATATCCTGTGCGGTCCTTTCCCTCCATGCAATGTACGACGTACGGGGCAGGGTGCGACGGGAGTTCCTTCAGCGCGCTAATCAGCCGGTTGTTGTAGTCGTCTGCCGTGGGGTCTGCCTTCAACGGGCACAGTATCACGTCGTCTCCTTCCCAGAGCGAACGGCTGTAGGGAGGCATGTCGTAGGTCAGCATTTTCTCCTCAGTGTCGGCAAGGTTGAGCACGGTCTTCACCTTCTCGTGTTCCAGATATTTCGACACGTAACTGGCGCGATTGATATCGTTGCAGAACGGCGATGAAGAGCGGTGCAGTACGCCGCTTGCCATGTTGCCGCCCTTCGCGGCACGTGCATTGGCAAACTCCGCGTCGGTGTTGTAGGGATATTCACTGCGGTCGTTGTTGTATTTCATGCTCAGGGCCGTCTGCACGTCGATACTGCCGCCCTTCTCCTTCATCTTGACGGTGACGGCATGTCCCTCGAGTCCGGTGAGTTCTTTGGACAGCCCGATGTTGTTGGCCGTGAAGCAGATGCTGGGGTAGGTGGGGTAAGCCACGCAGAGGTATTCCCCGTTGCGGGTGTAGAAGCCGTCGTAGTAAGGCATGATGATTTCCCGGTCGTCGACGGTGATGCTGATGACATCGCCGAGTGTGAACCCGGCCTCCGTCATGTCTTCTTCCGTGAAGTCCAGCATGGCAGCTCCGAACTCGTTATACGATGAGATGACGCCTTTCAGCATCGGCTCATCGCTGCTGCTGTCGCTTTTGCTGTCGGAGCAAGAAGTCGTCAGGGTCATTAAACTTACAAGGAGTAAGAGAAGGGCCGACCTTCTACCGTTCTGCAACAATGCTGAAGGGTATAAGCTTGTTAATTTGAAATCAGTCATGCGTTTAGTGTTTCTATTTCTATAATTCAGTGCAAATATACAACAAGTAGGCCAATCATTGCGTATTACCCATCGTTTTTTGGGATTATTTAATTATTAGGAGTTAAGGAGTTAAGGAGTTATGGAGTTAAGGAGTTATGGAGTTAAGACATATCCAAACGTCAGCTTGCCTGCCTGTATAGCCGTTGATAGGTGCCTTACTAGTGGTAGCTCCATGGGGTGGAACTATCTAGTAGTTAAACAAAAAAGGGCGCTTGGGGCACCCTTTTTTGCTGTTTTGTATATAGATAATGGTTACTTGCGCGTGAAGACGATGCGGATGGGAGCCGTCTCCATGACGGTCTCTACAGGCTCGCTATAAGCCATCGTTGCGTAGATGTCGGCCCAGGAATAGTAGCCGAAGACCGTGGCATCGGTGGGCTCGTAGTCGTAGATGGTCAGGATGAGCTGGTTGGGGTCGCCGTCTTCAGATGCATCGAAGAAGAAGCCTACGAGTCCCTTCTGCAGTTTGCTGTCGGTGGCCGAGATGTTCTTGTTGACCTCGTCGAGCTCGAAGCGGTACATCTGCCACACGGGCGGGTTCAGGTTCATCATGGCGATTTCCTGCATACGCTCATCGCGTGCTCCCTTATAGGCGGCGGTGCAAGCCTTGGTGAAGTAGTTCTTCAGTTTTCCGCTGAAGTTGGGCGTGAACTTGTAGCCACCTTCAACGTTCTCAATCTTGAAGCCGTCGGCATCGGTGCCATCGATGAGGATGGCAAGGGCGTCACCATCTACCATCCAGCTGTCGTTCCACCACTGTGCGTTCTTCTTCCAGACACCAGCATACTGCCACTCACCGGCGAAGTCGGGCTGTCCGTTGACGCTGATGGTGAGGTAGGGATAGTTACCCAGCGAGAGTCCGGCGCTCTTGTTGATGCAGAGGTGGAGCTGATCCTTGCCTTCCTCGTACTTGAGGAACTTCAGGGTGACGTAGCCCTCAGCCTTTCCAGCCTCGAACTTAGCCACTTTACCGCCTACGAATTCATAGTTTACACCCTCGACGGCTGTCGAAGCGTCCATCACCTCGATGGGAAGCTCGGTAGCCTGTGCCACCCTGAAGGGCTCGCCCTTCTCGGTCTCGAGGGTCACCTTGTAGCTGCGTGTGTCGGCAAGTACGTCATACTCAGAGGCAAAGGTGTAAACGTTGGCACCCGGGAACACCAGCTCGGCCACGGCGATGTTGCCCGGCTTGATGTAGGAAGCGGGGAAGGTGAGGTTCATCATGATGCTTCTTTCCGAGCTGCTGACGGCCTTACGGGTCAGCGTGATGGAGGCAGATGTAGAACCCTTTGCGAAGTGGAAGTAGTCGCTTGAGGCCTCCATCTCATCCCAGCTGCCGTCTCCGAAGGTCAGCATGACGTCAACATCCTCTTCGAAGGCAGGGTTGGCCTTGGCCGTGATGACGACCTTGTCGCCGACGGCGCTGCCGAAGGTGTACTTGGCCTGATCGAAACTAACTGTGACGGGAGTCTTCTCGTCGTCGTCGCTGCTGCACGATGTCAGGCTTACGAAGCCGAACATCAGCGCCATGAGATAATAGAATTTCTTCATACGTTTGTTTAGTTTAAATGATAAATATTAATTGAAAATCAGTTTGTGGCGTTACGGTATTCGCTGCGGATGGCCTGCACTTCCGTCTGCTCTTCTTCGGTGAGCAGGACGGGATCGGGGACTTTATAGACTTTTGAGCCGACGTTCTGGTCGGTCAAGGGAACTACTTCGTCTTCGTTGTCGCAGGAGGTGAGGGCTGCAGCAACGCCGCAGCACAGCGAACAGATTATCACAATATTGCGGCACAGCCAGCAGGTTAGGTTGTGGCGGCGGGGGGAAGGGTTGCTTGTTTTCATATACTGTATTTCCTTTTTCTATTTGTCTATCAGTTCGGTATAGCCGGGGTTCTGCTCGATGGCGGGATTGATGCGAACCTCCACCTCGGGGATGGGCCATGTGTACATGTAGCTGAGCGTGGTGTATTTACGTCCGTTGTAGGCCGTCCAGAACTCAGGCGAGCCGTTGCGCTTGAGTTCCCAGAAGCGGTCACCCTCCATGAACAGCTCCTTGCGACGCTCCACGAGGATGGCCCCTATGAGCGGAGTCAGCGGGGCTCCCTCGCAATCGACCTTGATATACTCAGAGGCCGGTACGGCGGGCAGCGTCTGCAGGGTCAGCGGCTTGTAGTCCTTGATGCGGCGTGAGCGCAGTTCGTTGAGGGCGGCGAGCGCCTCCTCGGTCTGTCCCAGGTGGCAGAGCGCCTCGGCCTTGATGAGCTGGAACTCAGCGGCGCGCATGCCGCAAAAGACGGGCTTCTGGACCTTGCGCCTGCGGTTGACCGACAACTGATAGCGCACGTCGGTGGTGTCGTCGCCAGCCACGAAGCAGTTGAGGAAACGTGTGCTGACGGGACGGAACTGCAGGTTCTTGGTGACCGCCGTATAGGCATAGTTGGAACTGCTGGAGCTGACGCGGTAGGCCGTGACGAGCTTGTTTCCGTTGAGTTGGGAGGGCTCATTGGCCATCTTCAGGAACTCGTCGGCACTGACCAGCGGATGACGTTTCAGCAGCGAGTCGCACACGGGGAGTGCCTTGTCCCACTGCTCGGTCCAGAAGTAGAGCCGTGCCAGATAACCCCATGCTACGTCCTCGGTAAAGCGGTAGAGGTTGTCGGAGCAATGATAGCTGATGCTTTTCCTGAGGTCACGCTCGACGAGTTCGGCCGTCTGCTGCAGGGAGCTGCGTATGGGCCGGGCTTCCATATCGAACTGTGTGACGATTGGCAGTCCGGGTTGACTGTCCATTTCCTGCTGGCGGGGCGCCTCGCAGTAATAGCGTATCAGCTCGTAGTAGGCCACGGCCCGCATGGCGTAGGCGGTGGCCATCGTATGGTCGGCCAGGGCGGTTCCCTCCTCCTCCATATTGTCGATGACGATGTTGCAGTCGCGGATAATCTCATAGAGCGAGGACCACGGCTGATAGACCGAATAGGTGTTGAGGAGCGAGCGCTGGCTGACGAGCAGCATCTGTCCGCTGGTCTCAGTGAGGCACACCTCGAAGTTGTCGCCGGCTCCGCAGTCCCATTCCGAGCGTTCGGCTGCCGGCGCTATCAGGAGGCTGGTGCCTTCGTCCACCTTGTCGAGCTGACCGTGGACAAGGGCGGAGAACTCCTCGGCGGTCTTGGGGATGGTGCGGCCGTAGGGCTGCACGTCGAGGTAGTCGGTGCACGAAGTGAGGGCTGCGGCGACGACGCAGCACAGCGTGAGGGTCAGTAATAGGAACTTTATGGATTTTGTTGTCATAGCTTCATTCATGTTTAGAATCCGACGGAGACGCCGAAGGTGAACGTGCGGGCCATGGGATAGACGGCGCCGGGCGTCTCGGGGTCGATGCCGGAATAGTCGGTGATGGTAAACAGATTGTTCATCGTGAAGGAGACGGCGAGTGAGGAGAGCATCAGCGGGCTGATGACCTTCTTGTCGAACGAATAGCTGACCGAGGCCGAGCCAAGCTTGAAGTAGCTGACGTCCTCGAGCATGGAAGCCTGGGTGATGACGCTGTAGTAGATCATCTGGTTGTTGAGTCCGTAGTACTCGCCGTAGGCATCCAGTATCCGGGGGTTGGCGTCGGTGCGCGGATTGTCTGCCGTCCAGCGGTTGACGACGTCGCGGTTGACGTTCAGATGGTTCACGTAGAGGTCGTTCTGCTGAGTGGGAATCTGCTCTGTCTGCTCGCCTTCGATGGTGTTGTAGCTGACGGGGCAGGTGATGTTGTTCAGGATTTTTCCGCCGATGGAATAGGAACCTCCCAGCGATACTGACAGGTTCTTATAGTGTCCTGAGACGGAGTAGCCGCCATTGACGGGGGCGTTGCCCGTACCGATGTAGAAGAGGTAGTTGTTGTAGTTGTTGCGGTCGGCTGCACTGTTGATGACGGCGTCAGGTCGCAGCTCGTAGGTATAGATGCCCAGCTCGGGGTCGATGCCCTGCACCTTACCGCTGAAGATGGAGCCGAGGGGATAGCCCACATGCGTGCCGGCAGACAGTCCCGACGTGGGCGACTGGAACTCCAGCAGTTTGTTGCGGTTATAGGCGATGTTGGCGCTGAGCGAGAGTCCCCAGTCCTTCTTCTTGATGATAGAGGCCATGACGCTGAACTCCATACCGACGTTCTCGAGCGTCGAGGTGTTGTAGCTCTGGGTGGAGAATCCCGTCGTGTAAGGCACGGTGATGGCGCTGACGGCATCGTAGGTGCGGCGGTTGTAGAACTCCGTGGTGACGTGTAGGCGCTCGTTCCAGAATCCGGCATCGAGGCTCACCTTCCAGTCGCGTGTCTTCTCCCATCGCAGCGAGGGGTTAGGGGCGTTGCGGATGCTGCCCTTGCGGTAGTAGTCGTCGTTGGTGCGGCGGTAGCTCTTGTCGTAGTCCATGACCAACTGTGGATAGACCGTCTTGTTGATGTTGCCGGTATATCCGAAGGCGGCCCGCAGCGAGAGGCTGCTGACCACGGGTTTCAGCGCCTGCATGAACTGCTCCTGGTCGATGTTCCACGACAGTCCCAGCGACCCCGTGGGGTTGAACTGCTCGTCGGAACCGAAGTTGTTGGAACCGTCGGTACGGGCCGTGAGGCTGGCCACGTAGCGCTTCATGAGCACATAGTCCAGGGAGAAGTAGAACGAGGCGAAACGGTCCTCGCCGATGCTCTGTCCCGACAGTCCGTCCATGATGGCGGCATAGGTGAGCAATTCGTTGTAGCTGAAGTCGCGCCCCGTCTCAGGATAGACCGGCATCGCCGAATTGCCCGACAGGTCGTCGTAAGCATATCGTTTCTCATAGATACTCTTGGAGTACTGTCCGCGGATTTCGGCTCCGAAGAGTGTGCTCAGGTAGTGGTGCTTGCGGAACGTGTTGAAATAGTGTAGTTGTCCGCGGACATTGTAGTTGGTGTTGTAGGCAGAATTCTGGGTGATGGAGCTGTAGGTGCGCTTGGAGTAGAGCTGGTTGTTCTCGAAGGGACGGTCCAGCCAGGCGGCGTAAGTATCGCGTCCGTTGATGTTGTCACCCATATTGCTGACGTAGCCGTAGCTGGCCAGTCCCTCGAAGCTCAGTTTGTCGGTGATGGTGACCGAGAGGTTGGCAATGGCCTGCATGTCGAAGTTGCGCGTCTCATTGCTGGTGTTGTCCAGTTCCCGCATGACGTTGAAACCGTTCTCGGGCATCTGCAGCGTCTGGTCGCCATTGGCGAGGCGTAGTTCCCAGTAGGTCTCGTCGGCGCGGTAGGAGCCGTCTTCGTTGTAGGGCGTCTCGTAGGGATTGGCGAAGTAGGCATAGGTGAAGGGGCTGACGCCGAGCGACGACGCTCCCGACTTCTGCCAGGAAGCATTGAGCGAGAGTCCCGCCTTCACCCGCTTGTTGGGTTTCATGTCAATCTTCGTACCGATGTTGTAATGGTCGTAGTCGGTGTGTTTCACCAGTCCGTTATTGTGTGAGTAGCCTAATGAGACGTAGTAGGTGCTCTTGTCGGAGCCCCCCGAAAGCGACAGGTAGTGGCTGTTGGAGACGGAGTTGCGGAAGAGTTGCTTAAACCAGTCGGTGGTCGTCTCGCCGCGCCGGGCAATCTCGGCATCCTGTTCTTCCTTGGTCATTCCGGCATACTTGCCGTAGCCTGAGCGAATCATTCCTACCAGTCCGACGACGGGATAGCGCTCGCCCCGCTCGAAATAGGGCTGCGAGAACTCGTCCCAGAGCTCCTGCTCCCATGCCAGTTTCTCCTGCGAGTTCATCAGGTCGGCGTCACGGGGCGGACTGGTGACAAGCGACAAGTTGGTGGAGTAGCTGATGCTCATCTTGCCCTCCTTGCCTCGTTTGGTGGTGACGACGATGACGCCGCCGGCAGCGCGCGAACCATAGATGGCCGCCGCCGATGCATCCTTCAGTACGGTGACGGTCTCGATGTCGTTGGGATTGATGCCCGAGATGCCATTGGCGAAAATATCGTTGAAGTCGCCAGCGCGAATCTGACTGCTGGAGATGTAGGGAATGTCCTTCTGCAAGGGTACGCCATCGACCACCCACAGCGGTTCGGCATTACCCGTGATGGTGTTGGTGCCTCGGATGCGTATCTTGGCACTCTCGCCGGGACGGCCCGAGACAGCCTTCACATCGACGCCGGCAATCTTGCCCTGCAAAAGCATATCGACGTTGGCCAGCGGCCTGTCCTTCAGGTCGTCGGCTGTCAGCGTGGCTACGGAACCGGTGACGCGGCGCTTCGTGGTGCGCTGGTAGCCATTGACGACCACCTGGTCGATGGTGGTGGCCTCGTTCTCGAGAACAATCTTGCCCGTCAGGGGACGGCTCACCTTGAGGGTGCGCGTCTGCATGCCGACATAGCTGATGGTCAGCGTCGAGCCCGTAGCCGCCCAGAGGCTCGCCCTGCCGTTGACGTCGCTGACGACGCCCAGTGGCTTGTCCGACGCCTTGACGGTGGCGCCGGGCAGCGGCTCGCCGTTCTCATCGACGATGGTGACGTCGATTTTCTGCTGGGTTGCCTGTTGCTGCTGTTGGGCGTGGAGGGGAACCGTCGGAAAAGCGACGGGCACAGCGACGGGCACGGCGATGGCCATGTAGGTGAGTAGCAGTATTTTCTTCATAGAGGTTGCGTTATTGGTGTTTCAGGATGTTGACGTCGAAAGGCTTCGGATTTTTGAGGTGCTCCGTGAAGTAGTAGCGGATGGTGTTCTGGTAGTAGTCGCCGTAGAGACCGTGCCCCTGTTCGGGGAAGAGCATCATGTCGAACCGCTTGCCGGCACGTTGCAGGGCATCGGCCATGCGGACCGTCGAGGCCACGGGAACGTTCTCATCCACCTCGCCGGTCATCAGCAGCAGGCGGCCCTTCAAGTTCCCTGCCAGTTCCATCGCGGTAGGAATCTCGCGTCCATAACCATGATAGGTCTCTGCCCACCACTGGATATAGGTATTGTTGTCGTAGTTGCCCGAGGCGGCCACGCCCACCTTGTAGAAGTCAGGATAGGTCAGCATGGCGGTGACGGTCTCAAAACCTCCGCCACTATGGCCGTAGATGCCGACACGGGTAGTGTCGATGAAACTGTACTGGCGGGCCAGCGTCTCGATGGTATGACGGTCGTCGGCCACGGGATAGTCACGCAGGTTGCCGTAGCCGTAGCAGTAGAAGTCCTTGTCGCGTAGCGGCGACGAGCCACGGGGCTGCACGTTGATGACGACGAAGCCCAGCTCAGCCAACGACTGGTTGCCGTTCTCATCGACGGTGAACGCACGGGGAATCTGGTCGTCCTGCGGACCAGGGTAGACGTTGGAGATGATGGGTAAGCCCCCTAACTTAGGGGGCAAAGCATACCACGACGGCGTGTACATGACGCCATAGAGGTCGGTCTGCTCGTCAGCAGCCTTCACATGAACGAGGGTAGGCTTCACCCAACCAGCCTTCAGGGCATCGGCCTCGTTGACGCGGCAGACCTCGAAGTGCTTGCGTGGATTGTCGATGCTAACGACGTTATAGACTGGCGGCATATCCATGCGCGAATACTGGTCGATGGCCCAGCGTCCGTCCCTTGAGAACTGCAGCGTGTGCTCACCATTGCCATAACTGAGCAGTTGCTGCCCCTTGCCGTTGAGCTTCACCTTATAATAATAGGTATAGTGCGGGTCGCCACCCTCCTGACCGTGGCCGAGGAAGATGATGGTGTGGTTCAGCGTGTCAATCTTCTCAATGCGGCCTGCTACCAAACGGTCGCCCTGGGTGACGCGGTTCAGCAGTTTGCCAGTCTGTCCGTCGTAGAGATAATAGTTGCCGCGGCCCGTGCGGTCGCTCCACCAAAGCACCTGACGACCGTGGTCCAGCAGGTGGTAGCGAAACATATTGACGTTGACGTGGGGACGGCAGACCTCGCTGATGACGACGCTGACATCGCCCGTCTGCGGGTTGATGCGGCAGAGTTCAAGGGTGTCAACGGAACGGCTGCGGCGCAGGAAGTACTGGTCGGCACCCTGCTTGTCGTAATCCATCTGGATGAAGTAGTCGCGGTTGGGGGTGATGTCGAGCGGGCGGCCTTCGCCGGTGTCGGCGTTATACCAATAAAGGCGATAACGGCGGATACCATTGCCGTTGGGCAGGGGCATCTTCTTCTGTTCCAGGCGGACGGGCTTGTCCATCTGGTGGACAAGGTTCAGAAAGCCTACGTCAGTATCGTCATAGACCATGCAGAAATAGGAGTGACCGCGCCAGAAACCGGTGGGTTGCCGTTCGATGGGGGGTTGGTCGACCATCGGCAGCGGTTTGCAGTAGGAGGCATACTCCCGTCCGTCGAAGGTCAGCTGGCGCACCTCGCCGCTACGGTTGTCACGGACATGCAGGTTAAAGCGGTCGCCAAGCATTGTGAAGGCCGAGTCGGCGGTGTGATAGGAGTTGCCATAGCCCATGCCAAAGCCTTCGTTGCTTTTGCTGACGGGGTGGCGGCGCTTGTATTCGTCAATCTTGGCCTGATCCTTCAGTTCGCTCTTGCCCGTACGGACATCCACCATATAGGTCTTGCCGCCCTGCTTGTAGGTGACGTAGGGCGTTCCCTCTACAAACTGGGGCGATGGCGACAGGTGGTAGGTGTGGACGTTCTTCTCGGTGACGGCCTCGGCACGATACCAGGCTTCGGCTGACAGCAGCCGCTCTACGGCACGGAGCATATCGACTGTACCGCCGCTGACGCTGCCCCTTTCGTCGTCCATCGGGCGTACCGTCTCCATCAGCAGTTGAGAGACCTGTGCGGCCTTCAGGTAGGGGAAGTAACTGCGCAGCAGGGTGGCGATGGCCGTCACCACAGGTGCCGACAGCGACGTGCCCTGCTGTAGTTTGTACAAATTGCCGGGGAAGACCGAGGCAATGAGCGTGCCCGGTGCAAAGAGGTGGACGCTCTTGCTGCCGTAGTTCGACATCTCAGCACATCGTCCCTGCTCGTCGCTGGCTCCGACACGGAGGAAGTTGGGCAGGAAACGGCCTGCGCGGTCAACGCCAGAGGGGTATGACGGAACAGAGTCGAGGTTGTAGCTGTTGTTGCCGGCGGCACAGATGACCAGCACGTCGCGGTCGGCGGCATAGCGGATGGCGTCGTTCACCATGCGCTCCTGCGGCGAATAGTACTTACCCAGACTGATGTTGATGACGCGGGCACCATTATCGACAGCGTAATAGATGGACGAGGCAATGTCCTTGTCGTACTCGTCGCCGTCAGGACTGGCTCGTACAATCATCAGTCGGGCTACATCCTTGGCAATGCCGTCGAAGCGGTGGTCGTCCTGTGCATCGCCGCCGATGACACCCGCCACGAACGTACCATGTTCGCAGCCCTCAATGGTCAGTGTTGGGTTGCCGTAGTAGCGGTCGTCGGCATCGTCCATGTTGTCGCCCATCAGCAGGCGCTTATCCTGATCGTGCTCTATGCTGTGGATGTTCTTCGCCATCTGCTGCAGACGTATCAGCGACATGGAGTCCAGACGATCCAGCGACTTGCTGGCCATCTCATAGTAGCGAAGGTACTGGTCAATCTTGGCCTCCTTGCGCATACGGATATAGAAGTCGTATTCCTTCTTGTCCTGAGCCGAGTCGCGGCTCAGGACGTCCTTGTACTTAGGATAGAGGCGCTTGAACTGGCGGTACTCCTCAGTACCGGCACTGATCATGTTGAACGTTCCGTCCTTCGTGCCGAGGAAGTTCCAGCCGTGGAGGTCATCCGCATAGCCGTTCTGGTCGTTGTCGCGGCCGTCGGCCCGTTCATTGGGGTTCGTCCATAAGGCATTCTGCAGGCTGACCGTCGTGGTATCGACACCAGAGTCGATGATGCCTACCACCACCGGCCCAGAAGGTTTCATACCACGTTTCTTTAATAAGTCAAGAGCAGCCTGCACGTTGGCACCCTGCCGCTCAGTCGAATAGTTTTTATGCCAGCCAGCATCCTCCATGTAGGACGTTGCCGGCTGTGCCGCCCCCGGAAGGACGGTACAAAACAATAATAATGTTATTGCCAGTGATTTGACGCTTTTCATAACTTTCCTTCTTTTGGGACGCAAAGGTACACAGATTTCTACAAATGGCAAAATAAAACACGCATAATCTTGCAAAAAGCTTACCTGCAACCTTTACAGGAAGAATAGCGTGAGGGCAGGAATGGTCAGCATGGACAGCAGCGTGGTGACAAACGTCACCTCGGTAATCATCGTCGTGTCCTTCTCATATTTCAGACAGAGGATTGTGCCGTAGGTCGCCACGGGCATGGCGATGACCACGGTGTTGATGTTGACCACCTCATCAGAGAAACCCATCGCCTTGGTAAGATAATAGACACCCAGGGGCAGGACGACCAGCCGAAGGGCGGTAGTCAGATAGACCGTCAGGTTTCCCAACATGGACCGCAACGGAAGCTGCGACATCGACGAGCCGATAATCAGCAGGGCGGCAGGCACGGTGATGTTGCCGAGCATGGTCAGCGGCTGGCTGATGGCTCCCGGGATGTCGTCTATCTCGAGGGCCACGATGCCCATCGTCAGATAGGCGGCGAGCATCGGAGTCGAGTAAAGCACCTTCTTCTGGAACCTCTCGCCACCCACTTCGCCGCGTCCCGTTATCAGCATGGTGCCGACGGTGAAGACGGCAAAGGTATTCACCACATTGAGCACGGCGGCATAGAACACCGCCTCGTGGCCGAAGATGGAGGCCACGACGGGATAGCCCATGAAGCCCACGTTGCCGAACATCAACGCAAAGCCGATGACTCCCTCTTCGTCTCTCCGCTTCGTCAGGTAGCGTGGCAACAGGAAGGCCACGGCCGTCAGCAGGATGTAGGTGATGACGCTGATGAGCAGCAGGGGCAGGATGAAGCGGCGGTCGGGCAGTTCACCCGTCATCGCCGATGACAGGATCAGTGCCGGACAGGTGACGTTGATGACCAACCGCGACAGCCGGCGGTCGAAATCACCTCCGAGGTAGCCGAGTTTTCCTGTAGCGTATCCTACGACGACAAGGGCAAAAAGTGTGATAATTACTTCAAACATGGTGCAAAGGTACAAAAAATCTGCAAAAAAAAGGAAAAGTGTTTGTTTCTTCCTTACTAAATGATTAACTTTAAACCATATATGACCATCATCGAGATAGGTTCTGCCCAGCTGATGAGCGGCAGTGAAATAACCACGGGATTCTCTGACGAAGAAGCTCCTGATCCTGCCTCTTCGCGTTATTTTGACGAATACTAACCTTTGTTCTTCAGATAATTGGCGAAGATGCGGGCGGCACTCTCTACCTTGGCGGCACAGGGGCGGGTCTTGTAGTATTCAGCAGTACGGGGCGAGGCGACGTAGCTGTCAGTAGCTTTCGTGTAGCCTTTAAGTCCGAGAATCTCTGCACAAATCAGACTGCCGTTCTCTTCTTTTGACCGGGCTAATAAGTCCTGTACAACCTTGTAGCAAGCAGATTTTCCTTCGCGGTCGCTACCCTCAGTCTGGCCACAGTCGAGACCGACGAGCATTACGATGCCGGAGACGGCACCACACATCATCCGCATACGGCCAACACCGCCGCCGAAACCGGCACCGATGCGCTTGGCCATTGTCTCGTCAAGACCATAAAGGTCGGAAAAGGCTGCCACCACACTTTGGCAGCAGCCATATCCGGCCATGAAATTATCAACAGCGCGCTGAACGCGCTCGTCTAAATCTTTCATTATTCCTCAGATACGTTGTTAGCTTTGAAACTCTCGAGATCCTCGGCCTTGAACATATCAATGTAGGCAGCTTTACCAACGATGTCCTCAGTAGCCATGCGGACATAGACATTGGCACTCTTCTCAAAGAGCTCGGGAGCCTTCGTGGCATCGCGGAGGATAAGGATAGACATCACGAGCTCGGCAGTCATGTCGTACAGACGACGAGCCAAGAAATCCTGAGCATCCTGATTCTCCAGCGCCTTCACCTTGGCGAGGGCCTTCTCATAGATTTCGATGAGGGCGATGACGCGATTGGCGATCGGCTTCAGCGACTCCAGCACCTCCATGCCGGTCATCATCTCCTTGATGTTGTTCAGCATCGTACCGTTGGTGATGTAGCGGATGGCGGCAACAACCTGCAGTTGGGTGGTACCCTCATAGATAGAGAAGATACGGGCGTCGCGATACAGGCGCTGGCTCTTGTACTCCATGATGAAGCCTGAACCGCCGTGGATTGAGATGGCGTCATAGGCGTTCTGGTTGGCGTACTCGGAGTTCATACCCTTGGCCAGCGGTGTGAAGGCATCAGCCAGACGCTGGTATTTCTTTAGCTCCTGCTTCTCCTCGGGGGTGAGCTTGCGGTCGCGCTCGATGTCCTCAAGGCATTTGTAGATGTCAACATAGCAGGCTGTCTCATAGAGCAGTGAACGACCTGCATCGAGCTTGGCTTTCATGCGGGAGAGCATATCATAGACAGCGGGGAAGTTGATGATCTTGTCGCCGAACTGCTGACGCTCTTTGGCGTAAGCCAGACCCTCGTTGTAAGCCTCCTGCTCTACACCTACGCTCTGTGCAGCAATACCTAAGCGGGCACCATTCATCAGGGCCATCACGTACTTAATCAGACCGAGACGAGTACTACCGCAGAGCTCTGCCTTCGCATTCTTATAGGTGAGCTCACAGGTGGGTGAACCGTGGATACCGAGCTTGTGCTCGATGTGACGCACGTTGACACCGCCCTGACGCTTGTCGTAGATGAACATCGACAGACCACGTCCGTCCTTGGTGCCTTCCTCAGAGCGAGCTAACACGAGGTGGATGTCAGAGTCGCCGTTGGTGATGAAGCGCTTCACACCATTCAGGCGCCAGCAGTTCTCCTTCTCGTCGAAGGTAGCCTTCAGCATCACGCGCTGCAGGTCTGAACCGGCATCGGGCTCCGTGAGGTCCATAGACATACCTTCACCAGCACAAACGCGGGGGATATACTTCTGGCGCTGCTCCTCGCTGCCGAACTCATACAGGGTGTCGATACAGCTCTGCAGGCTCCAGATGTTCTGGAAGCCGGCATCGGCAGCACTAATCATCTCGCTCAGCATCGAGAAGATGGCGTTGGGGAGATTCAGACCGCCGTAACGGCGAGGCATACTTACACCCCACAGACCAGCCTTACGGGTGGCGTCGAGGTTCTCGTAAGTCTTAGAGGCGTAGATCATACGGCCGTTCTCGAGGTGTGGACCTTCGAGGTCGACACTCTCAGAGTTTGGCTCGATGATATTGGCAGCCACGTCGCCAGTGATGTCGAGAATCTGCTTGTAGTTCTCGATGGCATCGCCCAGGTCAACGGGGGCGTAGTCATATTCTTTCGCATCAGCGAAACCCTTTTCTTTCAGCTCAACGATACGAGCCATCAGGGGGTGGTTCAAGTAGAACCCGATCTCAGGATGATCGCTATAATAGTTTGCCATATTCTTTTTTTACTTACTGTTCTGCTTATAGTACTTAATCAGCTTGGGAACTACCTCTTCGACGGTGCCGTTGATGACGTAGTCGGCGATGCGGTTGATGGGGGCATCGGGATCAGAGTTGATGGAGATAATGATGCCAGAGTCTTGCATACCAGCGATGTGCTGGATCTGTCCAGAGATACCGCAGGCGATATATACCTTAGGATGAACGGTGACACCCGTCTGACCAATCTGACGGTCGTGATCGAGCCAGCCAGCATCCACGGCAGCACGAGAACCACCAACCTCACCATGCAGCACTTTAGCCAGGTCGAACAGCATGTCGAAGTTCTCCTTAGACCCCATACCGTAACCACCGGCAACTACGATGGGGGCACCCTTCAGGTTGTGCTTAGCAGCCTCTACGTGGTGATCGAGCACCTTTACTACGAAGGCCTCGGGACTAACATACTTGCTGACCTCAGGATAAATAACCTCCTTGCGGCACTCGCCATCGTACAGAGCTTTCTGCATTACGCCAGAGCGTACAGTAGCCATCTGGGGACGATGGTCGGGGTTAACGATGGTAGCTACGATGTTACCACCGAAGGCAGGACGAATCTGATAGAGCAGGTTTTCATAGGTCTTGCCCTCCTTCTTGTCCTCGTACGGACCAATCTCCAACTCTGTGCAGTCAGCTGTTAGGCCGGAGGTCAGCGAAGAACTGACGCGAGGGCCGAGGTCACGGCCAATGACAGTAGCACCCATGAGGCAGATCTGCGGCTGCTCCTCCTTGAAGAGGTTCACGAGAATATCGGTGTGGGGAGCGGAGGTGTAGGGGAACAAGTCCTTAGCGTCGAATACAAAGAGCTTGTCAACACCGTAGGGGAGAATCTGACCCTCAACCTTGTCCTTGATGCCTGTACCAGCCACAACGGCATGGAGCTCAACACCTAGTGTATTGGCGAGCTTGCGACCCTTGGTCAGCAACTCCTGAGATACTTCCTGTACCTGAGTACCTTCAATTTCGCAATATACAAATACGTTGTTCATATCTCTTAGCCAATAATTTTCTCTTCCAACAATTCTTTGATCATTCCCTCGATATCAGCATCAGAAGCCGTCAAAGTCTTCGACTCCTTAGCCTGGAACACGATGTTCTTGATGGCCTTCACCTTGGTAGGCGAGCCGGCCAGACCGCACTGGTTCACATCGCCATCCACATCGGCAACGCTCCACTGGTTCAGAGTCAGCTCAGGGCGCTCATCATACAGATAGTCGTAGGCAGTACCCTCGGCAGGACGCTCCATCGGACAGGTAGCGCGCTTATACTTCATCACCAGTTTAGCATTCTGAGGACGGCAGGGAGCAGCGCTTCCGTTTACTGTAATCACTACGGGCAGCGGAGCCTCTACAGTCTCTACACCACCGTCGATAACGCGTTTGATGGTAACCTTGCCATCCTTCACGCTCAGCACCTCCTCAGCGTAAGTCACCTGGTTCAAGCCCAGCTTCTGAGCCACCTGAGGACCTACCTGAGCAGTGTCACCGTCGATAGCCTGACGACCACCGATAACAATGTCAACGTCGCCAATCTTCTTGATGGCCGTAGCCAATGCGTAAGAGGTAGCGAGAGTATCGGCACCAGCGAAGAGACGGTCTGTCAGCAGCCAGCCTGTGTCAGCGCCACGATAGAGTCCCTGACGGATGATTTCACCTGCACGTGGAGGACCCATCGTGAGGATTCCTACTGTTGAGCCCGGATTCTGCTCCTTCAGGCGAAGAGCCTGCTCCAGGGCGTTTAAATCTTCTGGATTGAAGATGGCGGGTAGGGCAGCACGGTTCACCGTTCCTTCGGCAGTCAT
>CALDLA010000125.1 GCA_937898415.1 uncultured Prevotellaceae bacterium | reverse complement strand
AGATCTACACTCTTTCCCTACACGACGCTCTTCCGATCTAGAGATAAATATTTCTTTCTTCCCAAAGTCACAGCCCAGTTACACCTTATGCAACTGCGTAACTGCGTAACTGTGTAACTGCGTTGTGTAAACTTTGGGTGGGAATTGTTGACTTGTTATACTGAAAAGGTTGTCTCTATTCCTAAGAACGTTGACTCTGTTCCTGAAAAGGTTGACTTTTTGCACAATTTTGCACGCAGTGAGTGCAAAATCTGAGATTGCGGCAGTCAGAGCCTGCATAATTACGCGTTTTATTAAATAATGTGTAAAAATGTGCTATGTTGTGAATAATCTCGATATTATTTTGTATCTTTGCACCTAAGTATCGGCTAATCGTCATAACATGGCGCTGCTACGGCAGGTATTTGAGCCTCAGTGGAGGTGCCGGTATGATTTTTGCGGAATAATTATAGCGTTAGTGCTATATTCGGTATTGTCCAAGAACCTAGCAACTTCAACAGACATTTATACCACCTAATAAGACTAACGTCTGCGCGATAGCGTGGACGACTTATCTGGTATAAATGGGTTTTGCTAGGACCTTTGGACGATGGTAAGGGCGGTTCACGCTTCTTTCATGTCCAAAGGTCTAATTGCATAGACCCATTATCATCCGAACAGATAGTCCTTTCGCTCCTAAACTATAGCGTAGATATGGCAGACATACCTATTTCCTCCCATTTCTTCACTAACAGGGATGGGAACACATTGATGAATGAGTTTGAGGGCATTCTTGAAAATAACCCTCAAGTGAAGAACCTTGATGCCGTTGTGGGCTTTCTTCGAGCATCAGGCTATTTTTCCTTGCGTCCTTTCCTCGATGGTATCAACAAAGTGCGAATTCTGATAGGCATTGATGTGGATAAGTATATTGCCAAAGCCAATCAGAAAGGCGAATTGTTCTTTGGTGCTGAGGAAGAAGTAAAGGAAGAATGCCTACGTCTGCTGAAAGAAGACATTGAGCAGTCTCATTACACAAAGAAAGTGGAGGATGGTATGCTCCAGATGATGAAAGACCTCATTGATGGTAAATTGGAACTACGCGCACACCCCTCGAAGAAGATTCATGCCAAGATATACATTCTCTATCCTGACAATTACAACAAGCATTGCTTTGGTGCCGCCATCACAGGTAGCAGCAACCTGAGCGGCAACGGTCTGGGCATCGGCGAAGAGAAACAATATGAGTTCAACGTCAAACTGGAGCGTTATGACGATGTGCAGTTTGCCAAGAATGAATTTGAACTGCTTTGGGAGGAAGCCAAAAATGTGCCTATCAATGCAGAGGATTATCAGGCCACGCTCGACAAAACCTACCTGAAAGGCGACGTAACCCCCTACGAATTGTACATCAAGATGCTGATGGAATACTTCAGCGACCGCGTGCTGGCTATCGACCAAGACGATCCCTTCGACATGCCTGAAGGTTATACCAAGTTCGACTATCAGGCAGATGCCGTCATTGAAGGCTATCAGAAGCTGATACGCTACGACGGTTTCTTCTTGGCAGATGTGGTGGGTCTTGGAAAGACCGTCATCGCTACGATGATAGCCAAGAAGTTCCTGATTGAGAATGGCCCAGAACATACGAAAATACTTGTTGTTTACCCACCAGCCGTAGAACAGAACTGGAAGACCACCTTTCACGACTTCGGACTGGAGAAATATGCCCGTTTTGTGAGCAATGGTAGTCTAAGCAAGGTGGTGGATGAAACCAACTATGACATTTGGAATGCAGATGAATATGACTTGGTGTTGGTCGATGAGGCACATAAATTCCGCAATCATACTACAGGTGCTTTCAATCAGTTGCAGGAGATTTGCAAGATGCCTCGCGTAGAGACTGGCTATATTCCTGGCTATAAGAAGAAGGTGATGCTGATTTCAGCAACGCCGATGAACAATACGCCTGCTGACATCTACTACCAGATTCTGATGTTCCAAGACCCTCGCCATTGTACCATTGATGGTGTGCCTAACTTAACGGCATTCTTCTCGCCATTGGTAGTTGAATTCCGTAAGTTCCGCAAGCAGGAGAACTTCGACTTGAAGGAGTTTAAGAAACTGGCAGAGAAAGTTCGCGACAGGGTCATCAAGCCGCTGACCGTTCGCAGAACGAGAACAGATATTGAGAATATCGCTCGCTATAATAAAGACGTGAATGGATTCCCCAAGGTGGATAGGCCCATCAAGAACGAATATGAGTTGAATGACCACTTGGCAAACCTCTTTGAGAAGGCGATGCATATCCTCGACAAAGAACTGACATACGCCCGCTATCAGGCCATTGCCTATCTGAAACCCGATGCTGCCCCTGGCTTGTATGACAATGCAGAGGTTATCAGCCGCAGTTTGGCTGGCATCCGCAAGAACGGACTGGTAAAGCGTCTGGAAAGCAGCTTTTATGCTTTTACCAAATCATTGAAGGCTTTCCGCCAGGCCAATGAAAATATGATAGACATGTGGGAGAATGACAAGATATTCATTGCCCCAGACTTGGATATCAATGCGCTGATAGAGGCTGGCTACAGCGAGGAAGAGATAGAACAGAAAATGAACGAGAAGGCTGAGGTGAATCCTAAGAATGCCTCCTTCAAACGTGAACATTTTGATGAAGAATACATCGACCAACTGCGTGCAGACCAAAAACTGCTCGATGACATGTGGCTGGAATGGGAATACATCGATGACGATGACGATTCGAAGTTTGCCAAGTTCGATGATCTGCTAAAGCACGAACTCTTCAGGAAAGAACGTAACCCAGAAGGAAAGATAGTGGTATTCTCTGAGTCTGTTGATACTGTGGAATACTTGCAGCGTCGTATTAATCGTCCTGATGTACTGGTGATTTCCTCGCAGAATCGCAGTCAGTTATTCAAGACCATCCGCGAGAATTTCGATGCTAACTGGAAACAGAAGAAGAATGACTATAACATCATCCTCACAACAGACGTGTTGGCAGAGGGCGTGAACCTGCATCGCTCGAATATCATCGTCAATTACGATACGCCTTGGAATGCTACTCGACTGATGCAGCGCATAGGTCGTGTAAACCGTATCGGCTCTGCTGCCGGCATCATCTATAACTATGTGTTCTACCCCTCTCGACAAGGGAACAAGGAAATCAAACTCAACCAGATAGCGCTGAGTAAGATTCAGACCTTCCACACCACGTTTGGCGAGGACAATCAGATCTATTCGACAGAGGAAATCATTGATCGCGACCTTGACAAGCTCTTTAAGGAAAGCATCAAGCGCGAACAGGAAGATCGCAATCTGGAACTGCCTTTCTATGAGGAATTGCGAGCCCTCTATCAACAGAACCGTAAGGAATATAAGCGCATAGAAAGGTTGTCGTTACGAAGTCGTACAGGTCGTGCACCACGAGAATTGGATGGTGTTACGCTGTCTGGCGACTCTTTGGTATTTCTCAAGACAAATTTCCGCAAGTTGTTCTATCTGGTGAATGACCAGCAGACACGTGAATTATCTGTGCTCGATGCTTTGAATTACTTCAAGGCAGCACCTGAAGAAAAGGCTGTGCCACGTATCCCACAACATCATGAGCATGTGGAGAAAGCCCTTAAGGAGTTCAATAAGACCAAGGAGCTGGAACTACATGAGGAGGAATCCAATCAGAACCAACGCAGCAATCTTGGTGCTCAGGTAACGACGGCTGTCAGTTTGCTAAATGGAATGTTGCCCCATATCGATGATGGCGACACACGTCTAAAGATTATTCAGTTGAAAGAATTGGCAGAGCGAGGCACCATCACCTATATTGCCAAACGATTGCAGCGTATTCAGAAAGACCTGCAGCGTCAAGGTGGCAGTAAGGCCAAACTGACATTCGAGGATGCACTAAAGCAGGTACTCGATATGGCCAACAAATACAACACCTATTATCGCGAAAGCCAGCATGCAGAAGAGGAATCTGCAGCAACAATTATATTGTCAGAATCATTTCAAAATAACTAAGCCCTATGGATTACAGACCTATTATCGAATCAAGATACAATCGTCAGAACTGGCAAACCCTGTTACATGATATATTTGGCAGTAGGATTAAGTTTTGGAACACGCCATCAGCCGTTCCTGCTAACAGTCAGTTTGCCAAACAGGCATTATGGCTTGGAACTATTACACTAAGTGACGAGCAGACCATTAGCGTCTATGAAGTAGAATTATCAGATAGCGTTGACATCGAGCGCAACCGCAGAGGCATACGTGATATGTTGCTTACAACTTGGCGCAGCAACGGTAATGCTGGTGCATTTATGTTCTGTTATCGCAAGAACGAGAGTGTGCTGCGCTTCTCGTATGTCAGCGAGGCATGGACGTTTGCTGACGATGGAACGTATCAGAAAGAATCAACGGATGCCAAACGTTTCACCTATCTGCTTGGTGAGGGCCATCGCAGCCGCACGGCTATTCAGCAGTTCGAGAAGCTGAAAAATAGTTCACAGAAGTTGAAAGACCTAACGAAAGCATTCTCTGTGGATGCCGTCAGCGATATGTTCTTTGATGAATACAAGAAGAACTATGAGGACATCATCCAGTTCATTACCGGCAAGCGGATGGTGAAGGTGAACAACAAGTGGGAGGAACAAGTAAAGAACACCCCATGCGAATATATCATGCAGGAGTTTGCTCATTTCCAGAATCCAGAGAAAGCCGTCCGCGATTATGTGAAAAAGCTGATGGGACGATTGGTATTCCTACAGTTCCTACAGAAGAAAGGTTGGTTAGGTGTTCGTGCTGGTGAGCCTTGGGGAACTGGTGACTCAGAGTTCATACAAAACCTCTTCGCTCAATGTGACGATAAAGACCACTTCATTGATAATGTTCTGGAGGCACTCTTCAACGACCTCAATAGCGAGGATGAAAGGAAACTTCCACAATACCGCACACCATATTTGAATGGTGGACTTTTCGAGCGTGATGCTTCTGATGAGACCAACTTCCCTCTGCCTGCCAAATACATGCAGCAGATGCTTGACTTCTTCAGTAGCTACAACTTCACTATCGACGAAAACGATCCAGACGATGCAGAGGTAGGCGTTGACCCAGAAATGTTGGGTCGCATCTTCGAGAACTTGCTGGAAGACAACAAGGACAAAGGAGCCTTCTATACGCCTAAGGAGATTGTGACCTATATGTGCCGCGAAAGTCTTATTGCTTATCTCCAGACAGACGTTGAGGATGAACCTACGAAAGAAGCAATCCGTCAGTTTGCGACTAATCACGAAAAGAATGACAAGTTACCGGCAGATACAGACCAGAAACTGAAAGATGTCAAAATCTGCGACCCAGCCATTGGTTCAGGTGCATTTCCCATGGGTCTGCTAAAGGAACTCTTCCTTTGCCGCACAGCCCTTGAAGGTATTAGTCAGCACCAAGCCGCAGAAATCAAAAAGCACATCATACAACAGAACATCTATGGTGTTGACATCGAACGTGGTGCTGTTGACATCGCCCGCCTCCGCTTCTGGCTCTCCCTCATTGTGGATGAAGAAACGCCACAGGCATTACCTAACCTCGACTTCAAAATCATGCAAGGTAATTCGTTGTTAGAGCAGTATAAGGGTGTTGACCTCTCAACAATGACTGATGCTAAATGGAACGAGAACGAGTCGCTTTCTCTCTTTGAAAACATGCTTGATGTTCTCCGTCGCGAACTTAGAATAAAGATAGCTCAATACTATGATTGTACAAATCATAACGAAAAACTTGAACTAAAGAGTCAAATTATTGAAAATGTTAAACAACAATTGCACGAACAACATATTGGAGGCGATTTTAATGATATAAATTTGGAGGGCAATAACCAATTCTTCCTGTGGCATACATGGTTTAATGACGTTTTTACGCAAGGTGGTTTTGATATAGTTATTGGCAATCCTCCTTATTTTGTTTATCAAGAAAACCATGTTGGGGAGATAAAAGAGTTAAGAGGTATCAATGAATACAAAATTGCATTTGGGGGGAAATTGAATGCATATAAACTATTTATTGCTAATGCACTTAGTATATTATGCAAGAAAGATGGAGTCATGTGTGTGATTTGCCAAAACTCATTGTTGGCAGATAGACAGGCAACCAATTTAAGAAAGCATATTCTTGAACAGAATCAGTTTATTTCAATAGATTCTTATCCTGAGCGTGATAGTAAGAAAAAACGTGTTTTCGAGAGTGTGAAAATGAGCGTTTGTATTCCAATTGTACGTAAACGCAAAGGAAACGACTATTTTAGAGTTTATATTTGGGATGATAAGAATAAACAATAGTTCGGTAAATATAATCTTAAAATATTAACACTGGTCATAAGCCCGTC
>CALDLA010000124.1 GCA_937898415.1 uncultured Prevotellaceae bacterium | reverse complement strand
GTAACACTACAGGTTTTGGTTCTGTCATTCCCGGTTCGAATCCGAGTCGTCCAACCAAAAAAGAACGTGAATTGCTATGCAGTTCGCGTTCTTTTTTCTATTTTTGCACACGAAATAACTAATTAGTGTTCACTGATTAAAAATTATTTTATATATTTGCAGCCATAATCTGAAGTATTATAGATTCAATAAAAGACTATGAAAAGAATTACTCTACCAACGCGGAAGGCGAAGACCTTCTTAGTACTACTGCTATTGTGGACGATGACAGCTGGTGCATGGGCGGATGACCAAGGTTCGCTGTTCATCATGACGAAGGACGGAAAGTGCATGCGGTTCGTGCTGCCAGTTCAGAAACCAATCGTCACGTTTGGTAACGGCGTGATGGAAGTGAGCCTGAGTGATCATACCTTCATCCACTTTGATCGCGACGAGGTGGACTACCTGACGGTGGGCACCGAAGAGCCGCAGCCCAACGGCATTGCGCTGGTCGAAGGCGATGAGCATATTCAGTTCAATCTAACCCGTAAGGATGTGGTGCGCGTCAGCGGACTACAGAAAGATGACCTCGTACAGGTGTTCGCCCTCGACGGCAAGAGCATCAGCACCCCCATCAGCCGCCACGACGGCGAGGCTGTAGTAGACCTGAGCCAGCAGCGGCGCGGTGTCTATATGGTGAGTGTGAACCAGCGTTTTACCTTTAAACTGATGAAGCCATGAAGAAATTGTTACTCTCCATAGCTGTAGCTGCGCTTTGCACGACGGCTACAGCCCAGCAATACATCATTGTCAACGGCGAGATGCCCGTGCTGGCTACTGACGTTGAGAAAATTACCTACGAAGAGGATGCACGGTTTGAGAACGGTCTGCTGGCTGGTGCCCTTGCAGCCGATGCCAAGACAACACTCTTCAGCCAGGCGCTGCGGCTCACCGGTTTGGCCGACACCTTGCGTATCTATAATTATGACGACTACAAGGCGCCTTATCCGCGGACTTATCGTTACAGATCGCATACATGGAACGAAATAGCGTGGTATAATGCCAACCGCTATAGGAACTTCACCGTGTTTGCTGAGACCGATGACGTCTATGCGGCCAACGGCATCACCAACATCGAGCAGCTGAAGGCCTACGCCAAGCAGGTTTATGACGAGGCATTCCCTGAGGATGCAGGCATCAGCGACCCCACCGACCGCCGCAACTCGCTGAACCGATTCGTGGCCTACCATATCCTGCGCCACGGTAGCAGCTATTGGTATCTGACCTACTACGACGGCAAGATGACGGATAAGTTTGTTGACACCAACATGACCGACGTCGCCGTATGGTATAGCACGCTGATGCCGGAAGCCTCGATAAAGTGCAGCTACCCGATGGCGGGCAAAGACAAGGGCGTCTACCTGAACCGCAGGGGACTGAAGAACGGCCCCGACAAGTATGGCAAGCAGGTGCGCGGAGCTAAGGTGGTGGCCTACGACGATACCTATATTAACGACCCGTTTACGCATATAGCCTTCAACGGCTACTACTTCCATATTGACCGTCTGTTGGCCTACGACCAGACGACTCGTAATGACGTGCTGGGTAGCGAGTTATGGCGCGTGGATCTCAAGACGATGTCGCGCGAAATCATGAACAATGCCTGGGAACTGAGAGGCAACTATACGGTAGATGATGATAATACCGTTGCCGATGATAGTGAATTTCCCAAGAATGGACGCAACTACATCTACAAGTGGGACTGCATGGAGAACATCAAGGGCGACAACCTTGATCATCCGGGAATGATTGCTCGTAGGGCGCACTCCACCTTCTGGTCGTGGCAGGGTGACGAAATGAATGTATTTGGTAACTTCGGTACCATCACCATCAAACTGCCGCCGCTGCCCAAGGGTGAATGGGAGGTGAGAATGGGATTCTGTACTGTGGAAACCCGCTCTGACGTGAGAATCTATCTAAATGGGCAGGTGACCATCGATACATTGAGAATGAGCAGATACTATTATGGTGCCGACTTGCTGCTGTCAGAAAACCCCTTACGGAATGAAATCATTGACTATCTGTCCAAGAACGTTTTCGTGTTGACGAAGCGCGAAAATGGCGGGTATCTGGTTACAGACGTCAAGACTGGAGAACAAATGGTTACCAACATTAATCTGTATGACGAGAATCAAATACGTCGTATGCACATTGGCACCCCCTATTTCTGCGGCTATGATGAGACTACGGGTGAGGACGTAGATTGGGACGAGCGCTTCCAGCAGGCAATAAAAGACTATCTGGAGACTTCGCAACCTAAGGTGATGAAAGGGCCGCGTGAATGTATGACCTTTACTTCATTAGGACAGCAAACCAGTTTCTACTCAATCAGTCAATGTGTGAGATACCCGTTAGGGCGAATCGTTAGCGACGGGAAGAGCGACAACTATCTGCAGATAGAGTATTTGCAAGGCAATAATGAGGAACTGATGCTCGACTATTTCGAATTCGTTCCCAAGGCTGTCTACGACAATCCTGACATTCCTGAAGAATAACTATAAAGAGAAGAAAAGACATGAAAAAGAGAAATATACTTTTGGCCGTAGCCCTCATGGGCTGCATGGCCGCCGCTATGGCACAGGACGTAACCATCCTGCACATGAAGGACGGCACCACCCGCCGCTATACCAACGGTATGAAGGAGACAACAAGCATCAATTTCTATGAGTATGCGCCCGTCGAAACATACCTATCCGACTATACTTCGACACACGGCAATGGCTATACGGCAACATGGAACGTCAACCAAGTATGGCAGAATTCCCTTGGACAGTATCTCGTAGGTTTGTTCTGGGAAGACGGTGTGCCTACGAACTTTGGGGCCCGTCATGGGGTGTGCTTCGGCACGAAGAGCGATCTCACCGTAGATAATTGTGAACAGAAGGTCTATGCCGAGGATGTTCAGGTGTATGATGATATCAATCGTCCGTATCCGTGGTATTTGTCAGAACGATATCCCTCCTGTCATTACATGGTGATTGGCCCGAGAATAGACAGAAAGTTGCCGATGACCGTCAGGGGAACAAACGGTTCATATATCCAGTTCGCGATAGCTGACAGTCTGAACAATCTGATAACCACTACCTTGGAGCCTGGACAGACCTATTACTACCGCATCTTTGCCGAAGGACAGGTCGAGGAGCAAGGCAAGACGAAAACGGTAGTGTTCTACAGTCCGGAGCAGAGTTTCCGTGTTCCCCGTGTGATGACCGACTTCGGCTATTATACCTATGTCAGAGGTTCGGAGGAGGCAATAGCTGCTTTTGGCACCCACTTCCCTGACACCATTATCAGCGGCAAGGATACGCTGGCCGTACAAAAGCCCACTTGGGGACAGATGGAAAAGCTGTGGAATATGTGGCGGGCCAGCGATGAAGGCAAGCAAATTGACATTTCAGCTGACATCACCACTACCGAGTTCGACGACGGTACGGGCTATCGACTGAACCGCATCCCCGGTGAGTTCTACACATGGATGGCGCAGCGCGAAATCGTCATCGATGCTTTTGACGGATTGGTTGAAGTTAGTAAAACACGTGATTCTTCTGGTGATTCCATAGCAATCGCTACAGCAGACCGCATAGACAATGTAGATACAAAATGGGGTGTGCCGGGTGGTAAATACATACGTTTCGAACCAGTATTCTCTACGGCTAATCCTTCTATGACTTATGGTAGTGACGAGGTGGTTCCAGGTGTACACTACAAACTACAGGTGAGCTTTGCCCCGGAAACGGAGATTGCTAATACGGACTCTACGGCTAGTTACTTCCTGCCTACCCGGATCAGGGTAGAGGACAAGTCAGGTGGTATCTATACGACAGTTATACAACAATCAGATATTCCCGCCACTGAGGTGACGACAATCGAAGTTGACGACTTCAGAACCATAGCTATGCCGCTTCGTTTGCAATACGAAACGAGAGCTACTAACGCTCAACTTAGGACTGGAAAATATAACAGAATCGTGCGCATCGCCGAGGCCCGGCTCATTCCCATACGGGATTAGCAGGTTAACAACGAATGACGGCACCCGGAATTGTTCTCGGGTGCCGTTTTTTCGGAAATCATGGGGACAGATTCTGATTCTGAAAAACGGAGAAAAGATTCGACCTGTACAGTTGATTTTTTCCCAGGCTGGGAATATATTGTTCCCAAGGTGGGAATTAATAGTTCCCAGTAAGGGAACATCTAGCGCAAATAAGGCTGCCTTATTGAGAATTAAGCGCGCATTATTGACAGATAACGACGGAGTATTATCGGAAATGTGTTCATCTCTCCCGTCGGATGGCGACAAGCCCTTTAAACAAAGGGATCTTGCCATTTCCATCCCCCCCTTCATCTCTCCCATGCCGAAATCCCTTTGTACAAAGGCAATCCCAGCGATTATGGGAGAGATGAGAGGATTTACGCTTCGCTAGTGAAAAGTGAGAAAATCATGGGTTTTTTGATTCCATCATGACTTCTTTAGCTTATAGACGATTGAGTAGGGAAGGCCACTAACACGCGATAATTGGCGAAGGCCGGCGTCCAGCTCCAGCATCACACTACGGACAATGTCCTTCCGTCTCTCCTGTCATTTATTGCAGATAGAATCAAAAACCTGTCCCGGTGATTCTAGGAAACCGAAAGAAAAATCCTAAAATACAGAAAATTTTTGCGATATTCTTTTGAATTTCAAAATTATTTCATAAATTTGCACCCAATATGAGGATAGTATCACATAGACGATTAGTTGAGTTCTATAATTCAGAAGGACATGGAGACGCTCAGGCTGCACTTGAACGATGGTATAACATCGCAGAAAAGGCAGAGTGGAAGAACCTGTCGGATATAAAGGCAGACTTTCCCACAACAGACTACGTTGGAAATCAGCATTATGTCTTTGATATTAGAGGCAACAAATATCGGCTTGTTGTGGTCGTAAAGTTCACAATCGGACATGTTTTCATCCGATTTGTGGGTACTCATAGTGAATATGATAAGATAGATGTTTCAACGATATAATATAGGAGGTACAGATATGGCAAAGATTACGAAAGAACAATATGAATTCGCATTGGCACGGATTGAGGAATTGTTGCCGATGGTGGATGACAACACGCCTGCCAACGACCGTAATGCAGTGGAGTTGACAATGATGTCTGATGTTGTTATTGACTATGAGAAAGAGCACTATCCTATAGGCAAACCTACTGTAGCCCAGTTGATACAGCTCTCGTTGGACGAGAAAAAGATGAGCCAGAAGCAGTTGGCTACAGAGATTGGAGTCAGTCCTTCCAGAATAAGCGACTATGTTTCTGGCAGGGCTGAGCCTACGCTGAAAATAGCCCGTTTGCTTTGTGTTACCTTGGGAATAACGCCAGCAGCTATGCTCGGCTATTAATCGTTTAGCTGCTAGTTCTAATACCGTTTGTACTATCAACCCTCTTCGCTGATGACATTGGGCT
>CALDLA010000123.1 GCA_937898415.1 uncultured Prevotellaceae bacterium | reverse complement strand
ATACGTGTTCGGCTGGCGACAGGCTGTCAACACTTTAATCTGAAAAAGCTTGGAGTGAATCATGGGGTCGGTTCTCCTGATCATTTTTGAAGTTTCTGAATGACTCCAAAAGAAACACCTGTCAGTCTTGAGAGCTGGCGAATGATCAGTAGAACCGACCCCGTGATTCCCGTGATTCCCCCCCACCCCCAACGAAAAAAATCCGCGAAACGCACCGACGTTTCGCGGATTTTTCGTAATTTTGCACGCGAAAAGCGTGCGAGCCTGCTCACGTTGGCTATGCCGACCTCTGTCACGACTCGGCCATTCAAGCGAGCTTGATGGCGCTCACTGCTCCATCGGTTCGGCCATTCAAGCAAGCTTGATGGCCCTCGCTTAATCGCAGCCTTGCAGCCGAAATCCGAGAACATTAAAAATATCGAAGTATATGAAACAACATCAAACAAACAGATTCATTTCCCGGGCGGCCGCGATGCTGCTCACAGTAATCATGGCCTTCGCAGGAGCGCAGACGGCGGGGGCGCAACCCCCGTGCAACGTCACGTTCGACATCAGCGGCAAGGGCACGGTCGAGTTCGGTGATGGCTCCTTCACGAACGTTCAGACCATTCTGGTTGATCGTGATCTGACGAGTAATGCTATGTTCGAAATGGCCCTCTTGCCCGATGAAGGCTATGTCGTGTCGAGCGCCACCTATCAGTTGTTCAAGTACTATTACAATAAAACATCTACTCTTATTAAGAGTGGAGTCCTGAGTAATGATGAAGGTAACCATTGGTCTTTCGTAATTAATGATTATCCTTACGACAATTCTAATTCGTTACCTGTCATCACCGTGTACATCGTCTTCGATAAAGCCCTGGCGGGCGGAGATGACGAGGCGTCGGCCGTGGAGCTGACGGAGGACGATGATTTGAGCCGCCTGGCAGGCGGATGGTACAAGGTGGAGAGCGACCTTGACCTCGACCACACCGTGAATCTCCTCGGCGACACCCACATCACCATTGCCACCGGCAAGACGCTCACCGTCAATACTTCCGACCAGTATGGCATTTATGGCTCCGTGCTCACCGACGAGTATGGCATTTCAGGCTCCGCGCTCACCGTCAGCGGCGAGGGCACGCTCGCTGTCTCGGCGAGCAATAGAGCCATATATGTTGACAACTACACGCAGACAGGCTGCGCCGTCACGCTGAGCGGCAACTTTTATGGATTACATGCCAAGAACAATGTCACCATCAGCGGCGGCTCGATCACCTCGACAGGCATTGAAGCAAACGCCATCACGCTGGGCTGGACTTCTGCCACCGACTATATCGACGTCGAATTCTACAACGGCCCCGTGACCATTGCCACCGGGAAGCGCTTCGTAGCCTACAACGGCACCACCGCCACGGCCATCGTCGGCCCGGGAACGGTGGATAGACGCATCATCGACGGCAGGAAGCTGTGCCCCCTCGACCACTATCTTGTCACCTCTGACGACGCCAATGTCACCATCGGCAGCGGCACCCCGACGTTCACCATCGACGGGACAGACTACTACGCATACGCCAGCGGCGCCACCGTCGCCCTCGGCAGCAACCGCGAGGGCTATATCGCCGACTATACGGCCTCGCCCTCCCAGACCATCAGCAACGGCTCGTTCACCATGCCCGCCGAGGACGTCAGCGTCTCGGCCACTTGGACGCCCGACCCCGACGACTTCGCCGTCAGCTCCGACGGCAACACGTACACCATCAAGAGTGCCGCGGGCTGGGGCGTGTTCTGCGACGCCCTGCAGGACCTCGACACCTACAACCGCTTCATCGGCAAGACGGTGAAGCTCGCCGACGACATCACCGTCAGCCGCATGGCGGGCTCGGACCACCACGACTTCTGCGGCACGTTCGACGGCGGGGGCCACACACTGACCTTCAACTACAACACCGCCGAAAACGATGCCGCGCCCTTCCGCTACGTGGAGGACGGCTGCGTGATTGAGAACCTCCGCGTCTGCGGCACCATCGAGACCTCGGCCAAGTTCGCCGCCGGACTCATCGCCCACCAGTACGGCAACGTCACCATCCGCAACTGCCGCAGCAGCGTCACCATCAAGAGCAGCTTCAGCAGCGGCAACGGCGACGGCACCCACGGCGGATTCGTGGCCCAGAACCACAACGCGGGCGACATCACCTTCGAGGGCTGCCTCTTCGACGGCAAGCTGCTCACAACCGGCAGCACCGCCACCACCCGCTGCGGCGGCTTCGTAGGCTGGCGCTCCAACAACACCGAGGCCGTCATCAAAGTCAAGAACTCGCTCTACGCCCCCGCCGCACTTGAAGTGGACGAGATGTGGGTAAGCACGACGGAGAGCGCCACCTTCGTGCGCAACGGCATCGCCAGCGACATCACCAACAGCTACTACACCAGCGACTTCAACGACGGCTCCTCATTCACCGGCCAGGGCAAGCAGCGCCGCAGCATCGCGGCCGGCGAGGGCGTCAACCTCGGCCACGACGGAGTGGCCACGGAGTACAGCGTCAGCGGCATCACCGCCTACAAGGCATCCGGCGCCAGCGGCGACAGCGGCCCCTTCATCGCCGGACTCCTATATAATAATAATGTACTCTACGCCGGCAGCGATGATGAAGTCAGCCTCACGCTCTCGAACAGCGCCGCCGACGCGCCTCTCGGCTACAAGAACGGCGACTACAGCGCCACGGGCGGCGCAACGCTCAGCGGCTCTACGCTAATCATGTCCGACGCCGACGTCACCGTCAGCTTCACCCCCGGCGCCCTGCGCAGCACCGGCGAGGCCGTCCCCATCAGCTACATCAACGAAGACGGCATCCTCTGCGACGGACAGGACGGACGCCCCGCTCCCGCCAGCGCCATCGCCCTCGACGGCACGGAGACTGAAATCGGCCAGGCCGGACAGGAGACGTGGTACTTCGTCGGCGCCGACATCAGCTACAGCGGCACGATTGACTGCTACGGCAACGTACACATCATCCTCGCCGACGGCAAGACCATGACCGTGACCAGCAATTTCGAAGGCATCTATGGAATCAAAGGCACCCTGACCATCTACGGACAGACCCTCGGCACCGGCACCCTCGACATCACCGCCACCAACAGCGGCATCGACTATGGCAGTGTCGTCATCTGCGGCGGCACCGTCAACGCCACCGGCACCAACAGCGCCGGCATCAATGCCTACAGCAGCGTCACAATCACTGGCGGCACCGTCAACGCCACCGGCACCAACAGCGATGGCATCAATGCCAACGGCAGCGTCACCATCACCGGCGGCCAGGTCACCGCCACCAGCAACAGCGACGGCATCTTTGCCGGCGGGGACATCACCCTCGGCTGTACCAACGCCTCCGACTTCATCAAGGCCAGCAGCTACTGCTCTGACGACGGCAAAACCGTGAACATCGCCTACGGCCAGACGCTCTACGACGAGGACGGCAACGAATACAGCGGCGACAGGGTCAACTACGACGAACTTGCAGGCAAGACCCTGCGACCCTTGACCGACGTCCTCGCCCTTGACGACGCCGCCGACAACTCCGCCGACATCATCGCCAACGACAGAGAGACGCGCAACGTCATCCTCTACGGCCGCACCCTCTACAAGGACGGCGCGTGGAACACGCTCGTCCTGCCCTTCGCCATCGCCGACATCGAGGCCGACGGCTGTCCGCTGAACGGCGCCACCGTGCGCCAGCTCAGCGAGGCCTACGTCACCGGCACCACCCTCACGCTCAACTTCGACGCCGCAACCACGGCCATAGCAGCCGGCGTGCCCTACATCGTGAAGTGGGACGGCGGCACCGAGGGCCAGTACACCCAGGACCCCGTGTTCCAGGATGTCACCGTGAGCACCGACACCCACGACTACGACACCCA
>CALDLA010000122.1 GCA_937898415.1 uncultured Prevotellaceae bacterium | reverse complement strand
AGGAGTTAAGGAGTTAAGGAGTTAAGGAGTTAAGGAGTTAAGGAGTTAAGGAGTTCTTCGCAAGCGAAGCGAGCAAGCTCGAGCGAAGGAGTTAAGGAGTTATCACTTTTCACTTTTCACTAGCGTAGCGTTTCACTTTTCACTAGCGTAGCGTTTCACTTTTCACTAGCGTAGCGTTTAGTGGTGGAATAGGCGTACGCCGGTGAACGTCATGGCGATATTGTACTTATCGCAGGTCATGATGACATGGTCGTCGCGGACGGAGCCACCAGCCTGGGCGATGTACTGGACCCCACTCTTGTGGGCTCGCTCGATATTGTCGCCGAAGGGGAAGAAGGCGTCGGAGCCGAGGGCTACGCCGGTGTTCTGGGCTATCCAGGAGCGCTTCTCTTCCAGGGTCAGTACGGCGGGCTGCTCGGTGAAGAACTGCTGCCAGGCCCCATCGCGCAGCACGTCATCGTGCTCATCCTCGGAGATATAGACATCAATGGTGTTGTCGCGGTCGGCACGACGGATGCCCTCCTTGAAGGGCAGGGCCATCACCTTCGGGTGCTGGCGCAGCCACCAGATGTCGGCCTTGTTGCCGGCGAGGCGGGTGCAGTGGATGCGGCTCTGTTGACCGGCACCGATGCCGATGGCCTGGCCATCCTTGACATAGCAGACGGAGTTGGACTGGGTGTATTTCAGTGTGATGAGGGCGATGATGAGGTCGCGGCGGGCATCAGCAGTAAAGGTCTTGTTCTGCGTGGGGATGTTCTCGAAGAGGGCGGGGTCGTCGAGACGGATCTCATTGCGGCCCTGTTCGAAGGTGATGCCGAAGCACTGCTTGGTCTCTACGGGAGCAGGACGGTAGGTGGGGTCCATCTTGATGACATTATAGGTACCCTTACGCTTGTCCTTCAGGATCTCGATAGCCTCGGGGGTGTAGTCGGGGGCAATGACGCCGTCGCTCACCTCGCGCTTCAGCAGCAGGGCCGTGGTGGCATCGCAGGTGTCGGAGAGGGCCACGAAGTCGCCGTAGGACGACATACGGTCGGCACCGCGGGCACGGGCATAGGCACAGGCAATGGGGGAGTCGTTGAGGCCGGGAATGTCGTCGACGAAGTAGATCTTCTTCAGTGTATCCGTCAGGGGCAGTCCCACGGCGGCACCGGCAGGACTGACGTGCTTGAACGAGGCGGCGGCGGGCAGACCCGTAGCCTCCTTCAGTTCCCTGACCAACTGCCAGGCATTGAAGGCATCGAGGAAGTTGATGTAGCCGGGGCGGCCGTTAATGACTTCGATGGGCAACTCACCCTCCTGCATGAAGATGCGTGAAGGCTTCTGGTTCGGATTGCATCCGTACTTTAGTGCTAATTCTTTCATTATCGTGTGAATTATTTCGTTTCGGCTGCAAAGTTACGAAAAATTTTGTAGATATGCAGCAAAATACAAAATAAAAAAGACTCAACCCGTGGGGATTGAGCCTTTTTATGTGTCGATTGATTACTCGGCAGCGACGGGACGACGCTTCTCCTTGATGCGGGCAGCCTTACCAGTGAGCTTGCGCAGATAGTAGAGCTTAGCGCGACGTACCTTACCAACCTTGTTCACCTCAATAGAGTCGATGTTCGGCGACTCAATGGGGAAGATACGCTCTACACCCACGGTGCCCGACATCTTGCGGACGGTGAAACGCTTCTTGTCGCCATGGCCGCAGATCTTGATGACCACGCCACGGTAGAGCTGGATACGCTCCTTTGAACCCTCGATAATTTTGTAAGCGACAGTGATAGTGTCACCGGCCTTGAACTCCGGGAACTTCTTGCCGGTTGCAAATGCTTCTTCAGCAACTTTGATTAAATCCATTTTTTAATTCTTTATTTTTTGATTTTGCTGTATCGTTCCAACGCAACATAACAGGCCACTCGTGACTTCCTGCCAGCGATTACGCCGAAAAGCGGGTGCAAAGGTACGAATAAGTGAGCAAAAAACCAAAAAAAAGAGCGTTTTTTTTTGTTTTTTCGAACGAGAGTACCTTAGAACGCAGTTCAGAGGTACGAAAAAAAAGTGAAAAGTGAAAAGTGAAAAGTGAAAAATTTTATTGAAAGGCTTGTTTTTTTATTGTTTTTTTGGTAATTTTGCAGCATAAAACCTAAATACTCAACTTTCGTGAGTGATGGAGTTAAAGGAGTTAAAGGAGTTAAAGACGCGAATGCGAAACTTAAAACTATGAATAAAAGGATATTGATTTACACCTGTTTAGGGATTCTGCTGCTGTCGTCGTGCCGCTCGCACTACCAGTTGGCGGGAGTGGAGCGTACGAGGATTGTCGTTGACACCCGGTATGACCGTCAGCCCGACGAGGCGGCAGCCCAATATCTGGCTCCCTACAAACATCAGGTGGACTCGATGATGGGGCCTGTCATGGGACAGGTGGCCCACAACATGCACGCCGAGCGACCGGAAAGTGACCTGTCGAACCTGCTGTCGGACGTGATGGTATGGGCAAGCAAGTACTATGACGAGCAGCCGGCGTTGGGTATCTACAACATGGGTGGTATCCGGGCTGACCTGACCAAGGGGAATGTGACCTACGGTGACGTGCTCGATGTAGCCCCGTTTGAGAATAAGATAGCCTTCACCACCCTGACGGGAGAGACGCTGATGAAGCTGTTCCGCCAGATAGCCAAGAGGGGCGGGGAGGGCGTCAGTAGCGGTTGTCAACTGGTCATCAGCCGTGACGGAGAGTTACTGTCGGCCCGCCTGAACGGCAAGAAGATAGACCCGAAGGCGGACTACCGCATTGCCACCATCGACTACCTGTTGGGCGGTAACGACGGGCTGAGTGCGCTGAATGAGGGACATGACGTGAAGTCGCCCCAGGAAAAGAAGAACAACACCCGCTTCATCATCATGGACTACTTCAAGGAGAAGGCGGCCAAGGGGGAAGTGGTGGATGCGAAAGTGGAAGGAAGGATTGTGGTTAATGGTGAATGGTGAAGGGTTCATGGTTAATGGTTCATGGTTAATGGTGAATGGTGAAGGGTTAATGGTTCATGGTGAATGGTTAAGGGTTAAGATATAATTGAGATGAGACGGAGATGCCTTATTATGTTAATGGCTTTATTGACGACGTTGTCGGTCGATGCCAAGAAGGAGAAGGAGTTGGTGGTGCTGCATACAAACGATACGCACTCGTGTATTTTCCCCCTGAAGGAGGCCCTGTCGGATACAGCCATTGCCGGCCGCGGGGGATACCTGCGCCGCGTCGCCTTGGTCAAGGAAGAACGGCAGAAGGCGCCTGACCTGCTGTTGTTTGACAGTGGTGACTTTTCGCAAGGTTCCAGCTACTACACCATGTTCAAAGGGGACGTGGAGGTGGAGCTGATGAACCAGATGGGCTATGATGCCGCCACCATCGGCAATCATGAGTTCGACTTCGGACTGGACAACATGGTGAGGATCTTCAGCAAGGCGAACTTCCCCATCGTCTGTTCGAACTACGACTTCACGGGAACGGAGCTGAAGGACATCGTGAAACCCTATATCACCCTGAAGCGGAAGGGCGTGAAGATTGGTGTGTTTGCCGTCTGTCCGAAGATGAAGGGACTGGTGGCGAAGAAGAACTACGAGCCGCTGGAGTTCCTGGATCCCGCCGAGTGTGCCCAGAAGTATATTGATATCCTGCGCCGGCAGGAGAAGTGCGACCTCGTCATCTGTATCAGTCACTTAGGCTGGAAGGAATCCACCTATCCCGACGAGGAGATGATTCGTCAGATAGAGGGTTGCGACTTGGTGCTGGGTGGACATACCCATACCTATATGCCGACCTTAGAGTATGCTCCTGACAAGACGGGGAAGCTGATTCCCGTAGATCAGAACGGAAAACACGGGGCGTTTGTAGGCAAACTGATTCTCAATATGGAGAAGAAGTGATTCAACTTTTGCAAGTTGAAAGTAGTTATGAGAAGTTATGAGAAGTTATGGGACGATACTATTCAAAGTAGAATGTAAGGGTAATCATCTTGGCGTGACCTGACGACACACTGTTGGTAAAGATACGATGGCTGCCGTCAGTCAGTTCGTCGGCGTGTTTCCCGTCTAACGAGTTCATCAGACTGTAGCTGAACTTCAGCTCGGGGATGAGTTTGAAGAACGGGAGGTAGAAGTCGCAGCCAAGGCCGACCTCCACCATCGTGTCGTAGCGTTTCAGCTGGATGAAATCCTGAGACTTGCTGGAGAGATTGATCATCGGGTTGATGCCCCCGATAATATAGGGACGGTGGTTGTTGAACCGCTCGGACGAGAACTTCAGGTTGATGGGGAAGGCGATGTACGTGTTCTTCATGTCCTGGGTGGCGGTCTCCATGCGTCCTTCCTCGTCTTGTTTTGTCAGGTGATGATAAGTCAGGTGTTTGGCACCGAAGTGCATGGTCGGAGCCAGGCGCAGCGACAGGTGCTTGGTGAGTCGCTGGTCGGCCAGCACGCCAACACTGAAGCCCGGGTTCCAGTTGTCCTGGTCGCAGACGATGGTCTCGATAGTCTCTGTGCCATCGTCGGCCACGATGACTTGCTGTCCTATGTTCTGCATCTCAATGTCCTGGATATGGAATCCCACGCTGATGCCGAAATGCGTCGGGCGCAAGTCGATGTAGGGCTTGTTCTGGGGCTTACGTATCTGGGCGCTGACGGTCAGTGTCAGTGCCACGATATATAATAAGGTGAACAGTCTTCTCATATTCATTATATATAACGCAGAAAGAGGCCTGATATTATGTTCGGAATAATTTCGACGTCGTATAAATTGCAAAAAAAGATACCAAAAGTTAGGTATATTTCGAAAATATTACTTACCTTTGCATCACAATAATTGAGTATTTATTAATTTATTAAAACAATTTTAGATTATGGCTTACGTAATTGGTGATGACTGCATTGCATGTGGAACATGTGCAGGTGAGTGCCCCGTAGAGGCTATCTCTGAGGGTGAGAAGTATGTAATTGACGCTGATGCTTGCACGGAGTGCGGTACTTGCGCTTCTGTATGCCCGTCAGAGGCTATTTCCCTTCAGGCATAATTCATCTGATAGGGTTTTTATCAACAACCAAAAAAGAAGGGGCTTCCGCCAAGCGGAAGTCCCTCTTCATGTTCGTTACTTTTCTTATTTCAGTTCCAGCACCTGCTTAGCCGTCTCGTTCTCGGGGTCAACCTCCTTGAGCTTGGCAGCAAACTGCTTGGCCGTGTTCTTATCGTCCTTGGTAATCAGGTAGTAAGAGATGAGGTAGCGGTAAGCCTCAATCAGGCGGACGTTGTCGGTGTTGTCGCGCTCGGCCTTGTCGCCTAACAGTTCAACGAGCTTCTCATAGTGGGGCTTAGCCAGCTCTTCCTTGGACTCGGGGTCCATATACATACCGATACGTGCACGCTGGAAGGCCACATAGTCCTCGATGTCAGTGTACTTGGTCAGCAGGCTGGCATAGACCTCGTCAGCCTTCTTGAACTTCTCCAGCTTCAGGGCAGCGTCCTCGATGTTGTTGGCATGCTGCACGTAGAGCTGTCCCAGTCCGGCGTGGTCGTTGGCTGATGCCTTGGAGACCTCGTTGAGGTACTTCTCGTAGTACTTGATGGCGTTCTCGTAGTCCTTGGTTCCCTTATAGGCGTCAGAGAGCGTCTTGATGACACCGGCGCGCTTGTCCTTGTTGTCGAACTCCTGGTCGAGGGCCTTGTTGTACATGGCAATTGCCTCGTCGTGGCGCTTCAGACCGTTGAGGGCGTTACCATAATAGACATAGTCCATGTAGGAGATGTTGGCCGAGTCAGACTTGTTGAACAGACGGTCAGCGTAGTCGATGGCCTTGTCATAGTTACCCTTCTCCGTGTTGCAGAACATGGCCAGGCGGTTGAGCGTGGAGTTACGCGGCTCCTTCTGCAGACCGAACTCCGTCATCTCGATACCCTTGTCATACTTCTGGGTGAGGTAGGCCGAGAAGGCACTCTCGATGATGTCCATCTTGTCGAGCTTGTCCTTGGGCACCTTGTCGAAGGCGACAATAGCCTCGTCGAAGTTGTTGGAGATGTAGTTGATGTGGCCGATGATAGCGTCAACGGGATAGTCGGGCAGCTGGGCACGGAGGTCGTTGAGCTTGGCAATGGCCCCACGCGGGTCAATCTTACGATAGACGGAGGCGTATTTACGATAGCCCTCGGGGTTCTTCGGGTCGAAGTAGATAGCCTGGTCGTAGAGCGAGGCTGCGCCGCCACCGTCCTCAGCCAGTGCGCGGAGGTCACCCTTCAGGATGTAGGCCGGAGCATACTGCTTGTTAGCCTTCAGGGCCAGCTCGACGTACTTGGAGGCATTTGCCGTGTCCTTGGCCTCGTAGAAGGCGCGGGCAAAACCGACGAGGTTCTCTGCGTTCTTCTTGTTCTTCTTCTCGAAGGCCTTCATCTGGTCAGCCAGGTCGGCGGGTTTGCTACTAATGATTTTCTTGACGGCATCGATGTCGGCCTTAGTGCCGTCCTGTGCCATGGCGCTGGTGCTGAAACCTGCCAGCACGGCGCCCAATACAAAATATTTAATCGTTTTCATACTCTTTCTTTTTTTAAAAGGGTTAGACATGTTTGTTTTCTTTTGTCGTTATGACGTTCTTTCGTTATATTGTTTTGTTGTTATGACGTTATTTTTGTGAAAAGGTTTATTTTCTTGTGACATTCACTTCGCGAACTTCCATTCCAGCCTGTATGGGGAGCAGTCCGGCGCGGAAGAAAATCATCTGGCCCTTAGGCAGACGACAGAAGTGGGCAAAGCCCGACGGTACACCGTTGCGCGGCTCACAGAGCAGAGCATAGATGGTGCGTATGAGGGGGTAGTTGCCGTTGTATATATAATACTGATAAGGCCGGAAACTGTTGTGCGCATTAGCACTGTCCAGTCTGCTGACCTTCATCACGGTAATATTCTTCTTGAAGGTGATATTGGTGGTGTCGTGTTTGTCGTTGAGCCAGTTGGAACCAATGATTCCGATGGCGTTCTCGTGACGTTCCACCCAGTCGATAACCTCCTCACTCTTCTTCACGGCACCGATGTTATCGCTGCCCTGGATGGGCGTGCCGCCCAGGATGGAATCGACACAGAAGGTGACCGTGCTCGACTTGGGGTTATCGAAGACGACATCAATCTCGCCTAATTTTGACGTGGGATAGATGTCTTTCCATTTGGTGACCTCACCACTGAGAATGCGGCGGAAGTCCTTGATGGAGATACAGGTGTCCGGGTTGGCATTGTTGACGATGATGGCCAGGCCGTCGTAGGCAATGGGGATGACCCGTGGTATGAAGGAGCGCGACTTCAGGCTCTCGAACTCCCGCTGTGAGAACTGGCGGGTGGTGAAAGCTAACCACACCTCGTTGTGCATCAGTTTGTTGATGGCATCTTCCTGGTCGGTGTAGATGGGCTTCAGCTCGCCCTGGGCATGCAGGGCCTGATAGACCTCCAGTTCTTCATCCAGGATGGGGTAGAAACTTTCGTCGGAGGCGAAAGCCGCAGCAGCTGCCTCATAGTCGTAAGGCAGCGATTTAGGCTTGTTCCCACAAGCGAGGAACAAGCCTAAAGTTAATGTTAATCCAACAAGTCTGTTGAATGCGTTCTTTTTCATTACTGCAATTTGAAGGTTACGGGAACGGTGTACTTCACACGTACGGCCGAACCGTTCTGCTTACCGGGAATCCACTTCGGCATGGACTTCAGCACGCGGATGGCCTCCTTGTCGAGAGACGGGTCTACCGACTTGATGACCTTCACGTCACTGATAGAGCCGTCGCGCTCGACCACGAAGGTTGCGATGACGCGGCCCTGGATACCATTCTCCTCAGCTACTACCGGATACTTGATGTGGGTGGAGAGGAACTTCATGAGTTCGGCGTCGCCACCGGGGAACGAAGGCATCTGTTCAACCACGTCGAACACCTTGGTCTCTTCCTCCTTCGGCTTCTCGTCGACCACGACTTCCTTAGCCTTCAGCACTTCACCCTCTGCCTCATCATTACCTTTCACATCGAAGGTACCGATGGCGGTGTTGGTCTTCGAGAGGTCGTCCTGTGACTTGATCTCGTCCTCAGGCTTCACCTCGTCGTCCTTCTTAATCTCAGGAGCCGTGAACTTCACCGAGCTCTTTACCTTCTCGACGACTTTCTGCTCGACTTCCACCTTGATGGGTTCCTTACGTTCCACCTTGGCTTCCTTCTTCTGTGCCAGCTTTGACAGCTCGACGTCGGTCTCGATGGCCGCGTTCTGCTTCATGGCGTTCTGGATAGCCAGGTTGGCGTATGCGATACCGAAGATGAGGGCTATGCCGATCATCACCCAGATGAGAGCCTTGACGTTACGCTTACCAGTGTCACGACGGAGAACGTATGCGCCGTACTCTTTGTTCTTACCTTCAAATACGAGGTCGGTCCAGTTGTTGTCAATAAGATCTATTTTTGCCATAGTCTTGTTCCTTTCTTTTATTTGTCATTAGAATACTTGATGCCCTTCAACGTGAGAAGCTTCTCATCGTCTTCGTTCACCTTATCAATGACATACTTACCAATACTGCAAACCAACATCTCGTCAAGAGCCTGTACCATGTTGTCATAGGTAGAGATGTCCATGGGCTTGATGATGACCGTCAGCGTCTGCATACCCTTTTCGCCGAACTCTGCCATGAACTCGTCCGTCTTACCATTACGGATGTCCGAGAGTTCTTTGTCGTATGCCTCCTTGGTCATCTTGTCACCCAGCTGGGCCTTCTTCTCGTCGAGCTTCTTCTTGGCCATCATGACACGGGCCACGGGGCTGAAGCCATCCTCAGTGACGTGCTCGATGAGCAGTTTGCGGATGCCGTCCTTACCCCAGGTCGTCTCCTTCAGGCACTCAGCATTCTCGTACTCAGGAAGACCTTCGACATAGTACAGTTTGTCATCGCCACCAAGGTAGAGCGTGATGGTGTACGAAGCCTTCGTCACCGACTTGTCTTCCTTGGTCATGTTTTCGTCATTACTCGGCATCGTCAGCTGCATAGCCTGCGGCTTGCTCAGCGTCGTACAGAGCATGAAGAACGTGATCAGAAGCATCATCATGTCCACCATCGGCGTGAAGTTCACGCGGGTGTCCATTTTTTTCTGCTTACTTGCTGCTTTCTTTGCCATAACTTAGATCTCCCCCTGTTTTTTAGTGTCGAGGTTAGTAATCAGCTGGTAACGGTTCTCGTTCATGTCCTGCAGCTCTGACATCATCTTCTTGATGACGGCATAGGGCGTCTTGGCGTCGGCCTTGATGGCTATGCGGATGTCGGCGTTGGACTCACGGGCAGCCGTAACCCACTCTTGGAACTCACTCTTCCCGCCGTCGATACTGTCGAGGGGGATGCTCAGTTTCTGGATCTCCTCGCCCATCTTTTCAGTGTCGAGGCTGTAGTAGTCGGTGAACAGCGACATAGGCGCACCAATCATCGCATCTTCCTTGAAGTGCTTGAGCTGGGCACCGTTCAGCGACACGCCGAACTTGTCTGTTACCGTCTGCATCATGTCCAACATGGTGTTCTTGTTCTCGGAGCCCACGTAGATGTTGCCCTCTGGTGATACCAGGATATTGAGCACATCATTCTCGGGCACCTTGACCTCGGACACGGAGCTCGGAGTGTTGACCTTGATAGGCTCTGGCGTCAGGAATGTTGATGTCAACATGAAGAAGCAGAGCAAAAGGGTCATCACGTCCGACATTGGCGTCATGTCGATCCAGATGTCTTTTTTCTCAATTTTTATTTTACCCATAATCGTCTAAGGAATTAAGAGGTAAAACAAATTATGCCTCGTGGTGGTTAGAGTCGTATGTAGCAGCGATAGTGTAACCAACCTCGTCGAGAGCGAACGTCAGCTTGTCGATCTTGTTTGAGAAGTAGTTGTAAACCACGGTAGCAACCCATGATGTCAAGATACCAGAGGCCGTGTTCACCAGAGCCTCAGAGATACCTGCAGACAGTGCCATTGAGTCAGCACCACCACCGGCAGACAGAGCCTGGAATGATCCGATCATACCGAGCACCGTACCGAACAGAGCGGTCAGGGTACCGAGAGATACGATGGTAGCAACCATGGGGAGGTTCATCGTCAGGGTAGGCATCTCCAGCTGGGTAGCCTCCTCGTGAGCCTGCTGAATCTTAGAGATCTTCTGAGACTTCTTCAGGGTCTCGTCCTTCTCAACGGTCTCATACATGTTGATAGAAGCCAGCACCACGTTGGCCACTGAGCCCTGCATCTTAGCGCACAGATCCTTAGCCTTGCCAAAGTCCTGAGCCTTGATGGCGTCCTTCACCTGAGCCGTGAACTTAGCCAGGTTGATCTTACCAGAAGCCGACTTGATAGCGAAGAAGCGCTCTACGCCGAGCACGATCACTGAAAGCAGCAGGGTGAGGATAAGACCTACCACGAAACCGCCCTTGTAAACAGTACCCATCAGGTCTGCGGGGTGTCCTTCACGGTCGCCGCCCTGGAAGTGGCTGGGGTCACCGAGCACAAAGAAATAGAAACAATAAGCGATGATACAGCAGATTACCAGAATGATCCATGCATCCTTTACGCCTTTGAAGCCCGATGATTTTTTGGCCGGGGCTGCAGCCTTCGTTGTTGTTGCCATAATTTGATTTAATTTTTAGTTATTAAATAATTTAAGTTGTAAATATCCGATATAAAGTTAATCACCCCGCAAAGATAATAATTTATAGCGTCATTCTCGCCTAATTAATATCTTTTAACTCATAAAAAGTGAAACTATTGCAGTTTGCTCAACACTTCCTTGATTCGACGCAGGGCTTCGACGATGTTTTCATCACTTGTTGCATAACTCATTCGGAAGCAGTCAGGGTCGCCAAAAGCGTCGCCTCCGACGGTGGCTACATGGCCTTCTTCGAGCAGGTACATGGCCAGGTCGGTGCTGTTCCCGATGGTCTTTCCGTCAGGCGCTGTCTTGCCGTAGAAACTTGAACACTTGGGGAAGAGGTAGAAGGCTCCCTCAGGGACGTTGACCTCAAGACCGGGGATGTCCTTGGCCAGTTTCACGATGAGGTCGCGGCGGCGCTCAAAGGCCAGACGCATGTCCTCCACGCACTGCTGACTGTCGGTATAGGCGGCCAGAGCTGCCATCTGGCTGACGGAGCAAGGACCGCTGGTGTACTGTCCCTGCAGTTTGTTGCAGCCCTTGACAATCCACTCGGGGGCGGCGATGTAGCCGATGCGCCAGCCAGTCATGGCATAGGCCTTGCTGACGCCGTTGACGATGATGGCGCGCTCCTTCATGCCGGGGAACTGGGCGATGGACTCATGGTGGCCGACGTAGTTGATATGCTCGTAGATCTCATCAGCCAGCACGTAGAGGTCCTCATGGCGCAGGATGACCTCGGCCAGCGACTGCAGTTCCTCCTTGTTATAGACCGAACCAGTAGGATTGCTGGGTGAGCAGAGGATGACCATGCGGGTCTTCGGGGTGATGGCCGCCTCCAGTTGTGCTGCGGTCATCTTGAAGTTCTGTTCGAAGGTAGCCTCGACGATGACGGGAGTGCCGCCGGCCAGCTTGACCATCTGGGGATAACTGACCCAGTAGGGGGCGGGGATGATGACCTCCTCGCCGTCGTCCACCAGCGACATGATGGTATTGGTGACGCTCTGCTTGGCACCGTTCGACACTAAGATTTCACTGGGCTGGTAGTGCAGCTGGTTCTCGCGTTCCAGCTTGCGGGCTATGGCCTGGCGTAGGTTGGGATAGCCGGGAACCGGTGAATAGCGTGAATAGTTCTCGTCGATGGCCAGTTTGGCGGCCTGTTTGATGTGGTCGGGCGTGTTGAAGTCGGGTTCTCCGACGCTCATGTTAATCACGTCAATGCCCTGAGCCTTCATCTCAGAACTCTTCTGCGACATGGCCAGTGTGGCCGATGGTGCAAGCCTTTGCAGGCGCTTGGATAATTGTGTCATTGTATGTTGTTGTCTAAAATTCCGTGCAAAATTACGCATTTTATTCGTTATAAACGAAAAATAGCGTCATTTTTTTATTTCTCATTGAAGATGTAGCGTGTGACCCATGCGTTCCTGCTTGGTTTTCAGGTAGCGGTAGTCGTACTGGTTGGGGGTGATTTCGATGGGAACGTTCTCGACGATTTCCAGTCCGTAGGCCTCCAGTCCGACGCGCTTTGTAGGGTTGTTGGTCATGAGCCGCATCTTGTGGATGCCGAGGTGACGCAGCATCTGGGCTCCGCAGCCATAGTCGCGTTCGTCGGGCTTGAAACCCAGGTGGACGTTGGCTTCGACCGTGTCCAGTCCTTCCTCCTGCAGCTTGTAGGCCGCTATCTTGTTCATGAGTCCGATGCCCCGTCCCTCCTGTTGCATGTAGATGACGACCCCCTTGCCTTCACGCTCAATCATCTCGAGCGACTTGTGCAGTTGTTCGCCGCAGTCGCAGCGCATGGAGCCTAAGATGTCGCCCGTGGCACAACTGGAGTGGACGCGTACCAGTACCGGTTCGTCTTCAGCCCACTCTCCTTTGATGAGGGCCATGTGCTCCAGTCCGTTGCTCTTCTGGCGGAAGGGTATCAGTTTGAAGTGTCCGTACTTGGTGGGCATGTCTGCCTGATTACCCACCTCGATGAGCGACTCCTTGCGCAGTCGGTAGGCTATCAGGTCCTTGATGGTGATGATTTTCAGGTCGTGCTGTTGGGCAAATACCTGCAGTTCGGGCAGACGGGCCATCGTGCCGTCGTCGTTCATGATTTCCATCAGCGCTCCGGCAGGGTACAGTCCAGCCAGCTTGCACAGATCGACGGCGGCCTCCGTATGTCCACTGCGGCGCAGTACACCATTGTCCTGAGCATAGAGGGGGTTGATGTGGCCTGGACGTCCGAAGGTCTGTGGCGTCGATGCCGGGTCGGCCAGTGCCTGGATGGTGGCAGCACGGTCGGCCGCTGAGACACCGGTGGTGCATCCCTCCAGCTTATCGACGGTGACGGTGAAGGGTGTGCCGAGTACCGACGTGTTCTCCTGCACCTGATGGGGCAGGTCCAGTTCCCGGCTGCGGCTGATGGTGATGGGGGCGCAGAGCACTCCTCGGGCGTATTTCAGCATGAAGTTCACCATCTCCGGCGTTATCTTCTCAGCCGCACATATCAGGTCGCCCTCGTTCTCACGGTCCTCGTCGTCGACCACGATGACAAACTTGCCTTCACGGAAGTCATCGATGGCATCTTCTATCGTGTTCAGTCTGATTTTGTCCATTGTTACACCTTATTTATAATATATTATTATAGGCTTCCCAGTTCGGTGGCCTTGGGAATAATTCTGTTGCTGGCCTGACGGATGTCGTGCAGGTCTCGATAGAGCCTCAGTCGGAACCGCCACATACGCAGGTAGAAGAACAGACCGACGGGCAGCAGCAGTCCTGTGACGATGTTCATCCACTTGCGGCTGAACGGTCTGGTGTGGGCACGGGTCATCAGTACGGGGTAGTGGTTCAGCTCCGTCAGTATCAGCTTGTCGCGGGTATTGCTCAGGTCCTCGATGGTGGCCTCCAGCACCTCGTCGATACGCTCTATCTCGTGGTCGTCGCTGGCCTTGAAGAACACCTTGATGGGGTTGGGCAGTCGCAGCAGCTTGTGCTCCTCGGAGTATAGTCTGATCTGTGTGTTCACCTCCTCCAGTCGCTTTGCATCCAGCAGGTAGTCCGGGTCTTCGATGATGACCTCCTTGCGGTGAATGTTGCGCTTCACACGGAGTCCGAGGATGCGGCGCAGCAGTTCTTTGTAGAGGTCGATGTTGAACACCACGGAGTCGTTGTTGGCCTTATAGGTGAAGAAAATGGCCACGGGCGCCAGAGCCATGGTCGATATCCACTTGCCGAACCACACGGCCCACTCGTCGGCACGGGCCATTCGATAGCCGGTGTTGTCGAAGATGTAGTAGATGATAAACACCAGCACGGAGATGATGACCGGCACGCCGAGACCGCCCTTGCGGATGATGGCTCCCAACGGGGCACCGATGAAGAAGAAGATGATACATGACAGGGCTATTGTGAAGCGGTTGATGGCCTCCATCATGTGCATTCGTTCGCGACGGTTCATGTTGAACGAGAATTCGCTCTTCATATCCAGGTCGTAGGCCTCCTGCTGAACCTTCTCCATCGCCCGTTGTACGGTCTGCCGTTTTTGCTCGTATGTCAGTTGGTTGAACAGCGTGTCGAGGTTGACCTTGCCTGAGGCCGCCAGGGAGTAAGCCTTCACAGAGTCTTTCTTGTGGAGCTGGGCCATGCGGAGCGTCCTGTAGCGCGACTCCCGCTCGAACTGCCGTCCGATGGAGTCGTTGACAATGATGATGGAGTCCAGGTCCTGAAGGATGGTCGTCAGCTTCTTGGAGCGGGCATCGGCTGAGACGCCTGACTCATCTGCCAGGCTGAAGTCGCCGTCGAAGTCGAGTACGATGCGCTTGTCCGTAAACGTCTCACGGCGGTAGGGCACGTTGGCCGAGCCGCCTAACTCCTGTGACTGCATATTCTCAAACCATTCGCCGCTGTAGAGTGTCAGCAGCAGGTGCTTCTTCTCCTCTGTCGACTGCATCATGCCCGAGTCGGCCAGGATGATGGCCTGGTCCTCGTAGCTGTTGGTACGGCGGTAGATCATGATGCCGTAGAGCATACCCGTCCTCAGGTCCTTCTTCTGGACATAGATGTTGGCATTGGGGATGCCGTCGTAGAAGATGCCCTCAGGGATTTCCAGTTCCGGACTCTTCTGTTTGACCGACAGCAGTAGCTGATAGAATGACTTGTTGGCTGCCGGCCCTACCACGTTCTGGAAGTAGAACGAGATACCCGCTATCATGATGACCAGTACGATGAGCGAGCGGAAAGCCTGTAGCAGGGATATGCCGGCAGCCTTGATGGCCGTCAGCTCCGAGCTCTCGCCCAAGTTTCCGAATACAATCAGTGATGACAGCAGGATGGCCAGGGGGAACGCCTGGGGCATGAGCATCAGGCCCATGTACCAGAAAAACTGTGCCATGACTTCCAATGAGAGTCCCTTGCCTATCAGTTCGTTGACATAGCGCCACAGGAACTGCATCATCAGCACGAACAGGCATATAAAGAAGGCTCCCGCAAAGAGTTGCAGGAACTGCTTGGCGATGAAAATGTCTAATTTCTTAATGCGAAACATATTCCGATTATCAGTTCACGGTTCTTCACCCTTTTACAGTCCGCTTGCTTGGTGAAGCCGTTCCATGTTGCCGTCCCAAAGGTCGTGCAAGTCGTCAATGTCCTCGGGCAGTGCATAGTCTGCTACATAGAGGCACAACTCGTCGGTCAGTTCACTGCGCCCGATGCGCATCTCCCAGTAAGCTTCCGGGTCATCCTCGTTTAGCCACTGTAGTCTGATGTGGTCGTTTTTCTGACATTCAATGATTCTCGCTTCCAGCGTGTGGTGGTCTGTCCAGACCTCACCCCAGGTGAGCGACAGGATGTTTTCGCCGGTTTCCTCTATATGGTCGGCAAGCCATCTTTCCAGTCCGTGAATCGTGCTGATCTGTTCCCAGACAATGTTGGGGGACTTCGTTGCTAATGGGTACTCTAAGCAGAGTTTTTGCTTCTTTATATTCATATTTACCCAGGTAGTATTGTTATTTAGGGGCAAAATTACAACTTTTTTCTCGAAAATGAAAATATTTCTCATGGAAATTTTGTTAATTCAAAAAATAGTGCTACCTTTGCACCCGCAAAAACGAAAAACATGGCGGGATAGCTCAGCTGGTTAGAGCGCATGATTCATAATCATGAGGTCGCCGGTTCAATCCCGGCTCCCGCTACGAATAGAGTTGACGAGTTACGGTAACGTAGCTCGTTTTTTACATTTTTTTGAACAGATCGTCTGCTGTTAATAAAAATATGAGATTGCGCCAAATAATAACACTATGAACTGGCGCAATCTCAATTTTTATGCGAGATTGCGCCAGATTATAATTCATTTTTTCAACTTAGAGGTAAGCACTTTATCCTTCCCTTAGAGCTAATTTGGGAGTTGGCTCGAGCCAAAAAAGGTTTTGGCTCGAGCTAAATGGGGTTTTGGCTCGAGCCAATTTTTGGGGGCATTTTTGACTGATTTTTTTGCTAAAAAATTACAACCGTCCGTCAATGAGGTCACGCGGCAGGATGCCTTTTACGTCGTAGACCACACTTTTCTCGTTGAGCATCGACTTGATGTCGAGGCTGAGGAACTCTTTGTGGGCCACGGCAAGGATGATTGTATCATATTTTTCGTCGGGCAGCTTGTTCACGATGGGCGTGTTGTATTCCTTCATCACATGCTCGACATTAGCCCAGGGATCATAGACAGTGATGTTCGAGGTATATTCACGCAAAGCACTGTAGATGTCCACCACCTTCGTATTGCGGATATCAGGGCAGTTCTCCTTAAAGGTAATGCCGAGAATCAGTATTTTGGCATCCTTCACGAGCACGCCTTTGAGGTTCATCAGTTTGATGACTTGTCCGGCCACGTATTCACCCATGGTGTCGTTCAGTCGGCGTGAGGTCATCATGATGCGGGGCCATACGCCGTAGACCTGAGCCTTCTGGATGAGGTAGTAGGGGTCGACGCTGATGCAGTGACCGCCCACGAGTCCTGGCGACAGTTTGATGAAGTTCCACTTCGACGCTGCAGCCTCGATGACATCGTGCGTGTCAATGCCCATCACGTTGAACACCCTGGCCAGCTCGTTCATGAACGCGATGTTGACATCACGCTGAGAGTTCTCAATAATCTTCGAAGCCTCGGCTACCTTGATGCTCGGTGCCTTGTGCGTACCATTAATAAGTACGGAGTTGTACACCTGATCCACGAGGTCTGCAATCTCAGGAGTAGAACCTGACGTCACCTTCTTGATTTTCTCGACCGTATGTTCCTTGTCGCCGGGGTTGATGCGCTCTGGCGAATAGCCGGCAAAGAAGTCCTCGTTGAACTTCAGTCCGCTGACACGCTCGACCACGGGCAGACACTCATCTTCCGTCACACCAGGATAAACCGTACTTTCATAGACCACGATGTCGCCCTTGGCAATGACTTTACCCACTGTCTCGCTGGCACCACGCAACGGTGCCAAGTCCGGATAGTTATCTTCATCCACGGGTGTCGGCACTGCCACCACATAGAAATTGCAGTCACGGATTTGCTCGATGTCAGTCGTGCAGACAAAACCGTGGTTGTTGATGGCATCCTGCAGCAGGTCGTCGCTCACCTCGAGCGTGGCGTCATGACCAGTCATGAGGGCGTCCACTCTCTTTTGGTTCATGTCGAAACCAACGGTTGGATACTTTGTTGAAAACAGTCGGGCCAACGGCAGTCCTACGTAGCCGAGGCCAATCACGCAGATTTTTAAGTTTTTCATAATTCCGTTTTTTATTTATTGTATTTATTCTTCTATCACTACAACCCTGCCATTTTCCATCTTCCAGATGACATCACCCTCCATGGCTTTGATGACGTTGCCCACATATTGGGCAGCCATGGTGTTGCCGGCTTTGGCCAGATACTTCTTGGCGTCCCCCAAGCGTTTGGTCATCACACAGCCACAGGCAGCATTCAGGTTCGCCGTCTGGTCGTTCGGATAGCGCTTGACGGCAATGATCAGTGCGTCGAGCCAGTTTTCCGACCCTTCCTCATAGCTCATGGCCACATTGTACATTTCTTCCAGACTGAGACCTTCGGGGTGGGTATAGATGAGCTTCCGTCCTTTTTCCACGGAGAACGGCTTTATCTTGTATTCGATGATGTAGTCCGTATGGCGCAGACCAGGATAGACGTATTCTAACAGCCAGCGGTAAGGTTCGCCGTCAGCCACCTTCTTCAAAAGTTCCTCCTTAGCGTCAGGTTCCATGTTCCTGTCAATGATACGCAGCAGTTCATTGCGGTTCTTGATGACAATCTCTGGGACTTCTGGTGTTTCCACGAAGTCCTTGCTGTCGTACCAGAAATCGCCCTTCACCCTTCGGGTATCCGAGTCGGTCAGGAATCCTCGCAGGTTGTCCCAGTCCTCAGGTGTGAAGTTGGTCTTGAATACTTGCGAGTCAAAGTTGTATTTACGTATAAGGAGGTTCTTCAGTGCCTCTGTACGTCCCCTGGCCAGTCGCGTGTTGTTGCTGTAGGGACTCTCGGGCGATGCATAGCCGTGTAGGGTGATGCGGGTGATAATGACCGAATTGTCGAACAGGGCACTATCGACCGAAGCGTAGATTTTGGCCAGTGCTTTCGGATTACTCCGGTATTCAGGATAGATAATTGTCTCGTTGACGGGGAAGTCGAGGAACGTGTGTCCCTGAATCTGGCGCAGCTTCGTGTCTTCTGGGTCGGGCATCAGCAGCGGTAACAGCGGGCAGTCCCTCAGTTTGATTTTCCTGATGACCGGCTTTTTCACCCTGTGGGTCTTGAACAGCAGGTACGTCAGACCCACTTTCAGGTTAGTGCGTGTGTCCAGTGGAGCATCGTAGGCCACCCCGTTGAAGTGGTCTTCATACACGGTCTGACTCAGTTCTGCACCGATGCGCCACCTGTTTGACAGTTTCCAGGTGGCATTCACACCGACACGTAAAGCCGGCAGCAGTTTGCTGGAACGGGAGTAGGGATGAGTGTACGAGAGCGGCACATCGTCGAAGTCCCATGTATAGGCCAGTCCCACACCGGCAAAGGCTTTCAGGTTGAAACGAGGTGAGTGGCCGGTGTGTACAGAATCCTTATGTATATAATAAGGTTTGCGCAAGGCATCCGTCACGTCGAAGGTCGCATCGCCAAACAGTGCCGTGTTGTTCCATCCCCACACCTCTTTCGACTCGCACTCCGGTACGTTGCGGCTTTTGTTGTGGTTGATTCGCAGTGCTGCCCGCCATCCCCACAGCGGCGACAGTTCACGGCCGAGGGCAATGAACACACCGTTCGCCCAGGGATAGCCGCTGAACTCCGTCCACGGCAGGTTTTCGTTGGCCGACTTGTTAATGCCAAGATAGAGTTGCAGGTAGAAAGGGTCTCGGCCCGCTTTGACGCTGTCGTTCTCTGTTTCGGCGTGTATGTTCAACGAACACAGCACCAAGCTTACTAAGATTAGTATTCTCATTTCCTTGATTTCTTAATATGCAATGATAGAATTTAATTCCGGCGTCTTATACCATTCCCAGAAACGCGTCCTCGTCTCGTCGCGTGCCCATTTTGAGAAGTCGCTGTATGAATCATATATATGCTTACCCTCCAAAGGCCAATGCCATTCGCCGGCCACGAGCAGGGCCTCCGGCATCTTTCCCGGCTCCTGGGCCAAGGTGATGACGTCGGTACAGTCCGTACAGGTTCCACGCTGTATCTCGATATAGAACCGCTTAGCGTCGTTAGCCATGGTATAGTCCTTGGGCCAGGGCACGCAGTCAATCTCCACGAACGGGGTCTCAGCGATAGCCCGCTTGGTATTGATGTAGGTCTGGCTGTTCTTGCTGCCTAACAGTTTGTGGATCTCGCCCATGTTCACGTCGCCTTCCGGTCCGTCATAGTGCAGATACATCCGGGCGTCAGAGCCGGCAGCCTTCACGGTGACGCAGCATAACTCATTGTCATAGTCAGGCATCAGCTGAATGACGGCGTCGTTAAAGTCGAAGTCCGGGTTGCGGTTGACATCCTCGTAGGCGATGGTCCAGGGGAATGGGTCTGTCTCGTCAAGATCGGGCGTATCTGGGTTGACGGGATCATCAGGCTTGGGGTCGTCCGGGTCATCCGGTTTGGGATCATCTGGGTCATCCGGCTCCTTCAACTCCGGGTCAACAATAGTAGGCATCCAGATTTTCAAGTCCGATGCCACGCCGAAGAGCACATCATTACAGTCGTGGTCTCCACCGTTTAGGAGGTCTTCCATCCCCATCCAGTAGACCTCACCAAAGTCCTCGATGAAACTGCGGTGAGTACCCTTTCCGTTTCCTTCAATGTTCATGAACTCGGCACAGAAGTTGGTTCCCATATACTTAGTGCGGTCTGAAACGTATGGCCTGATGCCTTTCGATACGAGTAATGAATACTGCTCTGGAAGCGGTTCCTGGTCTGAGCGTAGATAGAAACCGACGCGCATCCCTTCCTGTACATTGATTTTGAACGAAATGCCGCGCAGCGCCGAGATGCCGGTTCCGTAATGGTTGTAAACAGCATGCATGTTGTAGGCATCGTCCCCAACGCGATCCTTGTTGTTACAAGTTGTGGCACCAAAGATATCAGACATATCGAAGTTGGCATCGTACCATGTGTTGGCTGAGAAATGCAGATTGCCGATGTCCTCGTCTTTTGCTATTTGATATTGTACCTTCGACAATCCGTCGATATAGTCCCATTTGTGGGTCTCTGACAGGTCTACATACACGATGTCGTCGTAGGTCGTGGCCGAATGGTAGTAGTAGCCCAAGATGTGCGACCTCTGTTCGGCCTCGTTGCCGGTAACCCAGGTGATATAGAACGGTCCGTTCGACTCCAGCTCATAGTTGCATATCTGGCCATCTACCTCTTTCGCATCCACTCTTTCCACATTGGTGGACATCCAGGCGAAGAATTGATTCAACTGTGAATCTGAAAACTGAAAATACTTAGCATCGCCGTTGATGCTGTTACCGCATAACGAGGCGGGTGGGTTGGTGACGCGCCTTGCTGCTTGCCGTGTGGCGGCTTTTGTGGTGTTCAGGGTCACATTTTCTACTGATTTGCCTGAAAGGGTAATGCTCTGGGCCTTTTTCTGGTTTTTGTAGATATAGTATAAGTAGAGCGTGTTACCCTGCCCTTGCGGGGCTGTCATGGTAATCATGCCGCTGGTTGGCACCTCCTTATAGTCGTAAAGTACCTTCCGGCTGCCTTCCGATGACAAGAGCAGGAGTTTGACCGGAGCGTCCGTTGTCACGTTGATTCTCAGGGTAACGGCCGTCCGCCACCATTGCGTTTCACTGCTCTTGCCCCCTAAACTGTCTGAGAATTCGGCACTGATACGCTCATAGTGCGATGTCTCATCGTCGGTACAGCCAGACAACGCTAATGTGGCTGCAATTATCCATAAATAAAGTTTGTATTTCATAATAATCAAATATGATGTTTCAAAGTGCAAAGGATTCTAATGTAGACGGATTTCGCCCTGAACAACCAGATCTTTAGTCGGCTGCCCTTCTTCACCCACGATGCCATGTAGTGATGAATGGTACGGGTGTTCTTAGTGATGTTCGTTTGTCCAGTATAATAGTCGAGCGGACAGAAATACTCGATGGGATAAATCAGCAGTTCATTCACACTAATGATACCTCCTTCAAGCACCTTCTTGTGGTCATAGTCTAAGAACTGGGTTACCTTCAGCGTGATGTTACCCGTGTCCTTTCCATTCCAGCGCACATAATGGTGATGGTTGTAATAATCTACCATTTTTGCAATAAAAGAATGTCTTTTGCAAACAGCCATACCCAACCCAGGATTCACATTTCCGTTAGGATTATCATAGGGTGTACCCTCTTGACACTCAAACCCCATATATGAGCCACGATTCAAAATATCATTCACGGGCCGTATTACCTCTACATCTGTATCAAAATAAATGCCACCGTAATGATAGAGAATCCAGAATCGCGCATAGTCGCTCACGTGGGCGTACTTTTTCAGCCGGTAGGCTTCTGCTACGTATGGTGCCTGATAGACGTCGAAGTTGCCCTCGTTCCATTCTTTAATCTCATAGTCTGGAAGGAACTTTTTCCAGGATGCAATGCACTTCTGCGCCAATTCCGGCAGTGGGTTTCCACCAAACCAGCAGTAATGTATAATCTTAGGAATTTGTTTGTCCATTATCTTACCTGTATCTTTCTTGTGTTACTTCCCTGTTTTACGATATAGATGCCTCGTGGCAGCCGCAGTACGTCACCTGTATAGGATCGCCCAGACAAATCGTATAGCTGATAGGGCTGGACAGTGTCAGTGATGATGTCCGCTATGCCGTTGGGCTTGTAGGTATAGCCAAGTTTGTTGTCCATCCATAGGAGCCGTTTGCTAATATATCGGCGTACGTTCTGCACCTCAGCAGTATAGCTGCCCCATACGACAGGATTCTCATGCACCAGTTCGTTCATGATAGGCCATCGCATGAAATTCAGTTTCTGTGATTTCTGCAGGTTCTCCTCCTGCTGATTGATAAAGTCAACAAGATGCTGTTCGTTGATGTTTGCTTCCCTCGCTTTCCCCCATATCTCCAGCATCTTGGCTTTGGCTTCAGCGTCCCGCACAATGATGTTGTCTGCGAACGCTTTCATATTGCCAGTGTTACTACCCCCACTCCGATAGACGAAGTCTTTCTTGCTATTGATGGGATAGGTGCGTTGGTCATTCTCAAAGGCGATGTCGAAGTCCCATACAGGCCCTGTGAAAATCGTATCGTTCTCGCGGTGCTTATACATATAGGTGCTCCAATAGGTGTCGGTATTTCCCGAGAGTTCCCCGACCAGAAAATGACGGATAAAGGTATTCACGTCCAAGGTTTTCTTCCAGTCCTCTTCCATTGCGTTGAAGCAGTCTTCGATATAGGTCTTTTGCAGCGGGGTTATTTCGTCGTCATCCGGATAATGGATAGTCATGGGCGTTCCCTTCTTTGATGTAAACCAACAATCCTCGGTGGATGCACGGGCATCTGCCTCAATCAGGAAGGACGTGCTGAGTGAATCGTCACGCTCTTCCGCCAATGTGTCAACCAGCTCCACGCGGTTCTTTCTCACATCTATATGGTCACACAGTTGGTAGTTCCCCTTGTACTCACCGTTCACCAGTACATCTACGGACTGACCGTAGGGCGTATAGGGCATTTCTAGGCAGCGGCTCAGTTCAAAGGCCAACAGGTTACGCATCAGCGTTTTGTCGCCGTAGTTGTTGATAAGCGTCCATTTCTTGGCTTTGGCCGGGGAATCCAGCACCTTGTGCTTACTGTTGTATTTAATGCGGTAAGGCTTTTTGGGAAATGAAACAGATTTATTGCCGCGCAAACGCACAGTCCCCGAATCCGTTCTCAGTTTCTTATCCTTATCACCGATGATTGTTATCAGTGCGTTAATCTCATGCACTTTGTCGTAAGGTTCCACATTGTTTTCCGTATGGATGCTCACCGTCGGTAGGTTGGTCAGTCGGTAGAGGTTCGATTCGTCACCTTCTCCAGCGTGGCCATAGAACTCTATCTCTGCGATGTTGCATCGTTCATCAGATGGCCCTACATACCGCACATAGCGAAATCCTTTAGAGCAAGTCACATCGGCATAGTCCATGATTCCGTAGGAACCTAATTCCGTGATGATATAGAGAGGCAGGGCATCCATGAAGTCGGGTGTGTTAGCTCCCTCAAAAACACCCAATAGAATCCTCTCATTACCTCGGTTACGACGAGCTGGAGACCAACCGATACGAGTGATGACGTATGGCTCACCCAAATCCAGTCCCACCCAAGCAAAACTGCGATCGTATGCCGCAAAATAGGTATTAAGGTTGTCATCAAAGGCACACTCACGAGTGTTGATGGTCGTAGATGCCTTGTTGGTGCTATAGTCTACCGATTTCAGCGTACCTATCACGGTTCCTGTAAGTTTGGAATCCTGTCCTTGTGCTGTCGTCGCAAATAAACTGCAGATAAGGATTGTTATCGTTGAGAGTAAATGTTTCATGAAGATCTTCCTCCTGTTATTTTCCTGATTTTAATGATAATGAGGCTTCTCATCTCCTTGTCTATTCCAAGTGTAAAGCATAAGACACCTGTAATGACAACTGTGATTGCAATGGTCAACAACGAAAACAATAAACCGGAACCTGTCAATTGCTTCATGATGACAGGTGTAATCAATGATAGGAATAGAACACAAGCACAAGGTCTCAGCACATGAAGGGAATAATCTTTTAACTCCATTTGAATTTGCGGCAATACAATGCGTATTGTTGCAATATACGCTAAGATAGAGATGACTAAATATACTACAAACACCGTCCAAGGAGCTCCTCCCATCTTTAGAACGATGTATGCAGCCGGCACGATAAAAATCTTTATACCATTGGAAAAGGTTTGGTACTTTTTGATGTTTCCTGTTGCATCAATCGTTGCTTCTAATGAATTTGACATCTGATTAACGATGAGTATAATGAGCAGAAGTCTAAGAAAACCAGCAGCTCCCTCAGGAACTTCTTTAAGCCAAAGTTTTAAAACCATGGGTGTCTCTACGGCCAAAGGAAGGCATAGCATCAACAATAAACAGAAAGTTAGTCTACTTCCTCTGAAAAACAGCAAGTGCATCTCTTTCAACTGCCCAGAGGCATAACTTTTCGTTATTTGTGGGTTAATGGCAATTTGGAAATTCCTTGAGAACTGGTATACTGCATTTTTTGCCTGACTCGCAGCAGCTTGTGCAGCGTTGGCTACAGGTCCGAAGAACACGTTCAGCAACATATTCAGTCCCTGCGTATTAAGCACGTATGACAAGTTTCCCAACATGCTCCATCCTGCAAACGACAACATCTTCCTGAAAAGATCTTTCTCATAGAACCATTGATAATGGCTTTCCTCGAAATGGCGTTTACAATAGATGTTATAGACCAACCTGATAAGTAATTTCTCACAGGTGTACAATATAGCATAAATAATTAAGCGATCATAACCAGTAAGCAGCAACATTCCCACTATTGCCAATTTCAAGAAAGCATCAAGGATAGAGATGTAGGCAAAAGCCGACATCTTTTCACGTGCAATGATGACAGATTGATAGGGGCAGCTCATGACCTCGGCAACAGCCGTGACTATGCTAAGTTGGAAGCACCACATGGCCGCCGTTCGTCGTTCTTCTGGTATCACCATCTTTTCCGTCAAGAACCAGATTCCACCTGTCTCGCTAAGTAGAATAAGGAGCAATGAGATGATAAAATGTATATGAATGCTAGTGATGAATATTTCGTGCAAACGTTGCTTGTTCCCCGTTCCAAGTTCAAAGTTTAGGAAACGTTGGGTGGAGGTAGTCATACTACTATTGATAAAATTTAAAATGTATGCTATTCCCCAGACAACGTAAAAAATACCATAGTCCTCAACACCCAATACTTGCAGGACAACTCTTGATGTGTAAAGGTTGATACACATCATGAGTGCCATGCGGAAATACAGCAGTGCTGTATTCCGCATAACACGTCCATGATCAGCTTTGTATGACATCTTTTATGAAAGCGGTAGCAAATTATTCACTTTTCGCTCTTCACTTCTACCTTTTGTCGTCCCATCCGAAAGGATGTGCTGCCAATGGCATTCTGCACAACGGATGGTAGTCGCCCTTCAGGCCGATGGGGGCTGAGTTGCGGATATCGCTGACAATCTCGATGCTTCTCCGTGCCTCGCTGATACGGAAACCCTCACCGGCAAGAATCTTCTCATAGCTCTTGGTATGCAGCTCTGTGAAGCCCACGCTAAACTCAAACTCTTCACCGTCGATATTCAGTGTGCGATAGGTTTTCTTCTCGCCCTGAACAGCATTGGCGGGCAGGCACTCTGCATTAATGCTCAGGAAGTAACGTACACGGGCCTTCTCTAACTCCAAGTAGCCACCGACGCGGTCGAAACTCATCACATGCACCACATTACGCTTCACGGGTCCGAATACCCATGTCAGCATGTCGTAGAAGTGTACACCGATGTTGGTGGCCACACCACCGCTCTTGCGGATGTCGCCCTTCCACGAAGCATAGTACCATCTGCCACGTGAGGTGATATAGGTCAGGTCCACATCATGAATTTTGTCCTGAGGACCCTCGTCCACCTTCTGCTTCAGGGCCACGATGGCATCGTGCAGTCGCAGCTGCAGAATGGTGTAGGCCTTGTGACCTGTCTCGTTCTCCAACTCCACGAGGTTGTCAATGTTCCAGGGGTTCAACACCAACGGCTTTTCACAGATGACGTCTGTGCCCAGACGCAGACCGTAACGGATGAAAGCATCGTGGGTGTAGTTCGGCGTGCAGATAGAGGTGAAGTGGAGCGGCTCGTTTGTACGCATCTGCTTGGAGCAGAAACGGTCGAACTGCTCATTCTCAGTGAAGAACTCACAGTCGGGGAACGAACTGTCAAGACGTCCCACGCTGTCGAACTTGTCGTAAGCTACAATCAGGTTGTTGCCCGTATCAGCAATAGCCTTGATGTGACGCGGAGCAATATAGCCCGCAGCACCAATGAGTGCAAAGTTTTTCTTTTCCATAAACTTTTCTTTTCTGTTATTACCTTTTTTAATAGTCTTTTTCACCTTATTTATTTTATATAATGATATAGTATTTCTATTGGATGTACGGCCTTGACACCCGTACCGTCTAAGATTTGCTGACGGCATGAGGTGCCTGGTGCAACGACATAAGTTGGAGGTCTGGGGCCTGAAGTCTGAGGTGAGAGAACAGCTTTCCTGATGGCAGGGAAGAGTATCATCTCTCCAATTTCCAATGAAGTCTTATAATGCTCCTTCTCATAGCCGAACGAACCTGCCATGCCACAACAGCCACTGGGGATGACCGTTACTTTCGCGTTTAGCAGTTGGCGCAGCACCTCAGCCATCACTTCAACGCCGACGATTGCCTTCTGGTGGCAATGGCCGTGGAGGAAAATCTCAATGGGTGTCTGGTCAAAGTTCTCACGACGGATATGTCCCGCCATAATTTCGCGTAACAGGAATTCATCAAACAACAGACTACGTTGACCTAATTTCTTGGCCTCATTCCGCAGTTCAGCAGGCACCAAGTCGGGATATTCGTCGCGGAAAGACAGAATGCATGACGGTTCAATACCTATCAGCGGCATCTCGTCCGTCACCACGCCCATCAACCGTTGCACGTTCAGTCGGGATAAATGCTTAGCCCGTTTCAGACAGCCTTTCGAGATGGCCGCCCGTCCGCTCTCCACATGGCATGGGATTCTGACACCATAGCCCAAGGCGGATAGCAACTGCACAAAGGTCTCTGCCAATTCCGGCTCGTGGTTACGTGTAAACTCATCCAAGAAAAACCAAATTCTCCCTTTTCTTTCCTCTTTCCTCTCTCTTCTTTCCTCTTTCCTCATTTTCCGTAACTTCGGCAGTTGTCTCTCAGAGGCAAAGCCGATAGTTTTTTTGATGAGCAACGATGTGGGTTTGAAGGATACAAGGAAATTATAGAGCGGACGTACATGCTGGCAGATATCTTCTAATTGGGCCGTTCTGGCAACTAACCAAGAACGTAATGGTGTGCCATGCCGGTCATAGTACTGCTGCAGCAGTTCTGCCCTCAATCGTGTCATGTCCACATTCGACGGACATTCGCTCCGGCAACCCTTACATGCCAGGCATGTATCTAAGATTTCCTTGATGAGGCGGTCATCTCCACCTCTCGTAAGAATCTCGCGCAATACGTTGGCTCTGGCCCGAGTGGTCTTGAGTTCGTCGCCACTTACCTTGAAGGCCGGGCACATAGTACCACCGATAACATTTGACTTCCTACAGTCACCTGCTCCATTACATTGCTCTATGGTACACATCAAAGCATGTGTCTGTGAGCGTGCTCCTGTAGCACCTGGTGCATCACATTCATCAAATGCAGCCTTCCAGTTAAAGTAGGTATGCTGGGGATTATGGGGATTATGGGGCTCATGGGACTCATGGGTGGTACTGTTATCCTCTGCTGGGAAGCGCAGCATGGAGTCCATTGGCAGCGTGTCCACAATCTTGTGGCGGTTCAGTAGTCCTTCGGGGTCCCAGCACTGCTTTACCTGGCGCATCAGTTCGTAGGTCTCGTTGCCATAGAGTAGGGGGATGAACTCTCCCCGCAGGCGACCGTCACCATGCTCACCGCTGATACTGCCGCGATGCTTCTTCACCAACAGAGCAGTCTCGTAGGCGATGTTACGGAACAACGTCCGTCCCTCTTTAGTTTTCAGGTTGATGATAGGTCGCAGATGCAGCTCACCGGTACTGATATGTCCGTAGTAAACGCATTTGGCCCCGAGCCTGTCAATCAGTTGTCGGAACTCTTTCATGTAGGCAGGCATCAGTCTTGGTGCTACAGCGGTGTCTTCAATCACCCCCATTGGCTTGGCATCCCCCTTCATCCCGCCGAGAATTCCTAATCCGGCTTTTCGAAGAGCCCAAACCTTATTAACATCGGCTCCATACACGCGCGTTCCTTTATATATATGGCCACTGCTGAGCAAATCACGCTCCAGCTCATCAGCCATCTTGTCAAGTTCCTCTCTGGTCTCTGCCCTCAGTTCGGTGATGAGCAGTGCGGCTGGATCGCCCTCTACGAAGAAGCGGTTCTTCTGTTGTTCGGCATTTCCCTTGCTCAGTTGCAGTATGTCGCCGTCCATCAGTTCGATGGCAGTCGGCTCATGTTTCAGAGCCACCAGATTCGCCTCGAAACTCTTCGCCAAAGTGTCACAATGGCCACATACCGCCATGATCTCCTTAGGTGGCAGCGGGTCGAGGCTCACTGTTATTTCGGTGATAAAGGCCAATGTTCCTTCACTACCCGCCAACAGTTTACATAAGTTGATGCTCCCCTCGCAGTTCCCCTCCCTTCCAAGGGGAGGGGTAGGGGTGGGGTCTGTCGTTAAGCTCTCAATCACCTCATCTATGGCATAGCCACAACTCCGCCTTTTCAGTTCCTTATCGGGGTAGTTCTCAGCAATCAGTTTTGCCGTCCTTTCGTTAAGTGCGAAATTGATGAGCTGTGAATATATCCGCTCGATCAGGGACTCATGGCTTTCCTTTTTCCAGAATTCATCCCCGAATCGCGACTTCAATTCTTCAATTCTATAATTCTTAAAATCTTCCGATGTTCCATCAGAAAGTATACCTTTGGCAGCTATCACGTGGTGCCGGGTACTGCCATAGACCAATGAATGTGTGCCGCATGAGTTGTTGCCGAACATACCGCCGATGCAGCAGCGATTGCTCGTCGAGGTCTCCGGGCTGAAGAACAGACCGTAAGGCTTTAGGGCGATGTTCAGTTCATCCCTCACCACACCGGGCTGCACTCTTGCCCAACGCTCCTCAGCGTTGATCTCCATGATATGGTTCCAATGCTTACTGATATCCACCACGATACCACTCCCGACAACCTGTCCTGCAATTGATGTGCCGCCTGCCCTTGGAATCAGGTCAACCCCTTTCTCCTTGGCCAACCGCATCAGTTCCCGTACGTCGTCCTCCGTCTCCGGATAGGCTACGCCATACGGTATCTCCCGATACACCGATGCATCGGTAGCGTATGCTATTTTGTGCAGGCTGTCAGTATATAGTTTCATTTGTTTAATTTTTTCCTCATTCGTGAAATGCGTTTCAATTCGTTGTCTTAACTTGCTATTTTCCCAAACCTATGTTCATCGCGTCACGAACATATCTTCATAGGGGTATGAACATATGTTCTAAAGCCAACGAACATATGTTCATTTTGGGGGAAAGCATTCATCACCTGTACACACTCGTTTCGCATCTCCATGTCAACTATATTCTATTGTCAATTTTTTTTGGGGTTCGTTAGAGCCTTCGTCTCCGGATAGACCACGTCTTACGGTATCTCCCGATACGCCGATGCATCAGTAGCGTATGCTATTTTGTGCAGACTATCAGTAAATAGTTTCATCGGATAAATACAATGCCACTCGGGATTACGGTTGCCTGTTATATTGAATTCTTTTCTCATATTTCTTTTCCCTCGAAATAATACTTGTAGAGTGATGCAGCGAAGCCATAGTAGAGCTCTGTCTTTACGGACAAATGGGGCTCGCATCCCCGTGCCCCTTTTCGAGTGACACAATATCTTTATTAAGTATTATAGTGAATTTCTTCTCGCCCACATCAGACAGATGGCTTCCGTTAAAGAAATCTTCTTCTGTGAATCTGTTATCTTTAAGGTAATCGAAATATGGCAGATCATATTTCTGCTGTAATTCATGTATGATGCTATACATCTTATTTAGTTGATTGTCGCTTAAGTAGTCATAATACGAATGCCAACAAGGAGTTGTAATTAAGACAAGCCTTATTTCCTTTTCCTTGCATAACTTTATAATTTGCTCTAGTTTGCGATAGTTTTGAGGGATATGCTCCCAAGTCTTGGCATATTCGCCTTGTGCAGTCTTTTTATCATTTTTGCTCCAATTGTCATTTCTATTTGAAATCATATTAAAAGCTTCGTTTCCATATTCATCACAAAGCCAATCTGTCTTGCTTGTGCCCTGCAAAAATCTGCGAATTTTTGCAAAAGCAGATCTGGGTTCTGCAATTTCAAAATTATAGTAAAATGAAAGTGAAGAATACAAATCACAATCCATGTAGATCTTATAATACCGCCCTATTAATGATGCTTTTCCTGAAAGTAAATCAGAATAAAATAATGTAAAATAGGAAATAGGATATATAACTGTCTTAAGTTTTGAATATCTATCAGACCAATATTTTAGCAAGAATAAATCTTGTTCTATTAACTGAGCTGAATTTGCCAAATTAAACGCCTTCCCGTCATAATATTTCGGCTGAAATCCGTAATAGGCGTGAGAACTACCAAATACCAAAGTCTCAACATTACATGCATTTTCTTGCATCCATTCATATTTGTATATATATGAATTGGGTATTTTTCTTATACAAAACTCAGTCACAATTCCAATGAAAATGATTGGAACCACATAACACGTAAAAGCTATTATAAAACGCTTCATCTATCTGCTTTTAGAATTGGAAATATATAAAAGTCTGACTTGAGCCTGCACAAAAAATAGTTACCAAAAATATAGTATAATAGATAGCCCAGCGGACAAGACGGTAGTTGAGGATGAACTTATTTGTGAATTGTAACGCATGTAGCTTGTCTCTTTGAAACCATTCAACGATGAACAACGCAATTCCAAAACCTAAGTATAAATAACCTTTCCCTAAGGAAAATGAAGCATCAAAGAATTTATTACTACACAATGCTAAGAGATAATCTATAGCTTGCGTCATGGTTTCTGCACGGAAAAGAATCCATCCAATAACTGCGAGAAAGAATGTTAGTGCAATCTGACAGGTTTCTTTAAGATTTGGCAATATCTTTCCGTAAGCTACTACGTTTTTGTACTTGGTATTAATGCCTAAGAGATTATATATAGCAAGTAATGTTGCATGGAACAATCCCCAACAAACAAATGTCCAGTTAGCTCCGTGCCATAAACCGCTAACCCCCCAGACAATATAAACATTCCTGATAATCTTCCATTTCTTACAGTGGCTTCCCCCGATAGGGAAATAAATATAGTCACGAAACCATGTGGTCAGCGAGATATGCCATCGTCTCCAAAATTCTGGAATACTCCTTGAAAAATAAGGGAAATTGAAATTGCGCATCAGGTTGAAACCGAACAATCTCGAACAACCTATAGCGATGTCAGAATAGCCTGAGAAATCACAATAAATCTGAAAAGTAAAAAGAACACCAAGAATAAACAATGCTATCCCCGGCATGTCTTGATACTGATCCCAATACTCATTGACTATTGCTGCACAATTATCTGCTATAACTAGTTTTTTCAAAAATCCCCATAACATTTGTCGCAATCCGTCTACGGCTTTTGCGTAATCAAATTGACGATTCCGCTGAAATTGAGGTAGTAGATTCGTTGCTCTCTCAATAGGCCCAGCGACTAGCTGTGGGAAGAAACTAATATAGGCAAAGAACTCCAATGCATTATGAGTCGCGGTAAGTTTTTTTTGATAGACATCAATGGTGTAACTAAGGGCTTGGAATGTGTAGAAACTAATACCTACAGGAAGAATTATTTTCATCGTCACCCAATCTAAATGATAATTGAATAATGTTCCTAACATCATATCAAGATTGTCAACGAAAAAGTTGAAATACTTAAAGAAGAACAAAATTGATAAGTTAAGAACGATATTTCCAGCGCTAACATATTGTTGAGCCCGTCTTCTGCCTTCGAAATATTCAAGGAGCAAACCACTCCCAAAGCTACAAATGGATGTGATAACAATTAGCAAAAGAAATCGCCAATCCCACCATCCATAAAAAATATAACTTGCAATGACAATCAAGAGATTTTGCCATTGTCGACCACGAAATACAAACCAATAGAACAAGAATACTATTGGTAAGAAAAACATGAACTCAAAAGAATTGAAAAGCATACACTATTTTATGAAGACTGCCAGTTGAGAGTTGCATCATCCCTTCATAAATCCCTTCCTTCTTAAGAACCATCTCGCCATTCGAGGACTATACAATAAAACGTATACGCCACATCGCTCAAGCAAGGGAATTTTAGAGCATGTCAAATATGAATGCCATGTATCTTTTGTAAACTTTGAACACTGAAAAAAGGCTTTCGCTTTTTCATCTGTTCCTAATGCCTGCGCTTTTAAAGAAAGCATCTTAATGTATAATCGTCTCAAGTAGAAAGCAGGAATCGGATTTATAAGGCTTCGGTTCTCAACGAAATTTCTGTGATAGATATCTGTTTCAGTCAACAAACGCCTAATTATATAATCCTCCGTTTTCGTTGCTGATCCAGACCTCTGTACCCAGAAGTATAATTCACGATCAACCATGACAAGACTTTTTATACGCAAAAAAACTCGGAAGTTATAATCTACATCCTGCGAAATACGATATTCCCTTGCCATGATGTCAACAATGAGTGAACGCCTATATAGTTTATTCCATACAACAGTGCATAAAGCACCTTTATAATTATATATCAACTGCTCAACAGACCAAACTTCAATCTTATTCTCATCAACTCTTCTAATATCTTCATCTAAAGTAAAAGTCTGTTTATATTTGCACATAGAAAATCCACATGTTGGATGCTGGACAAGTGCTTCATAAAGGATCTTAATAGCATCCACATGAAGATAGTCATCACTGTCCACGAACATAATGAAATCACCTTTTGCGACTTTTTGTCCAGTATTTCGTGCATGCCACAGACCATGATTTTCCTGATGTATAACAGATGACCTGCTTTCCGTTTTCACAAAGGAATCACAGATATCTCCAGAAGAGTCTGTTGAGCCATCGTCAACCAATAAAATCTCAATATTTTGATATGTTTGCGATGTAATTGACTCCAAGCATCTCGACAAAAACGTCTCAACATTATAGACTGGAACAATAACACTTATTAAATGCTCTTCGTTATGCATTATGCTAATCTTTTAACCATTTTATAGCAGCCCACAAAGCACAAAAAGCCAACGATACATCCCAATGTGTTGTGAATAATATCATCAACATTAAATACGCCACGTGTTGTGATCAATTGCGTTAGCTCAATGAAAAAAGACAATACGAGACCGATTCCTACAGCATTACATATATGCTTTTTCTTCAATGCGCCTCCTACAAAAAAACCTATAGGGATGAACAACATGACATTCATGATAATCTGAGCTAATAGTTTATTGTAAAGCACACTATAACTCCATAGAGGTTGTAAATAGTAACGTTTCTCAAACGTTTCTTCTCTGTAAAATATTGTCGTGCATAATACAAGAAAGACATATCCCATAAGCAAGCAAAAAGAGGCTTGTCTAACAAAGATGGAATAGTTTGTCTTTACTCTGAATAGCAACAAAATAAGAATACATATAAAGAGAGATACGCCAATGATCATCGTAGAGGGGACTCCGATGTCATAGTGTAATATATACTGCTTGATGTACTCGCAATTGAACTTCATGTCACTCCGTCACTATGTCTTTAATTCGTTTAAACTCGTATTCTTTGCTCTTCCAGAACGATACTTCTTTTTCAAATAAATTAAGAGCACTCAATCCCAAATTCTTCTGTTTAAGTTTTCTACGCAGTACATCAGAGAGCAAGTAGCCAATATAACTTGAAGCCCGTCGCTGAGTTTCCGTGTGCAAATTCTCTTCTGTTATAACTTCATTGGGGTGGATAAGGAAATTGACAGGTTTGTAAGTGTTTTGGGTTTCAAGATAAAGTAACCGTCTAGTCAAGTTGTTGATAAAAGGGGAGATGCGCATAAACGTACCAATGTATGGAACAACGAATGATGATACGGGGACCTCGATAATTGGAGAATCACCTTTTCTAGCGAGATTTCCAGAATTTGCCCTATAGGGTGTTCGTGGTGCGCCAAACCATTGCATTTTATTTTTACTACCTAGCGACATAAACATATCCATGCGCTGTGGAGCTACCGAACTGTCATATCTAAACCCAGCCTCAATAAGTGCCTTGGGGGTATCGAAGTTGACACGAAGAGCTGGGGCTCGGAATGACACCACTTCTTCACCGGCAATATCTTCTAAAATCTTCTTTGCCGTAAACAAATGCTCCAACTGTTCTTTGTAGGGCATCACGTCGAAAGCCTTGTCATGGTGGTGTGTTAGTCCATGGCAGGCAATCTCATGTCCCTTGGCCTGCACTATCTTGATGATTTCCGGGTGTTGTTTGGCAAAATTGGCGATATAGAAGAAGGTCGCCTTTACTCCATATTTGTCGTATAGGTCAAGTAGCATGGGGAGTCCTTCCTTCCACACCTTCACCCCCGTTTCGTCACGAAGTCCTCCGTTTACAATAGACGTGGTTTCCACGTCATTGGTCATGCATGCTATTCCTTTTGTCATAGTTATTTGAATTCTTTTATAACTTTAGCGGGACGACCGACGGCCAATGTCCATGCAGGAATATCTTTCGTCACAAGTGATCCTGCTCCGATAACAGCCCCGTCACCTATTGTGACTCCAGGAAGAATTAACGTGTTAGTTCCAGTAGAGCAACCTTTTCCAATTGTGATAGGGGCCTTTTTGTAAGGTAAATCAAATAGATTTGTTCCTTTATGATACTCAGATATGTCCCTTTTATGACACAATAGATATGTTCCGCCAGTGATATATGAATTGTCTCCAATAGTGATGAGTTCAGGAAAGTTCTTGTCAACAATGACATTATCGCCGATAAAAACGCCTTTTCCAACCTTACAACCCATCCTGCGTAAAATGGCAGGGCGAATTTTCTTACTGTTGAACGGAGCTAATATGGCAATGTTGAAACAATACTTCATCAGGAAGGTGTTGCGTACTTTCCTGTAGAACTTGCCTATGGCAGCCCACACGGATACGTCGCCGTATTCGCTCTCTGAGACCCTGAGTCCTATGGCCTTCAGCAATCGAAATGTGATGCTTTCGTTTCTCATCGGTAGTTCTCCACAAACTTTACAAGGTATTCTGTGGGATTGATGGTTTGTTCTTCCACCTTTTTCCTCTCTGCTTCCCCATCTATTTTGATGTCCAATAACTTGCTTACTATCTTCATTGCCTCGTCGCCATTGGTTGTCATAAAGCACCTGTTAGGATAGTTTGTACACTGATAGTCAATATATCCAACCATCAGCGGATTCAAGTACAAATAAGGTACGCCCAGAAGAAATGCCTCTGAGGCCATCGTAGCGCCCTCTGCAATCATAAATTTGGCGTTCGCCTCCAAGTCATGCATTTTCTCTGGCGAGATTTTCAATACATAGTCATCGTAGAATGGATCCTTTACACTTTTCTCTAAAGAAACAAGCACCCGATAACGCTTGGATATTTCTTTTACGATGTTCCTCTTTGTCTCTTCCGATATAGGATGAACTTTCAAATCGTGATGTGCATCGTAGGCTACATAGCGAACAATGACGTATTCTTTTGGTTTCACTCCCAGCTCCTCCAAAACTTGAGTACTACTTTTAAAATAAGCACTATGCAGATAAAGCTGTTCTACGTATGCATTGAACCGAATCTGCTTGTTCTGATTTCCTAAATCCTTCTTAAAATAGAATGGCGTTAGCACTTTTGTACAAACAGGCATATATAATCTATGGGTCATTGAATTATGCTCTGTATCATCTATCAGAATACTTGGTTTCCTGAACAGAAACGATGTGATGGCACAGGCTGAGGATGCAAAGCCCATATACATGTCTGGGTGAAAAGAAAAAGATTTACGGACGCACCAAAGAATCATTCTCATCAGATTCATCATTGATGCCACGGTCCCCTTCTTCTCAGGCCGCTTGTTGCGTATAGTATGCGCTATACCATAATAGTCCAGTAATTGGTTGATCATCTTGTTGTCGCGATTGATAACACAAAACTGGTCTCCCTTCGCTTCCATCAGTTTGATAAAATTACGGTAGTAATGGACATGAGCAGGATGATTAATATTAATTAGTATTTTCATATATTATAACGTTACTAATTTCTGATAAATTTCCAAGATCTTATTAACAACTATTTCGTTAGACAGTCCTTTATCTATGATACACTTAGGCCCGTTTGTCTTACCATTGAATGCTATGGCCTGTTGTATTTTTGTCGCAATTTCGTTAGCGTCATACGTCGTGATATAACAATTATCTACGCCTTCCAATAGTTCCTTTACGTCACCAACGTTAACCGAGACAATTGGCGTACCGCATGTCATTGCCTCCTTGATTACCTGAGGTGATCCCTCACGGTGGGAGGTCATCAGCAGACAATTAGCAGCATTCATAACCAGATTGACCTGTTCACGGCTATAACCACGCAATTCCATTAATCTGACATTTGGCAAAAGGGATATTGCGGCTTTTGCCAGTGCGCTGTTTTTAACTTCATTATCAAAAGCACCGGCAAATAGGATATAAGTCCCATTTGCGTCCCAGCCAAGCTGTTTCCGTGCTTCAGCACGTTCCACCGGAAAGAATGTTGTCGTATTTACTCCACAGGGGATGACACTTTTATTCTCGCCCCGATAGTCTGTCAATTTCAGAAGCTTAGGGGACACAAAGATGTTGTAGGCAGAACTACGTGCTGTTAACTTAGAGATAAAGAGGTTTAATCCCTTGGAATGTACATCGCTCCCATGATAAGTGGTTACGACGGGGACCGTTCTCTGGAGGTTGGCCAGAAGTCCGCTAAGCCCATAATGTGCATGAAGCAAATCGGGTTGGAACTCATGTATTTTCTTCTTTAGAGGCCTCAAGTTGGACAAATAACCAAAAATGCCCTTGCCGCTCACGCCAAAGAAATCAAACTCCACTCCAAGTTTCGTTAGAGCCTCCACCTGTTCCGTCACAAATGGTGAGAAATGCCCCGGTTTGTTATTTGCTACTATTAATATCTTCATTATTATTTTGTTTTAATAACATTCCACAATAGTAAAATGCCAATGGCAACACCAAATACAAGAGCATTAGGAATGCGTTGGAGAACCTTTGATTCCTGCCATTTGGAAAGACCATAAAAAGAAACAATATATGTCAAAGGTATGTGTGGCATCACTTTACGTAGTTCCAGACTTGCAGCAACCATACCAGTAGCCAACATCTCTACCAATAAGAATATGGTAATAGGAAGTAGTTCTAGAACTCTGTTTCTAAGTATAAGATAAAGTCCTCCTAAAAAAGGGAAAATCATGAATAGCCTATAAGTCAAACCTGCACCATAAAATTGAATGGTTGATGGCCCTGTCTCATGCTTAGTGAACAATGTCGGAAAAGGTCCGAAGAAACCACCGAATAAGTTGACGAAGATATTAAAGCCACCCGAATATGCTTTGGCATTACCACTGAGCTCGTTCTTCTCTTCATAACTGGTAGAATATCGGTCTGCCATATCCATCATGTATTTTAACGAAATGACCAAGCCAACAATTACTGCTATATAGAAGAAAAAAGACAATGCACTGCCATGTTGTTTGACGGCAATATATACAGCAAACGATATGATAATAAATGCAGCAACAGCGGGTCGGAAGAAAAACAGAAGAAACAAAAACAATACGGCAAAAGGATATGCATGACTATTTTCCTGGTGTATGCCCCTGCAAAGATGATACATAGTGCAAATGACAAGAAATACAAATAACGACTCCTTGAGGAAAGTGCAATGAAACATAATGAGAAATGATGACGTTCCGTATGCCATTGCCCCTACAAAAGCGTATGCTTCAGGCATATAGTGTCGTCCAATGCGGAAAAGTAGCACTGACGATATGGCACCCGTCAACATGTATGAAAAGTTGAGAAAGAATTTACTGGGTATAATTGACATGAGGAAACTGTCAAATAAATAGGCTCCCCAGTCATCAAATGTTTTTTTGCTCATTAAATATTCTGCATTCTCTAAGAAGCCGACATCATTTGCCCTCATACTTCCTTTATAGTAAGCCATGGCATCTTTCTTCGTGAGCATAAAAGTATCACCATCGAAATATTCAGATAAGGACATAAAAACCACACCAAGTATAATACTGTAGGTTAACACGGTAACGAATAGTGTTTTTTCAGCAAACCCTCCTCCCTCGTTTTGAGCAAAGAACAGCAGCAAGGACATCTGCGAGACAAATGCCACCATGGTACCTAATGCCATCAGGTCAAAAGAAAATTGGTTAGTCCAAATGCCTATCAGGCTGATGGTCAGCAGTCCAATGATGAAGATGCCATGATGCCACTTATACAACATTATCTTTTGATCTGGTTCCGTAATTGCCAATACCAGCCCAATAGGTAGAAAGTCGCCTTTGCGCCCAGCAGTTGTATCATCTTTGCCACACGTTGTGACTTTGGTGTAGAAGCATATTTCAACAAGTAAATATGTCGCTGTAGGATGTCAAATGCTGCAGCCTTTTCCTCTGCTTTGAGCTGATGATAAGCGTAGCCTCTACTGACCCACATATCAGAAAGATAGATCCTTATGGTCGCAGCATTTTGGCAACCCATGTCACATTGTTCCTTCCAATAGGAAAAAATCTTATCATAGCTTTCGTAAACACGGAGGGAAGCAGAGGTGCTGATGCTGTTTTCATGATGGTAATAACCGTAGAAATCCATATTCAAGAAGGCAACTGTCTTAACGCATTGCCAAAGGTGCAAGCTCCAAAATACATCTTCACTGATATACCCCATGGGAAAATAGATTTCGTTGTCGATCAAAAGCATTCTTCGCACTAACAGGAAACAGGCGCTCATCCGGAATTGTTGTGACTCAACAAGATGTGAGAACACAGATTTTGAATCAGGCAATGCCGCAATTCTATCTACGTCATAATCTGCCGTAGTTGTTCTTTCATGACCATGCCAGATATGGACATTTTTGAATACTATCAAATCATTTCCAACACCGCCATTCTGCATCAACACCTCTAGCCCATTATCAAGTAACCATTCATCATCAGAATCCAAGAAAATAATGTATTCCCCTGTAGCCTGACTTATGCCTGTATTACGAGCACCGGAAAGACCTTGGTTCTCCTGATGAATGACACGAATACGCTGATCTGAAAGGGCTAATTGGTCACATAATTCACCACTATTGTCCTTACTACCATCATCTACAAGAATTATTTCCAAATCCTTATAGGTCTGTCGGAGCACCGACCGAACGCAACGCTCAAGATAGAGCCTGACGTTATATACAGGTATGATTACACTTACCTTCATAATTAAATGTTGGTATGCAGTTTATATAGCATATGCTTTTGTTCGATTCCGCATATTATAATAAATACCAAGAAAGAATGCTGTAAATCTTATTCCGAATAGGCGTACCATTTTAGCCACAAACCTGACTCTTGGAGTTAACGCATGACCCAGTAAGTCAGAATGTCTTTGAAGAAAGTCAAGAGCTTTCGGTTTGTCTTCTGCATTCAAAGAAGAATAGACGTAGCCTCTATTCACCCACACATTGGCCAAATAAGCCAAAATGCCTTCACTATTGTTACAACCTTGACTACATCTCTCTTTCCAATATGAAAATGACTTTTCATAATGAAGATAAGGTACAAATAAGTTTTTTCGAGTGGTCATACTCCCCTCCCTACGGTAATATGCATATAGATAGAGATTTATCAGTTTTACTGTACGTAAATGCTGCCAAAGTTCAAAATGCCAGTAGAAGTCTTCGCCAATTAGACCCTGTGGAAAATAGACATGATAATCCAACAACAGTTGGCGTCGCACCATCACAAGCCACGACGTAAGGTGCATCTGCTGTGTTTTGACGAGATAGGCAAACAATTTCTGTGCATTCGGAATCTTTGCAACAGTTTCCAGATTATACGGGGTAGCTTTAGTCCTTCGGTCGTCTTTCCAGATATTGACCTCTTTGAATGCCACCATGTCGATTTGGGGGTCACAGTTGTCAATTAAAGTCTGTAATCCATCGTCAAGCAACCAGTAGTCATCGGAGTCAATAAAAACAATATACTCACCCCTCGCATTGTCTATGCCAGTATTACGAGCTCCCGATAACCCCTTGTTCTCTTGATGAATTACAACGATGCGTGAATCTCCCTTAGCTAATTCATCACACAACTTGCCGCAATCATCAGGACTTCCGTCGTCAACAAGTATGACTTCAAAATCTTTGTATGTTTGGCATAAAACAGATTTTACACAACGCTCCAAATATTGTTTGACGTTATAAACGGGAATGACAACACTGACCTTCATAGTTACATAATATTTATTTCTTCTGCCCTCACCATCTTGTAACCCTTTATCTGGACTACTAAGAGGTGGAGGGTTGTATCCTTAACGAAGGCTTGAACCTTGGGGGCTTGAGCATATTGACGGATTTGACGTGCAGCATTATCCCATTGCTCTTGTGCCATGGTCTCATTGTCTTCTTGCTTCAGGTATTTCAATTCTAAAATATAACTATGCTCAATCATGGGATAACGCTCCAGGTCTGGCATGAGGAAGAAGTCACAATAGCCATGGTTAAGTTCCATTTCAGGGGCTGTGAGATAATAGGAATTCAATGACAAATAAGCAGTCATAAAGCCCTGAAGGTTACGTTCGCCCTCAATCAACTGTCGAACGCTGGTCGTATTCTCATAAGCATCAGTTATCTCCTTAATCATTGGTCGCCAGTTGCCGTCGAGTGCTGCGTCATCAAAGGCATTGCTCAACTTTCGTGTGTCAACGGTCGCGATTTCTTGGTATTGTCTAAAAAGATAATCGTAATATTGTTTCCGTACGTTGTTATTGGGGATAATCAGTTTTGTTGTGGCACCACGTACTCCACCGATGGTGAGCATACCATAATAGAACAGTAAACTGACGAAGTTCTCAGCGTTGGCCATATCCTTGGCAGGGAACGATTCTACAGGCTTTTCATAGATGAAGCCATTCTCTGCAATCTCGTTAAGGAGGCCACGGCGGTTTCCATCAAGTTTGTCAAGCTGAAGTAACTTGTTCATCTTCGTGTAGTCGGTGCGAGTGTTAACATCAACCATCTCTTTCGGACTATGTCCTGTTTGAATGACGCACCTCAGATAGTAGCTCACCATATCGCAATTGAACAGTTTCGGATCTGCATACACTACGCTTTCTGCAAAGCAGTAGTTGTCGTACCATGGCTTCATTTCAGCAATTAAGGCTTCCTCGTCGCCCTTGAGCATGCCAGTCCCTTGATAATAGTGTATCATTTGGCGTACATCTTCCTCCGAAAAACCTAACATCAGGTTGAACAGCGGGTTCATCGTGATGTTCGAGGCAATATTATAGCCGCTAGTAACGTCGTCCATCGTCACGGGACTTACACCCATCATCAGAATGCGTGAGAACATTCCTTTAAACAACTTGAATACGTCACGATAGAATCCCGAAGCATGGGTCAAAGCATGATATACCCCTTCTCCTTTTTCGTTGAGGACGGTATTGGTGAAGTTGTCGTACTCATCGATAATAAGATAGAGGGGATAACCCTTTATCTTCGCCATATTGTCAATATAGCTGAACTTCAGTCGAAAAGACGCCTTGTTATGACCGTTGGCGGCATATCCTTCATCGTAGTAGCAAGCATAGCGGTCAATGAAATCATCAAGCATCAGGTCACAATACCCGCTGAAATCATTCTCAAGGTTCTTCGCGTCGCCTTGAACACGTGAGAAATCCAAGTGTAGTACTTGATAATTACCACATTCCGGCGTTGGATTGTCTTTAATCCACAACCCGTCGAACAGCGTATCGAAGTTGTTACGTTCGTTGATGTCATAGTAGGCTCGCATCATACTCAAGAAGATGCTCTTACCGAACCGACGGGGACGGATAAAAAACAGGAAATTACCCTGATCCTCCATCAGTGGAAGGAACATGGTCTTGTCAACAAAGTACTTGTTTTCGCGGCGTAACTGCTTAAAATCTGAAATGCCGTAGGGAATGAGCCTTGTTCTTGATGACATTGCTAATAATATTTCCTTTTACTCTATAAATGGTGAACGCTATTTTACTTACTGCGTTTCATCTTGATAAGGATATTGTAGACGGTCCCCCAGAAGTACCGCCAGTCAGTGAGGAACGGATGCTTTAAATAAGACTCAATGTAACGACGCTCCGATTCTTGAATTTCATCCAGCCCTACAGGGGTCTTCTTCTCATAATAGAAAGGCGGCAACATGCCTGGCTTTACCTTGGTGCGAAGGATTTGCATCTCGGGAGTGTAGAGTGAGTAGAAATGCTCGGTCAACGGGCGGACACCGACCCATTTCATATCGCCCTGCAACACATTCCACAGCATGGGGAGTTCGTCAAGCCAGATAGGACGGAGCATGACACCCCAGATATTGACACGGAAGTCGTTGGCTAACTTGCCACTTTTATTCAACTTGTTCTTTTCGTACACATAATCCTGCAAGTACTGGGAATAGCTGTGCATCGTCCGGAATTTATAAACCTCAATCCACCGGCCATCCTTGCCAACGCGTTTCATCCTCAGTATGGGTGATTCGCAGGTGTCGTTTCTTTCTAACGGTTCAGACCTCTTCTCGGCAATGACATGCAAGGCTCCGTCTTTTCTCTCTTCAAAAACAATTTTGAATCCGGCTCTACAGATTCTGCCCAGTATCTCGGTATAGCTATAAGTACGGTGGCGTTCACCCGTAATGAAAAAGTAAAGCTTTCGGGTTACGTCCATCTTTGGGAACATCTCATGCCAAATATAGGTCAAGATGACGACGAAACTCCCAATGAATGGTGGTAGTCTCTTCTTGATAGCAGTAAACTCCTGCCGGTTTGTAAAAGCCACACAATCCAGCTGGTCACCTATCTGCATTTCATGATTCCACTGATCAAGGAAATCATTTAGGTGAGGAATGTGATTGAGCTTGTCTTTAATACAAACTTTCATAGAAGAGAGCTGCTGAGCGGATTAACGAGAAAGCGAAGCGATGAGCGTTGAGCAGATGAACTCAATGTCTGCTGATGTGATATAGGGATGCATAGGCAGTGACAGTACCGTCTTGCACAACCTTTCGGCTACCTCGCAGTTACAACCGGTAGGCTGGACAATGCTCTTGAAAGCAGTCTGAAGGTGCATGGGTTTGGGGTAGTAAACCATGGACGGAATGCCGGCCTCTTTCAGAGCAGCCTGTAGAGCATTGCGTTTGGCCTCGTCGGGCAGCTGTAAGGTGTACTGTGCCCAGCTGGATCCGAACCCCGCTGGGATGACGGGCGTCTTAACAATATCCTTCAGCAACTCCGTGTATTGTTTGGCAGCCTCGTTTACGGCTTCCACCTCTTTGTCGAAGGCTTGCAACTTCACCTGAAGGATAGCGGCCTGCATGGTGTCAAGGCGGGAGTTCATGCCGATGCGGACATTGTCGTACTTGTCAGTTCCCTTACCATGTACCCGATAGGAATTCATGAGCTGTGCCCATTCGTCGTTGTCGGTGAATACAGCACCGCCATCGCCATAGCAGCCGAGGGGCTTGGCGGGGAAGAATGACGTAGTGGCGATGTCACCGAACGAGCAGGCTTTCTGGCCGTTGATGCTGCCACCGAATCCCTGGGCACCGTCTTCCAATATCAGCAGGTTGTATTTCTTGGCCATCTCCTTGACAAGGGGATAGTTGGCGGGAAGGCCGAACAGGTCGACGGCCACCACCACTTTCGGAGTAAGTTTCCCTTCAGCCAACGTCTGCTGGATGGCCTTCTCCAAACTTTGAACGTCGATGTTGAAGGTATTTTCATCCACATCGACAAACACGGGGGTGGCTCCCTCCAATGCAACCACCTCGGCAGAGGCGAAGAAGGTGAAATCGGGAACAAACACGGCATCGCCTTCACCGATGCCCCAGGCTTTCAATGCCAAGGTAAGGGCATCGGTACCGTTAGCACAGGTCAGACAATGCTTGACACCAGTGTACTCGGCTAATTGCTGTTCTAACTCCTTTACTTGAGGCCCCATGATATAATGAGCCCCTGTAGCCACGCTCAGCATGGCATTATCAATATCAGCCTTTAATATCTGGTATTGTTTCGCTAAATCTCTGAATTGCATAATAATTCTTAACTCTTAACTCTTAACTCTTAATTCTTAACTCTTCACTCTCAACTCTTCACTCTTCACTCCTAACTCTTCACTCTTTCAACGATTTCTCCTTGTTCGTTGACGGTGCCAATCTGGCGAGCAGGGACACCAGCCATCAGGGCAAAGTCGGGTACGTCCTTAGTAACCACAGCACCAGCGGCAATCATGGCACCACGGCCAACGGTATGACCGCAGACGATGGTGCAGTTGGCACCCAATGAGGCACCTTCCTTGATTAACGTCTTATTGTACTTTCCATGCACCGGGAAGTGAGCCCGTGGCACAAGGACATTGGTAAACACACAAGAAGGTCCACAGAACACGTTGTCTTCGAGTTCCACGCCTTCGTAGACCGAGACATTGTTCTGGATTCGGACACCATTGCCGATTTTCACATTGTTGCCGATATTCACGTTTTGCCCTAAAGAGCAATTCTCGCCGATGACGGCTCCTTTCTGAACATGACAAAAATGCCAGATTTTCGTGCCTTCGCCAATCGTGACACCATCGTCGATATAGCTGGATGGATGAACTGTATACATATCTATGAATGTTGATGTTTCTTTTTGAATATGATCTTGTTCAATAAGATGGTTTTGGGGCTTATTTCTACCGTGTTCTTATCTTTTTCACTCCTTTCGTATTTATGCAGATAAGTATAGCCATAACGGGCATCGATGCTTACACCGTTCAGAATGATATACTGCAGTTTGCTCTCACTATTGGTGGCCTGAACTTGACTGATTTCATTTAATAGATTACGATTAAAATGACCTGCACGGATAACGAAAATCGTACAATCGACAGCGCGTTCTATAATATCGGCATCTGCCAACATGCCAGATGTTGGACTGTCAATGAAGATACAGTCATAATGCGCTTTGGCAGTAAGGAGAAGTTGCTCAAGCAAGGGACTTTTCAACAGTTCCGTCGGATTGGTGGGTAAGGCACCTGTGGGCAGAACATCCAGCATTGGAGATTCTTTAGGATGAAACAGCAGTTTGCGGTAATCTTCCTCATCTCCATTGAGATAGTCTGTCAAACCTAATAAAGGGGTACACCATAATCGTGAGGCAGATGCCTGACGGAGGTCTCCGTCGATGAATAGGACACGCTCTCCGCCGATTGCCCTAATCAATGCTAAATTCATAGCCACAAAGGTCTTGCCAACTTCTATCTGAGTAGATTTGATAAGATACGACTTACCTCCTTCGTTAAGGAATTTACCGGCAAAACTAGCATCCATATTATTTCGCAGGACTCGGAATGCCTCGTTGGAGGCGTTGAGCATATCCTGACCGACAACAATACCGCTTGACTTTGTCTTGGGCACTATCCCGAGACGTGTCAATAATCTATCAATGCTATGCTCACTCCCAGAGTAGGGAACTTCTCCAAGGAAAGGGATCTCACAATGACGCTCGACATCATGGCGGTCGCGGACATTGTTGTCAAATGATGCACGCAGGAATATGACGGTAACGGGTCCAAGAAAGCCTATAAAAAGAGCTGCAAGAAGGACTTGTAACCGTTTGGGGGATGTGGGCTTGCCGCTGCCATGGGGCTGTTCCAGAATGACTGTGTTATCTGAGTTGTAGGTGATGCTTATCTCATTCTCTTCTTTCTTCTGCAACAGGAACATGTAAAGACTTTCCTTCACTTTCCTTTCGCGTTCTATCGTTGCCAAATGCTTGGCCTGAGAGGGATTAGAGATGACCTTTGATGTGACTTCATCGTAATAGTCAGTCAGTGAACTAAGCTGGATATCAATCGTATGAATATGATTTTTAATATTCTCAAGTATCCTCTTGCGTAAGGCCTCCAGTTCCTTCTCTTGGTTCAGAATCAGTGGGTTTTGGGATGATGTGTAGTTTTGATGACTCTGCAATTGCATCAGCAAGCTATTATAGAGCGATATTTGAGCCTCCAAAATGCTATTGTTGATGCCTGAGTTAACTAACAACAGCTGAGGCTCCGATGATTCATGTTCGAGCAAGCCACGAATAAATTCAGCCATTGACTTTTGGTTTGTCAGCCTAAGAATTTCTGCATCAGATGAACTTTGTTGCTGTAAATAAAGATCGCTAACGCGTCCTAAATCAGTAATGCCGTACCGACTTTTATAATGCGCGATGCTGTCATCGACGATATCAAGCTCGTGTTCAAGCAATTCAAGTCGCGAGTCAATGAATTGTGACGTATTGAGAGTCGCCTGACGTTTACCCTCTATCCATTTTTCTTTATAGACCTGAAGAATCAATGAGAGTACAAAAGCTGCTTTCGGTGTTGAATAATCACGGTAGGTGATATCGAGGATCGTAGAACGTTCATCTTCATTCTCAATAGTCAGCCGTGACTGGATTTCTTCAGCTTTGTAGACAAGATAGCCATCCTTCAGGGTCGAATCAAGACGGTGGGCCACCTCTATGAGAACATCAAGTGATTTATAATGACGTATGACATTGTTGACATTATTCTTTTGCTCAACAAAGCCTATGTTGCTAAATTCATCACCGTTTTTCTCAGTGGTATTTTTACCCATACTTTCTTCGCGCACCATGACAACAGCTTTTCGTGTATATAAGAAAGGTGTCTTTATAAGATAACATACCGCAAAGAAAAGAGCTGCTGAAATCACAACAACAAACCATCTCCATCGTGCAAAACATAAACGATAGAGATCGGATATTGTGATAAAACTATCTGAAGCCTGATTATTCATCTTATTATGAGAGCCGTAATGGTGGTTAAAAGAGAGGCAAGGGAAATCCAGATAGAGGGCTGGTTGAAGACGTTACCAGCAGATCTGGCATCTCGCTTCTTTTTTGAGTTTGGTGTCACGTAGATGACATCGTTTTGTTGTAAATAGTAGGCTGGGGATGTGAGCATATCCTGACGGTCGCAAAGATTAATGACGTATGTTTGGTCCTCACCATCCACTTCGCGCATTACCATTACATTTTCACGCTGTCCGTTAATCGTCAAATCACCCGCATCTGCTATCGCATCAATGATTGTAAAATAATCCTTCGTTATATCTATGTGTCCCGGGTGGTTCACTTCGCCTAATATCTTCACACTCAAATTAACATATTCTACTGTCACTATCGGATCTCTTACCAAGTCGCGTTCAATCAGACGGGAACGAATATGTTCGGCTACCTCCTGTCGTGTCTTGCCTCCAACAGCAACCTTGCCTAATACCGGGAAATTGATATCGCCTTGTTCATCAACCGTATAGGCCAGCAACTGGGCAGCGCTATTGCCACTCGTACTGCCAGCAGTAGTTTTGGGTGTAGTCGAAGAACCTAAAGAGCGTATGCTACCAGTGACGGCAGTAAGGTTAAACTGACTCAGCAATAATGGGTCTGCCGTATTGATGACAATGTTGATTTTGTCTTTAGGACGTAGTCGTAAAGGCTGCTCATCTTGCAGTGTCATTCCCCGAATGGCCTCAGCATTCTGGAAATATGCCACGTTTTTTGGCGTTGAACAACTGGCCAGCCAACATGACATACCTATTATATATAGTAATCTGATATGTTTCTTCATCTTTCTTTTACGGTTCTTTTGGAATCTCAAAGCAGAAACGGGTGCCTTTGTTGTAGGCGACGTCGTGCCAGATGCGGCCATGGAGCAGACGGGTGATGGACTGGCAGATGTTGAAGTTCATGCCGACGTAGCGGATGGAGTTGTCCTGCTCGGCGAACATGCCGACGAAGTGGTCCTTCGACTTGTTGCCGAGACCGGCGCTGGTGTCGGTGACGCTGAACTTGACACTATCCCCATCCTCGACGCATTCCAGCTTGATGGTGCCATTATAGGTGAAACGTGACGCATAGTTCAGCAGGTGCGTCAGCAGTTTCTCCAATGCGTCGGGGTTTGTCTTGATTTCAAAGTCGTCGCTCAGGCTGGTCATGTAGACGGTTGAGACGCTCTTGTGGCAGATCTTCTGCGTGTCCTCCGTCAGTCGGTTACACAGTTCGTTGACCTTTATGGGCGTCGCAAGATCTATTTCTGACTTGCTCTCATAGAATGACAGCTCGTTCAGGTCCTTGATGGCTCTCTCGGCATCTTTCTTGCCGTAGTTCAGCATCATGTTGTCGTGCCGTAGTCCCTTGATGGCCCTGCGTCCCTTGTAGAGGAAGAACAGCAGGATGAAGATGAGCACGATACCGCCGATGATGTAGAAACGGCTGTGCAGCTGGTCGTTCTGGTGTTTCAGTACCTCGCGCTCCAGTCGCAGCCGGTCGTTGTTCATTCGCAGATAGAGGTTGGCTACGACATTGGAGTGGCTGACACGTGTCAGGGAGTCACAGATGTGCTTATATTGGGCCATGTACTGATAGGCCTTCTCGTTGTCGCCCATCCGGTGATAGATGATGGCTTTTCGTTCGGCACAGGTGTCGGGCGACAGCCAGTCGGCCAGTCGCAGGGCCTGCTTGTAGTCGCCGTTGATGATGTGGTAGTTGACCTCGGTGTAGAGGTTGGTTGACCTGATGCCGTTTGTCTGCATCAGTCTCTTCATTTCCTCATAGATGTGGTTGTACTCCTCGACGTCGTCCTCCTCGAAGGCCATCTGACAGAGGCGGTACAGTGTCCTTCCCTTATGATGGGGAGCCAGGTTGGGCTCGGCCAGCAGTTGGTTGGCGTATCTTCTGGCTGTCTCGTTGTCGCCGCGCAGATAGGCCAGTTTCATCAGTTCGCGCAGGTCTTCGGCGGCACTCTCCTTCGGGAAGTTCTGGTGGCGGATGCTCAGGGCCTTCAGGTAGGATTGCTCAGCTCCGGCATAGTCGTCCTTGTGCATCAGAATGGTGGCCTTGGTATGCGCAGCGAAGTATTGTCCGACGGGACCGTCGTTTTGGGCGTATGATGACAACTCCCTGTATATCTCGTCCGCTCTTGCAAAGTTCTGGTGCATGGCCTCGAAGACGGCCTGTTTGCTCCAAGCCTTATAGAACAACCGTTCGTTGCCGGCCTCCTTGGCGGCCTCTTTCAACCGGTTAGAAACGGTCATGAAGGAGTCTCTCGCATTGGAATTGATATGATCCAGCATGTCTGCCTCCAAACGCATAAGATCGTCCTCGGTAATGGCATGCACCGCCAGACTGCACAACAGGCAGACCAGCAGCGAAAATAGTTTCAGGTGTAGTTTCATTATATAAATAGGTATAAATAGCTTTAGATTTTCCGCCCGGTGCGGATGAGCGAGACAAAGCTGCGTAGTTTGACCGACTTGGGCTGATAGTCACGCACATACTGTTTGGCGGCATCGCGATAGGCGGGGTCGTGGGTCGATATGTAAAGAGCTATCCAGAGATAGGCCCTTGTGTCGGTGGCTGCTTTCGAGGCGCTCCGCTGGTTGATGTCTGCCAAGGCGTCCTGACACTTCTCCTGCAATTGTGCCTCGTCGGCCTTGTAGCGGCACAGATGGGCACAGATGAGCATCAGGGCCTGGAAGTGGAGTCGGGCCGACTCGTTTTCCACGTCATGGTAGCGATAGCGGTAGAGCCGGGTGAGCATGTCGGCATCCTGACGGTTCCTGTTGTCGTCGTTGTCCCGCTTGATGCGCCGTTCCAGGATGTGCAGCAGGTGGTTCTGGGTGTACTCAATGAAGTCGGTACGTATGGCTCCTGCTGCGTCGCGGTCGAGGATGGTGACCTGGCTCTTGTCGACGTCGTTCATCCGTATGTTCATCACTCCTGATACCAATTGGATGGACAGCACCAGCTGGATGGCACCATGCGAGAGCTGAACACGTTCCACCATTGCGGTGTATCCCGTAAAGGGGCCGCTGGTAATCTTCACCTTGTCCTTGGCCTCGATGCTGCTGATGGAGGGGATGATCTCGAAGCGTCCACGGTAGCTGACGCAGGCTTCCAGGAAGTCCTGCATCATCTTGTCGGGGACGGTGGCGTAGGCTCCGTTGGTGTCCAAATAGTGTCTGAGCCTGATGCGTGAGATGGTGTTTCGCTCATCATTGACAAGGCTGTTGATGTCGTCCACGGTGGCTTTGAGAAACACAATGTTGGCAAAGTCCTCGGACACGTCACCGTCGCCTTCCTTCAGGAAGTCATAGGGGTAGAAAGGCTCAATGATGGCCTTCCCCTCATTTAGACGATGCGCGTTCTCGGTCTTGAGCCATTCCATGAATCGCTTCATGTCATAGTGCGTCATCACAAACCAAATTGTATCCATGAACCGTTTATGTTGTACAAATCTTAGCTTGCACAGTTTTGTTCTGTTCAAGCTAAACAGCTGTTTTTCAGATGGTTATTTGTTGACATGAGGCGTTTTAAGCCTGCCGAGATTCCGTAGTTGCCGTTTTTGCAACACATTCGACCAACTCCTAACCTGTATCTTTCGCCCGACAAAAGGCGTTTTATTTGGCGACAAAGATACGGATTTTCTGTGAAAAAACATCAAAATACAAGCTGAAAAAGAATCTTCAACACTCGGAATTAACAAGGATTAACAGAATTTAGGGCTTCTGGGAAGGCCGATTTCCCCAAAAATCGTGCGATGGTGCGTTTTTTTCTGCTAAATATTTTGTAGTTTGTTTTTTTTTCCTTAATTTTGCGAACAAACCTTGATGAATGATATGAAACGAAGCCTTCTGAGGGTGCTTCTGACCGTCGTGCTGGTCGCTGTCACGCCTTGTTATGCCATAAGCCAGATCCAGGGAGGCAGGCAATATACGAAGGAGAATCCGCTCGTCTATGAAGATGCGTGGGATCTTTGGCCGTATGTCTTCCTGAATGAGCATGGCGAGCCTGAAGGATTCAATATCGACGTGCTGAAGGAGTTGTTTAAAGACCTGAATATTCCCTACGTCATCAAGCTGAAACCTACCTCGAAGGCCCTGGAGGATATGAAGGCCGGACGGTCGGACCTGATGCTGCGTCTGGCTCATTCGTTCCACGAAGACTATGGTCGCTACGGTCAGGAGGTGGTGCAGCTGTTTACCCATAGTGTGGTCAGTCCCAAGTCGCAACCCTTGGAGGTGCATTCGCTGAAGGATTTGAATACCCATCAGGTCATCGTCCATGCCGGCAGCCTAAGCCACCGCATGATGATTGACCAGGGCAACGAGGCCAACTGCCTGCCCTACGGCGACATGAAGGAGGCCATCCAGAAAGTGAGCTCTGAGGAGAACGGGCTGATTGTGTGGAACACGCTGTCGCTGAAGTGGCTGATGAAGAAGTTCCAGACGCAGAACCTGCAGATTACGCCCTTGGATATCCCTCATGGCGAGTATCGGTTCATGTCGAACGACACGGTGCTGCTCCATCGGCTCGACAGTGCCTATGCCCGTTTCTGTTCAACTGACCGCATGCAGCCCATCCAGAACAAGTGGTTCTATCCCGAACGTGTTAACTCCGGCATCCCCGGATGGGTGGCCTATGCCGTGGGTGCCGTGGCGCTCCTTGCCTTCCTCATGCTCTACTATGTCATCGTGCTCCGCATCAAGGAGCAGAAGATTACCCGCCTCATTGACAAGCACAACAAGCGGCTGGCCCTGATACTGCGTACCACGAAAATCAGGATATGGCTCTACGATGTTGCCGACAAGAAGATGTATTGGATGGGTGACAATGGCGAAATGGACACGCACCCGTTCTCCTTGGAGGAGTTTGGCAGCACCTACACCGAGGACACTTTCAGTCAGCTGAAGGCCACGCTCGACAAGGTGGCCGCCGGTCAGGAGGACAATTGCGTGACGGGGCTGAAGTCTGACGAGGCTCACGACAGCCGGGAGTACGTCGTCACGCTGACTGTCTTCAGACGTAGCGGGAAGAATGTGCCACAGGTTGTCTTAGGCATGATGGACGACCAGACGGAGCGGCTGCTGACCCAGCGCGAGGCCAAGGACAACATGCTGCGCTATCAGTCCATCTTCTCGACCTCGATGGTGGACATGACCTATTATGACACGGAAGGCATTCTGGCCAACATCAACCAAAAGGCCTGCGAGACCTTCCACTGTGACCGTGACCAGATTCTGGCCGAACGGGTGCCGTTCAACTACGCCCTGGAAGACCCCAGCATCACGTTGGAGAACTTCGATGGCAGTTATACGACCCATCTCATCAAGGCAGTCAACAACGACAGTCTGGCCAAGTCGGCCCATATCCAGAAGGATTCCTACTATGAGCAGCAGTTAGTGCCCGTCTATGATGCCGACAACCGTTTCCTCGGCATCTTCGGCTCAGGCCGCGACGTGAGCGAGTTCGTTAACTCCTACCACCGGCTGAAGCGTAACATCAATCAGCTGAAGAATGCGGCTCAGGATATTACCGACTACATTAACAACATCAACTTCGCCCTCCACGTCGGCGGTGTGCGACTGGTCAACTATTCGCCCCAGTCCCACCTGCTGACCATCTATAAGGAGATGAACGTGGTGCAGCTGACCCTGACGCAGACCCGTTGCCTGTACCTGACCGAGGAACATTCCAAGCGTACCGCTATGCGAATGTTGAACAGCATGGACATGTACACCGAGGACACCATTGACATTGACATCGACACCATCGTCCGTGCCACCAACCATCAGATGCTGTCGCTCCAGTTCCACCTGCTTCCCATCCGTAACGATCGGGGAGAGATTGAGAACTATTTCGGACTCTGCCGCGACATGACCGAGGAACGGGCCACGGAGCGGGAACTGCAGCGCGAGAAGTTGAAGGCGCAGGAGGTGGAGAACGTCAAGAACGTCTTCCTCCGTAACATGAGCTACGAAATCCGTACCCCCATCACCACCGTCGTGGGCTTTGCCAAGCTGTTCGTCGAAGACCATGACCCGGCTGACGAGGACGACTTCATCAAGGAAATCAAGGACAACTCCTCGTACCTGCTGAAACTGGTCAACGACATCCTGTTCCTGTCGCGCCTTGATGCCCACATGATAGAGTTCAATAACAGCGAGATAGACCTGGCCTACACCTTTGAGGGCCACTGTCAGATGGGGTGGGCGAAGTCGATGAAACCGGGTGTGAACTACGTGGTGGAGGTGCCCTATGAACATCTCGTTGTCAATATAGACGACGCCAACGTGGGGCACATCATCGAGCAGATTGCCGAGAATGCGGCCCATTACACTGAGCAGGGCACCGTCAAGGCACGCTTTGACTACATCGGCGACCGGCTGCTGATTACCATTGACGACACCGGCAAGGGCATCAGTCCCGAGACCCGCAAGACGATGTTCGAGCGCTTCAGCAGTTCGATGGGTAGTAACAGTACGGGCTTGGGACTGCCCATTTGTGTGGAACTGGCCCAGCAGATGGGCGGCGCCATCTACGTCAATTCAGCCGAGGGGAAGGGTACGACGGTGTGGATCCTCATTCCCTGCAAGGCTACGCTCGTGGAGAAGAAACTGATAAGCAATTAAGGCGGTATGGAAAGAATCGACAGTTACAGACATACGATGCACGCCGCGCTGGTGCTCCTTACTTTATTATTCTATAGTGTAAGGAGCGAGGCCCGGTTCCGGGAGAACTATACGGAGCAGCATCCGCTGATAGTCACCTGCGACTGGGAACTGCCACCGTATGAGTTCCTTGACGACCAGGGAACGCCCTCAGGCTATACCGTGGAGCTTATCAGTACCATCCTGAAGGCCATGAACGTGCCCTACCGCTTCGTGATGAAGGAGAACCCCTTGGCCGCTGACAGCCTGAAGCGTCAGCACGGTCTGAAGCTGGTTTCGACGGTGCTGTTCAACGACCAGGACTGCTACCTGTCACGGAATATCGTCTATTACTACCGCTTCCAGATGGCGTCGCGCAAGGATGCCCCGCCCATCAATTCCCTTGACAATTTGAGTGAGGACAAGATGCTGATATTCAGGCTCGACGGCAGGTTTTCCCAGACTGCCTTCCGCGACCTCCATATCCGTGCTCATGTTGAATTCCATGCCCCGATGGAGGCCCTTTCAGGCATCTCCAGCGGCAAGTACGACTACTTCGTCTGGGGCGAGGAACCGCTGAAGTGGAAGATCCGTGAGCTGAATCTTGAAAACCTGCGACTGAACGATATCAATGCTCCCTTGGTGGAGGTGCGGTTTGGCAGTACCGACAATCAGCTCATTGACGCCATCGATGACCAATATGCCCGACTCGACCAGTCTGGTGATATCGAACTGTTACGCGACAAGTGGTTCCACCCCGAGCGTCACCACGACAATGCCTCGCCCGTCGTCCTCTATGCCGCCATCGCCGTGGCTGCCATTGTGCTGCTGCTCTTCCTGCTCAACCGGCTGGTGAGCCGCAATGTCAGGCGTAAGACGCTGAAGAACTCCGAGCAGAGCCGCGTCATGAACCTGGCCCTCGACATGGGTGGCTATATGGTTTCGGAGTACACCCCTCGCGCTGACCGGTTCAAGAATGTGAGGGGCGACTTGATGGACGAGTCGCTGACCATGGGCGACGCCATGGGACAGCTGCACAAGGACGACCTGAAGGACTTCATGGACATGGTCAGCAGACTGAAGGACCAGGAGGCCACCTCGGCAGAACTGCAGGTACGTCGCAACGCCGGAACGGCCGACGACCCCCAGTGGCAGTTCTTTTCGGGCAGTTGCATCAGGGAACGCGACGAGGAAGACCATACGGCCTACCTGTTGGTGGCCAAGGACATCACGAAGGACATGGATGAACAACACGAGAACGACGAGATGGCCACTATGTTCCTGAAGGCCTTCGACATCTCGTTGGTGGCCATGTCGTTCTACGATGCCGACGGCAGGCTGTTGGATATGAACGAGCAGATGAAGAAGGTGGTGGGAGCCGATGAGAGCAACCAGCAGTTCTTCTACGAGACATTGCTGTTCGAGGCGCCGCTGTTCAAGGATGTGCTCTATCCCGGCATGAAGGAGGTGACCCATGCCTGTCAGCGGATGTACTACCCCGAAATAGGTCTCGACAAATACCTGGAGTACCGCATACGGCCCGTCTTCACCGACGAGGGTGTCGTCCGCTATTATGCCGTCACCGTCAGGGACATCACCGCCGAGCGCAACCTCTACCGTGAACAGCAGATAACCCAGCGGCAGCTGAAGGTGACGAGCGACGAGGTGCTCAAGTTCGAGAACCAGCTGAACTACCTGTTGTCTAACTGTAATATGTTCATCTGGCGCAGCAATTACGAAAAGCGTACCATCGAGATTGGCCGTTCGCTGCATAAGATAGAACAAACGCAGACGTTCGACGACTATCTGAACAGCGTGACCGAGGACGAGCAGCGCAAGGCGAACGAATCCTTCTTCAACCCGCTGATGAAGAACCAGCCCATCAACTTCATCCGTCATTACGAACTGTCGCTGCTGACCCAGCGGGAGTCGTGGTTTGCTATCACCGGAACGCCCGAATACGACAAGAACGGTCATCCCATCGGTCATTTCGGCACTGTCCGCGACGTCACCCAGCTGATGCGTTCGCAGGAGGAACTGCGACAGGAGACGGCCCAGGCCGAGCAGTCGGGTGCGCTGAAGGCCACCTTCCTGGCCAACATGACCCATGAAATCCGTACGCCGCTAAATGCCATCGTGGGCTTCTCCGACCTGCTTCACATGGCCACCACCGCCGAGGAGCGCCGGGAGTTCATCGGCATCATCCGCCATAACTGCGACCTGCTGCTGCGCCTCATTGATGATATCCTGGAGACCTCCAGCATGGGCAGGAGTCTGCAAAGCTTTGAGATTGAGGATATTGACTTTGCCAAGTACTTCGACGAACTCTGCCAGACGGTGGCCCAGCGTGTGCAGAACCCCGCCGTCACGTTCATCAAGGATAATCCCTACGACACCTTCCCTGCCCGAACTGACAAGGAGCGCATCCAGCAGGTGGTGACCAATTTCGTCACCAATGCTGTGAAGTACACCAAGGAGGGGCACATCAAGGTGGGCTATCGGGAAGAGAGGAGAGAGGAGAGTGGAGAGAGGATAGACGGCATCTACATCTATTGTGAGGACACGGGTACCGGCATCCCCAAGTCGAAGCAGGCTTCCGTCTTTGACCGCTTTGTCAAACTCAACGACTATGTCCAGGGAACGGGCCTCGGACTGAGTATCTGCAAGGCCATTGCCGACCGTTGTGGCGGGCGTATCGGAGTAATGAGCGAAGGTGATGGAAAAGGCTCTACTTTCTGGCTCTGGATACCCCGTTACTTGACTTCAAGCAATTTAACATCGGAAAAATAAAAAAAAGTAGGGCTGACGATTCTTAGAGTCATTACTTTTTATTATCTTTGCACCCTATTTCTATATATGTACATATAACGTTATACACAAATGGCAGAAATGAAGAAGATTAAGACCGCTTTGGTGTCGGTATTTCACAAGGATGGCCTCGATGAGTTGCTGAAGAAGCTGAATGAGGAGGGCGTAAAGTTCCTGAGTACAGGAGGAACACAGAGTTTTATTGAGTCGCTCGGCTACGAGTGCCAGAAGGTAGAGGACGTGACGACGTACCCCTCCATCCTGGGTGGCCGTGTCAAGACACTCCATCCGAAGGTGTTCGGTGGAATCCTAGGTCGCCGCGACAATGAGGGCGACCGTGAGCAGATGGCTAAGTACGAGATTCCTGAGATTGACCTCGTTATCGTCGACCTCTATCCCTTTGAGCAGACGGTAGCCAGCGGTGCCGGCGAGGCCGACATCATCGAGAAGATTGACATCGGTGGTATCTCACTCATCCGTGCCGGAGCCAAGAACTTCAAGGACGTGGTCATCGTTCCTTCGAAGGCCGAATACCCCGTACTGCTTGACATCCTGAACAAGAAGGGTGCCCAGACCGACATCGAGGACCGCCGTATGTTTGCCGAGCGTGCCTTTGGCGTCAGCTCGCACTATGATACTGCCATTCACAACTGGTTTTTGAAGTAAGAGTTAAGAGTTAAGAATTAAGAGTTAAGAGTTAAGAGATTAGAATGGGATTTTTTAGTTTTGTCCAGGAAATAGCCATGGACCTTGGCACTGCCAACACGATTATTATCAGTGATGACAAAATCGTTGTTGATGAGCCTTCAGTGGTAGCCCTCGACCGTCGCACCGACAAGATGATTGCCGTGGGCGAGAAGGCCAAGTTGATGTATGAGAAGACTCACGACAACATCCGTACCGTCCGTCCTTTGCGTGACGGTGTGATAGCCGACTTCTCTGCTTGTGAGCAGATGATGCGCGGCCTTATTAAGATGGTTCACACAGGTTCCCGCCTGTTCAACCCGTCGCTCCGTATGGTCATCGGCGTACCTTCAGGCTCTACCGAAGTGGAGCTCCGCGCCGTTCGCGACTCCGCAGAGCATGCTGATGGCCGCGACGTCTACCTGGTGTTCGAACCTATGGCGGCTGCCATCGGTATCGGCATCGACGTAGAGGCTCCTGAGGGCAACATGATTGTCGACATCGGTGGCGGTACCACCGAGATTGCCGTTATCTCGTTGGGCGGTATCGTGGCCAACAACTCCATCAAGGTGGCTGGCGACGACCTGACGTCCGATATCCAGGAATATATGTCGCGTCAGCACAACGTGAAGGTTTCTGAGCGTATGGCTGAGCGTATCAAGATTAACGTCGGTTCAGCCCTGACCGACCTGGGCGACGAGGCTCCCGAGGACTACATCGTGCATGGCCCGAACCGCATCACTGCCCTGCCTATGGAGGTTCCCGTCTGCTATCAGGAGATTGCCCACTGTCTGGACAAGACGGTGGCCCGCATTGAGACCGCCGTGCTCTCTGCCTTGGAGAATACACCTCCTGAACTGTATGCCGACATCGTCAAGAACGGTATCTACCTGACGGGTGGCGGTGCCCTGCTGCGCGGTCTGGCCAAGCGTCTGACCGACAAGATCAATATCACCTTTATCGTGGCTGAGGATCCCTTGCACTGCGTGGCCCGTGGTGCCGGTATCGCTCTGAAGAATGTCGATCGCTTCTCGTTCCTGATGCGTTAATCACGGCCCGTGAAGAACTTGCTGGCGTTTGTCACGAAGTACTACCACTGGTTGATGCTCCTGTTATTGGAGGTCGCCAGTGGTGTCATGCTGTTTCAGTACAACAGCTATCAGGGCAGCGTATGGTTCTCGTCGGCCAATGCCGTGGTGGGCACGGTCAGTAGGCTGGATGCCCAGGTGCGCTCTTTTTTCTCACTTGTCCGCAACAACGAGGAACTGACGCTCCGCAATTTCTACTTGGAGCGGCAGGTTACGCAGTTGCGCCGCCTCTATGGCGAGGCAACGAGGGACACCACGGTGCTCGAGCGTCAGGAAGTGGAGTTCCTCAGCCGTTACAAACTCATCCCGGCCAAGGTGGTGTCCAACACGCTGGACAAGGCCAACAACCTGATAACCATCGACAAGGGTAGGGCAGACGGTGTGGAGAAGGACATGGGCGTGGCCTGTGGGACGGGTGTCGTCGGCGTGGTCTATATGGCTTCCAGCCACTACTCCGTTGTCATCCCGGTGCTCAATGTCCGTTCGTCGCGCATCAGCTGTGCCATCCGTGGCCGCGGTTATTTCGGCTATCTACAGTGGTATGGTGGCGACCCCGCTGTGGCTTACGTCGAGGACATTCCCCGCCATGCTCGCTTCAAGCGCGGCGACTGGGTTGAGACCAGCGGTTACTCCGCCATCTTCCCGCCGGGCATCCTCGTGGGCAAGATTGAGAAAATCTTCAATTCGTCCGACGGCCTGTCCTACCGTCTGAAGGTTCGCCTGACGACGGACTTCGGTTGTCTGCGCGATGTTGTCGTCATCAGCGACAGCAACATCGGCGAGCAGTTGCGGCTCATGGAGCAGGTCAATGATTCTATCACAATGACTCCCAAATAAGCACTATGGCAATAGATACGTTGAGAAGGGCACTTGTGTTCGTGGTGTTGGTGCTGGTTCAGGCGTTGGTGTTCAACCATATCCACCTGTTCGGCTATGCCACGGTGCTGCTCTATGTCTATTTCGTCATCATCCTGCCCCGCAACTATCCCCGCTGGGCAACCCTTCTGTGGAGCTTTGCCTTGGGGCTCTGCGTCGATATGTTCACCAATACCCCCGGCATGGCCGCTGCCTCGCTGACCTTGGTGGGCTTCCTCCAGCCTTATTTGCTGGAGCTGTTCATCCCCCGCGAGGCTCCCGAGAACCTGAAGTCGGCCATGTCGACGCTGGGCTTCACCAAGTTCCTGACGCTGTCGTCCATGCTGGTGCTGGTCCACTGTCTGGTCTTCTTCACCATCGAGTCGTTCAGCTTCTTTAATGTGATGCAATGGGTGTACAGCTTTGCCGGCACTGCCGTCCTGACCCTCCTGTTGCTGATGACCGTCGAGAGCATTCGTAAGTAGAAGAAGATGAAGGAATTCGGACTTGAGAATCGTCGCTATGTCATTGGCGGGGTGGCTACTTTGATTGTAGTCGTCTACATCATCCGTCTGTTCACGCTCCAGATTTCCAGCGACGACTACAAGAAGAGTGCCGACTCCAACGCCTTCCTCAAAAAGATTGACTTCCCGTCGCGGGGCGTCATCTCCGACCGTAACGGCAAACTGCTGGTGTTCAACCAGCCTTCGTACGACATCATGGTGGTCATGAACGAGACCAAGGGCCGCCTCGACACGCTGGAGTTCTGCAAGGCCCTGAACATTGACCGCGAGGAGTTCGACCGCCGCATGGCTGCCATCAAGGACCCTGTCCGCAACCACGGCTACTCGCGCTTCACCGAACAGCTATTCATGAGTCAACTGTCCGACAAGGATTTTTCTGTTTTCCAGGAGAAGATGTACCGCTTCCCCGGCTTCTACGTCCAGCGGCGCAGTATCCGCCGCTATCAGTATCCATACGCTGCCCATGTACTGGGCGACGTGGCTGAGGTGTCGCCGTCCGACATTGAGGAGGACGACTACTACCAGCCAGGTGACTACATCGGCAAGATGGGCGTCGAGCGCAGCTACGAGCGTCAGCTCCGTGGCGAGAAGGGCGTCAAGATACTGCTCCGCGATGCCCATGGCCGCATTCAGGGTTCCTATCAGAATGGTGCCCTCGACCGCCAGCCCAAGCCCGGAAAGAACCTGACCTTGGCCATCGACCTCGACCTGCAGGCCCTCGGCGAGCGGCTCATGCAGAACAAGATAGGCTCTATCGTGGCCATCGACCCCACCACCGGCGAAATCCTCTGCATGGTGTCGTCGCCCACCTATGACCCCCGTCTGATGGTGGGCCGTCAGCGTTCGAAGCGCCATCTGGAGCTGAGCCGCAACGTGTGGAAACCTCTCTACAACCGTTCCATCATGGGCCTCTACCCGCCGGGCTCCACCTTCAAGACGTCGCAGGGACTCACTTTCCTCAGCGAGGGCATCATCACGCCGTCGACACCCTATCCCTGTTCCCACGGTTTCAACTACAAGGGACTGCACGTCGGCTGTCACGGCCATGCCGCCCCCCTGCCGTTGGTCCCCGCCCTCAGCACGTCGTGCAACGGCTTCTTCTGCTGGGGACTCTATTATATGATAGGTGCCCGTTCTAAGTACGGCTCTGTCCAGAACGCCATGAATACTTGGCGCGACTACATGGTCTCCATGGGCTTCGGCTACAAGCTGGGCGTCGACCTGCCTGGCGAGAAGCGCGGCCTGATTCCCAATGCCCAGTTCTATGACAAGGCCTACAAGGGGTCGTGGAACGGATTGACCATCATCTCCATCTCCATCGGGCAGGGTGAAGTGTTGCTCACCCCCCTCCAGATAGCCAACCTCGGCGCCACCATCGCCAACCGGGGCTACTACTATGTGCCCCACGTCGTCCGTAAGGTGCAGGGCGAACCCCTCGACACGCTCTATACCCGGAAGCGCTACACCAAGGCCAACCGCAGTTCCTACGACTATGTGGTGAAGGGCATGCGGGCATCGGCCCTCGGCGGTACCTGTCATGAGCTGGCGCACTATGACTTCGAGGCCTGCGGCAAGACCGGTACGGCCCAGAACCGTGGTCACGACCACTCCGTCTTCATGGGCTTTGCCCCCATGAGCAATCCGAAGATTGCTGTCGCCGTCTATGTCGAGAACGGCGGTTGGGGTGCCACCTATGGTGTGCCCATCGGCGGTCTCATTATGGAACAGTATATTCACGGAAAGCTGTCGGCGGCCTCTGAGAAGAAGGCCGAGACCATCCAGCACAAGGTCATCAACTATGGAACAACAGAAAGATAAGCACCCCGGCGTGCTGCGCTCACTCGACTACTGGACGATACTCATCTACATCGCCCTGCTCACCTTCGGCTGGCTCAGCGTCTGCGGAGCCAGTTATACCTATGGCGATACCGACATCTTTGCCCTTTCCACCCGTTCGGGTATGCAGATTGTGTGGATAGGCACCTCGCTCGTCCTCGGTTTTGTTCTGTTGCTGCTCGATGACCGATACTACGACACTTTTGCGTACATTATATATATATTATTGCTGATACTCCTCTTTGCCACCATCTTCAACCCCCATACTATCAAGGGCTCCCGCTCGTGGCTCGTCCTCGGCCCCTTGCGGCTGCAACCGGCGGAGTTTGCCAAGTTTGCCACCGCACTGGCCCTGTCCAAGTTTATGAGCACCTATGGCTATGACATCCACCAGTGGAAGCACTTTGCCGCCACGCTGGCCATCATCTTCTTACCCATGATGTTCATCGTCCTGCAGCGCGAGACGGGTTCGGCACTCGTCTATTTCGCCTTCTTCCTCATGTTCTATCGTGAGGGCATGCCCGGCAGCATCCTCTTTACGGCTGTGGCCATGGTGGTCTACTTCGTCGTCGGCATCCGTTATGCTGACGTGATGATGGCTGAGACGCCGACGTCCGTCGGCAAGTTCACCGTCCTGCTGCTCATCCAGCTGTTCTCGGCGGCTATGGTCTGGGTCTACTGTAAGGATCGGCGCGACGCCTTGCGCATCTTTGCGGTCACCATCGGTCTGACGGGGATGGCCCTGCTCTTCTCGCTCTATGTCATCCCCTTCGACGTGGTCTGGATACAGCTGGTGATGTCGGCCTTACTCATCGGCTATCTGCTGTTGCAGGGAATGGCTACACGTCTGCGCAACTATTTCTGGATAGCTGTCTTTGCCTTAGGCTCCATCATCTTCTTCAACGTGGCCGACTACGGCCTGAACCATGTACTGCAGGCTCATCAGCGAACCCGCATCAACGTGCTCCTCGGACTGGAGGAGGACCTGAAGGGTGCTGGTTATAATGTCCATCAGAGTGAGATTGCCATCGGTTCGGGCGGATTGGAGGGAAAGGGATTCCTGAACGGTACACAGACCAAGCTGAAGTACGTGCCCGAACAGGACACCGACTTCATCTTCTGTACTGTCGGCGAGGAAGAGGGTTTCGTGGGTTCGGCCAGCGTCCTGCTGCTGTTCCTGGCACTCATCCTGCGGCTCATCCACTTGGCTGAGCGTCAGCCTTACCGCTTCGGGCGGGTCTATGGCTACTGTGTGCTCAGCATCTTCCTGTTCCATGTCTTCATCAACGTCGGCATGGTGCTGGGTCTGACGCCGGTCATCGGCATCCCTCTGCCGTTCTTCAGCTACGGCGGTTCCTCGCTCTGGGGCTTTACCTTCCTCCTCTTCATCTTCCTCGCCCTTGATGCGAGACGGAATCTGGTGCGCAGTTAGTACATCGTGAGTCTCAATCCTACGTCCGAGATGCCCGGCATTTCCTCCCTCCGCATGTTGTGATGGATGCGGAAGCAAAGGGAGTCGCCTTCGTTCAGGCTGATGTCGGGCAAGTGGAAACGGTATTGATAGAGGGTCAGCCCCTGCCCGTGGATTTTCCCCTCGGCACTGACGAGCTGGCAGTTGACGGTGTCCGTGTGGCGCTGTCCTGTCGGCAGCGTGGTCTGTTCCACGATGAGGCTGAGCTGGCGGTAGGGATAGCCGTCAGTGATGCGCAACTCGATGTCGCGCTGAACGACGGCCCGCTCCTTGGCGGTGGCGACGCTGAACGTGAGCGTGTCCGTCCGGTCCCAACCCTCGATGGCCGTCGGCTCGAAGTGGTGGTAAATGACGTTACGGTTGCAGCTGGCCGTCACCAGTGCAACCGTAAGCAGTGTCAGGTATGTCAGTAGCCTACTTCTTCTCATCCTTTTTCGGCTTCTCACTTTTCTTCGTCTGTTCGCCCTTCTTCTTCGGCTGCTCGTCCTTGGCGTCCTTGGCGTTGGCGGCAGGCTGCGGCTTCTTTTTCTTCTTTTTCTTCTTGGCCTTGTCAAATCGGCTGATGTCGCCCCCGGCCAGGTCTATCGACGTCTTCTCGGGTGCCGACTTTCCACCCTCCGTCAGTGTCTCAGGCTTCTCACCCTGACGGTTCAACTCGACAATCTCGCGGGCCCTTTCGGCAGTGATGGTCTCACAGTTGGCGGCGATGCGCTTGTCGGTGGAGTAGGTGATTAGTCCGGCCAGGATGTCGGCCTTGAAGAAGTAGTAGTCGGAGTCCAGCGTCTGCAGCACCACTTCGCGGCCCGGCAACCGTCGTCCGGCCTCGATGTAGTCGTCCACCTCATAGTTCAGGCAGCACTTCAGCTTGGCACACATGCCGGCCAGCTTCTGCGGGTTCAATGAGATGTCCTGGAAACGGGCGGCATTGGTCGACACCGACACAAAATTCTTCATCCACGTGGCGCAGCACAGCTCACGGCCACAGGGACCCGTACCGCCGATGCGGCCGGCCTCCTGTCGGGCACCTATCTGCTTCATCTCGATACGCACGTGGAAGGCTGCTGCCAGATCCTTGATGAGCTGGCGGAAGTCTACGCGCTCGTCGGCGATGTAGTAGAAGATGGCCTTCTGACCGTCGCCCTGATACTCCACGTCACCTATCTTCATGTCCAGTCCCAAGCCCTTGGCTATCTGGCGGCTCTCGATCATCGTCTCGTGCTCACGGGCCTTGGCCTCGCGGAATTTGTCCATATCCATCTGACGGGCCAGGCGATAGACACGCTTGATGTCGTCAGCCGACTTCAGGTTGGCCTTCTTGATCTGCAGTTTCACCAGACGGCCCGTCAGGGTAACTACGCCGATGTCGTGACCTGGGTTCGCCTCGACGGCCACGATGTCGCCCTTCTTCAGCGGCAGTTTGTTCACGTTGTGGTAATAGCCCTTGCGGGTATGCTTGAACTGCACCTCCACCAAGTCCGTCGAATCCTGGTTCCCCGGCACGTCGGCCAGCCAGTCGTAGGTGTTCAGCTGTCGGTCCTGTCGGCCGATGGCCTCATGGCAGAGTCCGCGGTCGCAGCCCGTACGTATCATGTATTCTTTTTCCATCGTTTGCTTCAGTTTTCGGTATATTGGCTGCAAAGTTACAAAAAAGTTCAGATACCGCCAAACACCGCGATTGCTTTTTTCCATCGCCCCTTCAACATATTATGTTTTTGTTCGTATATGATATACCAAATTCAGTGAATTTACAAACCAAATTCAGTGAATTTGCATTGTAATTTCAGTGAATTTACATTGTAATTTCAGTGAATTTACTTAGTAATTTCAGTGAATTTAGCTAGTTAGTGTAAGTAAAAAGTAAACTTTTTATGTTTGTGTATGTAAGAAGTACTCGCGTATAAGATAGGTGAAAGTTTTTCCCCGTTTTATTTGGTTGTTCTGTTTTTTTTGTCTATTTTTGCAGCTGAAATCAACAATTATAAACATTAACCCAAATGAAACTTAGAAAACTGAAATCAATGATGTGGAGCAGAGTGGCCATATTGGTGCTTGCACTGCTGCTGGGTGCGTTCACAACTGCTGACGCACAAGACACGTGGACCAGTGGTGAGTGTACGGTGACCGTCCATGGCGGTTCACTTAATGTGACGAAGGCCAACGGCAACGGACGGATGGCCGACTACGACGTCCAGGATGGTAACGAGCCGGGATGGTACGCAGCCCGTAAGAAGGTATCCGTCATCGTCATCGAAGAGGGTGTGACCAGTATCGGTACCGACTGCTTCAGGGACTTTGAAAATGCAACGATTGTCATCCTGGCCGAGGGGCTGACCAGCATCGGCAAGGAGTCGTTTGTAGGCTGTAGGAGTCTGGGCAGCATCGTCATTCCCTCGACGGTGACCAACATTGGCCCCGATGCCTTTTACCTTTGTCATCCCTCGTTGCTCAACGTCTATTGCTATGCCGACCCCGCCAAGTTGACGTGGATTGACAACGGCAGCAACGACTTCACGTGGTTTAGTGCCGACAATCTCAAGACTTCGGCGTGCCACGTGCGGGGAGCCGACCTGGCTACCTATAAGGCCAAGTTCGCCGGCGTGAACATCACGTTCTTAGGCGACCTCGACTATAAGGACGATTCCTGGCAGAGCGGCGACTGCTGGGTGACGCTCGACGACGACGGTACGCTGACCATCACCAATATGGAGGGCGGCGAGGGCCGCATGGACGACTATCAGGACTACCGCCGCTCCCCGTGGTATAAGTATGCTTCCAAAGTGAAGTCCGTCGTCATCGGCGAGGGCGTCACCGTCATCGGAAAGCGGGCGTTCGACGAGTGTGTCAACCTGGAGACCGTCACCCTGCCCGAGGGTGTCACCACCATCAATGCTGATGCGTTCATTGGTTGTACTGGTCTGAAGACCGTCACCATCCCTTCCACTGTTTCCTACATCGATGTGATGGCGTTTGGAGGTTGTTCGGCGGTGGACGACCTCTACCTCTATCCGCTTCCCACCGACCTTGAATGGTGGATGACCTCGTCTGAATTAAAGCCCAACAAGGGGACGCGATGCCACGTGAAGGCCGGCTACCAGCGGACTTACGAGTCGACATATTCGCAGTATAATGTGACCTTTGTGGGCGACCTGCCCGACGACAACCCGGGACTGGCCATCGACGCGACGAACTTCCCCGATGCCAACTTCCGCCAGCTTGTCCACGACCTGCAGGAGAACAACGGCGACGACTATCTGAACTACGATGAAATTTCCTCGATAGAGATTTTGTATGCCAGCGGCTACGAAATCAAGGACTTGAAGGGCGTAGAGCACTTCAGAGAACTGAAACGACTCTATTGCAGCGGTAATCAGCTGACGACGCTCAACCTGTCGGGCAATACCAAACTGCAGTCGTTGAACTGTACTCACAACCAGCTGACCACGCTCCGCCTGTCAGCGTGTGCCAACCTGACCTCCCTGGAATGCTCGTATAACCAGTTGACTACGCTCGACGTGTCGCAGAACCCTCGGCTGAACAGTATTGATTGCACGTTCAACCAGATAAAGGGCCTCGGGATGGACGCCTTCGCATCGTCCCTTCGTGCCGATGGTGGTGGACGACTATATTTCCTTGCCGAGAAAGACTCTGACGGCAATGACCTGACCCTCAACCAACTGAGAATCGTCAGGAGCAAGGGGTGGACGGTCTATTACCAGAAAGCATCCAGTGAGTTTGACTGGATTGTCTATGAAGGTGAGCAGTACACCATCAAGATTGCCGGGACACAGGTCACCGACATGAACAAGGACGACGTGTTGGGCGACGGCTCCGTCAAGTATGAACCGGGCGACGGCGTAGGCATTCTGACCCTCACCAGCAACAAGCTCACCGCCCCCGACCACACCTATATCATCATTGCCCAGGGTGTCGACCTCGTCATCAATGCCCCTGAAGACGGACTGACGCTGGAGAGCCAGTATGGTATTGACATGCGCGGCAACAACCTGACCGTCAATGGCGATATCACCTTCAAGACGGAATTCGATCCCGTTTACAGCTGTGCTGATTTCATTGTCAACGGCAACCTGACGGCTACAAACGTCAATATTGATGCCGGTTCCGTCATCGTCAACGGTAATACGAAGATGTCGTCCGTCAGTGGTACCTCTATTTCAGCCGCCACGTCCGTCGTACTGAACGGAACGAAGCACGAACTGAGTGGGGGAGCATGTATCAGGGCAACGAACGTCACCATCGCCGGCGACCTGACGGCAACGGCCAGCGGAAACTGCGCCATTTGGGCTAACGACAACCTTACGATGGCTTCGGGCACGTGGACAGTAAGTGCAAACAACTCAGCTATACGTTGCGGAAAGAAATTCACCATTCCCGACACCCACGGCATCAAGAGTCCTACGTTCGGCAGAATAGGAACGATCAGTGACTATATCAGTGACTATCAGACCGTCCTGGATGTCAACGATAAGGTTGCCAAACATGTGGAAATAGTGGATTATCCCTGTCTGTACCTATACGACAATAAAGACTGCAGCTCGCAGCTCAGTGCTGCTGACGGCCAGAAATCCACTGTCGCCCTGAATCGCACTCTTTATAAGAACGGTTGGAACTCGTTCGCCGCTCCCTTCGCCATCACCGACCTGGAGGGTACCTTCGGCCAGGGCGTCAAGGTGAGGCAGCTCATCAGTTCGACGCTGACCGGCGGCACGCTGAAACTGACCTTCGCCGATGCTGACCGGATAGAACCAGGTAAACCTTACTTGGTGAGAGTGACGGCCAAAGTAGAACTCACGAATCACCTCTTTGAGAATGTCACCGTCAGCAAGGATATCGTGCCCACGGTGACCGACGCTGTAGACCTTATCCCCACGCTGAGTATGACCACCGTCGAGGGCGACCCGAAGTCGGTAATGGTACTCTTCCAAAGCTATGGTCTGGTCTTTGCCGATCAACTGCCCGCCCAGATGAGAGCCTTCCGCGCCTACTTCCGGCTGAAGGATCCCGACGCCGTGCGCAGCATCAGCATGAACCTGGATGACGGTGGCGCTACGCTAGTGAATAGTGAAAGAGTGAAGAGTGAAGAGTTGACTGATACGTGGTTCACCGTGGACGGTCGGAAGCTCAGCGGGCGGCCGACGGCAAAGGGTGTGTATATATATAAAGGTAAGAAGACAATCATTAAGTAAAAGGAGGACTGAAGAATGAAAAAGAACTATTTGAAACCCACGATAGAAATGACGGACTGTTGCACAGACGACTGCCTGCTGCAGGCATCAGTGACCGATGTCACCACCGAAGGCTTAAGCGATGACCCCGCAGAGCAAATCATCTTTGGCAAAGGCTCTGACGGACTGCCTTACTCCTTCCCGATTTACTCGGCATGGTAATTCCAGAGGAACAACTAAAAACAATTTAACCATAAACTGTATGAAACAATTAATAACTAAAACAATCAGTTGGGCGAGGGCAGCACTGACGCTGCTCCTTGTTCTATTGACCACTGCCGGGGCACAGGCAGTGGAGAAATCTGCGGCCGACATTCAGGCCGATTACGATCGAGCCCTCAAAGCTATCAAGGACGGCTATCGTTACCGCATATTTACGATGGTCGGTACCCAGAAGTACTACGTCACCGGAGAAGGCAAACTGTCGACCAATGTGGACGATGCTCCGTTGTTCCGCTTTAATAAGGTGACGCCCACCAGTTCGACTGAAAGGGAATTCGAAACCGGTTTCTATATAAAAAACGGCAATTATTATTTTACCAATTCCAGCAAAGAAGACGGATCGTCTTTGGAGGAGGGCCACCTATGCGTCACGAATGAAAATTCGCGTACAACATGGGAAGCGCAGGTGTTCTTCCTCAACGCGGAGGGCAAGTATGCCGTCCGCTCCACGAATGCCAAGGGCGGCACCACAAGCTGGGCCAAGGTTGGCACTGCCTTCTGGACAGTTGACTCAAGCGACAACGGCCCCGTGGCTGAATACAGCTATGACATGAACTACGTATGGGAACTTGAGGAGACTGCCATTGACGACTACGATAGGGCTCTCATAGCAATCAAGGATAAAGGGAACTACCGAATATTTACGATGGTTGATGGCGTGAAGTACTACCTCACCGGAGAAGGCAAGCTGTCGCCCAACGTGGCCGATGCTCCGCTGTTCAGCTTTAATAAGGTGGCCCCCAAAACGTCTGATGGGGATGGGGAATATGACAACGGTGTTTATGTCAAAAATAGCAGCACCTATTTTACCAATTCCAGCAAAGAAGACGGATCGGCTTTGAGGGAGGGACACCTATGCACCACGAACAAGAATTCGCGTACAACATGGGAAGCGCAGGTGTTCTTCCTTAACGTGGAGGGCAAGTATGCCGTCCGCTCCACGAATGCCAAGGGCGGTACCTCAGGCTGGGCCAAGGTAGGCAGTGCCTTCTGGACGGTCAACTCAAGTGACAACGGCCCCTTGGCTGAATACAGTTACGACATGAACTACTTATGGGAAATTGAAGGGAAATTGCCAGATGAACCGATCATTACGAAACAACAGATTGGAGACCTCTATTACAACCTGAATGGAGATACAAAGACGGCGGAAGTCACCTTCAAGGATGATGCTGATAATTATGATGCGAACTTCCAACTAACTAATTTTAAGGACATCGTTATTCCCGAAACGGTGACCTACAAAGGCGTGGAGTATGAAGTGACGAGAATAGGAGACAATGCATTTCGTGAAGGCCGCGGTATGAATAGTGTGACGATTCCCAACACCGTCACAAGCATTGGAAAATACGCTTTTTATGCTTGTGTGGCCATTAAAGGAGGCATTGCTATTCCCGAAAGTGTGACTGTGATTGAAGAGTATGCTTTCAGTAACTCTGGCATTACGGAATTAAACATCCCCAACAGCGTAACGACCGTTGGAGGATATATAATTCAATACGCCAATACGACAACCCTAACTATCGGCAAGAACGTGACATCCATCGAACAATATGCATTTCTTAGTTCTAAATTGACGGAAATTCATTCCTTGATAAAGAATCCCACAGAAATAGCCGATGAAACGTTTAATGATGATATTTACAGCACTGCTACGCTTTATGTCCCTGTAGGAACGAAGGAGCTGTATCAGAACACGAATGGATGGAAGAAGTTTGCAAAAATCGTTGAAGATGAGTTCGAGTTCACAGGAACAGAGTTGCTCACAAACGGCCAGTGCGATGGTACCTACAACGGCTGGACGAAAACGGACGGTGGTGATGGCTGGAGAATACGTAGTTATAACGGCTTATACTATTGGCTTTCGTCTTATAGAGTATGTAAACTCACGCAAACCGTCAACCTGTCAGACTTCGGTATTAGCGATGAGGATGTCGACAATGAAAAAGTGATATGTGTAGCATCCGCCGAAATGGCGTCTGCATCGATAGATGATGAGGGGAATGGTGCAAGAGTGAGCAATATCATAGTAGACATGCTCGATGGCAACGATATTCAGCTTGCAACGGTCACAGTGCTCGATGACCTCAACGCCTACTTGGATTGGACTCTATTTGAGACCAAGCCGTTCAAGTTGTTCCCCGGAACCCGTAAACTGAGGTATACGGTAAGAGGCCAGGCTGCTGACAATTATTCAGGCCAATGGGGTCCGGCCTACAGGAACCTGTCGCTCCAGTATATGATAGGAAGTCAGGGGGGAAACAATTCCGGTGAGCCATACAGCGGCAAAGTACTGATTGGTGACCTCTATTACAACTTGGATGGAGAAGCAAAGACGGCGGAAGTTACCTATAGGGACGATGACTACAACTCATATTCAGGAAACGTAGCTATTCCTGACAAGGTGACCTTCCGAGGTACAGACTATACGGTGACAACCGTCGGATATGGGGCGTTCTACGATTGTAAGGACCTGACCTCTGTCACCATCCCCAGTAGTGTTACGACGATTGACAGCTGGGCGTTCCAAAGTTGTCCTTCTTTGACCTCCTTCACCATCCCTCGAAATGTGACGAAGATGGGAGTCAACCCATTCGCTGGTTGTAATGGCCTGACCAGCTTGAACGTTGAAAGCGGTAATACCAAGTATGATTCGCGTGATGGCTGCAATGCCATTATCGATTCTGAGACGGATGTGTTGATAGCGGGATGTAACGCGACTGTTATCCCCAATACGGTGAAGACGCTTGGACAAGGGTGTTTTACCAGTCTGACGAAAATGACCTCCATCGTCATCCCTGATGGTGTGGAAACTATCGGATATGGAGCATTCTTTGACTGTGCCGGACTGACTTCCGTTGACATCGCCAACAGCGTAACAGCTATCGGCGAATGGGCGTTTGAAGACTGCGATAACTTGTCGAAGATTACACTTCCCTCTCAGCTGGAGACTATCGGAGATGGGGCATTTTTCGACTGTGATAACCTGACGGAGATCAACCTTCCTAACAGTCTGAAGTCCATCGGAAAATATGCGTTCTATGATAGTGGCATTAAAAGAATCATTTCTGAGATGACAGATCCATGCCAGTTAGGGAACAACGTTTTCTACAATATATACAGCACAGCTACACTTGTGGTTCCTACGGGCGCGAAGTCTAATTATCAGGACACGGATACTGAGTGGGATAAATTCAGTGATATCGTTGATGGTGAGTTTAAGGAAATTGCCAATGCTGGCGGAATCCCCTTCTATTACATCCTTCATCCAGATAATAAGACGGCAGTAGTGACTTGTAAGTTACCTACCAATGAGCAAAATGAGTATTCCTATTCTGGCGATATCGTCATACCTGAAACGGTGAATAGCGATGGAGTAGAATACACCGTAACGTCGATTGGCAGTTATGCTTTCCGTTACTGCTCTGGGCTGACCTCTTTAACAATTCCTAATAGCGTGACCAGTATTGGAATTCGGTCAATCCAATACTGTCCTAACCTCACTACCTTGACAATACCCGGCAGCGTGACCACCATTAAGGATTTTGCCTTCAATAATTGCGAAGGCTTGACAACAGTGACATTGTCAGAAGGCATACAATCCATCGGTAATGCTGTCTTTGGCGGAGATATTAGACTGACTTCTTTGACGATTCCCAAGAGTGTAACGAGCATTGGAAATTACCCGTTGTGGGGTTGTGAGGCTTTAACCTCTTTGGAGGTGGAAAGCGGTAATGCCAAGTATGATTCACGCGGTGGCTGCAATGCCATTATCGAGACTGAGACAAATACGCTGATACAGGGTTGCAACGTGACGGTGATACCAAGCGATGTAAAGGCAATTGGAATAAGAGCCTACTATCACTTTACTGGTCTGACGGGCATCACCCTTCCTGACGGCTTGGAGGTCATCGATGAGAACGCTTTCCAAGACTGTAGTAATCTTACTGCTGTCGTCATCCCCAGTAGTGTGACGAGTATCAATTATTCTGCGTTTTGGGACTGTACTGCCTTGAAGGAAATCCATTCTCTGATTGAGACCCCATTTGCGACGGGGGACTATGTTTTTTCTGATGATACTTACACAAATGCTACGCTCTACGTTCCTATCGGTACAAAGTCTGCTTACGAAGCAACGGAGGTCTGGAGTAACTTTAGAAACATCGTTGAAGAAGATTACGTTGTCACCTACCCCGTCTGGGTTGGTGATACGCAGGTGACGGAGGTCAATAAGGACGACGTATTAGGCAACGGCACGGTGACGTACGAGCCGGGCGAAGGTACGGGTACACTGACCTTCTCTTCGGGCACGACGACCATCAGCGGTATGCACAGCGCAGCTAAGATCTATGCCGACAGCATCGACCTGGTCATCAACGCCCCCAAGGGACTCGTTGTGGAAAGTAACATCCTTGGCATCAGCATGAGTGGCGATAACAGGAAACTGACCGTCAATGGCGACATCACGTTCAAAACCATGTCGCCGGCTATCAGCAACTGTCATGACTTGATTGTCAACGGTAATCTAACGTCAAACTATTACATTTATGCAACGACAATCACCGTCAATGGTAATACGACAATCACGTCTAGTGGAGTCGGTATCAGTGCTACAACCATAGTCCTGAATGGCACGAATCATGAGTTGAATGCTAGTTCACCATGTATCACGTCATACGGAACACTCATTGTCACAGGTGACTTGACAGCAACGTCAAAGAATACCCCTGCTATCACTTCAACTGGTGACGTTACTTTGGTGTCAGGCACATGGACGCTCGATGGCGGGACTATACGGGCTATCGAATTGAATGGCGATGCCAAGCTCAACATCCCCAGCAACTACGCCATTATAGAGCCTGAGAATGCGGAGATAAAGACGTTAGGTAGTGGCAACAAAGCCTATACGACCATTGCCGATGCCGACGGCAATGCCGCCACGCATGTGGTTATCGGCGACCCCTCGGCTTTAGTCACCTACACTGTAAACATCACAGGTGGCAAGGCGTTTGCCCAAGAGCCTGATCCGCATGTGGCGATGGAAACCCCCGTCACTGAGTTCAAAGCCGGCTCAACGGTGTATGTCCTGCCTGATGCGGTGGATGGACAGTATGTGACAGGCTGGGAGACTTCGCCCGACATTGATATAACCCCAAAAGAATTGATGTACTACTTCAAGATGCCCGCCGAGAACGTCACGCTGACCCCTGAGTATGGTACACAGACACCATTGACCTACGACCTGAGCGACGGGAACCAGGTCGCAATTGGTGATGACGAAGACGATCTGCTGGCATTTGAGGGACTGCTGATGCTTTACTGGCAGAAAGGACAGCTGTTGGGCCATGACTATTATGACTACTACGACCTCGACGGTGACGGCACTAGCGACATCACCTTTTATATGGATGAGGATAGTGAGGTCATCGTGATGTTTGCAGCCGACGGCACCAACCTGACCGGCACCTTTACGACGGAACCTAATATCTCGGCCTTCGGCCCTATCTCGTTCAAATTCTCTGACGAGGCACTTTTGAACCTGAGCGAAGATGACGATGACTATGCTATTGGCGATAAAGTCACTCCGTGGGAAGGTAAGGAAGTGTCCGTCGTCCTGGAGCGCACGCTCAAGGCGGGTAGCTGGAATACGTTCGCCTCGCCAGTCACCATCAATGACCCTGCCGAGGTCTTCGGCCAGGGGGTGAAGGTGAAGCAGATAGACAGTTCGACACTGGTCAACGGCGTATTGACGCTGACCTTTGAAGATGCTGATGCCATTTCGGCTTGTAATCCCTACTTGATAAAGGTTGGACAGGACGTGAACCTTGCTGACCAGATTATAAATGGTGAGGTGTATTTATGGGAATCGGGCATATCAACCGACTATGTTGAATTCTGGTCAACGTGCTGGAAGACCACCATCATGGGTGACCCGAAGTCGGTGTTGTTCCTCGGTGCAGAAAACAAGTTGTACTACCCGGAGACGCTGCCTGCCGACATGAAGGGCTTCCGCGCCTACTTCGTGCTGAAGGATCCTAATGCCGTGCGCAGCATCAGCATGGACTTCGGCGAGGACGGCGGCGCTACGCTAGTGAATAGTGTAGGAGTGAATAGTGAACAGCTGGCTGACGAGTGGTACTCCGTGGACGGTCGGAAGCTCAGCGGTCGGCCGACGGCGAAGGGTGTATATATAAATAATGGTAAGAAGACGATTGTAAAGTAAGAAGGAGGACTGAAAAATGAAAAAGATATATTTGACCCCCGCAATAGAAGTGATGGACTTCTGCACAGACGACTGCCTGCTGCAAGCTTCAGTGACCGAAGTGAACACCGAAGGTCTGGGTACCGATCCCATTGACCAGCTCATCGGCGGCGGCGCCGATGGCCTGCCCGCCCCCGCACCCATCAGCGGTGCCTGGTAACTAACGCGAAACCGCCCCACTGAGCAAATGGCTTGGTGGGGCGGTTCGTTTTATTTCTGCAACAGCAGGATGATGGTTTGGAGGGCGAAGTCGAAGAAGACGATTTTGGCGTTGGCGTTCTGACCGATGTCGCGGATGGCACGGTTGGCCAGATCGTAGAGGGGGAGGATGTTGGCCTCACCCACGAAGCGGGCGAAGTTACGGGCGAAGTCCTCCTCCTGCTGAGTCATGTAGATGAGTTCCTGCTGCTGAAAATTATAAATGAAACACTCGCGCGTCATGCGCAGGAAATACTGAAGGAACCGTTTCTGCTTCTCACGGCCGAAGCCTGCCATCACCTCGCTCCACTTCCTCAGGTCGCGAACTTTTCGCTGATAGGCCAGTCGCATGAGCGAGATGTAGAGGTCGAGGAACTGCTCGTTCTCGGTGCCTACCTGCAACTCCTCCAGCGCCTTCAGCCACGAGCCGTTGGCCAGTCGGCTGATACGGCGGGCGGCCTCCTCGCTGACACCGCGCCGCGAGATGAGTGCCTGGCAGATGACCTCTGCCGGCAGTTTCTTCACATCGATGCGCTGCACACGGCTGCGGATGGTCTCCAACAGTTTGTCGGGCTCCTCGCACACCATGATGAAGACCGTCTGGCTGGGCGGTTCCTCAATGAGCTTCAGCAGTTTGTTGGCACATTCGATGTTCATGCGCTCAGGCAGCCAGACGACGCTCACCTTGTAACCTCCCTGACTGGACTTCAGACTCAGCTTGCGCATCAGGGCCTCGCTCTCGCCGGCGGTGATGACCGCCTGCTGGTTCTCACCGCCCATGGCCGTCATCCACTCGTCCATGGTGAAGTAAGGCCCCTGCATGATGAGCTCGTGCCACTCACGGGCAAAGTCATCGCTCGTCGGCTTGTGGTCGGTACTCATCGACGGTAGCTTGATGGTGGGGTAGGTGAAGTGCAGGTCGGGGTGCTCGAGCTTGCGGAGCATGGGGGCCTCTGGGGCTCCTGGGACCTCTGGGGATTTTGTGAGCAGGTGGCAGGCAAAGGCGACGGACAATGCCTTCTTGCCCACACCCTGCGGGCCGCAGAGCATGATGGCATGAGGCAGGCGGCCTTCGCGGGTCATCTGCAGCAGGCGGTCGCGCACCTCTTCCTGTCCTATAACGTCGTTGAATGTCATTATTTAGTTTGCAAAGATACGACATTTTTCTAATATTCTTACTGAAACGAAGGAAAATTGCTCGAAAATTTGCTGATTTGATAAATTATTCGTACTTTTGCGGAGAATATTACAAACCTACACTAATCATTAAAGCAAAAACCAAGACACGTATGAAAGACTTACAAATGTACATCAACGGTCAGTTCTGCGAGAGTTCGAACGGCCAGTGGATTAATGTGTTGAATCCCTCAACCGAGGAAGTAATCTCACGTCAGCCGGAAGGCACCATTGAGGACGTAAACCGTGCCCTCGATGCCGCCCGTGCCGCCCAGAAAGCCTGGGCCAAGACGCCTGCCATTGAGCGTGCCGGCTATCTGCTGAAGATGGCTGACGGCATCAAGAAGCGTGAGAAGGAGTTCACCGAGATTATTATGCGAGAGCAGGGCAAGACCCGCACCTGGGCTGCTATCGAGGTGGGTGCCACCATTGCCTACTTTGAGTATATGGCCACCTTTGCCCGCCATATTGAGGGCGAGATTATCCCCAGCGACCGTCCGAACGAGACCATCCTGCTGACGAAGAAACCCATCGGTGTGGTGGCCGGCATCCTGCCCTGGAACTTCCCGTTCTTCCTCATTGCCCGCAAGGCCGGTGCCGCGCTGATTGCCGGATGTACCATCGTCATCAAACCCTCGCAGCTGACGCCCGAGAACTGTACCGAGTTTGCCAAGGTCGTCGCCGAGACGGGGCTGCCCGCCGGCGTTATCAACATTGTGACCGGTAAGGGTTCGGTCATTGGCAACGAGATGGCCGGAAGCCCGAAGATTGACATCGTCTCGGTGACGGGCTCCGTCAGTGCCGGTGAGAGCATTATGGCAGCTGCCTCGAAGAACATCACCAAGGTATCGTTGGAACTTGGCGGCAAGGCCCCGGCCATCGTCATGAAGGATGCCGACCTGGAGCGAGCCGCCCAGTGGATTGTCGACTCACGCATCGGCAACAACGGTCAGATTTGTAACAATGCCGAGCGCGTCTATGTACAGAAAGAGGTGAAGGCTGAGTTCACGAAGATACTGGTAGAGAAGATGAAGGCCGTGAAGGTGGGTGACCCCTGTGCCGACGAGAGCGTTGACATGGGCCCGCTGGTCGAGCAGCGTGCCTTGGAGAGTGTCACCGAGAAGGTGGAGCGCGCCATCAAGCAGGGCGCCAAGCTGCTCTGCGGTGGCCATAGGGTAGGCGAGAAGGGCTACTTCTACGCCGCTACCGTGCTCGACGACTGCCGTCAGGACATGGACATCATCCATGAGGAGACCTTCGGTCCGGTCATCCCGCTGATTGAGTTCTCTGACATTGACGAGGCTATCAAGTTTGCCAACGACTGCGAGTACGGTCTGGCCTCGAGCATCTTCACCAAGGACCTGAACATCGCCGTGAAGGCCTGCCGCGAACTGGAGTTCGGCGAGACTTACGTCAACCGCGAGCACTTCGAGGCCATCCAGGGCTTCCACGCTGGCATGAAGAAGAGCGGTATCGGCGGTGCCGACGGCAAGCATGGTGTCGACGAGTACCTTGTCACCCATGTCACCTATCTGGATACTTACGAAGATATGTAAGATAATGAAAATAGGATTATTCGTTCCCTGCTATGTCGACGCGCTCTACCCTGAGGTAGGCGTGTCGACATACCGTTTGTTGAAGAGCCTGGGACTCGACGTGGAGTACCCTGAGCGCCAGACCTGCTGCGGTCAGCCCATGGGTAACGCGGGCTTTGAGGGCTTGGCTGAGCCGTTGGCCCGGAAGTATGATGAGCTCTTTGCGGGCTACGACTATGTGGTGGCACCGTCGGCTAGCTGTGCGGCCTATGTTAGGGTGTTTCATCCTGGGTTGGCTGGGTTGAATGGGGCCAATGGGGCTCATGGGGCTCATGGGGGCTGTGCTTATTCTAAGACGGTGGATTTGGTGGAGTTTTTGCATGATGTGGTCAAGGTGACGTCGCTGGCTGCCCGCTTTCCTCACAAGGTCAGCGTACATAACTCCTGCCACGGAGTGCGTGAGTTGGGACTGTCGTCGCCGTCGGAGCGCAATGTGCCGCGCTTCAACAAGATCATCGACCTGCTGCGGCTGGTCGATGGCATCGAGGTGGTGGAGCCTGAGCGCCCTGACGAGTGTTGCGGCTTCGGCGGTATGTTTGCTGTCGAGGAGCAGGCCGTCAGCCGCCGCATGGGCATCGACAAGGTAAAACGCCATATCGCCACGGGAGCCGAATATGTGACTGGCCCCGACTCGTCGTGTCTGATGCACATGCAGGGCATTGTTGAGAAAGAGCAGTTGCCCATCAAGTTTATCCATGTCGCACAAATCTTAGCTGCAGGACTATGAGTACGAAACATTCAAAGGCTGCTGAGGCTTATCAGCAGCGACCTGAGGTGGTGGAACACCACGACAATACTTTCTTCGGTGTGCGACAGAAGCGCGACCGGATGGCACAGGCGCTGCCGGAGTGGGAGGATCTGCGCCAGGCGGCCAGTCAGATCAAGAAGCACACCATTACCCATCTGGCCGACTATCTGGAACAGTTCGAGCGGAATGCCGTGAGCAACGGTGTCCGCGTCCACTGGGCCAAGGATGCCGACGAGTATAATGCCATCGTCTTTGACATCCTCTCGTCGCATGGCGTCAGGAAGGTGGTGAAGAGCAAGAGTATGCTCACCGAGGAGTGCCACCTGAATGAGAATCTGGAGGCTAAGGGTATCGAGGTCATTGAGACCGACCTCGGCGAGCGCATCCTGCAGATGATGAAGCTTGCGCCGAGCCATATCGTCATGCCTGCCCTCCATGTCCACCGCGAGGATATCGGCGATACGTTCAGGCGGATGATTCCTGAGTATGGGGAATATGCGGGCGATGGGGCCAATGGGGCTCATGGGACTTATGGGGCTCATGGGGCTCATGGGGCTCATGGGGATGATCCTAATGATCCGACCTTCTTGACTTATGTGGCCAGGATGCACTTGCGCCGTCAGTTCATGGAGGCCGATGCCGGTATGACGGGCGCTAACTTCGGTATTGCGGCCACGGGCGACGTCGTTGTCTGTACCAATGAGGGCAATGCCGACATGTCGACTGCCATCCCACGGCTGCACATCGTGTCGATGGGCATTGAGAAACTCATCCCCGACTATCAGGCGATGGGTGTCTTCCAGCGGCTGTTGGCCCGCAACGGCACGGGACAGGAGACCACCGTCTATACCAGTCATTTCCGCGGACCGCGCCCCGGTGGTGAGATGCACATCGTGCTCGTCGACAACGGGCGCAGCAGCATACTCGGCAATGAGGAACACTGGCAGACGCTGAAGTGTATGCGTTGCGGAGCCTGCATGAATACCTGTCCCGTCTACCGACGTTCGGCGGGCTACAGTTATACCTATTTCATCCCCGGTCCCATCGGTATCAACCTCGGTATGCTGCGCAATCCGCGTCAGTACAGCGACAATGTGTCGGCCTGTTCACTCTGCTGTTCGTGCGACAATGTCTGTCCCGTACAGGTGGATCTCTCGACGCAGGTTTATCGTTGGCGCCAGCAGCTTGACTCACTCGGCAAGGCCGACCCGATGAAGAAGACCATGTCGCGTGGCATGTCTTTCCTGTTCGACCGCCCTGCTGTCTACAAGGCTGCCCTCTGGATGTCGCCGGCCGTCAACTGGCTGCCTGGTGTCCTGCTGAACAGCGGGATGAATCCGTGGGCCTACGGACATCGGATGATGAAGTTCCCCAAAAAGTCGTTCCACGAGTTATGGAAGGAGAAAAAAGTATGAGCACAAAAGATGATATACTGAAAAGGCTTCGTGACAATACCCGCGAAACCTACGACAAGCCCGACCTGTCGCTGCTGAAGCCCATCACCTACGCCGACCCTGTGGCCGAGTTCATGCAGAAGACCACGACGACGGCCGGTGCCCGGCTGATTGAGATGAAGGACGGTGATGATTTATTTAATATTGTACGCGAGGCCTATCCCGAGGCCAAGGTGATAGCCAGCAACCTGCCCGGCGTTCAGGCGCAATTGAATCCCGATACAGCCACCGTCGAGGAACTGGAGAAGGCCGACGTGGGCATCATCCGTGGTGAGATAGGCGTGGCGGAGAATGCCTGCATCTGGATTCCGCAGACCATGAAGGAGCGAGTTGTCTGCTTCGCCTCCGAGCAGTTGGTCATCATCATCCGCCGCGATGCCATCGTGAATAACATGCACGAAGCCTATGTCCGCATCGCTGCCTCGCAGGAATACTTCAAGGAGTATAAGTTCGGGACGTTCATCAGCGGTCCCAGTAAGACGGCCGACATTGAGGGGGCACTCGTCTATGGTGCCCAGGCCGCCCGTGGCGTCACCGTGGTGCTACAGTAGTCGGCGGGTCACCTCGACGACAGAGTCAATGGCCGACACCGTGTAGAAGTGGATGTCGTTGATGCCGTGGGCATAGAGTTCGCGGCACTGTTCGGTCGTCCACTCAATGCCTAACTGGCGGGCGTCCTCGTCGGTCTTGCACTTCACAATCTCACGGGCCAGCGGCTCGGGAATGTCACAGTGGAAGGTCTTCGGTACGACGGTCAGCTGCGAGAGCTTGGCCATCGGCTTAATGCCGGGGATGATGGGGATGGTGATGCCCATCGCCCGTGCCTTCTCTACAAATTCAAAGTATTTCTGGTTGTCGAAGAAGAGCTGGGTGACAGCGTACTGCGCGCCGAGGTCCTGTTTATCCTTCAGATACTGCATGTCGCGCTCCAGATTGGGTGCTTCCTCGTGTTTCTCGGGATAGCAGGCCACGCCGAAGTCGAAGCGGCGGCCCGGGTTCTTGATGGGCGTACCGTCAGCAAAGTAGCCGTCGTTGAAGCGCTGCACCTGACGGATGAGGTCGGTGGTGTGGGCATGGCCGCCGGGTGTCGGCGTGAAGCGAGCATCCTCCTTGGCCTTATCGCCGCGCAGCAGCAGCAGGTCGTGGATGCCAAGGAACTGCAGGTCGATTAGTTCGTACTCAATGTCCTCGACGGTAGCACCGCTGCAGATGACATGCGGCTGGACGGGGATATGGTAACGCTGCTGGATGGCGGCGGCGATGGCGATGGTGCCGGGGCGGCGGCGCACACGGCTCCGCTCAAACCGTCCGTCAGCCAGTTCGCGATAGACAAATTCCGAGTGGTGGGTGGTGATATTGATGAAGGCAGGCGCCAGTTCCGCCAGTTTGTCGATGTCGGCAAACAGCCGGTCGGTGCCCGTTCCTTTCAGCGGCGGCAGCACCTCAAACGAGAACTGCCGCTGCCGCTGGTGTTGGTTGATAATGTCGGTTACGCTCATGGTTTATCTGATGATTTTCGTTCCGTTGGTGATGTAGATGTCTTTCTTGGGTGAAGGCTGAAGGGTAAAGAGTGAAGGGTTTACGCGGCGGCCTTGCAGGTCGTACACCTTTTCACTATCCTCTATTCTCTTTCCGCTGTTCATCAGTGCAGCGCCAACCCCCGTCACGTCGGCGGCAGCCTGGATGCCAATCTCGGCAGCCGACGTCCACGCCTTACCATTGATTTCGCTCTTGGCGACGAACTTCAGGTAGCGGGCGTCCTTGGCCGTCTTCAACTTGGCTACCTGCAGCGACGTGGTGTTCTTGAACTCACCAGTAGCCATAGCCTGTCCCCAGGTCTTGCCGTCGGTACTCAGGTAGACCTCATACTCCTTGACCATGCCGTTCTGCGTTCCGTCCTGACGGGCCAGATAGGTGAAGGCAGTCACCCGATAGGTACTGCCCATATCGACAACGAGGGTGTGCGGACAGGTCGGTTCGCTGCCCTGATACTCGGTATGCCAGAAGGTGCTGTTGTTGTTGTCGAAGGCCAACTTGGCCTCATTGCCGCCGTGCTGGCTGTCGGCGCTCACCAGCTTCCACTTGCTCTTGTCGACATACATATCAAAGTCGTAGGACATGACGGCGCTGTCGAACATATCAGAGAGTGTGCTGTAGGCCGTGACGGTACAGGCGCTATTGTTGGCCACTGGCGAGGTGTATTTCTGGTACTCGCCGCCGTCGATGCTGTAGTAGATGGTGGCCCCCTTGGTATCGGTGGTCATCTTAATGCGACCGTTCGACTGACGTTCGCAGTTGACGGGCATGCAGACCGGCATGTCGACGCGGGCGGCCTTGGCAGCTTCGCTGAGGCCCTTCTGCAGCGGCATGATGAAGAAGCGGAAGGCCGTGTTCTCTGCCCTCAGCTCATAGGGCGCTCTCACCTCGGGACCACAGGAGGCGTTGCCTAAGCCTCGGGTGGCGGCATCAAGCGAGACGACCGCCGTGGTGCAGGTCTTGAACTGATAGGTATGCTTCGAACGGGTATTGCGGTCGGTGTAGTTATCCTCGGGACGGAAGTGTACGGCTGAGGCGGCCATCTGGTCGGGTGCCACGAAGAGTAGTCCCTGGCCGTCGGCGTTATAGAGCGATATCCAGCGCACCTCCTGTTTCGTGCCGTGCTCCTGTGGCAGGATGTAGTCCTCACGCTGGTCGCTGACGGTACTCTCATAGATGCCGGGCAGACAGGCTTCCTTGCGGTCGCGGTAGCTGTCCCACGGGCCGCGGCCGAACCATGCCAACTGTTCAAAGGCGGCAGGCATCTCCAGTCGGAATCCTAACTTGGGGATGATGGCGCCCGTGCTGACCGGACGGATGAGCGAGTTGACCATCAGCACACCGTTGCTCGTGACATAGAAGTTCAGCATCACGTCGAAGGCAGTGCCGTTCTGTCCCGTGTGGGTGCTGTTCAGGGTGATGCTGACGGTCTTGCCGTCGTCGCTCTTGGTCACGCTGCTGCCCTTGCTCTTGACGGTCAGTTTGCGCAGTCCCATGTTGTCCCAGCTGCCCGACTGGTTGCCGTCGTTGTCGGTGGGCAGTCGGAAAGCGCTGAGCAGCAAGGCTTTGCTCATCATCGCCACGCCGTCGTAGGTGTAGCCTGTCAGGGTTCCCTGCGTCTTGCTGAAGGTGGCCTTGAAGCGCGGGCCGCTGACGGTGATGACGGAGGATCCGTCATCCACAGTCAAGGGATCGGAGGGGGTGGCGGTCGTCGTGTACATGGGTTTCTTGGCGGTCTGCATGGGCAGTTTTTCCTCGGCTACCACGAAGCCTGCCTCGGCCCATGCGGTGGCCTCCTTCTGACGGGCGGTGAACAGAACGAATGTCTCCTGGTCGGCAGCGAGTGATGCCAAGTCGCCCTTGTCGATGGTGATGGTGGCGCTGCTGCCAGCCGCTACCTCGTCGGTGATAGCGCCTTGTGCCAACGTATTGCCCAGTTCGTCGACGACGGTGTAGCTCACTTCATAGGCTGACGACGGCAGGAAGGCCAGCTTGTTCTTCATCGTAAACTGCAGGGGCTTGCCGCTGACGGCCTGCCACTCCAAGGGCTGGTACACCTTTTTGGTATTATAGGCCTTGGACGTGAGGCTCCAGTCGGGACGCACCAAACCGTTGATACAGAAGTTGCCGCTGTTGGGGTTGTCGCCGAAGTCGCCACCGTAGGCCCAGTACTCCTTGCCCGTCGAACTCTTGGTCAACAGTCCCTGGTCCTTGAAGTCCCAGATAAACTCACCCGTCAGGCACGGATACTTCTCGTAGAGGTCGAACATATCGCGGACGTTCCCCATCGAGTTACCCATTGAGTGCGAGTTCTCACACTGGATATGGGGCTTTTGGCCGGTCTTGCCCTGGCGCGAGGAACCGATGTTCTGAATGCTCTCGTAGCTGGCGTACATCGTCGACGACACATCGGCGTAGTCGCTGTTGCCCTCATAGTGGGTCAGTCGGGTCTTGTCCAGTGCCTTAACAGCGGTAGCTACGGCCTGGAAGTTGTTGCCGTTGCCGCACTCATTGCCAAACGACCACATGAAGATGCAGACATGGTTGCGCATCCAGCGGACATGGTTCTGCGAACGTTCCACCATCGCATTCTTGAACTTAGGCTCTGACGACAGGCCCCAGTTGCCGTGACACTCCACGTCGGCCTCGGCCAGCACGTACATGCCGTATTTGTCGCAGAGGTCATAGAACACCGGGTCGTTGGGATAGTGCGAGGTACGGATGGCGTTGATGTTCAGTCGCTTCATGGTCATGATGTCGCCCTCAATCTCCTCGGGCGTGATGGCCCGGCCGTTGACGGGCGAAAAGTCATGGCGGTTGACGCCGTGGAACACCATGCGCTTGCCATTGATAATCAGGGCACCGTCGCTGCGGATGCCCACCTCACGGAAACCGACCTTGCCGCCGCGAATATCCACGGTCTCGCCGTCCTTGTCCTTCAGCGTCAGCACCAGGTCGTAGAGGTTAGGCGTCTCTGCGCTCCATAGCTTCGGAGCCGTCACGTCCATGTCGAGGCTCAGCTCTGCTGCCGCTGCCGCCGTTTGCTGTGCAATGGCGGTGCCGTCGCTCATAATCTTGACCTCCACCGTGCCGTCCTTGACGGCCTCGGTGCCCGTCAGCCACACCTTCACGTTCGCCTTTGCATTCTTATAATTACTGTCGAGGTCGGTGGTGAAGAAGTAGTCGCGTATCTGGCTCTTCGGTGCTGCCCAGAGAAAGCAGCTGCGGTGGATGCCCGTCAGTCGCCAGTAGTCCTGACACTCTAAGAACGAGCCGCTGGTGAAGCGGTACACTTGCAAGGCGATGGTATTTTCACCTTCCACCAAGTATTTCGTGATGTTGAACTCCGAGGGCAGGTACGAATCCTCCGAGTAGCCTATGCGCTCACCGTTCACCCAGAGGTAATAGCCGTGGCCTACGCTGTTGAAGCGGACGTAGATGTCACGGTCCTTCCAGCTCTCAGGGATGGTGAACGAGCGGCGATAGGTGCCCACAGGGTTGGCCATGTTGTCTTTATAGGTAAACCAACCCGGACGGTCGGCCATGACGCTGAACGTCGTGCGGTCATATTCAAAAGGATACTGCGTGTTGCAGTACAGCGGCTTATCCCACGACTTGTTGTGATTCAGTCCCCATACCTGCCAGCTCGACGGCACGTCGATGTCCGTCCACGCCGCGTCGTTGAAGTCCTTGGCGCACCAGCTGGCAAGGGCCTTCGACGGGATGCCTACCCACTGAAACTTCCACTTGCCGTCCAGCGACTGGTAATAGGGCGACAGCGTCAGGTCATTCTTGGCAATGTCGGCCTCCGAGGCCGCCGGTATGGCCAGCGTGTGTGCCGTTTCACGGTTGATACTTGTTGTTAGGGGGTCGTCCCACTCCTTGCCGGTCTGGGCCGTGACGGTCGTCGCGGCCAGTGTGGCCATCACGACGATAAGCTTCTGCTTGTAGTTCATAGTGAATGTTTTGTTCAGTTATTGTCTATTTTGGATGCAAAAGTAATCATTTTCTTTTAATTATCCTACAAAAAAGGTCGCAAATGTTTTGTTATTTCCCTAACTTCCATTACTTTTGCAGACAAAACAGAGAATCATGGAGCGTAAACAGATTACATTCGATACCTTTGTGCGCGGTTTCCTCGGCGTAGTGGTGGTAGTGGGCATCGTCATGCTGCTCAACCGGCTGAGCGGTGTGCTTGTGCCGTTTTTCCTGGCGTGGCTGCTGGCCTACCTGCTGTTCCCGCTGGTCAAGTTCTTCCAGTACCGCTGCCGGCTGAAGTTCCGTATCGCGGCCATCCTCCTGTCCTTTCTCATAGCCGGTGCCGTCCTGACGGGTGTATTCTGGCTCATGATTCCCCCGATGATTGAGGAGGGTGGGCGAGTCACCCAGCTCATTGTCCGCTATGTGCAGACTGACGAGACCATGAGCAACATCCCTCGACTCGTCCAGCAGTATATCCACGACAATGTCGACATCAACCAGCTGAAGAAACTTGTCACCCAGGACGGCTTCATCGACACCGTCAAGTCGGCCATCCCCAAGGTGTGGGCCGTCATTGCCCAGAGCATCAGCATCGTCTCCAGCGTCTTCTCGCTGACGATGGTCGCCCTCTACACCTTATTCATATTACTCGACTACGAGAAAATCACCCAGGGCTGGCCCCAGCTGCTGCCACGCCGCTACCGTCCATTTGCCAAGCGCTTGGTGGCCGACGTTGAGGAGGGCATGAATAAGTACTTCCGTGGTCAGGCCTTGGTGGCCCTCTGCGTGGGCGTCCTCTTCAGTATCGGCTTCCTCATCATCGACTTCCCGCTGGCCATTGCCCTCGGCATGTTCATCGGACTGCTCAACATGGTGCCCTACCTCCAGTTAGTGGGACTCATCCCCACCATCATCCTCGCCATCGTCAAGGCGGCCGATACCGGCTATAACTTCTGGTTCATCCTTCTCATGGCCTTGGTCGTCTTCGCCGTGGTGCAGATTATCCAGGACACCTTTCTCACGCCGAAGATTATGGGGCACGTCACCGGCCTTAACTCTGCCATTATCCTGCTGTCGCTCTCCATCTGGGGTTCGCTGCTCGGCATCCTCGGCATGATCATCGCCCTGCCCATGACCACCCTGCTCATCAACTACTACCAGAAGTACGTCATCAAGCAGAAAATCGAATTAAGAGCCAATCGGGGAGTTGGCTCGAGCCAAAAGGGGTATTAGCTCGAGCCAAATGGGGTTTTAGCTCGAGCCAATGAAAAAATCATAAAAAATGTGGCGGGAACGATGAGTTTTGAATTATTTGTGTAACTTTGCACTTATGGAATGGAAAAAACAGGGCAGTAATCTGCTGAAAGTCATCATGCCGCTCTTTCTGGGCGGTGCCATTCTCTATTGGATGTACCGCGACTTCGACTTCCAGACTGTGGGGAATGTCATGCTCCATGAGATGGACTGGACGTGGATGCTGCTGTCATTCCCGTTCGGCATCTTGGCACAGATGATGCGCGGCTGGCGATGGAAGCAGACGCTGGAGCCGATGGCCCCTGTCCGCACTTCCGTCTGCCACAACGCCATCTTCCTGAGCTACGCCGTATCACTTGTCATCCCCCGTATCGGCGAGTTCACGCGCTGCGGTGTGCTGAAACGGTGGGAGAGTATGTCGTTTTCGAAGGCTTTGGGTACGGTGGTCACGGAGCGGGCCATCGACACGCTGACGGTGATGCTCTACTCCGGACTTATCCTGCTCTTCGAGATGAGCGTCTTCGGATCTTTCTTCCGCAAGACAGGCACTTCGATGGACCGTATCCTGAGCAGCTTCTCTTTAACGGGTTACCTCGTCACGGCCATCTGCGCCGTTGCTGCTGCCCTGTTGCTTCACTTGCTACTGAAGAAACTCTCCATATATAATAAGGTGAAGACCACGCTGAGCGGCATCTGGGAGGGTGTCCTCTCGTTGCGCGGCATCCGCAACCTGCCGCTCTACCTGTTCTTCTCCATTGGCATCTGGGTGTGCTACTTCCTGCACTACTATCTGACGTTCTTCTGCTTCGACTTCACGGCCGACTTAGGCATTGGTTGCGCCCTGGTCTCGTTTGTCGTGGCCAATTTCGCGGTCATCGTGCCTACACCCAATGGTGCCGGTCCCTGGCACTTCGCCATCAAGACCATGCTCATCCTTTACGGCGTACAAGACGAACAGGCGCTCTTCTTCGTTCTCATCGTGCATACCGTGCAGACGTTGCTGGTCGTCGTGTTAGGAATCTATGCCTGGACACGTCTTTCGTTTATGAATCGTTTTAACCCTAAAGCAATAGAAAACTATGAATGAAATTCAAAACCTGTCACCAAAGTGCATCTGGAAGAACTTCTATGCACTCACACAAGTGCCGCGTCCCAGCGGACATTTAGAGAAGATACAGCAGTACCTGCTGGAGTTTGGCAAGCAGGCCGGCGTCGAGGCCTTCAAGGACCCTGCCGGCAACATCGTGTTCCGCAAACCCGCCACTCCAGGCATGGAAGGCCGCAAGGGCATCATCCTGCAGGCACACATGGACATGGTGCCGCAGAAGACACCCGAGTCAACACATAACTTCGAGACCGACCCCATCCAGCCGTGGATTGACGGCGAATGGGTGAAGGCCACTGGAACGACCCTCGGCGCCGACAACGGCCTCGGTGTAGCCGCCATTATGGCCATCATGGAGGCCAAGGACCTGAAGCACGGTCCTATCGATGCCCTTATCACCCGCGACGAAGAGACGGGTATGTATGGTGCCAACGAGCTGCCCGAGGGTGAGCTGCAGGGCGACATCCTGCTGAACCTCGACTCCGAGCATTGGGGTAAGTTCGTCATCGGCTCGGCCGGCGGCATCGACGTTACCGCCACCCTCGACTACAAGGAGGTGGAGACCGACAAGGACGATGCTGCCGTCCGCATCACCGTCAAGGGTCTGCGCGGCGGACATAGCGGACTGGAGATTCACGAAGGCCGCGCCAACGCCAACAAGCTGATGGTCAGGCTGGTACGCGAAGCTATCGAGGAACTGGATGCCCGATTGGCCTCCTGGAACGGCGGTAATATGCGCAACGCCATCCCCTTCAAGGCTGAGGTGGTGCTCACCCTGCCGAAGGAGAACGTTGACGCCCTGAAGGAACTCTGCGCCGACTGGCAGGAGGATTTCCAGGACGAGTACAAACTGATAGAGACGCTGGGCATCGAGGTCATCGCCGAAGATGTGGAGACGCCCAAGAGCGAAGTGCCCGTCGAGATTCAGGACAACCTCATCGACGCCATCTATGCCTGCCACGACGGTGTCATCCGCATGATTCCTTCCTACCCCGATGTCGTCGAGACCTCTTCTAACCTCGCTATCATCAACATCGGCGACGGCAAGGCCGGCATCAAGATTCTGGCCCGCTCCAGTCGTGAGGATATGAAGGACTACATCGTTAAGACGCTCGAGAGTTGCTTCTCGATGGCCGGCATGAAGGTGGAGACCGCCGGCAGCTACGGCGGTTGGGACCCGAACCCCGACTCAGAAATCCTGCACCTCTTGTTAAAGGAGTACAAGGAACTGTTCGGCGAGGACGGCATCATCCAGGTTGACCACGCTGGACTGGAGTGCTCGGTCATCCTCGGCAAGTACCCGCACTTGGACGTCGTCTCGTTAGGTCCCACCATGAAGTCGCCTCACACCACCACCGAGCGTGCCCTCATTGCCACCGTCGAACCCTTCTGGCAGCTTCTGAAGAAGACGCTCGAAGACGTACCAGAGAAATAAAATCTCAAAAAATCCGCGGATTTCTTGAATCTGCGGATTTTTTTTCTTACCTTTGCACCCGATAAAACAAATTAACAACAAAATTATGGACGACTACCCGGCGGATAATTACAAACGTTAGGCCGGAGGATGGCAAGACCGCTAATCCTCTTGCCGTTTTAATTGTGAATTGTGCATTGAGAATTGTGCATTAAACAAGGATTAGCAAAGATGAAGACATTCTGGAACACCCAAGGCGGACTGACCCAGCTCACAGAGTGGCAGCCCAATTGTTGGATACAGGTGACGTGTCCAACCGAAGACGACCAGCGCCAGCTGGAAGAGCAGTTCAACATACCCGACTACTTCCTGTCGGACATCAGCGATACCGATGAGCGTGCCCGCTATGAATACGACGACGGATGGATGCTCATCATCCTTCGTATTCCCTACGTCAAGGAGATACGTTCACGGACACCCTATACCACCGTCCCCCTCGGTATTATCCACAAGCGTGATGTCACCATCACCGTCTGCTTCTACGAGACAAACATGATGATTGACTTCGTCTCGTTCCAGCAGAAGCGCGGCGAGGGCTTCACCGATTATGTCGATATGATTTTCCGCCTGTTCCTCTCCTCAGCCGTCTGGTATCTGAAGCGCCTGAAACAGATCAACATGCTCATCGACAAGGCCAAGCGCAACCTCGACCGAGAGGTGAACAACGAGAGCCTGATTGGACTGAGCCGCCTACAGGACTCGCTCACCTACTTCCAGACCTCCATCCGCGGCAACGAGACCCTGCTGTCGAAGCTGAAGTTCAAGCTGCAGATTGACGAACTCGACGCCGACCTCATTGAGGATGTCAACATCGAGATGACCCAGGCTCGCGAGACCACCAACATCTACTCCGACATTCTGGAGTCGACGATGGACACCTACCAGTCGATTATCAACAACAACATGAACCAGGTGATGCGTACGCTGACCTCGGTCACCATTATCATGATGTTCCCCACGCTCATCGCCTCGCTCTTCGGCATGAACCTGGTCAACGGCATGGAGGAAAAACCCTGGGGATTCGTCCTCGCCCTCGTCATCTCCCTCCTCGTTTCCATCGGCTGCTGGTGGTTCTTCCGCCATAAGCGGCTGGTGTAATTGTTAAAAAATAATAATAAATAAGGGAAACTTCGGAGTTGTTGGGCGCAACTCCGAAGTTTTTTGTAATTTTACCGCCTAAAACGTCGAAATGCCTCGGCATACGACGTTATAATTGTGTGTGTACTCACCATAACAGTAACTAAAAGCAGTTATTATGGACTCTCAAGAAAACATCCTCGAACAGGGGATCAGTCAAGAAACAGTAAACCAGGAAGCAGCAGCTCCTGAAGTAGTAACCCCCGCAGCAGCCCCAGAGACCCCAGAATTCCCAGAGGCCCCAGAAGTCCCAGAAGCCCCAGCCCTCCCAGAGACCCAGGAAGAAGAGCGCAAGGTCTATGAGTCGAAGAAAGAGGTTCTGGACCGCGTGAAGGAAATTGCCCACGGCGAAGAAATGCCCCAGAAGGATGAGGTGGACTATCTGAAGACCGTCTTTTACAAGCTCCACATCGCTGAGCGCGAAGCGAAGCTGAGGGAATACATCGACGGCGGCGGAGACCCGGAGAAGTATCAGATTCTTCCGGACGAGGACGAGGAGGTGTTCAAGGCCGAGATGGGCATCATCAAGGAGCGCCGCCAGCAGCAGTTCCGTGAGCAGGAGGCTGAGAAGGAGGAGAACCTGAGGAAGAAACTCGAAATCATTGAGAAGATAAAAGCCATGGTCACCTCGCCCGAGGAGGCCAATAAGACGTTCCAGGAGTTCAAGGCCCTGCAGCAGGAGTGGCGCGAGATTAAGGCCGTGCCCGCTGAGAAAGCCAACGAACTGTGGCGCAATTACCAGCTGTATGTGGAGCAGTTCTATGACCTGCTGAAACTGAACAGCGAAGCCCGCGAATATGACTTCAAGAAGAATCTGGAACTGAAGACGAAACTCTGCGAGGCCGCCGAGAAGCTGGCTGAGGAATCGGATGTCATCAGCGCCTTCCACCAGTTGCAGAAGCTGCATCAGGAATACCGCGAGATTGGTCCCGTCTCGAAGGACCTGCGCGAGGAGATGTGGAACCGCTTCAAGGCCGCCTCGACGGTCATCAACAAGCGCCATCAGCAGCACTTCGAGGGAATCCGTGCCCGCGAAGAAGAGAACCTGGCCAAGAAGACCGCCCTCTGCGAGAAGGTGGAGGCCATTGCTGCCGAGGAGAACAAGGGCAGCGGCGACTGGGAGCGTCATACGAAGGAGATTATAGAACTGCAGTCGGAATGGAAGACCATCGGTTTTGCCCCGCAGAAGATGAACGTCAAGATCTTCGAGCGCTTCCGTGCTGCTTGCGATGACTTCTTCGGCCGTAAGGCTGAGTACTTCCGCGGACTGAAGGACACCTTCAAGGAGAACGCCGAGAAGAAGCGCGCCCTCATCGAGAAGGCCAAGGCTCTGCAGGACTCTACCGACTGGAAGTCGACGGGCGATAAACTCATCAACCTGCAGAAGGAGTGGAAGACCATCGGCATGGTGCCCAAGAAGTTGGGCGACCAGCTGTGGGAGGAGTTCCTCGGTGCCTGCAACAAGTTCTTCGAAGCCCGCAATGCCGCTACTGCCGGCACTCGTGGCGAGGAGCACGCTAACCTGGAGAGGAAGCGCGACGTCATTGCCCGACTGAAGTTAGTGACCGAGGAAGCAGGCGACAACCTGCAGGAGACGGTACAGCAGCTGGTAGCAGAATATCAGGCCATCGGCCATGTTCCGTTCCGCGAGAAGGACAAATTGTATGAGGAGTATCACGCCGTGCTCGACAAGTTGTATAAGGAGCTGAACATCAGCGTGGCCAAGCGCCGTCTGAACAACTTCAAGCAGAACCTGAAGCAGGTGGCCGAGCGTGGCGAGAATGCGCTGGACAACGAGCGTGCCCGCCTGTTCCGTCAGTATGAAGCTATGAAGCAGGAGATCCAGACCTACGAGAACAACCTCGGATTCCTCAGCGTCAGTTCGAAGAAGGGCAACTCGCTCATCGACGAGATGAACCGCAAGGTGCAGAAACTGAAGGACGACATGAATCTCGTGCGCGAGAAGATCAAGGCCATCGATGCCGAGAACCGCGAGAAATAAAAAAAGATTCTATTATAAAAAAAAGAAATCCCGCAACTTCGAAGTTGCGGGATTTCTTTTGGTGTTCAGTGATTCTATTTCACCATAACTTTCTTTCCGTTGACGATGTACAGGCCACGTCCGGGTTTTGCAACACGGCGTCCCTGCAGGTCGTAGATGGCACCCTCGATGAACGGCATCTCCGTATTGACGGACTTGATGCCCGTTGCAGCGGTCTCCTTGTCGAGGAACAACTTCACATTGTCGAAGTAGAGGTTCGTAGCGTTGTCGAACGACAGGTTGAAGGCGATAGACT
>CALDLA010000121.1 GCA_937898415.1 uncultured Prevotellaceae bacterium | reverse complement strand
AAAACCTAAAACTATAAATATTACTACTAACCTAAAACAATCTATTAACCTTTTGTCTTTCGACGATGCAAAGGTACGGCGATTTTTTGTACTACACAAGGATTTTAGCATGGAAAATGCATAATATGCCGTTTCTCTTGACGTAAATCAACGCATTGTGTGCGCAAACAACGAATATTTCCATAAGAATTACTTTTGTTCCCGTTTTTTTTCTTAACTTTGCAAGCTGTAAATCAAACCATATATCAGAGAAATGAAGAAATTACTGGTGATAGTCATCATATTGTTAGTGGCAGTACTGATGAAAATGACCGTTCCCGACAAGCAGGCGCACAAGGAGGCCATGATGGAGGCCGTCAAGGAGTTTGTGGAAGAGGAGGCCGAGAATAAGTTTGGTGACAACGTTTTGTCCGATCTGGGACAGAGCGTAGTGGTGAAGACCATTGAGTTGGCATTGAACTCGAAACTGAAGATGCACGACTATCTGGTGCTCAACACAACCTATGTACGGATGGAAGGTGAAGAGCAGTTGCTCTCGCTCGGAATGTTTGGCCATGTCTTTACCTTCGACAAGCAGATGATCCGCGAGAAGTTGGAGGAATCGCTAAAAGCCAAGGAAGAGGCTGCCAGCGAGAAAGAGGCTGCCAAGATGAGTGCCCGTGAGTTGAAGAAACTGCAAAAGGAGCAGAAGAAACGCGAAAAGGAACAGGCCAAGGAACAGAAACGCCGTGAAAAGGAAGCCCGCAAGGCCCAGAAGGAGCGGGAGCGCGAGGCTCGCAAGAAGGCAAAGGAAGCATGAGGGTTCTTATCGTCAATACGAGTGAACGTACGGGCGGTGCTGCTGTGGCGGCACGTCGGCTGATGGAGGCTTTAAACGGACACGGCGTGAAGGCCAAGATGTTGGTTCGTGATAAGGAAACAGACTCGCTGACGGTTGTAGGACTGAAAGGAAAATGGTGGCAGCAATGGTGTTTCCTGTGGGAACGTCTTGTCATTTATATGTACCAACATTGTTCACGGAAGCATCTGTTTGACATAGATATTGCCAATGCCGGAACCGATATCACCCGTCTGCCAGAGTTCAAGGAGGCTGATGTCATCCATCTGCACTGGATTAATCAGGGAATGTTGTCGTTGAGCGGCATTCGTACAATCCTGCGTTCTGGCAAACCGGTCGTCTGGACGATGCATGATATCTGGCCTGCCACAGCCATCTGCCATTTGACTTTGGATTGTATACATTTCAAGACAGGCTGTCACCACTGTAGGTATCTGCCTGGCGGAGGTTCCTCCAATGACCTGTCCGCCAAGATAGGGCGCCGCAAATTGGGGGTATTGTCAGGACAGAGCATTACTTTTGTGGCCTGTAGCCGCTGGTTGGAGTCAGAGGCCCGTCAGAGTACTCTGCTTCAGAATCAGAAGATAACGAATATTCCCAATCCATTGGATACACAGATATATAAAGTGACGGATAAATCGGAGGCCCGCAGGCGTCTTCACTTGCCTGCCGACAAGCAGATAGTTCTTTTCGTGTCACAGCGTGCAACCAACCGCTATAAGGGTATGGACTATTTGACGGAGGCATGTCGGCAGTTGGCTGCCGAGCATCAGGAAATGACGCAGCGGACGTGTGTGGCCATATTGGGCGGACATAGTGAGGAGGTGACGGAGGCCCTTCCTTTTCAGGCATTCCCGTTAGGTTATGTCAATGACGAGCGGCGCATTGTGGATGTCTATAATGCTGCCGACGTATTTGTTCTGCCATCATTGTCTGAGAATCTTCCCAATACCATTATGGAGGCAATGGCATGCGGTGTCCCTTGTGTCGGATTTAAGGTGGGGGGCATCCCTGAGATGATAGACCATCAGAAGAATGGCTATGTGGCTGCTTACCGTGATGCGGAGGATTTGGCACGCGGCCTTCATTGGGTGCTCTGCGAGGCTGATGGCAAAGCCCTTAGTAAAGCCTCCGTTTCGAAAGTCAACCGATGCTATTCCCAGCAGAGTGTGGCCCTGAAGTACACGGAAGTCTATAACGAGGCCATCGCACAGAAAGGCTATAAGCTATGATACGATTCACGGTCGTCACCATTACCTACAACGCTGAGGCTGTCCTGCAACGGACGCTTGACAGCGTGTTCGCCCAGAACTATAAGGGAGTGGAGCACCTGATTATTGACGGGGCTTCGAAAGATCATACTTTGGTGTTGGTAGAAGCCTATAAGCAGAAGAGCGATGAGTCGGAGACGGAGCATAAGGTCATCATCCAGTCAGAGCCTGACCACGGTATCTATGATGCCATGAATAAAGGTCTGACGCAGGCCTCTGGCGACTATATCGTCTTTATGAATGCGGGCGACAGCTTCCCACAGGCTGACACGCTGGAGCAAGTGGTACACCGTTGCAAGCTGGCTGAGCTTCCGACAGCCGAGTTGCCGGGTGTGCTCTATGGTCATACTGATGTGGTTGACGGTGACGGACACTTTCTGCATCCGCGACGCTTGCAACCGCCTGCCAAGCTGACGTGGCGCTCATTCCGTCAGGGAATGTTGGTCTGCCATCAGGCTTTCTATGCCCGTACCGACATTGCTAAGAACCTGCAGTACGACACCCGCTACCGTTTCTCAGCCGATGTTGACTGGTGCATCCGTGTGATGCGTGAGACAGAGCGCATGGGGTTGCCTCTATATAATATAGGTATGGTGGTGGCCAACTATCTGGATGAGGGTGCCACCACAAAAAACCACAAGGCATCGTTGCGCGAACGATACCTTGTGATGCAGCGCCATTACGGCGTCGTCCAGACTTTCCTGTTACATTGCTGGTTCGTAGTCAGGGCTATTGTCCGGCGTTGACCACGCCCTGTAGTCCGTCCCTCGTGTAATAGCCGGCGTTTTCAAACACCAGGTCGTCAGTCTGCGGTGAACCGTTGTTGCTGAATATAATCATTCCGGGCTTGCTGGTCAGTGTGCCGTTATACGACCATTTCCACACCTTCCTGCCACTGGTTGTCTCGCCAACGAGCGAGCAGGCCGTTCCAGGCCAGCTGCCTCCGGTGAAATTTGCCCCGTCATTTATCCATGCCCAGCACATGATGGTCTCCGTCCAGGTAGAGGGAGCCTCGAAGAAGGCACATGTCTCACCTGCTGCGACGGTGCAGAACGACGGAATCTCTGCCGCCTGTTTCTCCTCTTCCTTCAGTTCGGGCAGTGTGATGGCGTCGGGGGCTATTCCCTGTACGTAGTACACGTAGTGGTAGCCGCTGATGACCTTCTTCCACGCACTCTCCGTCGGTGTGTAGTCAGCAGCCTTGGTACCCACCACGCATAGCAGTTTCTTGTCGCCGCTGCCAGCCACCTCTACGGCATAATACGCATTGTTGCTGGTCACTTGGGTCGGTACGCTCATGTTTGTGATGCCAACGGCCTTGCGCACAGCCGCCATGTTGGCTATTTCCTGCTTGTAAGCCTTCCAGTGCTTCAGGAACACGCAGGGCGTGCCGGGCATGGCCAGCATATAGGCATTAGCGGCCAGCGTGTCTTTTGTCAGCGGGTCCTGTGCGGCGTTTGAGCGGCGTTCCGTGTCATGGTTCTCGACGAAGGTAACAGCATAGCGGCGATAAGTACCATTCTGATAGTTACTGCTGATGAGGGGCCAGTTGCCTTCGTTCTGCTGTGCCAGCCATGTGTAGTTGCCTCTGTTCATGGCATTGCGTACGGTGTAGCGGAACTGGAAGTCGAAGGCGGCGCTCTGTATCTGGCCATCCACCTTGGTGCCCTCAATCCAGTTTTTGATGGTGTTGGTGCCGTCCCAGCATTCGCCGACACTGAACTCTGGCAGTGACGAAGCGTTGTAGAGTCCCGTGAACGAGGCCGAATAGCCTTTCACCATATCGTAGCGGAAACCCGCATAGCCCAAGTCGTTCTTCAGGAAGTCGAGATAAGCCTTGACAATCGTCTGCACGTTCTCACTCTTGTGGTCAATGTCGCGCATGCCGTCCCAGCCCTCGCCGGTATCGTTATTGCTGCTGAGGCTGTAGCCGTTCTGTGTGGCCCACTGTTTGGTCTTTCCACCGTCGTCGTTGGCACAGATGTCAGTAGATTTCATCTCGTAGGTCACGGCCTTGTAGGTCTCTTTGGGGAAGTCAACCCAGTTGCTGACGTTCTTACGGTGGTTAATGACCACATCGGCGATGGTCTTGATGCCCTTCTGCTTGAACGTGCTGATGAGTGAGCGCAGCTGTTGCTCGTTGCCAAACGAACTGTTGTAGTTAGAGAACCAGTACAGGTCGTCGTAACCCATGGACTGTCCGCCGCAGTTGCCGCTCTGTGGCAGCCAGACCAGGTCGAACGTGGTGCTGAGCTCGTCGGCCTGAGCCTCCAACTCCGTCCACTGGGAGTCGTCGAAGGAGTCCCAGTAGAATCCCTGCAGCATGACGCCGCCGTAGTCAGCAGGCCAGCCCTCGCAGCCTTGTACGACGGGTGTAGGCTCAGGTTCTGGCTCTGGATCAGGCTCCGGAGCCGGTGTAGGCGTCGGCGTAGGTTCGGGGGTGGGTTCGTCGTCATCACCTCCGCAGGCCACGAAGCCTAATGACAGCGTGACCATAAGCAGCAGCGTAAATAGTTTGAAGTTCATTGTTTTCATATTTAGTCTGATGTTTTTGGTTATGCCTTGCAAAGATACGAAAAAAAGGCACACGTTGTTCTCCATCGCGTACCTAATTATACAAGAAGTGTCATGCAAACGATTGCATGGCACACATCCTTTTTTATTTCAGCAGTTCATCTGGGTAGGTGGGCATGGCACCGTTCTGGGTGCAGACGTAGGCAGAGACCTGAACGGCGGTGCGATGGGCCTCAGGCACGGACTTGCCATTGAGGATGCTGCCCACGAACGAGCCGGTGAAGGAGTCGCCGGCGCCGACGGTGTCGGCCACTTTGACCTTAGGCGTTTCCTGGAAGGATACGTGACCTGGGGTGAATACGTAACTGCCGTTGGTGCCGCAGGTAAGCACAAGCATGTTGAGGTTGTACTTGCCCAGGATGAGCCAGCATTTGTTCTCGATGTCGAGGCCGGGATAACCGAACATGCGGCCAATGAGCACCAGTTCCTCATCGTTAATCTTCAGGATGTTGCAGCGCTGGAACGACTCGCGCAGAATCTCCTTCGTATAGAACTGCTGGCGCAGGTTGATGTCGAAGATCTTCAGGCAATCAGCGGGTGTGGCGTCAAGGAACTTCTGGATGGTCTCACGGCTCACCACATTGCGCTGGGCTAATGAGCCGAAGCAAACGGCGCGGCAGTTACGGGCAATCTCGGCGATGTCGTCGTCGAAGGGGATGTTGTCCCAAGCCACGTTTTCCTTGATGTCATACGTGGGAATGCCCTGCTCGTCGAGCTGCACCTGCACCGTGCCGGTGGGATAAGGTACGCGAGGCAGCAGGTCGTTCAGGCCGTGCTCCTTCAGGGCCTCGATGGTCTCGTCTCCTAATTTGTCCTCGCCGAGTGCGCTGACGGCGATGGTGTTGTCCATGCCTAAGAACTGCCCGGCATGATAGGCGAAGTTGGCGGGTGCGCCCCCCAGTTTCTTACCTTCGGGAAGTACATCCCACAGGACTTCTCCGAGTCCTACTACATAATGTTTGTTCATAATATTTGAGTTTTAGTGTTTGACTTGAGGAATATATGTAAAGAGGTAGATGACACCGACAGCCATCACGGCGACAGCTCCGGCCTGCCCCATAGCATCGCTCATGAATCCCATAATGAGCGGGAAGATAGTGCCACCAAAGAGACCCATAATCATCAGACCTGAGACCTCATTCTGCTTGTCGGGCACAGAGAGCAATGCTTCAGAGAAGGCCATCGAGAAGATGTTGGAGTTGCCGTAACCCACGAGGGCGATGGCAGTATAGAGTACGACCTTCGACTCGCCACCGAACATGAGTGCCATTGAGGCAGCCATCAAGCAGACGCTGATGATGAAGAACCAGCGCGTCTTTAATACTCGCAGGAAGAACGAGCCCGTCAAAGCACCGATAGTACGGAAGATGAAATAGAGTGAAGTGGCAAAGGCAGCCTCGTTGAGCGACATACCCACACGCTCCATTAGCAGTTTGGGGGCAGTCGTGTTGGTACCCACATCGATGCCCACATGACACATGATGCCAAAGAACGACAGCAGCACGATGGGCTTTGACAACAGCTTGATGCAGTCCATGAACGACGAGGTCTTACCCTCCTGTATGTCCTCCTGAATGGGAGTGACCCACAACAGGGCCGATGCTAATATGCCCACCACAAAATAGACGAGGAACAGCACGCGCCAACCGTAGCCGAATGATGGCATAGCTGCTGTTGCACCCCATATAGCCAGATAAGGAGCGAGGAACGAGGCGATGGCCTTGACGAACTGGCCAAAGGTCAGCGTCGATGCCAAGTTCTTGTCACCGATAATCAGCATGGCCAGTGGGTTGATGCTCGTCTGCATCAAGGCGTTACCGATGCCAAGGAGCGAGAAGGCTACGAGCATCACGGCGAAGTTTTCACCAAACAACGGGATAAACAGTGACACGACGGTGACGATGAGCGAGAGCAGCACGGTCTTCTTACGACCAATCTTGTTCATCAGCATACCCGTGGGCACGCTGAAGATAAGGAACCAAAAGAACACGAGCGAGGGGAATACGTTGGCTACAGAGTCCGTCAGCCCCAGGTCTTCCTTCACATAGTTGGAGGCGATGCCCACCAGATCCACGAAGCCCATGCAGAAGAAGCAGAGCATCACGGGGACGAGATAAATGGATTTATTTTTCATAACTCTTAATTCTTAACTCTTAGTTCTTAATTTCATAGATGGTGGCCTTTCCGCCTTTCACCTTTATATTATTATAGGGCTCCGAGGGGAACACGAGATTGGTCATCGCCATCTTGCCGTCGGCATCGAAAGCCTCGATGCTGCAGCGGTCGATAAAGATACGCAGTTGCCGGATCTGTCCGTAGGTAGAAGCTTTGGTGACACAGGGGAAGTCCTGGCTGAAGCTCACGTCGCCGCTCGTCGTGCGGTCCATTGTGAAGATCTGCTTCTGGCCGTCGTAGGTCATTGTGACCTGCTCGCCCTTTGCATTTGAGAGTACTATCTCTGCCTGCTTCTTCACGTCGATGACTATCTCACAGGCCTCTGTCGGCTGCTTTACCTTTGCGCCACGCACGGCCAGCATTTCCTTGGAGGGTACGACGCTGACGTAGGTCTCACCCTTGTACTCAAACAATCCGAGGTCGCGGGCTATTGAGTTGGCACTACGGAATTGCATCGTCGGCACCTGATTGGCGTACTGCCAGTTCGACATCCAGGCCAGCACCGTGCGTCGATTGTCAGGAGCATTATAGAACGACACCGTAGCATAGTGATCCTTGCCATAGTCCAGCCACTTCGTTACCTCAGGCTTCGACTCGCATGTGAACTTATGCCCGTCGAACTGCCCCACGAAGTATTGCGTAGCGCTGCCACCGAACGGGCCGCCCGGATTGATATTACAGATTAGCACCCACTTATTGCCAATCTTCATTAGATCGGGACATTCCCATACGCCGCCGTGGTTGCCATACTCCTTACCGAAAGACGACTCGTATTTCCATGTCTTCAAATCAGGTGATGAGTAGATTCGCATCTCCTGTCCCACTGCGAGGATGAGGTTCCAGGCCTTGATGTCCTCGTTCCAGAACGGACGAGGGTCGCGGAAGTCCTTGTCTTCGGCAGTCAGCACGGGGTTGCCCTCATACTTCGTAAATGTTTTGCCGCCATCATTGGAAAAGGCTATACACTGCGCCTGCACGTCGCCGCCAAACGGTGTGGGACGGCTCGCCGTATACATTGCCACAACGTTACCCTTGTCTGTTACGCAGGACCCGCTGAACATCGTTCCCCACACGTCTGGAGCCAATGCCACGCCTTCGTCCTTCCAGTGGATGAGATCGGTAGAGGTGGAGTGTCCCCAGTGCATGTTACCCCACATCGAGCCGTAGGGGTTGTACTGATAGTATAGATTCCAAACACCATCCTTATAAAACATCCCGTTAGGATCATTCATCCAACCTCTTTTAGGAGTATGATGGTACAGCGGACGAAACTTTTCATCTATCAACGCGAAGTCCATATCGTCGTTCTGCACCAGTTTCTTGAAACACACGCTGCCCGTTGGCACATTCTGCACACAGACCCTAAGATCACCCTTGCCCTGATACGGCTGCAAGTCGAGCGCTACATAATAGTCCACCTGCTCACGGGCCATGCGCACGTTCTGTTCCATCTGTAGCATACCGCTGACGACAACCTGCACCTTCCCCTCAGGAGCGGACTCTTGAATGGGCAACCACAGGTGGCGTCCCGAGCCGTTTGGTGTCACGATGCTCTGCTCGCAAGCCTGCGGCGTCACTACCTGCGCCTTGGTCATCGTGAGCGTCATCACTGCCATCATTGTCATTAAACATCTTTTCATCATGTTCGTTTGTCTTTAGTTATTAATAATCTGCTGCAAAATTACAAGATTTCTTGTTAATAGGCTGTCATTTCTGTTTCATTTGCTGCAAATAATCGTTCACTGCATCATTATTGCTATAAATGTTATCCTGAAAAACAATCTTTTTTACAAACTAATTAATCAAAATCCTTACTACTAACTTCTATTTGATAAAAACCTTTTTTCCGTTCACGACAAACAAACCCTTTTTAGGATTAACTATTCGCTGGCCAGCGAGGTTGTAAACATCACTATTCACTTTCTCACTATTCATTAGCGTTGCGCTGATGCCCGTACTCTCTTTCTTGACGAGCACGATGGCTGTGAAGTTGAAGGGATTGCCGCCTTCCTTGTTGCACTGAACCATGAGCCTGTCAGTATCAAGTCTTGCGGCCATATCAATGCCCTCAATGCTGAGTTCGGCATACTCGTTGGTTATGGTCATCGTCGTCTGGTCGCCCAGTTTGCCGCCCTCATCCCATCTGGTGAGCACATTGATGACATAATCCGTTCGGTTAGCCTCTGAATAGAAGCGGATAGCCTTATAATCGCTCCAGTTGATACCGTCAAACGAGGTCTTTGCCACCTCCAATGTGCTCCATTCGTCCATCCAGAAATAGCCTGTCCAGACCGTGTTCTCATCGACATTGTCCTTGCCGTCGCCATACCAAACCTTGGTAGCGGTGAAGCCTTTGCCGCAAATCTCCATTCCGTGCTCCTTCAGACAGGACAGCATGCCAGGGGTGATGAAAACCTCTGCAGCGCTCTGGTCGGCATAAAGGAAGTGAGCGTAGCGTGTGCCAGGCAGCATGCCGCCGTTCGAGTGCAGTTCGATGACTTCTCCCGTGGCATCTTTGAATTCAACGACGATTTTCTGTCCTACCTGAGCTTCTGCAAACTTAGCCGCCTCAATAGTCAGCGTGTTTGACCAATCTACTGCGTGTGTACCTTCCCACAGATCAGTGGCGGTAGCGATGGTGGTTGTTGCCAAAAGGCACATGAATAAAAGAGCTTTCTTCATCATTTTTTTATATTTTTTATTGTTGACTTACTTTTACTTCGCTGATGGCGATTGAGCCACCGTAGTTGTTGATGCCCCAGCAGTTCTTCTGGATGCCGTAGATGCGCTGAGTGTAGGCGCAGACGTCGTTGATGTAGAACGTCAGGACGCTGTTGTCGGTGTAGATGTCGATATTGTACACGTTGTCGGCTGGACGCTCAAACCAGTAGCCGTCGGCGGCCTCGATGAATCCCTTGCCTTCTTCGCCCTCCTGCTCGAAGTTGAGCTTGCGGTGGTTATCGTCCTCGGGGTTGACGACGATGGTGTAGTACTTCTTCGAGTCGGTGCCACGAACAAAGGATACGCCAAACTTATCCCAGATGTTGGAGGTTTTGACGGTGAACGAGATATGGTTGGCGGTGCCGAGACGGTTGTAGAGGACGTATGCGCCGTCGCCAGAGAGCGTACCGCCGTTATAGCCGTTCGACTCCATAACGTTAGCACTAACAGTCTGATTATATTTCGAGGCCATAGCAGGTACTGCACCCAGGGTCAGCGTACCGTCACTGTGCTGAATGATCTTGTGGCATACCAGCGCACCCGACCAGTTGGGCTCATTGCCGTCACCAGCGCCAACGTTGATGTTCTTCTCGTGAATGTTGGCGCCGGAGCGGAAGGGACACCAGCCCCAGATGAAGCGGTCGGTACCGTTCGAGGCGGTCTTGCCGGCATAGAAGGCGCGGCTGTCGAGCACGCCCTCATGGCCGTCGGCGGGCCATTTCGGACCGTCGTTGAAGCAGGCCTTCAGCTCGTCGTAGGTGCGGGCCATCATGTATTTCACCTTGCGGCTCCACGAGGCCTTGAAGCTCTCGCTATAGACGAGATACCACCAGTCGCCCATCTTGAAGATGTCGGGGCACTCCAGCATACGGTCCCAGATCATCTTGAAGCGGCCTACATGCTCCCAGGTCTTCAGGTCGCTGCTCTTGAACTCGGCGAAGCAGGGGTCGCCGCCACCGTTGGGATAGGTGGCAATGACCATGTGGTAAAGGTTGTCGTCGGCGACAAAAATCTGCGGGTCGCGGAAGTCGTTGCCAGAGTATCCGTAGTCGGGGCCGTTGAGCGTCCAAAGCTCGTCCTTGGTCCAGGTCTTGAAGTCGGGACTGGTGGCACGCATCACCACCTCGCGGTTCTTGCAGTTGCCATTGTGGCCCGTATAATATATATAATAGGTACCGTCCTTTTCGTAGGTACAACCCGTACCGAGGGCTGCATCTTGCTGATAGTCGTTGTCACCGTAGGGTAGCACCTCGCCGAGCGACTCGTAATTGGCGCCGTCCTTGGTCGATACGCCCCAGATGGGATGGAAGCGGTGACTCAAGTTGTTGGTGAACTCCTGAAGGTAGAGCACCTTGAAGTCTCCGTTGCGCTGGTCGTAGAAGGGCATGGGGTCGCCTACGCGGCCTACTGAGGGCATGTAGTAGGTGTCGAAGCCCTGTGCGTCTGTGGAAGCGAAGAAGGTGGTGGTGCCTGCCCAGTCCTTAGCGGGGTCGCCGCTGAACTCGTCGTCGCTGCACGCCGTCAGCACAGTGGCTGACAGCATGAGTGCGAATACTGAATATATCATTGTCTTCATAATCTTAACTCTTATTTCTTAATTCTTAACTCTTAACTCTTAATTCTTAACTCTTAATTTACTTCGTAAGATAGTCGAACGCGTTGAGCATGATCTTGCCCATATTGTCGTGATAGTTCGACTCGTAAGGAGTAGGAGAGTTCCAGTCGTAGAGACCTGAGCCGAGGCAGATGATGCCACCCTTGCCATACTCGCCGCTATAGGCCTTCAATTCCCATGCGTTCACGCTGTTGTCGCCAGTCAGAGCCCGACCGCCAGTCTTAGCTTCCACGGCATCCTTACCACCAGCGTATGTGTCCCAGAATCCGTACTGCGATGTGGTGTTGCAGATGGTGTAGCCGTTGTCGAGTGTGTAGATGGCATTGTCGGCAGCACCTGGATAAGTCTTGAGGTCCTTCCACAGCGGGTGCGTGATGTCGTAGGCAAAGGTATGCCAGGGGTCGTCACCCATCAGGTCGGAGCCTTCGCCGCCTCCGCCACCCCATACATTGTTGGGATAGGCATCCTCAGGCATGGCGCCCAGGGCGATGGCGTAGTTCACAGCCGAGCGACCCAGTACGAAGGCACCGCCCTTCTGCCAGAACTCCTTCATGCGGGCCAATGCGGTCATGGCGCCCGTCTCAGCCTCGGCGAAGCCGTTGTAGTTGCCGTAGCTGGAGCAATGGCGGTGGAAGAAGATGAGGCGGCACTCGTCGAGCGAGATATTACCACTGGCCACGTCGCTCCATGAGGCGTAGGCCGCGCTGGCGATGTTACCCGTCAGCCACTTGGCGGCGGCCTTCTCCTCGTCGTTCAGCAGTTCGATGTTCTCGGCCTCGCCGACGAAGAGGGCGACGGGGTTCTGAATCATGGTTACATAAACCGTATAGACGGTAGTTGCCGTATTGTCGTTCAGGACAATCTGGAAAGGCTCCGTGAAGTTACCCTTCGTACCACTGGCGGGAGAGCACGTGGCGTCCTCGCTGCACTCCACCTCGAAGGTGGCATTGGTGAGGTCGATACCGCTGTTGGCCATGACCGAGACGGTGACGGTCTTGTCCTGCTGGTTGATGGCACCCTTGACGCCTTCGAGCATGAAGAGCGTGAGGAGTGCTTCATCGTTGCGGACGCTCAGCTGATAATCCATCACCAGGTCGCCGTTAGTGACGTGCAGATTGCGGTCGGCGTCGAAATTCAGGTGGTCGCCCACCTTCAAATTGGCCTTGGCACCGGGCGATACCGTCAAAGCGGTAATCTCCATGTCGCGCTTCTGGTCGAAGTCTACGGGTACCTTTATCTTCACCTGACGCTTCTCTGTATTGATGAGACCCTCGTACTGTCCGTTGAGCACCAATCTCTCTACAAAGCAAGCACCACTGACATCAATTGAGCCTGTATGGTCGTCGTTGCTACAAGCGCAAAAACCGCAGATGATGCAGATTGCGCAGATAATGCTATATATTGTTTTCATAATTCTTATTCACTTTTCACTTTTCACTATTCACTATTCACTTCAATTACCACTGTCCACAGTTCTGGGTGTAGTGTCCGTTAGAGGCTGCCATTTGCTCCTTGGGGATGGGCAGGTATTCGTTCTTGTTGGCCGTGAACTGCGAGCCGGCGAGGAAGTTCATCGTCTCGCTCTCCGTGCTGTAGAACTTGTTGATGACGGTAGCGGCATCGCCCCAGCGCACGAGGTCGAAGAAACGCTCACTCTCCAAAGCCAGTTCCAGTCGGCGCTCCATCTTGATGATTTTTATGACATCATCCTTCGAGTATGTTCCGTTGTACTTGCCTACTGCAAAGTGGATGCCGTACTTGTTCGGATAGTTCGAGACAACGCTGGCGGTGGTCAGCGTGGCGGCACGGTCGCGCACCTGATTCACCAGGGCGATGGCCTCGGCGGTCTGTCCCAGTTGGGCGAGGGCTTCGGCACGCATCAGCAGCACGTCGGCATAGCGCAGCACCACGCGGTTCATCGAGGTGGCCCATTGCGAGTCGCAGAGGAAGAGATAGCTGTCGGTCAGGGCAGGGTCAACGTTCTGCTTCAGCGACACGTAGTAGCCGTAGGTGCCACCCGAGCGGCTCCAGGCATTGGTCTCGCTGATCATGAAGCTGGTGTTGTACATATAAGGAGTACCAGGGATGCCGACGGTGATGAACAGGCGGGGGTCGACGGTCTCAGCCGAGCCAACGGTGTAGTCCTTGTCGGCAAACGTGTCGAGCATGGGCAGACCGTCGCTGTTGGTGCGATAGGCGTTGACCAGATTATGAGAGGGCTTGTAGAAGTCGCAGCCGCTGTCGTGAACCTTGGGGATGCAGGGCACGATGAGGCGATTCGAGAAGTTCAGGTTGCCGTATGTAGTACCGTCGTTCTTCGAGTACTGGATGGCCCAGAGGCTCTCCTTGCCGTTCTCGTACTGCTCTTCGGGGCGGAAGTTGTTGTGCAGGTCGGGTTCGAGGCCGTAGCCGGTGTAGATGTTTGTGGCGGTGTATTCGAGCACCTTCTGCAGGTCGTCGGCGTTGATGGCGGTCACCTGATTGCTGTTGGCATCGTCCTGATGGTAAGCCTTATAGAGGTACACCTTGGCCAGGAAGGCGGCAGCGGCAGCCTTCGTGGGACGGCCCTTCTCAGCCTGCACGGCGGGGAGCACAGCGTAGGCATCCTCCAGGTCGTTGATGATCTGCTGCCAGCCCTCGTCATTGGTATATTCCGTATTCGAGAGATTGTTATAGTCCTCTTCCGTCATGTTCAGCTTGTTCACAAACGGAATCTTCTTGAACAGGCGCTTCAGCTGGAAGTGGCCGTAGGCACGGAGGAACTTCATCTCGGCGGTACGTTGCTGGATGGTGGCATTCTCCTGGTCTGAACTGGCGAGGACATCGAGCGACAGGCTGACACGCGACAGATACTGGTAGAGCTTGTTCCAGATGGAGTTGAAGGGCCAGTCGCCGGTATCTATACCAATGCCCATCTCAAGGCGGTGGAAAGGTTCGCCATCGCTGAACGAGCTGCCACCAACGTAGGCATCGTCCGAGCGGGTGTCGTAGTTCCAGAGTGAGAACGAGGCGTTCATGTCCTCGATGGACAGAAGTCCTGCGTAGGCAGAGATGAGCACGTTGTCGATGTACTCAGGCTGCTTCACTTCGTCCTGAGTCAGTGTGGCCTGCGGCACCTGCTCTTCCAAGAAGTCGGAGCATGCTGTCAAACCACTGATTACGCAGATTGCGCAGATTGTTTTATATATCTTGGTAATCATAATTACTAATTGCTAATGACTAATTTCTAATTTGATATCAGAATCCTACGTTCAGTCCGAAGGTGAGGTTGAGAGGAATGGGATAGCCGAATCCGGGGTTCTCAGGGTCGTTGCCCGTGAACTTGTTGCTCTTGATGGTGAGCAGGTTCTGGGCCGAGGCATAGACGCGGATGCGGTCCATCTTCAGTTTGTCGGTGACGCTCTTGGGCAGGTTGTAGCCCAACTGGATGGTGCGCAGCTTGGCGTAAGAGCCGTTCTCGATGTAGTAGCTGCTGACGCGGCCCTCATTGTTGGTGTCACTTGTGGTCAGGGCGGGAATGTCGCTGCCGGGGTTCGTGGGGCTCCAGGCGTCGAGGGCACGTACGCCCTTGTTCAGATAGGGAACGTTGATGGCCGAGTTGGCCCAGAAATCAGTCTGCGACTTATAGCCGCGACAATCGACGTCAACACCCTGCACGCCCTGCCAGAACATCGTCAGGTCGAAGTCCTTATACTGCAGGTAGATGTTCAGACCCCATGTAAAGTCGGGCGTCGGGTCGTAGATCCAGTCCTGGTCGGCCTCGGTGATGATGCCGTCGCCGTTGAGGTCCTTGTAGCGGATGCGGCCCAGACCGGCACCCTCCTGACGGGCGTGGTTGTCAATCTCCTCCTGACTCTTGAAGATGCCGTCGGCGATGTAACCCACCTGCGAGAACATCGGGTGGCCGACGACGCTCTTCACGCCATTGCCGCCGTACTTGCCGTTGGCAGCGACGGTCTCAGGCAGTTTGGTCACCTCGTTGGTGTAGCTGCTGATGTTGCCGTTGATGTCCCACGAGAGGCCGTTGGCGAGACTGTGGCGGTAGCCGATGGAGAGTTCCCAACCGTTGTTCTTCACCTCGCCGGCGTTAATCCACTGGCCGCTGCCCTCGCCCATGGCGGCGATGCCCTCCATGAAGAGCAGGATGTCGGTGGTCTTCTTGTTGAACCAGTCGAACGAGCCATAGACCTCATTCCCCAAGACAGCGAAGTCGAGGCCGATATTGTTCTGAGTAGTGGTTTCCCACTTGATGTCGTCGTTGCCGCGCTGGGTGCGTACGTAGCCGTTGGCAAGGTCGTAGCCGCCGTTCCTGCCGGCGATGTCGTAAGAGGTGCCTGCCTGACCGCTGCCCCAAAGACCTGTCGATACTACCGACTTATACAGGGTGTAGCGGGCGGTGTTCGAGATTTCCTGGTTACCCGTCTGTCCCCATGAGTAGCGCACCTTCAGGTTGTCGAGCCACTTCACGTCCTGCATGAACTTCTCCTGCGAGAGTCGCCAGCCTGCACTCACTGAGGGGAACGTACCGTACTGGTTGTTCGTACCGAAGCGGCTGGAGCCGTCACGACGGATGGTCAGCGAGGCCAGGTACTTGTCATCGTAGGTGTAGTTCACCTTGCCGAAGAACGACACCAGCGAGAAGCCGTCGCCGCTGCCCTCGGCCAGCTGCTTGCCCGCACCTGCGCTGGGCCACATATAGTCGGTATTCAGGATGGCCAGTTCGTAGCGCTTGGCACTCTCCCACGTATAGTCCTGACGGTTCAGCTCTATACCGGCCATTGCGTCGCCACGATGCTTGCCGATCTCCAGATTGTAGGTGGCAATGGCGTTCCACATCCAGCGCATCCAGTGCTCTTGCTTGCTCTCGGCAGCCGAGTCGGTGCGCCTCACCTTGCCGTTCTCTATTGGGTAGGTGAAGAAGCGCTGCGCTTTCTGAGTATAGTCCATACCGAGGGTGGTGCGCAGCATGAAGTTCTTAAACGGTGTAACGCTCAGATGGACATCGCCGAACGAGCGCCACTGCGTATATTCGTTGTCTTTCGAGTTGGCAATCATGCTCAGCGGATTCTCACGCTCAGAGTAGGCACCGAGAGCCTGGGCGTACTTGCCATTCTCGGCGTAGATGGGGAAGTTGGGGTTGAACTCCAAGGCATGCTCCAGCACACCGCCAGGGGCATCGACGCCCTTCGTGCGGTTAATCGTGAAGTTCTCGCCGATGGTGACAGCACCTTCGAAGAGCTTGAAGTCGTTGTTGGCACGGGCTGAGAGGCGGTTGAACCAGGTGTCCTTGATGGTGCCCTCATTGTCATAGTAGCCCACGCTGAAGAACGAAGTGCCCTTCTCCGAGCCATTGCTCACCGAGAGGTTGTATTGCTGAACGACACCCGTGCGGGTAATCTCGTCGAACCAGTCGGTGTCGCCAGCGCGTACCGTACCGTTCTCGTCGAGGAACATGTTCATCGTCATGCCGTTCAGCACAGGGTTGCCCTTAGCGTTGTACGTCCAGTCGTAGTTATAGCCCACGTTATTGTTGTTGGGATTCAGTCCGTCGTTGACGTTAGCCTGCCAGAAAGCTCGGCCCCACTCGCTGGCGTTCATCGTCTCAATCTTATTGGTATAGAACGAGGCAGCCACCGAGCCGTCAAAGTTCACCTTCACCTTGCCGTCCTTGCCCTTCTTCGTCGTGATGATGATGACACCGTTGGCGGCGCGGCTTCCGTAGATGCTGGCCGAGGCGGCATCCTTCAACACCTGGATGCTCTCGATGTCGTTACCGTTCAGTTCGTGCATGCCGGCCTTCGTGGGCACACCGTCAATGATGTAGAGCGGGTCGTTGTCGTTCAGCGTTCCCACACCGCGGATGCGTACAGTCGCGGCACCGCTCGGGTTACCGTCGGCCTGGATATTCATGCCCGGCACGCGACCCTGCAGGGCCTTCATCGGGTTGTTCTCGTTTTGCTTGGCTATCTCGTCGACGCTCACCGTCGATATGGCACCCGTCAGGTCGGCCTTGCGCTGGGTGGTATAACCAGTCACCACCACTTCCTGCAGCACCTCAGCATCATCCTTCATGGTTACCTTCATACCGCGCTGGGCTGGCACCTCCAATGTCTGATACCCGATGTACGAGATGACGAGAATGGTGCCCTCGTTCACTTTGATCTTGAAGTTACCCTCGAAGTCGGTCACCGTACCGTTCGACGTACCTTTCTCCTTCACCGTCGCACCGATAACGCCTTCGCCGGTTTCATCGACCACCGTTCCCGTCACCTCCGTTTGCGCGTACATTATTGTACACAGCATCAGAGCGAGGAAACTCAGAATGAATCGTTTCGTTTGTTTCATTTGCTTTACGTTTTTAGTTGTTAATACTCTTGTTTGCGATTTCTGCTGCAAAAGTACGCACTAATCCTATTTCTATATTGAAAATATCGTTCATCCCGTGCAAAATATGTTGCAATGAAACATTTTTCTGATGAAATGAACGATAATTATTACTTTAAGTCTTCCGTGATGTGTTGGCAAAAATAACAATATAATTTAAAACAGCCAAATATTTCACAAAAATCTTCACCGCAATCTCAATGATTCGCTTCTTCATTGTTTTTAGTAGTTGGTTGACGAGTTGTTGGTTGACAAGTTGTTAGTAGTTGGTGGATCAACTCGTCAACTCGTCAACCATCAACTTGTCAACCTGTCAACTCGTCAACTCGTCAACCAAGGAGCCTTAGGGCTCCGGCTCCGGATCGGGCTCAGCATTCTTGACCTTCAGCTGGCGGATGGGCGTGCGCTCCTGGTAGGACACCGTCTGACCGTCGACCGTCTTGTAGTGGACAATCACGTAGTCGTTCAGCTCGAAGGTGGTCTCGGACTTCAGCTGCTTCTTGGTCAGCTTGTCCTCGTCGTAGTCGGCGGACTCGGGCTGGAAGTTGATGACCACGCCCTTCCTGTTTTCCGCGCCCCTTTGCCTCAAATTTTAAACTATCCCAAAAATCAGGCAGTTGTGTGCCGAAAAGTTGGAAAAGTGAGTGACCCGTGCTAACTTTGCATCATGTTTATCCGCAAGAAGCCTAACAAGTCAGGGACTGTCAGCGTGTTTGTCCTCACTACCACGAAGAACCGCAAGCAGCGGTTAGTCAAGTCGTTTGGTTCCGCCTTTCCCAACGACACTGCTGCGATGGAGAAGCTGATGCAGCAAGCCTCTTCCTTCATTCAGGAGATGGAGGGACCTTCGCTGCCCCACATATATGAAGAGGAGGAGGTGATAGACGGTTTCGTCCGCACTCTGAACAATGCCCAGGTGCAGGTCATTGGCCCTGAGCTTGTGTTCGGTACGCTCTTCGACCGCATAGGCTACAACGCCATCAGCAACGAGATGTTCCGCAACATCGTCATCTGTCGCCTGTTCAACCCCGGAAGCAAACTGAAGACGGTGGACTATCTGGAGCGTTACCTGCATGTGTCCTACAGCGTTGACCAGATATACCGTTTCCTTGACAATTTGTGCTACCGAAAAGAAGAGGGCAAAGAAAGCGAGGAATGCACAAGTGAGCCAGCAAAGGAAGGGAAAGCAGACGGCGCAGACAAGACCGAGCCAGCCAGGGAGGCGGCAGTGCCTGCCAAACCCAAGCCAGACGATTTCAAGACCCTCGTGGAAAACATAGCCTACGCATACACAAAGAAGATGGTCGGCGGCGAGGTGTCCGTCTGTTTCTATGACATGACGACGCTGTATTTTGAGGCTGCGGAGGAGGATGACCTGCGTAAGTGCGGATTCTCCAAGGATGGCAAGCATTCCTGCCCGCAGATATTCCTGGGCCTGCTCGTTGCCTCTGGCGGCAACCCCATCGGCTACGAGATATACGAGGGCAACATATCCGAGGGGCACACGATGATCCCGCTGATACGGAAGCTCGCAGGCCGCTTCGGCTTCGACAAGCCCATAGTGGTGGCAGACTCAGGCCTTCTGAGCAAGGCGAACATCGAGGAACTGACCAAGGACGGATACCAGTACATCATAGGTGCAAGGCCTAAGAACGAGACCGAGGCCGTCAGGCAGCAGATACTCGCCATGAACATGAAATACGGTGACGTGACGGAGATACGGAAGGATGGAGGCGTGCGACTTGTGCTCTCATGCACCGAGAAGAGGGCAAAGAAAGATGCCCACAACCGGAAACGAGGGCTGGCAAGGCTGGAGAAGAAGGTCGCCAAGGGCAAGCTCACCAAGCAGCACATCAACAACCGGGGCTACAACAAGTACCTCAAGATGGAGGGGGAGGTAAGCATCAGCATCGACATGGCGAAGTATGAGGCAGACGCTGCATGGGACGGCATCAAGGGCTACGTCACCAACACAGGCCTCTCAAAGGATGATGTCATCGGGAACTATGGCAACCTCTGGTTTATCGAGCGGGCCTTCAGGATGAATAAGTTTGACCTGGCCGTTCGTCCCATATACCACAGGCTGCGTAACAGGATAGAGGGACACATATGCATCTGCTTCACAGCCTACACAGTTATGCTGGAACTGGAACGCATCCTGAAAACCGCCAAGTCTGAGATAACCATATACAGGGCACAGGAGCTAACGAAGAACATGTATGCCATCACCTACGCGCTGCCACGCTCCAAACAGGTCAAAAGGGCGTACCTCGGCATGGACGAGGAACAGTCGGAGCTATGCAGGCTGGCGGTGCCGGGATGGGGGCAAAACACATGAGTGACCCAACGCGGAAAACAGGAGGACACCGTCTGACCGTCGACCGTCTTGTAGTGGACAATCACGTAGTCGTTCAGCTCGAAGGTGGTCTCGGACTTCAGCTGCTTCTTGGTCAGCTTGTCCTCGTCGTAGCCGGCGGACTCGGGCTGGAAGTTGATGACCACGCCCTTGATGTTCACATCGCAGTCGTAAGCATCGATAGAGTTGGCACCGACGCCCGTGATGCCCGGCGAGAAGGTTCCCAGTCCGTCGAGCTTGACGGGGATGCCCTGCACCATCATCTCGCGCAGACACGACACGATGTTCTGGAGGACCAGCACGGCGAGGTCGTACTTCACCAGCGAGCCATGCTCGGAGATGTGCTTGGCGAAGCCCTTCAGGTTAAGGCCCTTGCGGCGGAAGATGCGGCCGTAGTACTGGCCGTAGTTCTTGCTGGTGGAGTTGTTGTTCTTGTACAGGTCAACCAGCATTGTCAGTTTGTTAGATACTGCCATAGTCGTAATTGTTTAAAATGGATAATAACTAATGTTTGCGAACTCTGTCACCTTTGAAGCTTAGGTGGCCTATCTGAGGGTGCTAAGTGGCCGGGTTAGCGCTGCCAGATGGCCCACCTGTCGCGGATGACAATGCAAAGGTACAACGCCGAGGCCCCGAAACAATTTTTCCGCGTTTTCGTGTAGCCAAACTATGTTAATCGCGCCGCCTTTCAGCCCGCCTTAAACACGAACGTCGTTACCTTGAATTGTGTCGTTATGTGCCTATTATCAGCTACATACGGCCAAACCATCAAAACCTGTACTGCCAATACGGTATTAATATTTATTAACTTTCATTTCTGTTCGTTCACTAAAAACGTCAGATTACTCCACACAAAAGACAACATTAGGACATTAGGACATTAGGACATTAGGACATTGGGACATTAAGCGTGAAAAAAAATATGAAACCGAATGTTTATTATGTATTATAATTATAATATATAATAATATTATTAATAATAAAAGTGTGCATTTTGAAAACGCCCTTATTGTCCTAATGTCCTAATGTCCCTAAAAGCTTTTTCGTATAACATAGGGACATAGGGACAATAAGCGTGTTTTTTGTCATTTCCTAACATCTCCCGGCACCATGCCGTACTCTTCCTTGAAGCATTTGGTGAAATAGGAGGGGGCGGTGAAGCCGACGGCGTAGGCCACCTCCGAGACGCTCTTATCGGTGGTGAGCAGCAACTGATAGGCGCGATTCAGACGGGCGGTGCGCAGCAATTCAACAGGTGACGAGCCAGTAACGGCTTTTACCTTGCGGTAGAGCTGCACGCGACTGAGGTTCATGTCGGCAGCCAAGTCCTCAACACTCACCTCGCTGTCCTCCAAGCGGGCCTCAATGACCTCCTTGAAACGAGTGATGAAATGCGAGACGGCAGCAGGCTCGTTCACCTCAGCGTCTTCAGCTACCTCAGGGCGCTCAATATCCCCCCCACCGTCAGCTACCTCAGGGACATCTTCCGGCTTCATGTTCCACAGGGTGTTCACCACACGCTCCCGCTGCAAAGCTATCTTGCGGAGGTGGTACAGGTAGAACAGCACAAACACCACTACCAGCAGTACAATCAGGCTCAGCGAAAGCCAGTTGACGATGCGCTGCGTGTCAAGTTTGTGCAGGTAGTTATCGGCTTTATGGTGTAACTGATCCAGATGGTCAGCCTGTCGCATCAACTCCTCGCCCTGCATGAGTAGCACTTTGGCATTGTCACTTGTTACAAGGGCTGACATCAACATAGTCTCTTTCTCGTAGGTTTTTCCTTCGAGAATGTTAACGGCCAACTCGATAATCTGGTCGCCATGTGTAGGATAGATATACGAAGCGTCAAGTAAAGAGTCGCGCACTAGTTGGATGCCGCCGTTCTCTCCCGGCAAACCATCGATACCACAATAGAGTGGAGCTTCGAGGTGCGAGAGGGCTTTGCGGGCGCCCATCGCCGTGCGGTCGTTGGCACCGAACACTAAGTCTATGCGTACATCTTGATGATTGACGAGCCATTGTTTCGTTCTCTCGTAGGCCGTCGGTTCCGTCCAGTCGCCCTGAAGTGAGCCCACCACCTTGATGCCTGGTGTATCCTTCAAGGCGTCCATGAAACCGTTGTGCCGCTCAATGGCGGGCGACGAACCTTCCAGTCCCTTTATCTCCAGTACTGAACCCTGTCCGTGAAGTCGCGTGACGATATATTCGCCCATCACCCGCCCCATCTCGTAGTTGTCGGCACTAATGAAGGCGGTATATTTCTGTGAACTGGTCTTGCGTTCAAACACAATCACGGGGATACCTTTGTCGTAGGCACGATCGATGGCTGGCGAGATAGTCTGCACCTGATTCGGAGCCACAATCAGCAAGTCGATGCCATCATTCACAAGGCTGTCAATCTGCTCCACCTGCCGCTCGTCGCTATCGTAGGCCGCAGCAAACTTCAGTTCCACATTATCATGGAAATAAGCGCCCATACGCAACTCGGCATTCTGTTTGTCACGCCAAATGTCATCCGAACATTGTGATATTCCGATGCGATACTTCACCTTACCTCCAGAGCAAGAGGCAAGTACCATAGCCAATACAAATAAATAGAAGAATCTCTTTAGCATATTCGTTTCGTTTGTGCAAAGATACAACTATTTTCTGAATTGGGCAAGATTTTTGACGATGATTTTCCGTGATGCGTTGCCAAAGACCAGCACGTAGGTGCCGGGACGGAGGGAGGAACGGACTTCCGAGTAGGGCCTGCGGAGGAACAGGCAGATGCCGTCGGTGGTGTAGACATCCACCAGGCTGTTGCTGGCAATGGGGGCACTCAGGGCATCGGTGATGGCCGTGATGCGCAGCTTGCCGTCGGTGAGCAGCGTGGAGGTGTCGAACTCATAGCCTGCGCCGCCATCGTCAACCTTCACGACGAAAGTGCCCGTATGCTGTCCGCTGACCTTATAGACGGTGATTTCGTCGCCCACCTGTAGCCGTCGGGTGGCGGGGACAGCGACGAGGATGGTGTCGCCGTCGTGCCTGAGATTTCCCAGCACGGTGAGACAGGTGTTGCCAGTGGACTTCAGCTGGCAGAGGGTGGTGGAGCCCTGTTTCAGCGTCAGATTCTGAAGGGCGGCGGTGCCGGTGATGGTGCCTTTTGAGGCAACGGTAATCTGTCCGGTGGTGATGGCAGTTGCCGAGGTGCTGCTCAACTCCAGCGTACCGCCGTTGACGGTGATGGGCGCCGTGCTGCCCGCCGTCTTCAGCGTCAGCCTGCCCGTACCCTCCTTGGTGACGGCCTTGCCTTTCAGGAGTCCCGCAAACGTCATGTCACGATTGAGATAGCCTATCTGATAGGTGGTCTGTCCTTCCAGTACGCCGTCGACAGCCGTACCGGCGATGGCGCCTATCTTCAGCGTGGCAGCCTGCTGGTTGCCGCTGCCGCTGGCGTAGTGGGCAATGCTGGTGGCGGCATCTACCTTCAGCGTGGTTCGCGACATGTCGGTGACGCCAGCCATCAGTCGCCACTGGCTGCCCGATGCGGTCAGCGTGCCCTCATAATCCTTGAAGTCGAGACTGATGTCGCAGCGCACGTATTTCGAGACGACGGTCAGGTTTCCACTACCCTTCACCGAGCCGTTGAGCTTGCCACGCGAGGAGCCTACAATCTTGTTGTTGGTACCCTCCTGGACGGTCACCACATGATTGAACGTGGGCACGGTCGAGGTGCTGTTCACGTCTATCTGATGCACCTCGCCACCACAGAGCAGCATGGGCGAACCGCTACGTCCGAAGGTGGCGTTCCAGGCGCCTTGGGCCACGATGCCTTTCTTCACGATGAGTCCGGCGAAGTTGTTGGTGCCGCCGTAGGTGAAGTTCAGCTGTCCGGCACCGTCCTTCACGAGATAGCCTGTTCCGCTGACGGCACCCTTCAGCGAGAGGGCGCTGCTCTGTTGGGCGATGCGGATCGTGGCGGTATCGGTGAGGGTCATCTGGCGGTCGGTGCCCATATTGTCCTTCGAGAGGACGAGTGTGCCGCCGTTCAGCTGCAGGTTGCCTTTGTCGGCAGCGGAACTGCCGAGGGCGCTCTTCTGGCCGCCGTCGTAGAAGTTGGGAACGGTCAGCGTGCCGCCGTTCACGATGGTCTTACCCGTATAGTCGCTGTACTTCATATTCAGCGTTACGCTGGCATCCTTGTTAACGGTCAGGCCACCCTCGCCGCTGAGGCCGCCTTCACCGCTGAGGGTGTAGGTGCCGCTGTCGAAGATGACGCCGCTGGTCACCATCATCTCGTTGACGTTGACGGTCTTCTGCTGCCCCTGCGCATTAAAGACGACGGCATCGCCTGAGACAAACGATGTCGGGGTTGCGGAGGGGGAACCTCCGCCCACACTGAAGTTTTGGGCCTTGTAGTCCCAAAGCTTGCTCTCGGCACCTGTCCACACGACATCCTGCTGAGGGGCGCGTGTGGCGTGAATCTTCAGCACAAGCCGTTTGCCGTCTTCCACCTCAAAGTCGTAGTTGATGCCTTCGAGACCGCGCGTCTTCAACTTCGTGACGTCGCAGGTCAGCGTACACGTACACTCGGCAATCGTGAAGGTAGAAGGTTCTGGAACCGTGGTGAATGAAATGTAGTTTGTGCCCTGGAAGGTGAGGTCGCCTTCTACGTCGAGGCAATAGCCGGGTTGTGTCAGTTCAAGATACACGTTACCAGGCAGCGTGACGCTCTTCTTGAAGGTCATCTTGCCTGTGGGCCTTAGTCGGCAGCCCTCATAGTTGAGTGCCCCCTCAAAGGTGATGGTGTCCATCAGGATGGCCGTACCCGCAAGCGTACCACGGGCACGCAACTCGACGGGGCCGGCTATCTCGCCTTTTACCTCCAACGTTCCCTCGCTGATGATGTTCAAACCCCTGTGGCCCAGGTTACAGTTGAACGTAGCCGTTCCCTGCATCGACTTGATAAGCTGGCCGCTGCCTGTTGTACCTTTACCATTAAAGGTATAGTCGCAACCACGAGGATTCATCAGGTAGAGCATCGTCGGTGAGTGGTTGATGGTGAGTGTTGAGTGGTTGTCGCCTTGCAAGTCGAACATCACGCTCTTGCCGCTGGCCATCTGGTTGCGCACGTCGGCCTCGAACACAGGCGGCAGGGGTGGCATGGGCATGTCGCCGCCTAAATAGAAGCCCGTATTGGGATGCTGGTAGTAGCCGCGTGTGGTGCAGTCGCCACGATAGTGCGGGTCTTGCTGCAGGCAGTAGATGCTGTAGTTGGTAGGCATGGCGGTGGTGTAGCCTACGAGGCCTGTGCAGCCCTCGTCGTTCTGCTTGGCCAGGATCACCTCCTCGCGCCAGTCGCCCATGATGTCGCCCATGAAGGCCGGGCGTGTGCCTGTGGCGGCATGGGTAGCCCAGTTGCTCTCCTGCGAGAACTCTGCCAGACGGTCGCCCAGCACCTTGGTTACCATCACATTCGTGCCCCAGCCGCTGCCGCCGGGCGAGTTGAGCCACTCGCGTTGCAGGTCGCCGTCCCACCAGCATCCCTCGAACATCGAGCCGCTGCGGGTCTGCCCGGTCTTATCGCCCTTGCAGTCATACACGAACTCGTCGGCATAGCTCAGTATCTCGTAGCCTTTGTGCCGCGCATCCATGTCGAGACAGGTGCCGCGCCCCACGTCATAGACGCTCGGCAGGTACCACTCCTTGATGTGCTCGGCTGTACGGGCGTCATAAAGCAGCTGACCCAGGAGTGCGCTCTGCTGGATGGCATAGACCTCCAAGCCGGGACGGTCGGGGTCAATGTCGGAGAGCACGTAGCGGTCGCCGTGACCGATGCCCGGACTGGCAAACCAGCCCGTCTTGGGATTCACCGAGTAGCCGCCCTGAATCATCTCGTCGGTACCGTCACCGTCCACGTCGGCCACGCGCAACTGGTGGAACTCTGCCGGCCAGGGCTTCTTGTCGTTACGGCTCCAGGTCTTGTCATGATGCCAATGGGTCGCCACGCCCGTCGTCCAGTCATACTCCCAGGTGAACACGTAGTTATGGTGGGTCTTATTCTGGTCGCGGTCCAGGCACTCCATGACCAACGACGGGTGGATACCGTCGAGGTAGCAGATGGCGAAGTGGCCGTCCATCGCCGAGTAGCCGTCGCTCATGTAGCTGGGACGCGAGGTGCGGGTGTAGCTGTCCGAGCCGTCGTGTACCTCGTCGTATTTCAGTTCGCTACAGTCCATCTCCTCACCCGTCAGGCCGTCGATGACGCTGATATAGAACGGACGGTTGCGTACCGCCTGTGTCCGGTAGTCCACGATGCCGTCGCCGTCGACGTCGGCCTTGTCGCTGCCCATGGCGTACTTGCCCCACGTCTCCTGCTGCTTGTCCCAGAAGCGGGTGCCGTCACTACTTTTGATGAGCACCTCGCAGCGTCCGTCGCAGTTGATGTCCCATGCCACCACCATGTCGTTTTGTCCGCCACAGATGTTCACGTTCGGCCCCATGTCCACCGTCCACAACAGTTCGCCCGTAAAACGATAGGCCTGAATCTTGTGGCTTGTCGTAGCGGTGTTCTCTGTGTTGTCGGCGTCCTCGCTCACGGCGCTGGCAAACAGACGGTCCACCACCACGGCGTCATACTCACCGTCGCCGTCGGTGTCCATCGGCCAGCAGAATTTCGTGCGGTAGTCGTTGCGACGTATCACCTTGTCGTCGAAGTCGATGTTCAGCCACACATTGGGCCACGGCTGAGTCTTGTAGAGGAAAGGCTTGCTCACCGGCCCCTCTACGCCCTCGGGGGTGATGGCCGTCACGGCATATTCCGTATTCGTCGTGAGCGACGCGGGCTTGTAGTTCGTCACTTTCAGGGGCGTGCTGTTCATCTTCGTGAATTCCGTCGCGCCCTGTGCGCGCTTATACACATTATAGGTGGTACCCTCAGGCTCCTGTGCCAGTTTGCGCCAGGAGATGAGGCTACCCGTGCCGCCCGCCGAGGTGACACTACGACCGCCAGAGCGATAGACGGCCACCACGCCACGGTCTAGTGGCTGTGCCAGCCGCTGGGCTGAGGCAGAATGGATGACAAGTACGAATAGTAAAGTCGCTAAGATAAGTAGTTGTTTCATTTTGTTTTGATGTAGTAGTTAGTTTGCGGGGCAAAGGTAGTAATTTTTTTTGAAAAGGCCAAAGGAGGAAGATATCTTTGTTACTTTTTCCGATAAATTGCGAGGAATGTGCGGAAAGTTTCGTATTGTCTTGCCCTGAAAAATGTTGAATCCAAAACAACGTTTTTCAGGGCAAGACAATTAGGACAAAAGACAACGCATTTTTCCCCTTGTTGGCAACCATACGGTTAGTCATGCTAACTGACCCATATAGACAGGTTAAATGACCCATATAGCATCGCTAAATGGCTTAGTTAACATCGCTAACTGTACTTTTTTCTGCGCAGATTTGCGTTTTGACCTAACACCTAACATTTTCTTCGGAAACGCCTTTGTGTAAAGGGGGTTGGCGATGTTAGGTCTACTGGAAAGAGGTAACATAGAGGTAACAAAGACCTAACATCTGAGGTAACATTTCCGATGTGTGAACGACTCTATTCGAAAGGTGGCGGGTAGCGGGCCTGTAGGTGCCGGGTAGCGGAGCTTTACCCGGCAGCAAACTCCAAGTTTAGTCGGAGCAAACTACCCCCTTTGCTCCGACTAAACTTACAGGGGTTATGTGTCTTTCGCCGTCGTACACTCGTTGACCAGATAGACGATGCTCATGTAGGGGATGCCGGAATTCGTTTCCAGGCCAATCTCGCAGGTGCGGCTATTGGAGTAGCCCACTTCGATGTGGTTGGCCTCAATCTGCGGACGAAGCTTGCGCAAGCCGTATTTGTTCAACTCCGGGAAGGTGAAGCCACGGTCGCCGGCAAAGCCACAACAGCCGATGCCGTCGGGCAGTAGCACGTGGTTGGAGCAGAGTTTAGCAAGGGCTATCATGTCCTTGTCAACACCCATCTGACGTGTCGAACAGGTGATATGAAGTGCTATAGGACGGTCGGTGGGATGGAAGTCGAGCCGGTCTTTGAGGTACGTCATGATAAACTCGGCAGGCTCGTAGAGCTTCATCCGGCTCATCACTTTTTTCATCCTGTGCAGACAGGGACTCTGCGCACAGAGTACGGGATAGCGGCCCTGCTCAGAGGCTTTCCAGAGAGCGGCTTCAAGTTCAGCACTCTTGCGGTCGGCAATGTCAAGCATTCCCTTCGACTCCCAAATCTGTCCACAGCACATGCGCTCCATGCCTTCTGGGAAAATCACTTCGTAACCGGCCTTTGCCATCAATTGGATGACCTCGTCTACCAGGTCGTGAATCTTGCCGCCCCTCTTCGACTGTCCCATGGTCTGGTTGATGCAGGAGGGGAAGTAGACGACCTTATCAGGTGAAGCGTGAGGAGTGGAGGGTGAAGGCAGGCTTTTTTCGATGATGAACTGTGTGAGGTCGCTCTTCTTGGGCTGGCGTTTCTTCTTTGGCATAGCCGTCGTCCACAGCGGCAGTCCCATTTTGTTCATCGTGCGGCAGACGTTGGTCATCAGTGTGGGGCCGAGCGTCACATGGGCGGCATGAGCCACATCGAGTACCGCACGCAGTCCGCTCTTGATGCCAGCCATGTGGTTAGCAGCAAACTCGCCAGCGCGATAGCCCATAGGGCTCTCGTTCATATTCATTTGACGAATCAGGTGGGTCAGCTCGCCCGTATTGATCTTCATGGGGCAGGAGGTGGAACAGAGACCGTCGGTGGCACAGGTCTGGTCGCCGTAGTATTTGTACTGCTGCTTGAGCGTGGTGAGGCGTGATTTGACGGCGGGGGAAGCGCCATCCACACGGACAGCGGCCTCTAAAGCACGGATTTCGCGCTGCACGGCAATGCGCATCCTCGACGACAGGGTGAGACCGCACGACATGCAGTTGACCTCGCAGAAGCCACACTCTATGCACTTATTGGCACGCTTCACCTGCGCGATGGTCTCCTGGGCCGTAGAGCGCGCGGGGTCCATCAGGTAATGGCCGCCATCGGGCACGCCCTCAAAGTCGAAATCAAGCTCGGGCAGCGGTTTCAGGCATTTGATGAAACAGTCGGGATCATCATTGAAGATAACCCCACGGTTCAAGAGCCCGTCGGGGTCGAAGATAGCCTTCAGCTCCTTCATTACCTCATAGGCCTTCTCGCCCCACTCGTACTTCACAAACGGAGCCATGTTGCGTCCTGTGCCGTGCTCGGCCTTCAGCGAACCGTCGTACTCCTCGACCACAAGCTTGGCCACATCGCGCATCATCTTGGCATAGCGTGCCACATCGTGCTCGTCGGCAAAACTCTGGTTCAGGATGAAATGGTAGTTGCCCTCGAAGGCATGACCGTAGATGCAGGCATCGTCGTAACCATGATCGGCTATTAGTTTTTGCAACCTGACCGTGGCCTCAGGCAGGCACTCAATGGGGAAGGCCACATCCTCGATGAGGCAGGAGGTGCCCACAGGACGCGTACCGCCCACACTGGGGAAGATGCCAGCGCGGATAGCCCAGTACTTGCCATAGACGGCTGGATCTTCGGTAAACTCGGCTGGGACATACAACTTAAACCGTGATAAGCATGCCTTGATAGCCGAAATCTTCTCAAGCAGCTGTTCGTGGGTGACGGCCTTCGTTTCGGTGAGGATGGCCGTGAGGCCGTGATAGTCGCCTGGTTCCACTCCCGGAACCTTGCCGGCATCCACGTCAGCCTTGTACTGCAGGAACACGGGGTCGTCAACCGAACTGAGCGACTTATAGTCCAGCATCTCGGCACTCTTCACCATCAGGTTCTCGGCACTCATCTGAAGGTCTTCCTCGCCCGCCTTCAGTTTCTTCATAGCCACCACCGCCTCGCAGCTCTCCCTCATCGTGAGGAAATAAACCATAGCCGAGGCCTTGTAGCGATAATCCTTCAGCGTGCGCATCGTCACTTCCGACAGGAAGGCCAGTGTCCCCTCACTGCCTACGACGGAATGGGCAATGATGTCGAACGGGTCATCATAAGCCACCAACGGGCGCAGATTCAGGCCTGTCACGTTCTTGATGCTGTATTTCCTGCGGATACGCTCAGAGAGTTCCTTATCGGTCCGCACCTTGTCGCGCAGGGCCTCCATCTTTGCGAGGAAGCCAGAATGGTTCTTACGGAACTCCTCACGACTCTCTTCCGAACCTGTATCGAGGATGGTGCCATCAGCCAGGACGAGGCGTGCGGAGATCATCATGCGGTCGCTATTGGCGTGTACGCCACAGTTCATGCCCGATGCGTTGTTCACCACGATGCCTCCCACCATAGCACTTCCGATACTTGCGGGATCAGGCGGGAACACCCGTCCGTAAGGTTTCAGTATCTGATTCACCCTCGCGCCCACAATACCTGGCTGCAGGCGGATTTCGCTTCCCTCTTCAGAGGAACTGCTAATGACCTGATACTTCTCCCAATGCTTACCTGCCACAATCAGCACCGAGTCCGTACAACTCTGTCCTGAGAGCGACGTACCGGCAGCACGGAAGGTGAAGGGCAACTCATATTTGCGACACAGGCATACGATCCTGCTGATTTCCTGCTCGCCATCACTACGAACGACAACCTTTGGAATCTGTCGATAGAAACTGGCATCCGTTCCCCATCCAAGGGTACGGAGCTCGTCGGTATAAATACGGTCAGCCGGCAATATCTGTCTGAGCTCGGCCAGAAATTCATTAATCTTCATAGCGGTAGCAAATAATGTTAGATAACGTGTAATCCCAGGAATACCATCAATCCGTTCATCAGAATCCAGAAGACGGCAAACGGCATCGTCTGGCGCATGATGTCGCCATCCTTGCCCTCCATGTTACAGGCAGCCGTAGCGATGGCAATAGACTGTGGCGACAGCAGTTTCCCGCCCTCAGAGCCAGCACAGTTGGCCGCTGCAAGCCAGTTGGTCTCGCTACCGCTGACGCCGAAGAACGTGCCCTGATTCACCAAGCCGAGGTCGTGGGCAACTGTAGCCTGCAGCTTTCCGAAGAGGATATTGGCATTCGTTGCACTACCCGTGACAAAGGTGCCGATAGAACCAATGAGCGGTGCGAAGAAGGGGAATGCGTCACCCGTCAGCGACACCAACCCCTTCGCAATATCGTTGGTCATACCGGTATTGTTCATCAACATAGCCATCGCCACCAGACAACAGATGGTAACCACCGTCTTCTGTAGACTTACCGTGGTCTTGGCCAGCATCGTCATCAGTTTTCCGAAGCTCAAACCCTGTATCATGCCGCCTATCATGGCGCCGAGGAATATCATCAGGCCGGCATTGGAGAGCCAACCGAACTTAAAGGTATTGCCGATGACGGGGAGGTCGAACTTTGTCACGAAGCTCTGGTTCAGCAGCTCGTTCACGGGTGGCACAATCTTGCTCGATATCAGGATGAAGAAGATAATCAGACCATAGACACTCCAGGCCTTCAAGGTCTTGAGCATTCCCCTCCTTGGTCCCTTAGGGGACGAATGGGGGGCTATAAACAGTTTGTTATAGATCAGCATGGCGCAGATGGCTGCCACGGACCCAAGGATGGCGGGTGTCTCAGGACCGATGAAATGGGCACAGCAGAACTGTACGACGATAGAAAACGTGCCTACAAAGAGCGCAATACCCAGATTCTTCAGTATCTTTTTGCGGTCGGTCATCGTCAAGATGAGGAACGGCGTGATATAGAACATCAGCGACAGTTGCAGGATAATAAAAGTTGCCACCTCACAGAGTTCGTCTGGAGTAGCCACGCCACTGGCAGCCACCTGATTAGCCAGCGTCGTCGCAGGCAGTCCCACGGCACCGAAACCCACCGCCACCGTGTTGGCCACCAGGCAGATGACAGCCGAGAACATCGGTTTGAAGCCGAGGCTTATCAGGATAGCAGCCGGAATAGCTACTGCCGTACCAAAGCCGGCCATACCTTCAAGCACGCCACCCAAGCCCCATGTCAGCAGGAGCACCAGCAATCCCTTGTCGGAAGTCATCTGGATGAACTGCGTCTTAATGCTCTCAATCTCCTTTGTCTCACAAAGGATGTTGTAGCTGAAGATGGCAAAGATGATGATAAGGATAATGGGGAAGCAGGCCTTAAGCAGTCCCTCGATAACGGACCATAGCGTGACTTCAAAGACGGAGGCCTCGACAAATTTCTCTGGCATGATGCCCATAGAAGGTACAGCGAATAAAGCTAAGACCACTGTGACGATAAGCGTGATGACAGCACTCCTGTAGCCAGAGACCTTGAACCCCATCATCAGCATGATGAGCAACAGGATGGGGATAACGGAAATAATTGCAGTCATAGTTGTTTTTGGATTGTTAGGATGTTCTTATTATTTTCGTAGGCATAGCGGACGGCATCCATCTTCTTGATGACGAGATAGATGCCGAGGCCGCCGATGTGACGCTGTTTCCACGACAGATTGGTGTCGGGCGCCTTCTGTTCCAGGGGGTTGAAAGGCACACCGCCATCCTTGAAACAGAGGCAGATGTGGTGGTCAGTCTTTTCGAGTTCCACATCCAGATAGCCCTCTACATTGTCAGGATAGGCGTAGGACGTGATGTTCATGACGATTTCCTCGCAGACCAGTCGGAGGACCAGGCCGTCCTTCAGACTGCACGAGGATACCTCGGGCGTCTGCAGGATGGCTTTGAGTATCTCGCGTGCCCTCCCTTTGATGGGTTGGAAATGCAGTTCGCTCATAACTATTCACGATCCACTATTCATTAGTGAAGCGCCCCACTAAGATGATGATGGAACGCGGGCCGAGGAGCACTTCGCGCTGGTTGTCGATGAGGGGTTCCTCGCCTGGTTCAGCGATGTCGGCGGGAGCCTCCATGCCGGTATTGGCGAAGACGTGCCAGACCATGCCTTCGGGCAGTCGTGGCAGTTCGAAGCCATGCATCTCCCAGTGCATGTTCATGGCGACATAGATGAAGTCGTCGGCAGGGGTGGCGTACTGGCCGTTGAGCATGAAGGCGGCTGTGAGGCAGTTGTAGCCGGTGTCGGGCTGCCAGGCTTTTACGCCGTGCCACGAGAAGTCGGGGTAGCCCAGGCCTCGGTAGTCGCTGTGGCGCAGGTGCTCGTCGTAGCGCAGTACCTTGTGCTGGCGGCGGAACTGTATCATCCGCTTGAAGAAGCGGAAGATGTCGGCGTTGCGCTCCAGGTCGTTCCAGTCGAGCCAGGCTATCTCGTTGTCCTGGCAATAGGCATTGTTGTTGCCCTGCTGCGAGTTGCCCATCTCGTCGCCCGAGAGCACCATCGGGATGCCTTGGCTGACCATCAGCAGCGTGATGGCGTTCTTCACCTGACGGTGGCGCAGGGCGTTGATGTCAGGATCGTCGCACTCCCCTTCCCAGCCGCAGTTCCAACTGTTGTTGTGGTTCTCGCCGTCGCGGTTGTCCTCGCCGTTGGCCTCATTGTGCTTGTCATTATAGGATACGAGATCCATGAGCGTGAAGCCGTCGTGGGCGGTGACGAAGTTGACGCTGGCCTTGATGCCGCGCCCCTGCGAGGCGTAGAGGTCGGGTGAGCCGACGATGCGCTCCTTCACGTCGTCCAGCACCCCTTCGTCGCTCTTGATGAAGCGACGTATGCTGTCGCGGAACTTGCCGTTCCATTCGGCCCATCGTCCCCACGACGGGAATGAGCCTACCTGATAGAGTCCGCCCGCATCCCATGCCTCGGCTATCAGCTTGGTCTTGCCGAGAACGGGGTCGTGAGCCAGCGATTCGAGTAGCGGCGGGTTCGACATGGGGTTGCCCTTTTGGTCGCGCCCGAGGATGGCGGCCAGGTCGAAGCGGAAGCCGTCGATATGGTAGTCGGTGACCCAGTAGCGCAGGCTCTCGACAATCATGTCACGCACGTTGGGGTTGTTGCAGTTCAGGGTGTTGCCGCAGCCGCTGAAGTTGAAGTAGTGGCCATCGGGTGTCAGCATGTAATAGGTCTTGTTGTCGATGCCGCGATAAGAGATGTAGGGGCCTCGTTGGTCGCCCTCGGCGGTGTGGTTGAACACCACGTCGAGGATGACCTCAATGCCGTTGGCGTGCAGGCGCTTCACCAGGTTCTTCAGTTCGTCCACCTGCATCGAGAACCTGCCCGACGAGGCATAGGCGGCCTTGGGCGCAAAGAAGCCCACGTTGCTGTAGCCCCAGAGGTTGTAGAGCGGATGGCCGTCAATGGGCGAGGGACGGTAGTTCTCGAACTCGTCGAACTCATGGATGGGCATCAGCTCGACGCAGTTGATGCCCAGTTCCAGCAGGTATGGAATCTTTTCAACGATGCCCGCAAATGTACCCCGGTGTTTCACCCCGGCAGCAGCGCCGCAAGTGAAGTTGCGCACATGCATCTCGTAGACGATAAGGTCGTTAACGGGCGTTTCCAGCGGCAGGTCGTTCTCCCAGTCAAAGTCGTCGAACACCACGCGGGCACGGTATTGGTAGAGACTGTCCCAGTTGGGCTGCTTCCCCCATATGTCGCGTCCCACAATGAGTTTGGCGTAGGGGTCGAGCAGGATTTTCGACTTGTCGAACCGATGACCCTCTTCCGGACAGAAGGGCCCATCCATGCGGTAGCCGTATTCGATGTTCTCGTAATCCAGATCGAACACCATCATCGAGAACACGTTGCCTAACCGGAACTCACGGAAGAAGGGTATCTCGATGAACGGCTGCTCCTCGTGGTTATGGAAGAGTACCAGCGTGCAGTCGGTGGCATAGCGGGAATACACGGAGAAGTTCACCGCATTGCCGAAGACGGTGGCCCCAAAGGGATAGGGCCGGCCCGTGCGCAGTTTCAGTCCCTGGTACTCATGTGTGGGGAAGATATCGACTCTATGCATATTCAAAGAAATTATCGAAACCTGTGACGCTCATAATGTCCTGGACTTCGGCACTTACGCCCTTCAGACAGAACTTCAGTCCCTTGGAGGCTGCCACCTTCTTGGAATAGAGCAGTACGCGCAAGCCTGTACTGGAGACGTAGTTGCAGGCCGTCATATCGAGCACCGCGCTGCAGCCTTTATCCAGAATGGCCATAATGCCATCCTGCACTTCCTGGTAGTTGAAAGAGTCCAGCTCTTCACCTAATTTGTAAGTTTCTGTATTCATAGCTATTTCGATTTTATTATGTGTAACGGATGGCGAGCATCGTCAGGTCGTCGCTCTGCGCGGCCTCGCCGACGAATAGATGCACGGCCTGGGTCATCTCTTCTATCTGCGCCTGACAGTTTGCTCCGCTCTTCAGTTGGTTGACGAGCCGCTGGCGCCCGAATTGCTCGCGCTGGGCGGTCATGGCCTCCGTCAGACCGTCGGTGTAGAGGAACAGCATGGTTCCCGCAGGTATGTTACATTCGCGGACTATGTAGGGCGCACCGTCGTCGACGCCCAAGGGCAGGCCAGGTTTGGCTTCCAGCTCCGCGACTCCGTCGCCCACGACGAACGGCTTGTTGTGACCCGCATTGCAGTAGCGCAGAAGTCCGGTAGTCAGGTCGAGCACGCCGACAAAGAACGTCACGAACATCATGGTTTCGTTGCCGTCGCATATCGTCCTGTTGATATAGTTGATAATCTTCACCACGTCGTCCACATGGCTGGCCACGATGCGGAACTGGCAGAGCGTGGTCGCCATTACCAGGGCAGCTGGCACACCCTTGCCCGAGACGTCGCCAATGCAGAAGAACAGCTTCCCGTCGCGGACGAAGAAGTCGTAGAGGTCGCCGCCCACCTCCTTGGCCGAAATCTGCTGACCGTAGATGTCCAAATGGCAGTCCGCAGTGGGGGTATATGCTTTCGGCAGCATCGACAGCTGTATGTCCCGCGCTACCTTCAACTCTCCCTCTATGCGGCCCTTCGCCTCGTTAAACTGTTTTAGCTCCTCCATCTGCCGGGTCAGCGACTGCTGCATCAGGCTGAACGAATGGTGCAGCCGCTGCATCTCGTCCTCGGACTGGATGACGGGCAGCTCGGCCTGCAGGTTGCCCTGTGCCACCTCGTCCACCGCTTGGGTGAATGTGGTGAGCGGCGCGATGAGCCGGTGTATAGTCCGGCGCAACAGATTGGTCAGCACCACCAGCGTCAAGATAAACAGCAGCGTCAGCCCGATTGACATCCTCCGCATGCCGATGGCATAGAGGATGCCGTTTTCCTCGATGGCCCTGATGATTTTCAGCACAAGGTGGTTGCCCACAAAAGCCGAAATGCCAAGCACCACGACGACATACAGCACCACCCTCAAGGTGATGCGGCTGGCGAGCGACTCCCGGACAGGCTTCATACGTAACGATTCTAATGCTTTAACTTCAGTGCCGTCGGCTCTTTACTCCAGTCCATGCAGTTTCTTACACGGAGGTCGGCGTAGGGCTCGGCATTGAAGATGGTGGACTGGATGGTCATCAGCTGCTCTGTGCCATAGAGGAAGGAGAACGGCCTGGGCAGTTCCATCGTCAGGTCGATGGCCTCCTGCAACAAGTTCACATCGTCGTGACAGTCAAACAGGAAGCGGTCGGTGTCGTGGTTGTCCAAGAACAGGACCAGCTTGAAGTCGGCAGGATACTTGGCGAAGTGGGCCTCTATCTTGCTCTTGAGCGTCGCGTTGTCTTTGATGCCGTGGCCGGCATGCACTTCTTTCAGGATGATGTCGCGATAGGCAAAGTCCAGCACGCCGTCCAGTGTGTCAGTGTAGTCGGCCTGCAGGTCGTCCTGGGAGAAGGACTTAGTGTCCTGTGCCAGGAATTCCTGCAACCTGGCGTCAGTCTTGAAATACAACTGCCCGGCCAACTGCGGCCCGATGCCGAACGCCCACACCTCGCCGAAGACGACGATGTCGCTGCGGACAGCCTGCATGCTGTCGCGGAAACGTTTCAGGAACTCATGTGGCTGTCCTAGGGCATGGTCGATGCGGAAAGCATCCACCCCCATGCGGGCGAGCCGTCCAGCCTTGTCAATCATGAAACTGACTACTTCGGGGTTCGTCAGATTGAACTTGGGCAGGTCGCCATAGCCTAAGAACGAGACGAACTCGTCGCTGTCAGCCTTAAGATAGTGGAACCAGTCGCGGTGCTTGCCGCCATTCTTGAGAAGCGACTCCTGGAACATCGGCGCCAGATACCAGCAATGGTTAGGCACGAAGTCGCAGATAATGCGCATGCCCTTGTCGTGAGCCTGGTCGAGCAGCCGCTGATAGTCCTCCCATGTGCCGAAGTGCGGGTCTACCTCGTCGAAATTCAGGGTATGATACCCGTGATAGTTCTGTGACTTGTAGATGGGCGAGAGCATGATGGCCGTGAAGCCCAGGTTCTTGATATAGTCAAGCTTGTCGATGACTCCCTGCAGGTTGCCTCCGCAGAAGATGTTCTTGCTGGCTGGCGGCGTCTGCCAGCCTCCGTTGAATCTGTCAATCAGCAGATGATAGATTCTGATGTTATCAAACCACAACGTTTTATTCATGTTTAGGATGTTTTAGTTAAACTTACGGACTCCACAAGCGTACCTGTGGAGTCCGTAGCTTGATATTGGCTTAGTCGTTATTGGACGTCACTGTTTGACAATGGCGAAGTCGCCGGTGATGTCATTCAGGTAGAAGGCGTAGGTGCCTGCCGGTACGCTGATGTTGGCACCATTGGCCACACCCTTGCCATAGAAGCTTGTGTCGGTGACTGTGAGCTCAGCACCCCAGTTTACATCCCAGCCGCCGTTGGCGCGGAATTTCAGACCGCCGTCGGTGACGGTGCCCACGACATACCAGTTGTGCGGTGTCACCTGTTTCATCTCCATGTCGCCGCCCCAGCTGTTGAAGTCGCCGATGACGCCCATGGAGATGTACTCCGTCGGAGTCTGGTTGTCGAGTTTGGTCCAGCTGTAGGTCATATTGGCTACGTCGACGGTCAGGGTGTAGAACTCTGCCGAGGGAGCCGAGATGGCCTGTGCACCGCTGTTGATGAGATCGCCGGCAGGCGAGTTGTCACCGTCGACCTTACATCCATAGCAGGCGTCCCAGTTGCCCAGGTCGTTCTTGTTCCAGAGTTTCAAGTCCCATGCACCGGTGTACTTCGAGGTGTAGGTCATGACGGTGTTCGACTGCGGGTAGAGGATAGCTGTGGCAGCACCTTCCGCATTCCATCCGGGCAGAGCACCGACCATATAGAACTGCGGAGCTACGGCCTTGATGCTGTAAGTGTACTCCATCATGTTGATGGTCATCAGGTAGAGTCCGCCTTTCTCAATCTTACCTGCCTGCGGCTTGGTGGTGGTCAGCAGTCCTTCGGCACTGGTATCGCCGTCGACGACTGTACCCACGACACCCGTCGGTCCTTCTGACCAGAAGTCGCCGTTGTAGTTGGTGGCAGAGATAATCTTCCAGTACTGGTTGTCAGCCGTGGCGGTGAACATAATCTGGAACTCAGGATCGTCGTAGACGCTGCCGCTGCCTAAGTGGGTGAAGGCCAGTGCACCATCCTTGTTCCATCCGGCAAAGTCGCCGGTCAGGTAGTAGCCCGAGTCAATGAACGGTGCGTCGAGCGTGGCCTTCAGGTTGAAGGGACTGGCCTGGCGGAGTACCTGGACAGGACCGTCGGCGGTGGCGTTGGTAGCTATTGCTGCTACCGTGACGTTCAGGGTGCGCTCGGTAGGAGCCTTGCCGAAGAGGCTGATGACTACGTCCTTCAGCTGTGCTGTCTGAATGTGGCCGGCAGCGTCGGCAATGAGAGTCTCGGTTTTTGTGGCGTCGTCGCCAGTGAACAGCACGTTGTACTCCTTGGCCTGCTGCTCATTGAGATTGGTGGTGAACAACTGCACCGTCGGTGCGGTGTAGGTGGCGAAGTCGATGGATTGGGTGGTGGGCTGCACCATCATTTCCAGTTTCTGCGCAGCCTCCTTTGCAGCGTTCTGCTGTGGGTCTGCCCAGTCGGTGTAGTCCTCGGTGCAGGACCAGAGTCCTGCTACCAAGGCAATTCCACATAATATGCTTTTCTTCATAATCTTTCAGTATTTAAAGTTTTCACTTATCACTTATCACTTTTCACAAACGCAGCGCCTACTCCTTCGGGGTAATGCTGAACTCACCGGTGATGTCGTTGAATACGATAATCCATGTGCCTTCGGCTACGCCAATGTTATGGCCACCGCCGGTACCCTTACCGCAGAGGTTCACCTCGCCGTCGGCTGCGCCATAGCCCCAGTTGGTGTCCCAGCTGCCCGCAATCTTGAACTTCATCTGCACGGTCTCGCCGGCAGGAACCTCCATGATGTATGCCCAGACGTGGTTCTCGCCGCTCTTGTTGGCAGGAGTCATGTCGGTGTCGCTCCATTCGTTGAACGAACCAGCCACGCAAATCTGGCCGTACACCTTCGGCGTGATGTCCTGCTGGACGATAGTGCAGGTGTTCGTAGCCGTGTTGACGGTCACTAAGTAGTAGCCAGCAGGCTCACACCAGATGTTACCGGCATCGGCACCGCCGTCGCGGAAGACAGCTGTGTTGGCTGAGCCGCCACTCATGAAGCCGAGGTCCCAGTTGAAGTCCTGAGGCTGAATCTTCCAACCTTCGGTGGTGATGTAGTTCAGATAGGTAATCTCGCCCGTACCCGTAGCCTTGTCGTAGGCGAAGTCGCTCTGGACGAACATGGGCAGGCTGCTGACACCGGGATTGTTGCTCCAGGTGCCATCGAGGATGTCGTTACCCACGAGATACCACATGATGGGTGCAGCGTCCTTCAACTCAATGTAGTATGGGTTGAACTTCAGTTCAATGGTGTTCGAAACGACGCTGTTCAGGCGTGTGCCATTCTCGTCGATGAAGGCATTGATGCGCAGGAAGACCGTCTGTACTTCGGGCACATTTGATGCCGTCCACTTCATAATTTGCATAAGGGCCTTGTCAAGGTCGGCCGACAGCAGCGTGTAAGTACACTTTGTCGAGGTACGGGTCATTGCGGCGTAGTCGGCCACGGTGTTACCGCTCTCGTCGGCAGCGGCCTGATCAGTGGACACGGTGAACTTGTTGGTGGGCGACACCTGTATCTCGTAGGTCACCAGCAGCGGTGCATTGTCGGACGTATACTGCGGCTGGCTCCACGACAGCTGCAGCTCATTGGTTGACAGCAGGTCTACAGTCTCGTTGACGTATGCCGGCGTGTTCAGCGTGAATCCGTCAGGCTGAATCAGCGAGGGGTTCGAGTCGTTGTCATCCGAGCAGGCCGTCAGTGTTGCGGCCAAGCCGCAACCTGCCATGAACATGGTCAGTGAATGAAATATCTTGCTATTCATAATCTTCAATCTTCAGTTATTATTATTCAATCTCTGTGTAGCCGTCAATCTGGATCAGGTTCGAGTTCGCCATGACCTCAGTTGAGGGGATGGGGTAGACGTTGAGGTACTTCTCGAAGGCAGCACCCGTGTAGGTCTCGTTACCGCCCTTGCCTTCCCAGCCGTAGGTGACATCCAGGCCGCCGAAGCGGTTGTAGCGGATGAGGTCGGGACGGCGGATGACCTCGAAGTAGAATTCACGGGCACGCTCATCGAGCACGTCATCCAGGGTGTAGCTGCCACGGGTGGCGGCATGGGCACGGTTGCGGATGGCATCCATATACTGCTTAGCCTTGTCGGCTGCGCCAGTGTGAAGGGCAGCCTCGGCGGCATTGAGGTAAGCCTCGGCCACGCGCAGCAGGAAGAAGTCGATGTCGACGTCGCTGGCATCATGAGGTGTACCGCCGTTCGAGTAGTTGTTGTGCCACTTCGGCGTGGTGATACCGTGTGAGAACTCGCTGTTGGGGAATACTGAGAGCGTATGGTCGACGCCCCAGAAGATGGCGCGGTCGTCGGTACTCATGGCACGGATCTCGGCAGCCGTCTTGCCTACGTATGAGTTGGGGTTGCTGGTGAACTTCTCTAACAGCTGCGGACGGCAGCGCATACCAGCCCACGTGTTCTGGTTCGTACCGGCATCCAGACCGATGACGTTGGCCATATCGGGATTCCACATGGCGGCCACGAAGAACATGGAACCACCATAGCCCTTGGTCACCTTACCATCCTGCAGCAGCGGGAAGACGGCCTCGCACGAAGCACCGTTGGAACCATTGTCGCCCATGAAGAGCAGGTCGTAGGGCTTGTAGCCCATGGCTTTGGCTTTGGCGTCCATCTTGCTGTCGTCAAACAGCGTGTAGCCGGAGGTGATGACCTTCTCGCCATACTCCAAGGCCTGTGCCCAGTAGGGATTGTTCTGACCGTCGTTGTTCAGATAGGTACCGGCGTTCAGGTACAGACGGCTCAGCATGAGCCAGGCGGCAGCCTTGTCGACGCGACCGTAGTTGGGGTTGCTGTCGTTCTTCGGCTGAGGATCCAGCAGGTTCTTCTCTGCTTCTTCCAGCTCGCTCTTCACCCAGCCGAAGAGGAACTCGCGGCCCAGGGCCAGCAGTTCGGCGCGGCTGTAGTCCTTTCCTGCTTCAAACTTGGAATTGTAGGAGTGAGCCTGGCGTGGCATATCGCTTGACACGGCGGGGATAAACGTCGGGTCTCCGAAAAGGTCGAGCATCTGGTAATAGAGGTAGGCACGGATGAAGCGCACCTCGGCCAGCTTAGCCTGGTCGGCCTTGGCACCGTCCAGCTCTAAGTAGTGGTTGCAGTAGGAGATATTCGTGATGAGACGGTAGTACAGGAAACGAATGGCATCGCTGTTGGGTTTCGGCGTGTTCCTGCCGTAGTCCTCGAGTCCGCCGTCAGTCCACCAGCAGATACCCTCGTCGGTCGACAGCACGTTGGCGTTGTAGAGGTTGCGTACGAAGGTCGATTTACCGGCATCCTCGACCGAGAAGTCGGCTCCACCGTCCATGCCTTCCATAATGAGACAGGCGTAGCACTTGCTGTAGAGCGCGGTGATGTCGGGCTCTGCCTGTACGTTCGGGTCGATATTGCCCTTGTCCAGGTCATCCATGCAGGAGGTTACACCGGCGGCAAACAGTAGCAGCGCTGCCGGAACCATTGCTTTGATTTTATTGAGTTTCATATTGCGTTCTTATTTATAGTTGTGTGATTAGAAGTTCAGGTTGAGACCCAGGAGGAAGGTGCGGCTACGCGGATAGACGCTGCCCTCGAAGCCGGAAATCTGCTCGGGGTCAAGTCCAGAGTACTTGGTGACGGTGAAGACGTTCGTGCAAGAAGCATAGATACGGCCACTGAGTCCGTTGTAGCCGCTGCTCTTCAGCAGTTCCTCGAAGTTGTAGCCCAAAGTGATGTTGTCACACTTCAGGAACGAGGCGTTCTGTACGAAGTAGTCGCTCAGGGGATAGTCGTACGACTTCCACCTCAGGGCAGCCACATCAGGTGTGGTGTTCTCGTAGAAATTCTTCGAGGCATTGTAGCGCACGTCGGTGTTCATACGGCTCTCGATGAGGTCGTTGTAGACGTAGTTGCCGAGGCTTACGCGGAAGTTCGTGCCGAGGTCCCAGTTCTTATAAGAAGCCTTCAGGTAGAAACCGCCGGTCCAGGGCGCTGCAATGTGCTTGTAGAAATAGCGGTCGTTGTCGTCAATGTTGCCGTCGCCATTACGATCGACGTAGGCACCCTGAATGGGACGACCCGTCTCGTCGTATACCTGCTGGTAGACCCAGAAGGAATTGGCGGGCTGGCCCACCTTGTGATAGGTCAGGCCCTTCTGCATACCGACGGTCAGTCCGGCCTCAATCATGTCGCGTCCGCCGTACAGTTCCTTCACCTCATTATTGTTATAGGCAACGTTGGCGCCCAGTTCAAGGAACCAGTCCTTGGTAACGATGGGCTTGCCGCTGATGGCCAGTTCAATACCGTAGTTCTGCAGTTCGCCGGCGTTCAGTAGCATCTTGTTGTCGTAGTTCTGTCCGGCAGCGATGGTCGGCGTGCAGAGCAGGTCGGTGGTGTTTCGCTTGTAGGCGTCGAAGTTCAGGGTCAGACGCTGGTCAAACATACCGAAGTCCAGACCGATGTTCCAGGTCGTGGTGGTCTCCCATGTCAACTCGTTATTGTAAACCAGCGGACGGAATAGCGTTCCGGGGTTGCCTTCACCGATAGGATAAAGGTGGTCGTTGGTGGTTGTCATCTGGTAGGTCGGGGTGTAGTATTCCCTGCCAGTGTCCTGCTGGCCGGTCTTACCCCAGCCGAGACGCAGTTTCAGGTCGCTGACGGCCTCGACGTTCTTCATGAACGGTTCGTCCTTGATGCGCCATGCAGCGGCGGCAGCGGGGAAGAAACCCCAGCGGTGACCGTCGGCAAAGCGGCTTGAACCGTCGTAGCGGGCGGTGAAGGTGAGCAGGTAACGGTCCAACAGCGTGTAGTTGGCACGGCCAATCCAGCTGACGAGCACCATTTGGCCCCTCCATCTCCTCTCTGACGAGCTGTTCAGCGTGCCGGCCTTGGGATTGCCGTCATCGTCAGTACCCTCGTAGGTAAAGGGATAGTAGCTCTTATACCAGTTGTTGCCCCAGTACTTGGTGCGGCTGTATTCGTAGCCGGCCATGATGTCGAAGTGGTTGTCTTTGTTGAAGTCCTTGTAATACTGGACATAGCCAGTACCGACGAGGTTGTACTTCTTCTCCTTGTCTTCGCCGGTGCTGCCATAGTAGAAAGAATAGGTGTTGTAAGGACCGTTATCGGTGTACTCACCACCGTCGGTATACTCACCGGCCAGATTCATGTGCAGGCGGAGATCTTCGAAACCGTGAATCTTATAGTCAGCTTCGAAGTTACCCAGCAATACGTTTGCGCTCTTGTTGAACGTGTAGTGCTCAATCTGCTCGACGGGGTTCGACGGAGCATCGCCGTTACGGTCGTAAGGGAAGGTGGGGTCGTAGCTCGTGGTCGGCTTGGTCCACTGCCAGTAGCCGCCCCAGTTCTTGAACTCTTCGTCATCGCTCTTGACGGGACGTGTCGGATCCATGCGGGTAGCGTTGCCGATGGCCCCCTGACCGCCAGGATTCGTCTTCGAGTAGGCGTACTTACCATTGATGTTCATGGTCAGGTGATCCTCCAGCAGCGAGGGATTCAGCGTGAAGCCTGCGGTGACGCGGCTGTAGTCAGAACCCTTCAGGATACCCTGCTGGTTGGTATAGCCAGCACTCACGCGGTAGGGCATGGACCATGCCTGGTTGCCGACACCGCCGGTGACGCTGACATTGTGGTCGTGGCTGACCCCCGTACGGTAGATCTCATCCTGCCAGTCGGTGTCAGCGTCGCCCAGTCCCTTATAGGCATCCGACTCCTCGCCGTAGTAGTCCTTGATGAACTGGCGGTATTCGCTGGCATCCATCACGTCGAGTTTCTTCGCAATGGCACTGAGCGAGAACGTTCCGTTGTAGGATACCTTGGGAGCCTGGTTCTTGCGACCCTTTTTGGTGGTGATGATGATGACGCCGTTAGAACCGCGGCTACCGTAGATGGCTGTGGCTGAGGCGTCCTTCAGCACGGTGAACGACTCAATGTCGTTCGGGTTGACCAGTGACAGTGGGTTGTTCATACCCTTGGTGCTGTTGTTGTCCATGGGCATGCCGTCGATGACTATCAGCGGACTGTTCGAGGCATTCAGCGAGGCGCCGCCACGAATGCGGATCTGTGCGGCTCCGCCTGGTTCGCCTGATGCCGTGTTGACGTTCACACCGGCAATCTTACCCTGAATCATGTCCTGAGCCGTGGTGACGATACCGTGGTTCTTCTCATCAGGTTTCATGGCGACGACCGAACCGGTCAGGTCATTCTTCTTGGCTACACCATAACCGATGACCACCACCTCGTTAATCAGTGCGGCATCGTCCTGCAGCGTAACCGTCACGTTAGGGGCGGCAGCCACAGTGGCCGTCTGGTAGCCCACGTAGCTGATGCTGAGCTGTGCTCCTTGTTTTGCCTGCAAGGTGAAATTTCCGTCGAAGTCAGAAATTGTCCCTCCCGTCGTCTGTCCGACAACCCGGACAGTTGCGCCGATGATGGGTTCTCCCTGCGAGTCTTTCACATGGCCCTTTACTGTAATCTGTGCAAAGGCGCCTACCGATAGGAATAGGCCTAACAGGAGGCCGAGCATCCTAAGCGGGATTTGAATGTTTACCTGCTTCATCATTACATTTAATTAGAGTTAATTTATAGTTTTACGTAAAATTCTGCTGCAAAGTTAGTTTTCTTTCGCTTACATTGTACTTTTTTTTATTTAATTTCGTTATTATGTCAGTGCAAACGTTTGCATGACTGTGTATGTGTAATATACGTAAATCCCAGAACACTGAATTTAAAAAAATACTATCTTTGCATTGTCAATTAAAAACCGATGAAAGAAACTACGCCTATGACGATGAAAGACATCGCCCGCGAACTGGGTATTTCGGTGGCTACAGTGTCGCGTGCGCTGAAGGATTCGCCCCGCATCAGTGAGGAGCGGCGGCGGATGATTCAGCAGTACGCGCGCGAACATAATTTCTATCCGAATGTGATAGGCTCGGCCTTGCGTCACAGCCGAGTGGCCACAACGAAGATCATCGGGGTCATCGTCCCGGAGTTTACACACTACTACTTCTCGTCAATCCTAACAGGAATCGAGGAGACGGCCATGGCTCGTGGCTATTATATCATGGTGGCACTGAGCAACGAGCAGTATGAGCGTGAGACCCGCATCTGTGAGATGTTCCACCGGCTGAAGGTCTGCGGTGTCATCGTGTCGCAGGCGAAGGACACCCAGCGTTATGAGCATTTCCAGCGGCTGATAGACTCGGGCATCCCCATCGTCTTTTACGACCGCATCTGTACGGGTGTGAATGCCAGTCGGGTGGTTGTCGATGACTACATGGGAGCCTTCAATGCCGTGAGCTATCTTATTGAGACAGGGTGCAAGCGCATTGCTTTCTTTGGGGCTCCCCGTCATCTGGAGATTTCGAAGAACCGCTTCAACGGCTACAAGGACGCCTTGCTTAAATTTGGTCTGAAGATTGATGAGGAGATGGTCAGCGTCTGTGATAACCGTGCTGATGCAGAGCTGGTTACGCCGAAGCTGATGGCACTCGATAATCCCCCGGACGGCTATTTTGCTGTCAACGATGACACGGCTATCGGCATTCTCTATACCGTCAAGCATGCTGGACTGCGGGTGCCTGAGGATGTCAGCATCTGCGGTTTCACCAACGGTCAGCGTGCTGTGGCCTGTGACCCCATGCTGACCACTGTCGAACAGCGTGGCAAACGGGTAGGGGAGGAGGCTGCTGATATCCTGATTGACAAGGTGGAGGGCCATTCGCCCATGGACAAGGTGGAGAAACGTGTAGTTCGTACACGGCTCGTTATAAGAGGAACAACAAGATAACAAAACAAATATGAAACAGAAACCTGATTTGAACTTTTGGAAGCTGTGGAACCTGAGTTTCGGCTTCTTTGGCGTACAGATAGCCTACGCCCTGCAGAGTGCCAACATCTCGCGTATCTTCGCGACCCTTGGCGCTGACCCTCACAACCTGAGTTATTTCTGGATTCTCCCTCCGCTCATGGGAATCCTTGTGCAGCCCATTGTCGGAACGCTGAGCGACAAGACGTGGACACGTTGGGGGCGCCGCATTCCCTACCTGTTCGTCGGTGCCGCCGTGGCAGTGTTCGTCATGTGCCTGCTGCCCAACTCCGGCTCGCTGGGCCTGACGGTCTCCACGGCCATGCTTTTCGGACTGATTTCCCTGATGTTTCTCGACACGAGCATCAACATGGCCATGCAGCCGTTCAAGATGTTGGTAGGTGACATGGTCAACGAGAAGCAGAAGGCCAAGGCTTACAGCATTCAGTCGTTCCTGTGCAATGCCGGTTCCGTGGCGGGCTACATCTTCCCGTTCCTTTTTACCTGGATAGGCATCAGCAACGTGGCGGCAGAGGGCGTCATCCCCGATTCGGTCATCTATTCCTTCTATATTGGTGCCGCCATCCTGATTCTGTGTGTCATCTATACCACGGCGAAAGTGAAGGAGTGGCCCCCGAAGGAGTATAATGAGTATAATCCCGTGGCTGAGACGACCGAGGACAAGGCCGACTGGCTGACACTCCTCCGCAACGCCCCGTCCACGTTCTGGAAGGTGGGATTGGTACAGTTCTTCTGCTGGGCTGCGTTCCTCTATATGTGGAACTACACGACTGGTGCCATTGCTGAGACGGTTTGGGAAACCACCGACCCCGCAAGCGAGTCGTTCCAGACGGCAGGCAACTGGGTGGGCATCCTCTTTGCTGTACAGGCTATCGGCTCTGTGATGTGGGCCGCCCTGCTTCCTCAGTTCAAAAATACGAAACTGGCTTATTCTCTGAGTCTTATCCTTGGGGCCGTCGGTTTTTCGCTGGTGCCCTTCATCCATGATCAGTACCTGCAGTTCATTCCTTTCCTGCTCATTGGCTGTGCTTGGGCGGCCATGCTGGCCATGCCCTTTACCTTTGTCACTAATGCCCTACAGGGCTATGGTCACATGGGGGCTTATCTGGGTCTGTTCAACGGTACCATCTGCATTCCTCAGATCGTGGCAGCACTCTGTGGTGGCGTCATCCTTTCAATGATTGGCAGCCATCAGTATAGCATGATGTTAGTGTCGGGTGTTTTCCTGCTCATTGCCTCTGCCTGTGTGTTTGTCATCAAGGAAAAGAAATAATGTGATGCAAACGTTTGCGCAACTTTCTGACGTAATAACCCGCCGACAGAGAACGGCGGGTTATTATTTTTCGTACTTTTGCAGTAGACTAAAAACACTAACAATATGCAATTACTATTTAACTTAGAGTATCAGACTACTTTTGGTGAAGAGTTGGTGCTCAACATCCTGAAAGAAAATGGTGCAATCGACCGGCAAAAGATGGGGACGAACAACGGCTTGAACTGGTCTTGCAAGTTGTCGCTTCCTACTGAGCATGCCGACTACATGGATTATTTCTATTCTCTGTGCCGTGGCGATGAGGAATGTCGGCACGAGTGGCTGGTTGAGCCTCACCGGCTGGAGTTTGCAGCCGTTAAGGGCAACCGTTACATCGTGTATGACCATTGGATTGACATACCTGAGGACAGCTATATGTACTCCTCGGCATTTACCGACTGTGTGTCTGCCCGTAAGCGCAGCCAGAGTCTGGATACGTCGTTCAGCCGCACGGTACGCCTGAAGGTGCGTGCCCCGCAGTTGCGTGGCAACGAGCGGCTGGCCTTCATCGGCGGTGGCGAGGCCTTGGGCAACTGGGAGGCTCAGAATGCCCTGAGCATGGCTGAGCATGAGCGCAATGAGTGGGCGCTATCCTTGGATGCCGACACGTTGCCCCGTACTTTTGAGTTCAAGTTCTTGTCCATTGCTGATGTCGATAATGCATCATATCTCTGGGAGAACGGCATGAACCGTACCGTCTGTCTGCCTGAGTTGGAGGACGGCGACGTGGTGGTCTATGAACTCTCCCAGGCCTACTTCCCCGTTTATCCGTGGAAGGGAGCCGGTTCGGTCATTCCTGTGTTCTCGCTCCGTAGCGAGGGAAGTTTCGGTGTGGGCGACTTTGGCGACCTAAAGCTGATGATAGCATGGTGTGATAAGACGTGCCAGCGCATCCTTCAGGTGCTGCCCATCAACGATACCAACATCACCCATACCTGGCAGGACTCCTATCCCTATAACTCCATCAGCATCTATGCCCTTCATCCGCAGTATTGCGACCTTCGCCAATTGCCGGAAATCAAGGATGCCGACAAGCGGGCGGCCTTTGAGCAGCTGCGCCAGGAACTGAACGCTCTGCCGCAGATTGACTACGAGCGGATGTTCACGGCCAAGATAGACTATCTGCGCACGGTTTTCGCCCAGGAATGGACGGCTGTTCAGCGGCGCGACGACTATAAGAAGTTCTTTGAGCAGAACAAGGACTGGCTCGTGCCATACGCTGCCTTCTGCTACTATCGTGATCTCTATGGCACGGCGGAATTCTCGAAATGGCCGGTTGGGGCCACGCCTGATGCCACGCAGAAATCTACGTTCAAGGGGAAGAAGGAACTGCAGTTCTGGTATTATGTACAGTTCAACCTCGACCGGCAGATGCGGTCGGCTCACGCGTATGCGCGTGAACATCATGTTATATTAAAGGGTGATATCCCCATCGGCATCTCCCGCGACGGCGTTGAAGCCTGGGTTGAGCCCAAGTACTTCAACCTGAACGGTCAGGCCGGCGCACCGCCCGATGCTTTCTCGGCCGACGGCCAGAACTGGGGCTTCCCCACCTACAACTGGGACGAGATGCTGAAGGACGGTTGCTCATGGTGGGTGCGCCGTTTCCGCAAGATGGCGGAGTATTTTGATGCCTACCGCATCGACCACGTCCTGGGCTTCTTCCGCATCTGGGAGATTCCCATGCCTCATAAGTCAGGGTTGATGGGCCAGTTTGCTCCCGCCTTGGGATTGAGCCGTGAGGAGATTGAAGGTTATGGCGTGGCCTTTAACGAGGGACTATTCCTTGTCGACCACAAGCGCGACGACCGTTGGCATCCCCGTATAGCCGTGCAGTTCCAGGATGCCTACAAGCAGTTGACGGAGGAAGAGAAGTTCAACTTCAACCGCCTCTACAACGACTACTTCTATCGCCGCAACAACCAGTTCTGGTATCAGGAGGCGATGAAGAAACTGCCTCGCCTGACGCAGGCCACCCGTATGCTCGTTTGTGCCGAGGACCTTGGCATGGTGCCTGACTGCGTACCCTGGGTCATGAACGAGCTGCGCATCTTGTCGCTCGAGATCCAATCGATGCCGAAGGATTCGAAGTATCGCTTCGGTCGGCTGAGTCACAACCCCTACCGCTCCGTCTGTACTATCTCCACCCACGATATGGCTACGCTCCGCCAGTGGTGGGATGAGGACGTGGAACGTACGCAGGACTACTTTACTACCATTCTGCGTCGTAGTGGCGAAGCGCCCCATCCGCTTCCCGGATGGTTGGCCAAGGACATCGTCAGCCGTCATCTGACAAGTCCGAGCATGCTCTGCCTGCTGTCGCTGCAGGACTGGCTTGCTATCGATGAGAAACTGCGCCTTCACGATCAGAACGCCGAGAGAATCAACATCCCGGCCAATCCCCGCCATTACTGGCGCTATCGCATGCACCTCACGTTGGAGGAGCTGTTGGCTGCCGATGAGTTCAACAACGAAATCGCAACGCTGATTCAGCAGAGCGGCCGCAAGTAAAATGTCTGTGCAAGTAGGATGAAGAGCATCTGTGACCTGATAGCCCGGTGGATGGGGGCGCTGGTATTGCTGCTGGCGATTGCCTCCATGGCTTTCCCTGAGGTGTTGCTGCCGCTCGACATGAAGATCATCAACCCCTTGTTGGGAGTGATCATGTTTGGCATGGGACTGACGCTGAAGCCTGATGACTTCCGCGTCGTGTTCCAGCGCCCCAAGGATGTGCTGCTGGGTTGTCTCGCACAGTTTACGGTGATGCCGCTCTTGGCGTGGTTGCTGGCCAAGGTATTCTCGCTGTCCGACGAACTGGCACTGGGCGTGATACTCGTGGGCTGTTGTCCGGGTGGTACGGCCTCCAATGTGATTGCCTTCCTGGCACGGGGCGACCTCGCTCTCAGCGTCGGTATGACGGCTACCAGCACCCTGCTGGCTCCTTTGCTCACGCCGCTGTTGGTGTGGCTGATGGCGGGCACCTTTGTCAATGTCGATGCGGTGGGCATGCTGCTATCCATCCTCTACGTGGTCATTGCCCCCATTGTGGGTGGTTTGGTCATCCAGCGGCTCTTCCCCTCGTTCACCAAGAAGGCCGTGGCTTATCTGCCGGCCTTCTCCTCATTGATGATTGCTGTAGTGGTAGCGATTATCGTTTCCCATACGGCCGACCGTCTGCTCACGGGCGGGCTGTTGGTGGTACTGGTCGTGATGCTGCACAATCTGCTCGGGCTCACCACGGGCTATCTTTTAGCCCGTCTGCTAGGTTTGTCCCGTGAGAAGCGTATTGCCGTCAGCATTGAGGTGGGCATGCAGAACAGCGGATTGGCCAGTAGTCTGGCCACCCTACACTTCGCTGCCTTCCCGATGGCCACCATTCCCGGTGCCGTCTTCAGTGTGTGGCATAATATCAGCGGTGCCCTCGCTGCCCGCTATTTTGCAAGACAAACGACACAAAAACGTTAATTGTATATAGGAAATGAAGAGATTAAGTTTGTTAGTAACATTGTTTTTCCCGTTGCTTATGTTGGCGGCTGAGGTGAAGTCGCCCAATGGCAACATCGTTGTCAAGTTTTATACTGATGCCCAGGGACGTCCTACTTACGAGATGTCGTTCAAGGGTCGTCCCGTGGTGCTGCCATCCCGTCTGGGTTTGGAATTAGCCAAGGATAAACACGCCTCGCGAGGACTGAAGGAGACGGACCTCTTGGACGGTTTCACCATCAAGGACGAACAAACGTCGGACTTCGACGAGACGTGGCGCCCTGTGTGGGGCGAGACGGCCACCATCCGTAACCATTATGTCGAGTATGTTGCTGTGCTACAGCAACAGTCACAACAGCGCCAGATGGTCATCCGCTTCCGTGTCTATGACGACGGCATCGGCTTCCGCTACGAGTTCCCCCAGCAGAAGGAGTTGAACTACTTCCTTATCAAGGAGGAGCATACTGAGTTTTCCATGACGGGCGACCACACGGCCTGGTGGCTGCCTGGCGACTACGACACGCAGGAGCAGGAGACACAGCAGTCCAAGCTCTCTGAAATCCGTTCGCGCATGAAGGAGGCCGTCAATTGGGGCAACAGTTCTGTGGCGGTGTTCAGCGAGACCGGTGTGCAGACCTCCTTGCAGATGAAGAGCGATGACGGTCTCTATATCAACATCCATGAAGCCGCTTGTGCCGACTATGCCACCATGCACCTGGAACTCGTCGATGCCCAGACCAAGGCGCTGACCACAAAACTCGGCGGCGGCAGCAACGCCTACACCCCCAATCCCGCTGGCTGTGCTGCGGCATTACCGAAACCCTTCACCTTTGTCAGCCACCTGACCCCCGACGCCACCGGCTTGAAAGGCTGTATGCAGACACCCTGCTCCACGCCCTGGCGCACCGTCATGGTCTCTGATGATGCCCGCGATATGCTCTCCTCGAACCTCATCCTCAACCTCAACGAGCCGTGTGCCCTCGATGATGTCAGCTGGATTCATCCCACGAAGTACTGTGGCGTGTGGTGGGAGATGATCGTCGGCAAGAGTTCCTGGAACTATACCGATGAGTTCCCCAGTATCAAGCTTGACAACATCGACTGGAAGAAAGTGAAACCCAACGGCCGTCACGCTGCCAACAACGAGAAGGTGAAGCGCTATATTGATTTTGCCGCCAAGAACGGCCTCGACGAGGTGCTTGTCGAGGGTTGGAATGTGGGTTGGGAGGACTGGGCCAACCTGTGGAAGCGTGATGTCTTCGACTTTGTGACACCTTATCCTGACTTCGACATCAAGATGCTGAACGACTACGCACATTCCAAAGGCGTGAAACTGCTGATGCACCATGAGACCTCCAGTTCGACGCAGAACTACGAGCGTCACATGGAAAAGGCCTTCCAGCTGATGAACCGCTACGGCTACGATGCGGTGAAGACGGGCTATGTGGGTGACATCATTCCCCGTGGCGACCACCACTACTCACAGTCGATGAACAACCACTACCTCTATGTTGTCAAGGAGGCGGCCAAGCATCATATCATGGTCAATGCCCATGAGGCTACCCGTCCTACGGGACTTTGCCGCACTTATCCGAACCTCGTCGGCAACGAGTCGGCTCGTGGTACGGAGTACGAGGCTTTCGGCGGTTCGCGTCCTGACCATACGTGTATCCTCCCTTTCACTCGCTTGCAGGGCGGTCCGATGGACTACACACCCGGCATTTTCGTCACCCGCCTGAAGGAGTGGAGCGACAACACCTCCTGGGCCCGCATTACCATCGCCGGTTCGCTTGCCCTTTATGTGACCATGTATTCCCCGCTGCAGATGGCTGCCGACCTGCCGGAACATTACGAGCGCTTCGATGATGCCTTCCAGTTCATCCGTGACGTGGCCTGCGACTGGGATGACTCCCGCTACTTAGAGGCCGAGCCTGCAGACTACATCACCGTGGCCCGCAAAGCCAAGGGAACCCCCAACTGGTTCATCGGCGGCAAGTGCGACGAACAGGGACACAAGTCGGTCATCCGTTTAGATTTTCTTGACAAAGGCCGTAAGTACGACTGCACCATTTATGCTGATGCCCGTGATGCTCATTACGAGCATAATCCGCAGGCATACACCATCACCCGACGGGTGGTCAAGCAGGGCGATGTCCTCAAACTGACGGAAGCGCCAGGCGGCGGTTTCGCCGTCAGTCTGATAGCGAAATAAGGGAAGGAGGGGCCTGAAACCCCTCTTTTTTCGTGCTTGCAACAAAATCGAAAACAAATGCAACATACGATAACGACGTATTTTAGTAAACCATCTATCTTTGCAGCGAGATTTGTCACAATATCACAATTATTAACCAATAAACAACAAAGCTTATGAAAAAAATCTTTACGTTATGTGCAGGTTTGCTGCTGGCAAGCGGCTCTGCTTTCGGCCAGGCAAAATGGACGAGTGTAATTAACAATGGAGACATGGAAGGAGAAGATGTCTCCAACTATTGGGCTAAAGACTGCCCAGAAGGTGACGAGGTCACAGAAGGTCCTGGCCGCATCATAGAGGAGCCGGGAAACGAGAGCAACCACGTCCTTGTCTTGAGAGTTGGTAGTGAACAGCTCTCCGATCGTTATGCATGCCAGTTCTGGATTGTGGCCAGCGAGGAAATTGAGGCGAATAAGATGCTGAAGATATCGTTTAGGTACAAGACGGCAGCTGAGGAGCCTGGTTATTGGGGTACTCAGCATCACGACATCAACCGTAGCTATGTAGGTTACAATACTTGGGGCGAGTTCGAGGTGCCTACAGAGTGGACAGATTTCTCATGGGAGGGTGAGTGCCCGGAAAACTTCGGATCATTTGTTTTAGACCTTATGGATACGAATGGTAGGAACCTCGGCAAGGAGTTTTATATTGACGATGTTGTCATGGAAATCAAGGACGGTATTCCTCCCAAGGAACTTGACGGCTGGTTTAATGTTCTGAAGAGCGGTGGTAAGGTCGGTGAGGATGTCTACCAGTACACTTGGAACCTGAATAAGAAGATTGGCCGTACCACCAGACCTTACTTCACCGTTTCCGGTATTCAGAACGATGGTAAGGGTACTGTTCCCTGCGAGATTGTTAATGACCCGATTGACGGTCAGCCGGCCTACACGCTGACAACGACCGTTGCAACAGAGTGGGCTGACACCACCATTAATATCGATGGTACGAATAAGTCTCCTGTACCTTACTTCCTCAGAAAAGTCGCTGAAGGTGAGGGCGAGGATAGCCTCGAAATTCTGAAGGGCTATACCACGCAACTCTTCGTTGGCGGTACCCATGTATTCCAGAAAGGCGAGAAGTATCACTTTAAGATGGACATGCGTGCTACTCAGGAAACCTCTGCCTCTGCACAGGCTCACTATTCTCCTGGTGACTACAAGCACTGGCAGATGCTGAGCGGTAGCATTACTCCGAACGAGGATTGGCAGACCTATGAGTATGAAGGTGAGATTACCAGTGACCAGGCAGGTACTACCAGTATTGCCTTCAACCTAAACGAGTGGAATTACAATGCTCCTGAGAATGACGTGCCCATCACCTACTACTTCCGCAATATCGAATATTGCGTCAACTCTGCTGAAATTAAGGAGTCTGACCGCGTCCTGGCCAGTGATACGGTGACATGGGCAGCTCCTGTCAAGAGCACAGACCCGACTGCAGGTATTAACATGCCGGTTGACCTGACCAACGCTGTTCAGGCTCTTGGCTTCAATTCTGCAAAGGAACTGTTCGACAGCGGCAAGTTCAAGGTGCTCATCAAGGGTGAAGAGGATGCTATCGAGCCTTATGATATTTCAGAACTCGACTATTATATCAACGCCGAGGGTCTTTATGACGACCAGGAGGGTATCAATGTCTTCTGTGATGTTGATAATGTTGAGGGCAATGAGGTTACCTTTACCCTTTACAACACGAGCATCGATACTGATGCTAAGACAGATATCGCCACGAAGATTTATTTCGTCAAGTATGAAGATGCTGAGCCTATTGATGCTGAGCATGTAAAGCGCGCTTGGGACTATGAGCTCAACATCAAGATTCAGGGCGAGGAGACGCAGGGTGTCGTAGACGTGAAGGCTGCCAACAAGGGTGCCAATGCCATCTACGACCTGTCTGGTCGCCGTATAGTAAAGCCTGTAAAGGGTCTCTATATCCAGAACAACAAGAAGATATTCGTAAGATAAAGACTAAATTTAATTAACCATCGGCCCCGAAAGTTTTTGTGAGAACTTTTGGGGCTTTTCTTTTTTTTGTGTATCTTTGTCGCCAAATAATACCTAAAACGATGAAGAAGTTGATATTAGCAGGACTTTTTTCCATGCTGGCAGCCAAGGCTGTCGTGGCACAGGACTTTGATTTTAACGAGATGACTTACACGCCTGAGCAGACCACTTTCCAGCTTTTTGCTCCCGCTGAGGCCAAGAGTGTGAAGGTACGTATTTACAAGGATGGCCTTGGTGGCAAGCCGCTGAAGACCGTCCGCATGACCCTAAACAGTTCTCAGAAGTCCCCAGAGTCCCAGCCCCCCATCTGGTCTGCCACCGTCAAAGGCGACCTCTTGGGTCGTTACTATACTTTCGACACTGGTCATGGTGAGACGCCCGGCGTCTTTGCCAAGGCCGTCGGCGTCAACGGGAAGCGTGGTGCCATCATCAACGATATGAAGACGTGGCCCGACGATTGGTGCTGTGACCAGCATCCCGTCATCAAGTCGCCCGTTGACCTCGTTGTCTATGAGATGCACCACCGTGACTTCTCCATTGCCCGTCCCGGTGCGAAGTATCCTGGTAAGTTTCTCGCCCTCACCGAACCGTGGGCCATCGACCACCTGAAGGCCTTGGGCGTCAATGCCGTCCATATCCTGCCGAGTTATGACTTCGGCTCCGTTGATGAGACGCGCCTCGACCAGCCCCAATACAACTGGGGCTACGATCCCGTGAACTACAATGTCCCTGAAGGCTCGTATTCTACTGACCCCTACGACCCCGTCTGTCGCATCCTGGAGTTCAAGCAGATGGTACAGGCGCTCCACAAGGCTGGCATCGCCGTCATCCTCGACGTGGTCTATAACCATACCTACGACATCGAGCACTCGAACTTCCAGCGCACATATCCCGATTATTACTATCGGGTGGGGAGCAACGGCTCTGGTTGCGGCAACGAGACGGCCTCTGAGAAGCCGATGATGCGGAAGTTCATGATAGAGTCGGTGAAGTACTGGTACAACGAATACCGTGTGGATGGCTTCCGCTTCGACCTCATGGGCTGTCACGATATCGAGACGATGAACCTTATCCGCCAGGAGTTAGATAAACTCGACCCCTCCATCTTCATCTACGGTGAGGGTTGGAGTGCCGGCCAGTGTGCCCTGCCCACCGGACAGCTCGGTGTCAAGGCCAATATCCCGCAGATGCCCCGTATAGCCGCTTTCAGCGATGAGATCCGAGATGCGTTGCGCGGTCCCTTCGACGATGACAAAAAGGCCGGTTGGCTCGGCGTCGTTCCCGACTGCGAGGAGAGCATCAAGTTTGGCCTCGTCGGCGGCATCCAGCATCCGCAGGTCGATATGACCAAGGTCAACTACAGCAAGGCCCCGTGGGCTACCGAGCCCACCCAGCTGATGTCCTATGTATCCTGTCATGACGACATGTGCCTCGTTGACCGTCTGCGCTCCAGCATCTCTGGCATTTCTGAAGAAGAGTTGATCCGCCTCGACCTGTTGGCCCAGACCGCCGTCTTCACTTCTCAGGGTGTGCCCTTCATGCTTAGCGGCGAAGAGCTGCTGCGTAACAAGAAGTTGGTGCATAACTCCTTCGAGTCGCCCGACAGCATCAACCAGCTTGACTGGCAGAACAAGGAGCGCTACCCGCAGGTCTTCAAGTACTACAGCGACCTCATCACCTTGCGTAAGAACCACCCAGCCTTCCGTCTCGGCGATGCCCATCTGGTGCGCAAGCACTTGGAGTTCCTTGATGCCCCCGCTGGCGTCGTCGCCTTCCGCCTGAAGGACTATGCTGGCCGCGATGACTGGCGTAACATCATCGTCATCCTCAATGCCAATCGTGAGACGACCACTGTCAACATCCCTAAGGGTATGTACACCGTAGTTTGCAAGGACGGTGAAATCGATGAACAGAGCAATCAGAAGATTTTTGGTCGCCGTACCACCGTCAGTCCCCAGTCCGCCCTCATCCTGCATGATTAGACCATAAAAACAAAACGATATGAAAAGACTACTTTTACTAACCGCCCTTGTGGCAATGACAATGACGATGAGCGCAAAAAGCAAGACTGTAATTAATCGGATAGAGCCTACCGACTGGTACGTGGGGATGAAGAACCCGACGCTGCAGCTGATGGTCTATGGCCAGGGCATCCGCGATGTTCAGGACGTGACCACCGACTATCCTGGTGTCGGTATCGACAGCCTCGTGCGCCTCGACTCGCCTAACTACCTGCTCATCTACTTGAACCTGCGCGGTGCCCAGCCCGGCACGATGACGTTGAAGTTCAGAAGTGAAAAGCGAAAAGTAGTAAGTGTTGACTATCAACTCAAGCAGCGCGAGATGAGCGGCGACAAGCACATGGGCTTTACCAATGCTGACGTGCTCTATATGCTGATGCCCGACCGCTTTGCCCAGGGCGCCGGCCATAACCCACAGGTAAAGGGGATGCGGACGTATAAGGAGGACCGCTCACAGCCGTCGTTGCGCCACGGCGGCGACCTCAACGGCATTCGCGAACACTTGGACTATTTTTGCGAGCTCGGCGTGACCGCCCTTTGGCTGACCCCCGTCCTGGAGAACGACTCGCCCGACAACGCTCAGGGCTACTCCACCTATCACGGCTATGCAACGACCAACTATTACCGCGTTGACCCCCGTTTCGGCAGCAATGCCGACTACCGCCGACTGGTGGACGAGGCCCACGACCGCGGCCTGAAGGTCGTCATGGACATGATTTTCAATCATAGTGGCTTTGAGCACCCGTGGACGCTCGATATGCCGAGCAAGGATTGGTTGAATCTGATTGTGCCCCCTAAGTTAGGGGGCGACAGGGGTCTGAACAATGGTAAGTCTGATGCTCCTTCAGACCCCCAACCCCCTAACTTAGGGGGCTCATACATCCTCACCAGCTATAAGCTGACCCCCGTGAAGGACCCCTACGCTTCCGAAGTTGACCTGCGCGAGACGGTGGACGGCTGGTTCGTCCCCACAATGCCCGACCTGAACCAGCGTAACCCGCATTTGATGACCTACCTCATCCAGAACTCGAAGTGGTGGATTGAGACCGTCGGCATCGACGGCATCCGCATGGACACCTACCCCTACGCCGACGCGAAGGGTATGGCGCGCTGGATGAAGGAACTGGACGAGGAATATCCTAACTTCAACACCGTAGGTGAAACCTGGGTGACGGAGCCGGCCTATACCGCCGCCTGGCAGAAGGACTCCAAGCTGTCAGAGACGAACTCCTACCTGAAGACCGTCATGGACTTTTCGTTCTTCGATAAGCTCTCGCAGGCCAAGAACGAGGAGACCGATGCTTGGTGGAACGGTCTGAACCGCTTGTATAACTCGTTCGTCTACGACTATCTCTACCCGAACCCCTCGTCGGTCATGGCCTTTATTGACAACCACGATACCGACCGCTTCTTGGGCGAGGGTCACGACTCGCTGATGCTGAAACAGGCATTGGCCCTGCTGCTCACCGTCAACCGCATCCCGCAGCTGTATTACGGTACGGAGATCCTGATGAACGGCACGAAGGCCGTCACCGACGGCAACGTCCGTAAGGACTTCCCCGGCGGCTTCCCCGGTGACACCCGCAACGCCTTTACCCGCGAGGGTCGCACCAAGACCGAACAGTCGATGTTCCAGTGGCTCAGCCGCTTGCTGCATTGGCGTCAGAACAATCCCGTCATCACCCGTGGTCGTCAGACGCAGTTCATCCCCTATGAGGGCGTCTATGTCATAGCCCGTCGATATGGCGGTAAGACCGTGCTGACCGTGCTCAACGGTACCACGAAGGCCGCCACCATGCAGGTGAAACGCTATGCCGAGGTCATCGGCAGTACACAGCGGGCCAAGGACGTACTCACCGGCCGTTACTACGACCTGAGCCGCGATGTGCAGTTGAAACCGAGGCAGTCGCTGGTGTTAGAACTGCTTTAGTGCCACTAAACTCAATAGGGGCTTAAGCTATTTAAAAGTAAATTCACTGTATTTACTAGGTAAATTCACTGAAATTACAATGCAAATTCACTGAAATTACATTGTAAATTCACTGAAATTACATTGTAAATTCACTGAATTTACTTTATAGTCAGTTTTGTCTTTCCGCGGGCTCACCTCGAATCTTTTTGTCGATTTCCGCAAACGTTAGCGGGCGTTAATTGTTAAATCGACACCCAAAAGAAAATTTTTTTGGTAATTTTTGCTTTAGTTATAAAAAAAATGATTATCTTTGCGCCATAATCTGAAGTTGCAGTATCAAATACTGTAGTCTCATGTTACGAATAACGTTATTATTTTAATTTTACTTTACTAAAACTTAAAGCTTATGAAATTCAAAAAACTACTCGTTTTGAGCATGTTGTCTCTGTTTGGGGCAAATGCTTGGGCAGCTGTGCCTGACGGCATCTGGACAATGCCGGAGCCACAGGGATTGGAGTTCACGGAGTTTACTGACGACGGAACTCACTACATCCTTTACAACCCAGCCACCAAGATGTTCTTTGCCAGCGGTAATGGTTGGAACACAATGGCCAGTCTCCGGACTTTCGGTAATGAAATCTGGTTGGATGCTGCCACCGAGACTGATGCTCCTGAGGGCTCTTATGAGCTCTGGAACAACGACCGCAACCCAGCCCGTGGTACTGGTGAGCACAACATGTTTACCGATGATGGCAACTCCACATGGGTAGACCATGGCTCACAGGGCAACTACTCTTGGTCTTACGAGATCGTTGACGGCTGCGTCCGTTTCCAGAATGTGGCCCTCATCGCCGACAAACCTGCTTTCACTGGTATGTACCTCGGTTTTGACGGAACTTACGTTACGACCGACAACAATGTTAACAGCGGTGACAACCGTAACGCCTTCACCGCCATCCTGCGTCATGTTGACCCCACGGTCACGGGTGCCAGCGTTGATTGGAAGGCTGTGACCGTTGAGTCATACGAATCATTCGTCTATGACGAGGAAGCCTACAATGCCTATACCGAAGGTGCAAAGACCTATATCGCTTCGATGGGCCTGAAGAAGGCCATTGAGGACGCTGAGGCTCTGTCCATCGACGTAGCTGCTGCCCTGGCTGTTTACACCAACACGGCCAGCACCACCGATGAGATGGGCAAGGCTCAAGCTGCATTGAACGAAATCGTCGGTGTCAAGGCTAAGCTGAAGGCTGCCATCGAGGATTACGAGGCCAAGGGCTTTACCGCAACTGATGCTGCCAAGGCTGTGCTCGCTGACACTCAGGCTACCAAGGCCGACGTTGAGAAGGCTCAGACCGAGCTCGACGCTGCATTCACTGAGTGGGGTGCAAATCAGGCTTCTGTCCAGAACCCGGTAGATATGTCAAATAAGATTAAGAACGCACACTTCGACAATGGCGATGCTACTACCGGTTGGTCGGGCGACGCCTTCGGACGTGGCGGTGACGTTTCTGACGGTGCTGAGCACTTCAGCAAGAATTACAATACCTATCAGAAGATTACGGGCCTTGCTCCCGGTGTCTATGCTGTTGGCGTGAATGGTTACTACCGTGCCGGTGGCTTCGGTGGTGATGCTGAGAAGCACTGGATGGCCAAGGACGAGGCTTCCAAGTATGCCCAGCTGTATGCTACAGTAGGTGAAAACACGCGTACCACTCCTATTGTCAACGTGTTGAGCGGTGCTCAGCCCGAGGGTTACGGTGTTGGTGACATTGAGGTTACCTTGAAGGATGAGGAAGACAACGACGTGACCGTCTATGCTCCTAACAGCATGAAGGCCGGCGATTACTACATGCACACCTTAAATCAGTATGCCAACAAGCTGTATGTGGCTGTTGACGAGACCGGCGAGTTGACCATCGGTGTGAAGAAGACCACACAGATTGGTAACGACTGGTCTATGTTCGACGACTTCTCGCTGACTTATTACGGAGCTGCTGCCGACGCTTATCAGCTGATGCTCGACGAGGCACTGAAGGACTACGGCGAGGTGACCATTGACGAGGGTACTGTCTATACAGAAGCTCTGCTTGATGCCTACAAGGCTGCTTTGGCAGGTGACAAGACTGCTACGAATCAGGAAGAGATGAACGCTATCTTTAATAAGATTGATGGTGCCTATAATGAGCTGCAGAAGAACATCGAGCTTTGGAAGACTTACCAGAAGACCTGTGAGGATAGCTTCGAAAAGTATTGCAAGGATGATGTTTCGTACAATCCGCAAATCTGTATTACTGTGGGCGACCTGGCTGACTATGTCGGAAGCGATGTCAAGTATGTCGGTGATGATGAACTCCCTGGCTACGAGACCACTTTGAACGAGCACAAGCTGAACAACGAGGAGCTGCAGGCTGAGATTGACTACGTGAATGCTCTCTGCGAGCAGATTGACAAGGAGGCCAAGGAAGGCCTGAAGGAAGGTGACGACGTGACTCGCTTCCTGAAGAACCCTGACTTCGAGGGTGGTGTTAAGAGAGGTGCTGCTGATCCTAATGGTCATACTGGTGATTATGGTACTGCTGTTGGTTGGCATGCCGACAAGTACGCTGATGGTAACTTCACTCCTGGCCCCGATGGTAAGGATGAAGATCCTACCGTTAACCATGCCTTCGAGGCTTGGCACTGCTGGGACTTTGACCTCTGGCAGGAAGTGGAGGGCGCTCCTGAGGGCGTTTATGTGATTGATGTCCAAGGTTATGTACGTAATGAAACCAATGGTACCATTGTCGATTATGACCCGAGCATCATTCCCATCAAGCTTTACATGAATAATTCTACCTCCAACTTCCCCGATGTATTCTCTGAGGAAGTTCCTGAAGACAAATATGATGAAGACGGTAATCTGCCTGTTATTGAAAGCTGGTCTTGGTCAGACATGAATGGTAGCAAGTATGCTAACTCTATGGGTGCTGCAGGTTTGTGCTTCGACTGGGGTATGTATAAGGTACACACCTATGGTCTGGTGAAAGAAGGCGAAAAGATGCGTATCGGTGTGAAAGGTAAGATGAATGGACACTGGTGGTGTATCTGGGATAACTTCAAGCTGACCTATCAGGGCTACAATGTTGAATATGTGAAGCCCGCTTTGGATGAGGCTATGGCAAATATCGACGTGACGAAGCCGATGGGTAAGAACGTCTATGATACCGCTAAGGGCTTGAGCGATAAGGCTGCTGAGGCAGTGGCTACTGGCGATGGTAAGACCATGTTCCAGATGCTGGCCGACGTTTACGACGCTTCTGCTGCTATCGTTAACTCTGTTGAGCTGTTCGCTAAGCTGACTGACGCTATTGAGAATGAGACCACAGGTCTGCAGGCTGCTATCTACACTTCTGCCAACGACAATGCTAAGGCTGAGGCTGAGGCACTGGTTGGCACTATCACAAGCGGTATTGAAAACCACGACTTCAGTGATGACGAGGTTGCTGGTCTGCTGGAGCAGATTGCCAACATGAAGACCAAGCTCGCCATGCCGGCTGACTGGGAGAGCGCTACCGACGAGAATCCTGCTGACTTCACGGGTGTGATTGTCAATCCGGACTTCGTTAATCCTGATACTGACCTGAGCTATGGTGACGGTTGGACCAATCCTGGTAACCCCGGTAACGACGATACGCAGAAGTCTGCACAGGCTATGGAGTTCTGGCAGAGTAAGTTCGATATGTATCAGGACCTCCAGGGTCTGCCTAAGGGAACCTACATTGTACAGGTTGACGCTTGGTGCCGCACTGGTGCCAGCCAGGATGCTATGAATGGCTATCAGGAGAATCCCGACTCTACAATGGCATACGTCTATGCAGTTGGTGAGGATGAAGCTACCTTCGCAGCTGGTGTCGCTAACCTGATGAAGGGTGCCCAGACCGCTGATTGGTATTATGATGGTATTGGTGAGGAGATCCTCAAGGTCAATGGTGAAGATGTTACGTACTACCTCCCGAACTCACTGGTTGGCGGTAAAGCTTACATGGATCCCGATATCGTTACTGCTAATGAGGGTGTCTATACCAATAAGGTGATTGCCAAGGTCGGTGACGACGGTAAGCTCCGCATCGGTATCAAGAAGGATGTTGAGGTTGGCAATAGCTGGGTAGTCTGCGACTCTTGGAAACTCTTCTACTGCGGCGCCAACAGCCAGCTGACTCCGTCGGGTGACCTCACCCTCGTTGAGACGCTGGAGGCACAGCCCGCTCGTATTGAGTTCTACAGCGTAGGCGGCTCACGCATCAGCAAGCCGGGCAAGGGCATCGCCATCATGAAGAAGGTGATGGGCGACGGTTCTGTCAAGGTGCAGAAGGTGATCATCAAGTAAAAACGAAAAATGCAGATTATACAAGTCTGACAGTCTATGAAAAGGGGCTGGGGACGGGCAAAAAGCCCGTCTCCGGTTCCTTTCTTTTTCTTTGTTTACACCTTATTATATATATAGATACTATTGAAGGCACGATGACAACCATTCGGACAGCGGCTGACGCAGTCTGACACCAAAGAAGAAACCATAAGTAAGAAACAATATATATAAAACAATAATAATAAAAACCTAAATGTATGAAACAAAGACAAATCGTTAGACAAGGACGGCGAGTGACCCTGCTCACTTGTGGCTTGCTCATGAGCGTCTGGTCGCTACAGTCGTGTAAGGACGACGACCTGATTCTCACTGGGCAGCCTTCGTGGCTGGGCAACTCCATCTATGAGCGATTGGAGGATGAGGGGAACTACAAGTACACCCTACGCCTGATCGACGACCTTGGTGAGAAAGAAGTGCTGAGTCACACAGGTTCACGTACATTGTTCGTGGCTTCCGACAGCGCCTACGACGTTTGGTTCAAGAAGAACGGATGGGGCGTCAGCAGGTATGAAGACCTCAACACCCCGCAGAAGAAGCTGTTGCTGAAGAACTCCATGATCAGCAATGCCTACCTGCTGGAGCTGATGTCGAACAAGAAGGCTGAAGGCGACGCCGCAACACCTGAGTGGGGACGTACCATGCGTCGTGAGACTTCTTCGTCTTACTTCGACTCGGTGTATGTGATGCCTGTTTCGGAAATGCCCGAGACCAAGTACTGGGAAAAGTTCCGTCAGCGTGGTCACGGTATGCCCATCCTGAAAGATGCCACGGAGGCACCGATGATCCACTTCCTGCCTGCCTACCTGCAGAACAACAAGATTACGGTAGAGGACCTGAACGTGCTGACCAACGGTCGTGCCACCAGCATCAACGAGGCTTGGGTCAATGGTGTGAAGGTCGTGAACTCGGGGGATCCTTCTCGCAAGAAGATCGACTACGATATCACCTGTAAGAACGGTTATATCCAGAAGGTGGAGAATGTCATCGAGTACAGCCCTAACATGGCTGAGTTGATTAAGTCGGATCCGAACACTCAGACTTGGAGCCGTCTGCTCGACCGTTTCTCTGCACCTTATTATTATGATGAGCTGTCGAAGCGCTACAACAATACTTTCGGTAAGAACGACTCCCTCTTCGTACTGCGCTATCTCAGCAAGAACATGTGGAGATGGTCGGCTTCGGGTGGCTCCAGAGAGGTAGCTAACTATCCTTCCTCTAAGATTTATGACCCCGACGGCAATCCTGTCGATGCTACGGAGCTGTTGTCGTATGACCCAGGTTGGAACCAGTATATACTGGACAACACCGATATAGACATGCACGCTGATGCAGGTATGATGATTGTACCTACCGACCAGGCCATGGATGAATGGTGGAACGGTAGTGGTAAGGAACTGCAGGACGAGTATATAGAACTCGATTCTGTACCCACCAACATCATCGCCGAGTTGATCAACGTGAATATGCTGAGCCGTTTCTCCAGCTTCGTACCTTCCAAGTTCGGAAGCGTGCTGAACGACGCCAAGGAGCCGCTCGGCATCAAGAAGGAGGATGTCGTAGGCTGTTATATGGGTTGTAACGGTGTGATCTACAAGACGAATAAGGTGTTTACGCCGGCTTTGTTCTCGTCAGTAGCTTATCCCGCCCTGGCTCATGCCTCTGATATGAACATCATCTATTATGTGATTGACAACCGTAACTTCAAGCCCTACCTGCTTTCAATGGACTCGAAGTACGCACTGATACTGCCGCATAATGATGCTATGCTGTACTATCTGGATCCCAGCTCCTACGGTAATAGCATACAGGATGATAATGGCGAGAAGGTAGAAAACCCCGATATCATTGAGATCAGCTATAACAATACGACCAAGCAGATCAAGGCCGACCGCTACTCCAGCTTCGTATCGGCCGACGGTGAAATCACCAAGGACAAGAAGACGCAGTCGAACGTTGCCACAGCCCTGATCAATAAACTGTTTGACAGCATGATGGATCAGTTGATCATCGTTATCCCCGACCAGACCAAGACACTGGAGGACTATATCCGTGAAGGCTATCACTACTTCAAGACCAAGGGTGGTAGCATCGTCAAGGCTTCCATCGTGGACGGTACCTTGGCCTTCCAGGGAGGCTGGCAGATGGAGCACAACCGCGATATCATGGCAACAGGAGAATATGTGAAGGACAACGGTAAGTCTTATACGGTGTACTCACAAGTACCGATGGGCGCTCAGAATACGGTTTACACGACGCTGCAAGCCCATCCTGAGTTCTCTTCATTCCTGACCATTCTCGAAAACGACTATAACAATTTGCTGTCACAGAAGCTGAGCAACAAGTATAATGCTGGTATGGCTAAAGTAGGCAACAAGAACCTGCGTTTGCTCGACAACTATAACTACACGGTCTATGTCCCCACCAATGCGGCTATTCAGAATCTGCAGGACAATGGCTACCTGCCCACTGATGCAGAGCTAGACCGTGGCGACTATGACCCGAAGACGGGTGCCGACCCTGTGCTCGACAGCATCTGTGATGCTAAGGGATGGTATAAACTGACCAGTGCCAGGAGTTCCGCTGACTCATTAGAGGTACGTAAGCAGGTGGCCACCGTGATGACTACTATTGTTTCTGACTTCGTTCGCTATCACGTGCAAGACCGCTCGCTGGCTATCGGTATGGCACATGAGACAGGTTCCGACGGTAACTATGAGAGCATGAAGCGCAATCTGGAGACGGGTAAGTTCTATCCGATCACCGTTGACTACGATGCTGCCAACATGACGGTGACCGATGCGCTGAACAACTCCTGCCATGTGGTGAAGACCGGAGGACTCTACAATCTGATTTGCCGTGAGTACTGGTTTGAGGGCACGGGCACTGCTGCCCGTCTGTTCATGGCCAGCGATGTCGTGGTTCACCAGATTGACGGTGTGCTGAAGTACGAAACCATGAGAAAATGGACTGATATCGTGGAAGAAGCTCTAACTAAATAAGAGAGGAGGAATTAACCTATGAGAAGAATAAAATTCATAATCATGTCGATGGCACTGCTGTTTGCGATGACGGCCGGTGCACAGACGATAACATCGGTCCATGGAACGCTGAGCGACGACATGGGACCGCTGATGGGTGCCACGGTATGCGAGATTGACGGTAACGGACGTATCATCAACTCAGCTATCACCGACCTGAACGGTAACTTCACGATGAAGGTGAAAAATCCGAAGGACAAGATCCGCTTCAGCTATGTAGGCTTGAAGACCCAGACATTGCCCATCAACAAGACCACCTATAACCTGACACTTACCTCTGCTACGCAGATCAAGGAGGTGGTGGTCAAGTCGAAGAAACGCGCCACGGGTAACGGACTACCCATCCCCGAGCGCGAAATCTCCAGTGCTACACAGACCATTTCGACGAAAGAGTTCGAGGGTCTGGGTATCACCTCGATCGATGAGGCCCTGCAGGGTCGTATTGCCGGTCTGGATATTATCAGTAACTCGGGTAACCTGGGTTCAGGTTCCACCATGCGTCTGCGTGGTGCCTCTTCCCTCTCGAGCCTCACAGACTCGAACCCCCTGATTGTGGTCGATGGTAACATCCGCGAGGTGAACCTCGACGGCTTCGATATGGCAGGTGCTAACGACGAGAAGTTTGCCGAGTTGTTGAACATCAACCCTGAGGATATTGCCTCTATCACCGTGCTGAAAGATGCTGCCGCTACGGCTGTCTATGGTTCGCAGGGTGGTAATGGTGTTATCGAGCTGACCACCAAGCGTGGTGTACGTGGTAAACCAAAGGTGACCTACTCACTGAAACTCACGGGTACCTACCAGCCGAAGGGTTATGACCTGCTCAGTGGTGACGACTACACCATGATGCTGAAGGAGGCCTACTTCAACCCCCGTCAGGATGATAACGCCTCTGACAAGGAGCGCATCCCAGAAATCAACTATCTGGACGACACTGACAACTTCACAGAATGGCGTCAGTATCGTGACAACACCGACTGGCGTGACGCCGTCACCCAGTGGGGTCTCCGCCAGAACCATTATGTGACCATCAGTGGTGGTGGTGAGAAAGCAAACTTCCGTATCGGTGCCGGTTACGACCATGAGAAAGGTACGATGATTGAGCAGGTGCTGAACCGTTTCTCTACGCGTGTGAACCTTGACTATACCGTCTCGGAGCGTATCCGCGTCAGCACCAACTTCTCGCTGACCTACACGAAGAACGACCAGAACTCCGATGACCTGCTGTCAATCGCCCTGAAGAAGATGCCAAACTTGAGCATCTACGAGAAAGATCCTGTCACGGGTGAAAACACCGACAACTATTATACGGTGAAGCAGCTGTCGCAGGTAGAGATTGATTCACGTGGAGGCGATGTGTTCGGAGGTGACCAGCGTAACTATGTGAACCCAGTGGCTTCAGCCTATCTGGCTAAGAAGCAGCACCGCAGCTACGACATGAACCCTGAGTTGATTATCAACTACAACCTTTTGGGCTTGGATGAGGATCACTGGCAGTTGAGCTGGCGCGGTTCGGTCTATATGAACATCGCCAACCACTATAATGACTCGTTCTATCCGCAGGAACTGGTTTCAAAGAAATGGGAAGACAAGGTGAACCTTTCTGGTGCAAGCTCGTCGAAGAGCGTGTCGTTCAATACGAAACATACGCTGACCCTGACTCCTGCCTTCACGAACAAGGATCACTCGCTGATGATGATGGGACGTTTCGAACTGACCTCAGGTAACAGTAGCTCGCAGTCAACCGACGGCTACGGTCTGCCCTCTTCTGGCGGTGTCATCGTCAGTCCTTCGGCTGGCGGTCTGATCAGCGGCATGAGCTCAGGTTATAGCCAGTGGCGCTCCATGTACTACACATTCTCCATGCACTACGCCTTCAAGGGCCGCTATGTGATAGACGCCACGCTGCGTGCCGACGGTACGACCAAGTTCGGACCGGACAGTCGCTGGGGCTACTTCCCCTCCGTATCAGCCAAGTGGATTATCAGTGACGAACCCTGGATGCAGTGGGCTAAGCCTACGCTCTCCATGTTGGCCATCCGTCCCTCCTGGGGTCGCGTGGGTAACCAGCCGACTCAGAACTACCTCTACACCTCGAAGTACGGTTCAACTACCCGTTACATCGACATGGCAGCCATGAAGCCGTTGAACATCCGTCTAAGCGACTTGAAGTGGCAGCGTGTGACCAGCTATAACCTCGGTCTTGATATCCACTTCTTCGACGAGAAGCTGAACCTGACCATCGAGGGTTACCAGTCAACCACGACCGACATGCTCATGGGCGGCTTCCGCATTCCTTCAAATACAGGTTTCACTACCGTGCCTTACCACAACAACGGTAAGATGCGCAACACGGGTTGGGAGTTCCATATCAACACCAACCAGTTGGTCAAGGCTGGCAAGTTCACGATGGATATGAACGTGAACTTCGGTAACAACCGTAATGAAATCCTGGAAATGGACCCCTATATCTTGGAAAACAAGAACTCTGTCTATGGCTATGCCAACGGTGAGACGCTGACGCGCGTGCAGCTGCACAACCCGTTCGGTGCCATCTACGGCTTCAAGTACTTAGGTGTCTATCAGTACAACTACAACACGGTTAAGAATGCTGTGGAAGGCATGACTAAGGATGAGATTTATGCTTGGTGGAGAGAATTCACTGCACAGGGAAAGACAGCTCCTGTGGCCGTGAATGCTGATGGAGACATCGTTCTCGAAGGCAACAACGTGCCGAAGCGCATGATGTATGACTATCGTTCCGACGATACGGGCCATGACGGTTCGTTCCCAGGCTTCAACGGTGGTGATGCCATATACGCTGACCTGAATAACGACGGTCAGATTAATGCCCTTGATATCACCTACTTAGGATCTTCACTGCCTAAGCTGACGGGTGGTTTCGGCTTCACCTTCAGCTATGGTGCTTGGCGCCTCTCTACCCAGTTCACCTACCGTGTGGGTAACAAGATTATCAACAAGGCTCGTCTGAGCGCCGAGGCGATGACCGGCAACGACAACCAGTCACAGGCCGTGAACTACCGCTGGCGTCAGGAGGGTGACGTGACGGTGATTCCGCGTGCTATGAATGGTAATACGAACTTCAATACGCTGATCAGCGACCGCTTCGTTGAGGACGGCAGCTACCTGCGTATGAGCTATGCACAGTTGAACTATTCGATTAATAAGAAGCACTTGACTTGGATAGGCTTGAACCGCATCTCGTTCTATGGCAGTGTCAACAATCCCTTCGTCTTGACGAAGTACTCAGGTGTTGACCCCGATATCGCCTTTGGAGGTGAGAGCCCTGCCATCGACTGGGCACAGACTCCTCGTTCGCGTTCTTTCACCCTGGGTATCACGGTTGACTTCTAACTCTAACGTAGATTGAAAATAGAAAATAGAAAATTGAAGATTATGAAAAAGAATTATTATCATATAATCTGCGCAATCTGCGTCATCTGCGGCTTCTCTTCCTGTGCTGACTTCTTGGAGATTAAGCCCCAGAGTGAGATAATTCTGGAGGATTTCTGGAATGAGAAGGCCGACGTTGACAACGTGGTGGCAGGTTGCTATTCACTTTTGCAGGACGATGGCGTGCGTCGTCGCATGATGATTTGGGGCGAAGCACGAAGTGAGAATGTGATGGCCAATGGTGTGGCTATCAATGGTGATGTGGATCTCCATAATATTCTGAAGGAGAACATCACGGCCATGAATAAATATACCACATGGGATGGTTTCTATGACGTAATCAACCGTTGTAACACCGTGTTGAAGTATGCGCCCGAAGTGGCCGCCAAGGATCCTGCCTATACAACGGGCGACCTGAACGCTACCATCGCTGAGGTGACTGCTTTGCGCTCGCTGTGCTATTTCTATCTGATTCGCGCGTTCCGCGACGTGCCTTTCTCTCGCGAGGCATTCACGGATGACAACCAGACGATGGACCTGCCGGCAACACCTTTCGCGACAGTGCTTGACTACCTGATTGAGGATCTGGAGGCAGTCCAGAACGGTGCTGTCAAGCGCTATCCTGAGAGTGAAAATGGAACCAGTGACAAGGATCGCTATCAGACGGGACGCATCACGCAGGATGCGATCCATGCCATGCTCTGCGAACTGTATCTCTGGAAGGGCGACTATGACAATTGCATCCGCTATGCCGATCTCGTCATCAAGTCGAAGCAGGACATGGAGGAGGAAAAAGAGCAGAGACGCAGGTCTTCAGCTGAGACGAAGGCGCTCGTGAAAGTGCGCCTTGGTGACTATCCCTTGGTCTATGACAACCTGACAACCAACACCTTTGGTGATGCTTATCGCGAAATCTTTGTAGAGGCTTCCAGCAAGGAGACCGTTTTCGAACTCAGCTATGACAAGAGTCCTTCCAGTTCGGGCCTGCCCGCTAACTCGGCTGTTGTATCGCTTTATGGCGGTAGTACGGGTTCACCGTTGCTCGTCGGTTCAAAGTATTTGAAGGAGGATATTGAGCTGACTTCACAGAGAACGGTCTATGAGGATGGCAACAAGAAGCTGGATGCACGTATGTACACCAACTGTGATGCCACTTCCGATGCACCGCGTATCAGGAAGATGGCTTCAAGCAGAATATCCATCAATGCTTCGACTTCTTCGCCTGTGGCTACGTATACAACCTTTGCGAATAACAACAATAGCAGCTCGTGGATTTTCTATCGTTTGCCTGACATCATGCTGATGAAGGCAGAGGCACTTTGCGAAAAGATGCAGAGCACAACTGAAGAAACGACAGCTGAGGAAGACTCTATTATTGCTGCATACAATAAGCCACTTTTGGAAAAAGCTTTCGAGTTGGCCAATGTGGTGAACAAGCGTTCTATCTGTAAGAAAGATCTGACGGGTGCTGACACCCTGCAGTTTGCGAACTACGCCTCGAAAGACCTGATGACCAAGTTTGTGAAGCGGGAGCGTCAGCGCGAACTGATGTACGAGGGCAAGCGTTGGTTCGATTTGGTGCGGTATTCTCTGCGTGCCGGCAACACCAACGAAGTCATTGATGCAGTAGGGCATCGTGAAGATGTCAACAAGGGATTCGTCCAGAACTTCTTTAAGAAGATGGATGCCATCTTCTGGCCCTATAATATTAATGAGATGAAGGTGAACCGTAACTTGGTGCCCAACCCGTCCTTCAGCAGCGGCGAAAACTCCAGCTACGAAAAGACGAATTAATGTATAACGCTTAAACAAAGAGATTATGAATATCAAGAATAATATTAAAGTAGCTTTGATGGCATTGGCGGCCTGCTTGTCCACAGGACCGCTGACGAGTTGCTCCGATGAGCCTGACAGCGAATATTTCTACACCTTCACAGGTGAGATGTTGAGCGATTATATCAGCAATCGTGAGTACTACAGCGAGTTTAAGACCATCATTGAGAGAGCTGAGTTGATGGATCTGTTGTCCACCTACGGAAGATATACCTGCTTCCTGCCTGACAACAAGGCTGTAGATGCGTATCTACAGGCTCGTGGTTTGAGCAGTGTTGACCAGTTGACGGATGCTGACTGTGATACGATTGCCCGTACCCATCTGGTACAGAACATGTATTCTACCTTTGAGATGAATACGGACTTCCTGCCCACCTATAACCTGCAGGGCCGCTATCTGGCCACCAAGGCAATAGAAGACGAGAAAGGCAATGCGGTGATTCAGATTGAGGGTCTGTCCTACATTATCTTCAGTGACACACTGGAGACGGGCGAGATTATTCACCAGAACGACTCCGTGGAAAATGGTATCGTGCAGCCCGTCAGTATGGTGATTGAGAAGTCAAACTGCTATATTGCTGACATCTTGCGTGACAACGACAAGATTGGTATTTTCTACGAGGCACTCTCGAAAACGGGTGTCCGTAAGGAGATAGAGAAGATTGAGGATGTGACATACACAAAGAACCAGCCCAAATATCGTTACAAGTCACACACATGGCAAGAGGTGGCTTGGGTGCCCGATAGAAGGAAGTTTGGTTTTACCGCTTTCGTGGAGCCTGACTCCATCTATCGACAGAAGTTTGCTGAATATAATATTGACACCAGCAATGGTGATTTGCGTGCCCTTTATGATCTGGCCTGTAAAATCTACGACCCCGTCTATCCAAGTGATGTGGAATCTGAGGGACATAAGTTTGAGAACCTGACAGACAGTGTCAACCCACTGAAACGCTTTATGCAGTACCATGTCATAAACCGTTATGTGCCAGGCGCTGATAAACTGTTTGCGATGCAAATTAGCGAGCACGGCAATTATCCCTTCGGCTTCGACGGTTCATTAGCGAATCCTACGGAATGGTACACCACGCTGTTGCCTCACACCATGCTGAAGGTGTCGATGCTGACCATGAACAAGGATGAGCAGGGACGCGACTGTCGTGGCACGGATCGTGACAAGGTGAAGCGTGCTTTCCTCAACCGCCGCTATGGTGAGACCTCTGATTATCAGTTCCGTGGTTCGCTGATTGACAATAATGTGGAATCCGACTACCAGCATGACGCCGTGAACGGCCACTACTTCTATGTGGACGACCTCGTGGTGTTTAGTGAGGATGTGCAGAACAAGGTGCAGAACATGCGTATCCGTATGGACTTCTCTACCGTATTCCCTGAGGTCATGACGAATGATATGCGCGATGAGGGCAACTATCGTGTAGATGACTCCAATGATAAGCCAGATGATAGTAATGAGCCTAAAAACGGTAAGAACCGCTACTTCCCCGATGGTTATCTGGATGGCGTGACGGTGAACAACGACGGTCATTTGGTACTGCGTCGTCCCCACCTTTATTTCTGGTCGTGGCAGGGTGATGAGTGGAACCTCTTCGGTGACTATGACATGACCTTCCGCATCCCGCCGGTGCCGTTCAGCGGTGAATGGCAGTTGCGTCTGGGCTTCTGCTCGATTCCTACCCGTGGCGTCATGCAGGTGTATTTCGATGGCGTGCCCCAGGGTATTCCTTTGGACATGACCAAGGACCTGAATACGGAAATGTATCTGGGTGACCGTTACAAGAACTACGACGACTATATGAAGATGACCGATGAAGAGAAGGCCGAGTATCAGAAGGCACTGAAGAACATGGGTGCCTATGATAACGGCCGCAGCCAGTGGATTGGTCAGAAAGACCACGCGTTGGGCAATGCTGCAGGTATGTATCGTCGTATTCTCTGCCAGACTTATATTGATGCCACCAAGGATCACTACATTCGCTTCCGCGTGGCCAGCGACGGTAAGGGTAACAACAACGAGTTTATGTTCGATTTCTGGGAAATGGTGCCCAAGTCGGTCTATGCCGTCGATGGTGACGATGCCATGGAAGACGACCTGTAATCGAACGGATTAATTGAAAACCGAAAATTGATAATTATGATGACCAAGATTAAAACATATCATAAGGTGTTAGGGCTTGCATTGGCGGCCCTCACCTTCGGCGCCTGTTCCGACACTTGGGATGACCACTATGAGAGTCTGGGAGATACCTCGACTGGCGTACACGAGGGTACGCTGTGGCAGGCCATCTCCAGTGACCCAAGTCTCAGCAATTTTGCTCGGGTGATTGAGGGATGTAACTACAAGCCCGCTCTCGACGGTAGTCAGGTGTTTACGGTCTATGCACCGACCAACGACAAACTCTCGGCTGCTGAGGCCGACCAGCTGATTGCCGATTACAAGGCACAGGCCGCCACCGTCTTGCAGGTTAACAACACGGTGCTCAAAGAGTTCATCCAGAACCACATGGCACTCTATAACCATTCGTTCTCAGACCTTCGTGTAGATACGCTGGTGCTTATGAACGGTAAGTATGCTATCGTGAATCGCGATGCCACTATCAACGGTGTAAAGATGACGAAGGTGAATCAGCTTTACAGCAATGGTGTGCTCAATGTATTGAGTGATCAGATTAAATATCTGCCGAACGTCTTTGAGTCTTTCCGCAAGGATCATGACTACGACAGCATCTATAGTTTCCTCTACAACGACCACTATTACTACAAAGTGTTCCAGCCTTCTCAGAGTGTTCCCGGTAGTATCGTCGATGGTAAGACACAGTATCTGGACTCAGTATTTACCCAGCGTAACGAGCTGTTCTCTTACTTGGGTCAGATTAACTCTGAGGATAGTAGCTATATCATGGTAGCTCCTACGAACGAGGTGTGGAAGAACCTGTTGGAGGAGTATGAACCGTACTTCGACTACCCGGAAAAATATGAGCAGCGTGACTCAATGGTTTACACGATGCCACGTTTGGCCATTGTCAATGGTACTACTTTCAGTCGTACCTACAATTCCGAAGAAGCACTGAAAGACTCGGCGATGTCGAATAGTTGTGCCAAGAACTACAATGAACGCAAGTTCTACTGGGATGCACCTTTTGAGTACTATCAATATCTTAAGCCCCTTGGTGCCAAAGGCGCGCTGAACCAAACAGAGATCATGGAATGCAGTAATGGTGAGGTGCGCAAGGCAATGGAATGGAACATTGACAAACAGATGACATTCCATAGGTATATCGTCGCAGGCCCCGATGCCTTGAAGGAGGTAAGTAAGACCAAAAATGAAAAGGGCGACTCGGTCAATACTGTGACGATCAATCGAGTACAAGTTTCTTCTGATAACGAGAATTTCTACGATAGGTTGTGGGACAACGATTATATCGAGTACCAGCCTGACTACACCACGATGAACAATTCTGCCTATTATACGCTGTCCAACGTGCTCTCTAACATCGGCTATGACATCTATTTGGTCACTGCTCCTGCTGCAGCTGGTGACAATAGTTCCAGAACAGCTTCTGAAGGCGAAAAACTGCCGACGCTTCTGAAGTGTACGCTGAGAGCTCCTGGAATGCCGGAAACGGTGATGGAAAACGAGAACGATCCTCGCTACAACAAGTCAAAGAATACATTTGAGACGAGCCGTGATAGTGTGGATTACTTCCTGTTGGCTGAGGACTTTAAGTTCCCCAAGTGTACCTATGGTATTGCTGACGAGAACTTACAGGCAATCATGCAGATTGAGACACGTGTGACCAGTGCTCAGTTGAGAAACAAGACTTATACTCGTACCATGCGTATCAATTGTATCCTGTTGGTACCTCACGGATCGATGATGGTGGTTGATGCATTACCTGAAAGCCTTCCTGCAAGTTTTGCAAATAAGCCAGGTGTCATGATGTTCCCTCACGGGATATACACTGACCGACCCTACAAGTGGTGGTATATGTTACGCTAAATGTTCCATGACTAAATAAAGAAAGAACGATATGAAACGATATATCTTATTTGGATTTTCGCTGCTGATGGCCTTCCCGCTGAGCGTGGTTGCACAGGACGATGACACCGATGAAGAAGAGGTGGAGGTTACTCAGATCAAGCGCAAGATTACTGTGAAGAAGCAGTATGAGACACGCACGGTGAAAGGCAGGGTGGTTGATGCGGCTACCAATATGCCCATTTCGGGTGCCATTGTGCGTTCCGCAGAGATTGACGGCTACAGTGTGCTGACCGATGACGACGGCGCTTACGAGTTGAAGGTGCCCGTATTCTCGTCGGCCATCACCATTACCTCGCCCGATCATAACATGGTGAAAATTGGTCTGGTCAATGGTGAACAACAGAAGCAGGTCAGTCTCTATCCCTTGACTTTCACGGCTGAGTATGGCGCTCAGACCAATGTGCGTGGTGATTATCAGGCTAATGACTTCAAGTACACCAACGCCATCAACATCAAGGAAGAGATTCAGAAACAGTTGGGCGGACAGGTTTATACCGTCAACCGCAACGGTACGCCAGGTGTGGGAAGCGTGATGTTCATGCAGGGTCTGAACTCACTGAATGTAAACGCACAGCCGCTGGTGGTCATCGACGATGTCATCATAGATCAGCAGTATGGACGTACGCTTCTGCACGACGGCTTCTATAATGACGTACTTTCTAACCTGAATCCCGCTGACATCGAGAAGGTGACGGTGGTGCGCAATGGTACAGCGCTCTATGGTGCCAAGGGTGCCAACGGTGTGATCTTGATTCAGACGCGCCGTAACAAGTCGATGGCCACCCGTATCACGGCCAACATCTCTGCAGGTGTCGTGCTGGAGCCTAAATATATTGAGGTGATGGACGCAGGCCAGTACCGCAGCTATGCTTCGGAAATGCTGAAATCGACCAACACCACGCTCCGTGAGTTCAAGTTCCTGAAAGATGAGTTCGACCAGAAGGGTAAGAAGTACTACTATTATGATCAGTACCACCAGAACACTGACTGGAAGGATTATGTCTATCGCACGGCGATGACCCAGAACTATGGCATCAACGTTGAGGGTGGTGACGAAGTGGCCAACTACAACCTCTCTGTAGGTTATACTTCGGCTCAGAGTACGATGAAATATAATGACATGGATCGCCTGAACGTTCGATTCAATACCGATATTGACCTGACCCAGAAGTTGAAGGTGCGCTTCGATGCTTCGTTTGCCAACCAGACACGTGACATCCGTAATGATGGCGCTCCTGAGACCTACGACGAGGGCACTCCTGTCGCTCCTTCGTTCCTGGCTTATGTGAAGAGCCCCTTCCTGAGCCCCTATAGCTATGGTCACGATGAGACAGGTTCGGGTCGCTTCTCAGACGAGCACTACGACATTGACCAGGAGTCTTACCTCAGTGAGGCACTCTCTGGCTACAACAATTACAACTGGCAGTTGGGCAACCCCGCAGCCATCAACTACTATGCCGAGGCTGAGACGAAGAACCGCTTTGAGACTTCTATGTTGAACCTGACGGTGACGCCAAAGCTCAATATCAACAGGAACCTCTTCGTGAGCGAGCACTTCAGCTACAACCTGGTGAACACCAATGAGATGTTCTACATCCCCATCAATGGTACTCCCAACTACTATGTATCGAGTCTGGGTGGCTACCGTGAGAATGAGGTGCGTTCATTGGCTTCAAAGCAGAACTCGTTGATGAGCGATACTCGTATTGACTGGAGCAACCGCTACGATGAACATTACATTCACGTGTTTGGCGGTGCCCGCCTCAATTGGGAGGACTTTACCTCTACAGCTCAGGTGGGCTACAATACAGGTTCGGATAAGACTCCGTTCATGAGCGGCTCACTCATGAATAAGGATGTAGTGGGCGTCAATGAGAGCTGGAACACCATGTCATGGTATGCACAGGCTGAGTACAACTATTTGAGCCGCTATTATCTGCAGGCTAACGTGACCGTTGATGGTTCGTCTCGTTTCGGACAGGATGGCGGTGACTTCCGCCTGTTCAAGGGTGCATGGGCTGTGTTCCCTGGCGTGCGGGCTTCATGGGTAATGACCAACGAACCATGGCTGGCTAACGTCAACGGCATTGACTACTTGCGTCTGGCTGTGGGTTACGACATCAGTGGTAACGATGATATCGACTACTATGCTGCCCGCTCTTACTTCCGTGCATCACAGTTCCTGCAGACGATTTCGGGTTTGTCGTTCGATGGTATCGGCAATACGAAGATCAAGTGGGAGACCACACGTCGTCTGAGTGCGGGTTTGGAGGGCAGTTTCCTGAACAACCGCCTGAGTTTAGGCGTGAACTATTTCCGCTCTAATACCGACGACCTGCTGACCCGTCAGCAGCTGGGCTTCCTCAGCGGTCTGGACATGAACTGGTCGAATGGCGGTAAGTTGAAGAACGAAGGCTTCGACGTGAACTTCACCGCAAAGGTGTTGGCTCTGAAGGACTTCCAGTGGCAGATTGGTGCTAGTGCAGGCCATTACAAGAATGAGATCAAGGAACTTCCCGATGGTGCACAGAGTATGGACAACCAAATCTATGGTGCTACCATCCGCACGCAGGTGGGACAGGCCGCAAACCTGTTCTATGGCTACAAGTCGCTGGGCGTGTTCAGTTCTACTGCTGAGGCACAGGCTGCTTCTGCCCATGCTGCAGGTCAGGACACTTATGATCCGAACGGTCTGTACTTCCTTGCCGACAACGGTGAAAATCACATCTATTTCGAGGCCGGTGACGTGCATTTTGCTGACCTGAATGGTGACGGCATGATTACCAAGGCCGATCAGACCTTCATTGGTGATCCGAATCCCGACATTTATGGCAACATCTTCACCTCGTTTGCGTGGAAGCGCCTGAAACTGGATGTATGTTTCAACTACTCATTGGGCAATGATGTCTATAACTACATGCGTTCACAGCTGGAAGGCGGTTCGCGCTTCATGAACCAGACCACAGCCCTGCTGCGCCGTTGGCAGGTGGAAGGTCAGGTGACCGACGTGCCCCGCATCACTTTCCAGGATCCCCTTGGCAACTCACGTTTCAGCGACCGCTGGATTGAGGATGGCAGTTACCTGCGCCTGAAAACCGTCACGCTGAGCTATGACCTGCCTTTGAAGTCGGAGTATATCCAGGGCTTCCAGTTCTGGGTGCAGGGCAATAACCTGCTTACCTTCACCAAGTATCTGGGCAGCGATCCTGAGTTCACCATAACATCGAGTGTCATCGGTCAGGGCATTGACCTGGGCCGTCTGGGGCAGAGCCGCAGCATCGTAGCTGGTGTGAAGATTAACCTGTAATTCTGGTTTGAGATTGAAAATTGAAAATTGAAAATTGAAAATTCAAAGTTATGAAGAATTTCAAGAATATATATCGTAAAGGAGCCAGTTCAGTGTGCTGCGGCGTTGTCGTGGCCCTCATGGCTTTCCCCGTGCTCACCTCTTGTGAGGATTTCTTCACCCAGGAGAGCAGCGACGTGCTCTATGCCGACCAGGAGCATCTGAATCTTGCTGAGGACTCTATCTACTCAGTGATTGGCGTGATGACTAAGTTGCAGTCGTTGGCCGACCGCACCATCCTTCTGGGTGAGTTGCGCGCCGACTTAGTCGGTATCACTGATGTGGCAAACAAGAATCTCCGTGAGATTGCAGAATTCAATGTGAGCGATGACAATGTATATAATAATCCCAGCGACTATTATGCCGTCATCAACAACTGTAACTATTTCATCGCCAAGGCCGACACGGCACTCCGCAACAACCGTGGCGAGTATATCTTCATGAAAGAGTATGCTGCCATCAAAGCAATCCGTGCATGGACTTATCTCCAGTTGGTCATCAACTATGGCAAGGTGCCTTTCTATACAGAGCCCATGCTGAGCAAGGAGGAGGCTGAGGCTGCTGAGAGCAAGCCCAGAGCAGACATCCAGACCATCTGTAACTATTTCATCAACGACCTGGCTTCGCTGCCAGAGCGTTATAATACGGAACTGCCAGGTTATCGTACGATTCGTGGCGTAGAGTCTAAATTGCTCTACTTCCCGCTGAGCATTGTGCGTGGCGACCTCTATCTGTGGTTGGCATCGGTAACGCAAGACCCGAATGACTTCAAAAAGGCTGCTGAGAACTACTACAAGTACATCAGCGAGCGCAATGGTGTCAATTCGGCCTATCCCACGACGATGACAGACCGCTGCTACTGGAGGGCTGGAAGCTCTAACTGGATGAACCCTTCAGGTTCCATCTTCCCCGTCGGTGAGTATGATGACCCTGAAGCAGAACTCATCACAATGATTGCCGGTGACTCTATTCGTGCCGAAGGTCACTATAGTGAGTTGCGCAACTTCTTCACATCACGTGAGGAGAACGACTATAAGGTGAGCATTACCCCGTCGCTTCGTATGATGGAGATTTCTGAGGCACAGAATAACTGCGTGCTCTCCACCAATGGTGGTAGCATGATCTATGCACCGAAAGGACTGACTGACCACATGTCGGGCGACCTCCGCTTGCAGGATGTGTGGAGGGAAAGCTGGACGAGAGACCCTGCTTCAGGTGACCGTATTGAGACACAGTATATATATAAGTACTCTTCTCAGCGCAACGTGCATATCTATCGTCGTACCATGGTTTATCTCCGCATGGCAGAGGCGCTGAATGCTGCTGGTTATCCGCGCATGGCCTTCCAGATCCTGACGGAGGGACTTAGCAATGAGGCTATCAACGAGAAGGTTATCCACTACACCGATTCAGCCAAGACGCTGGCCGTCTCACTGGCCGACTCTGCCTATCTGGCTAAATATGACTTCTCGGATGTGCGTTATGGTGTGATTGATGCAATGGAGTATGCAAGTGGTACCCTGAGCGATCCTACGCACAACCAGATGGGCATCCATGCCCGTGGTTCTGGTTATACGCCGATGGATACGCTCTATGTGCTGCCTCACGACACCGTTGAGGTAGATGCCACGAAGCGTGCTCAGCTCATCAAGGAACAGCAGGCTTACGTCGACAGCTTGATTCTGAATGAGAGCGCACTGGAGTTCGCCTTTGAGGGTATGCGCTATTATGATATCATGCGCTATGCCATGCGTCAGCCTAATCCAGGACAGACGATGGCCGAGATTATCGGAGCCCGTCTTGGTGCGAAGAACCGCAGTTCGATGGCTTCCATCGTCGGCAAGCTGACCGAACAGCGCAACTGGTATCTCAATTGGAAGGGTAAGATTGGATATTAATCTGAATAGATAGACAAAAGCGGGGCGTCAACTTGACGCCCCGCTTTTGTCTGTCTATTCCAGTTTTGGCCACCCGTCTGGTGTCCATGAGATTTTCCGCTGGACAAGCAGAGCTGTACCGTTTTGTTTGGCCGAGTAGCCATGGCAGATGAAGAGGTCGTCATCGCCGAAATGATAGGCTGCACAATGGCCTGTAGCTTCGTATTCCTGTTTGTCGCCCTCAAGTAGGATGGTACCGCCGCCCTTGAGCATGTCCTTACCGTCACGGTCGAGGTAGGGACCGGAGACCCTCTTGGACCGGCCTACAGCCACCCGGTAGTTTGACTTTGTTCCTCGGCAGCAGTAGTCCCAAGAAACGAAGAGATAATAATAGTGGTCGTGTTTAAAAATGAAAGGAGCCTCAATAGCGTTGCGCCCAGCGAACTTTGAGGTGGGGTTCGGCTCAGCTTTCATGGTGTCACGCAGATTAATTCGACGGGCAATTGTTACAGGTTCGCTGACCAGATGCATTGTATGGTCAAGGCGGGCTAACTGAATGCCGTCCCAGAAAGAACCCCAGGTAATCCAAGGTGTTCCCTCGTCATCGACAATGAAGTTTGGGTCAATGGCATTCCAGTCGTTACGTCCTTCCTTTGAACAGACGATGGCTCCGCAGTCGCGCCAGGGACCAGTAAGTTTCTCACTGGCCATTAGTCCGATAGCAGAGGTGTTCTTTCCGAATGTCGAACAGGAGTAGGCCAACCACCAGAGTCCGTCCTTACGGATGATGTCGGGAGCCCAGACGTGCCCCCGGAAGCCGGGAACGGAATCATGAGTCCACTGCGGGACATCTTTCAAGAAAGGGGCTGGTTCAACCGTCCACGTCTTGCGGTCGGTAGATGTGGCCCAGCTAATGCCCATGCCTGTGGCCAAGAGATAATACTTGCCGTCTTCGAAGGCCATGACTGGGTCGTGGGCCATGACGGTGTCTGTTTGAAACGCGGTGCGCTGCCGGTGGTGTGGCTGTGCAGTAACGGATACAGTACATAATGCCGTCATGCAGCAGAAAGTCAGTAGTTTTTTGTTCATATTGGTTTAGTATAAAAGTAAAAGTCCTGCGAAGGCTGCGTAGCAGATCATACGGATGGGGTTAATCTTCAGGTAGCCGGTGCCGAAAGCTGTAGCGGCAAAGAGGGCTACACTGATCCAGAACTGCCACGGATTCTCTGTCGGCGTAGAGAAATTCTCGGAATTGCAGAGCAAGAGGGTGGCGGCTGCTAACAGACCGACCACGGCAGGGCGCAGTCCAGCGAATACCGACTGAATGGGATGCGTCTTCATGTACTTGATGAAAATCTTTGAGATAAGAATCATCAAGATGAGTGACGGCAGTACCAAGGCTATGGTGGCAGTGACCGAGCCGAGTACGGACATCAGCTGGCCGTAGCCTGCATTGTGGATGGCTGTGTAGCCGCAATAGGTGGCCGAGTTGATGCCGATAGGACCAGGGGTCATCTGCGAGATGGCGACGATGTCGGTGAACTCCGCAGTAGATAGCCAATGGGTGCGCTCTACAGTCTCATGCTGGATAAGCGACAGCATACCGTAACCGCCACCGAAACCGAATAGTCCAATCTTGAAGAATGTGATGAACAGGTCAAGGAAAATCATGATTCTGTCGGTTTAATGTACATACCATACAGGTAGCCGGCAAAGCCAGCAATCAAAATAATATAGATAGGTGAGACACCTAAAAGCCAGATGGCTACAGCCGAGACAATGGGAATCCAGCAGTTGGTCCATCCAATTTTTGCTGACTGCGCCATACGGAATGTCGGGACGGCAATGAGAGCCACCACAGCTGGACGTATGCCACGGAACATAGCAGCAATGACAGGGTTGTCCTTGAAAGCTCCAAAAAAGAGGGCAATGGCCAGGATAATCAGAAAAGAAGGTAGAGCGGTGCCAAATGCTGCGGCCACGGCTCCATGGGTCTTGCGTAGCTTGTAGCCCACGAAAATGCTGATATTGATGGCAAATACGCCAGGACAACTCTGTGCAATCGCTATCAGGTCGAGCATTTCTTCCTTGCTGACCCAGCGGTGACGGTTGACGACCTCTTCCTCTATCAACGGAATCATGGCATATCCACCCCCAAGGGTGAATATGCCAATCTTAAAGAAGGTTTTAATCAGTTCAAATAGCATTTTCAATCCACTTGCGTGCGTTGACGAATGCTTCAATCCACGGTGTTACCTCATCTTGGCGACGGTTGGCTGGATACCAGGCGTTCTGCCACGGGAAGATGGCGCGCTCCAAGTGAGGCATCATGCACAGGTGACGGCCATCGGCTGAACAGATACCAGCCACGTCGTAGTCAGAGCCATTGGGGTTGGCGGGATAGCCATGATAGTTGTATTTAGCGATGATGTTGTAGGCGCTTTCAGCTTCCGGCAAAGAGAACTTTCCCTCACCGTGAGCTACCCAAAGACCGAGTTTCGATCCACTTAGTGAACCGAACATCACGCTGTTGTTCTGTGGGATACTGAGGCTGATGAATTCGCTTTCGAACTTGTGCGAGTCATTGTGCAGCATCTTTGCGCCTTTGGCTCCAGTAAGTCCAAGTTCCACCATCAGTTGGCAACCGTTGCAGATACCGAGTGAAAGGGTGTCCTTTCGGGCATAGAACTTGTCCAAAGCTTCCTTGGCCTTCGGATTGAAGAGGAAAGCACCTGCCCAGCCCTTGGCTGAGCCGAGTACGTCAGAGTTAGAGAAACCACCGCAGAAGACGATGAGGTTGATATCTTCCAAGGTCTCGCGGCCACTGATGAGGTCGGTCATCATGACATCCTTCACGTCGAAGCCGGCAAGATACATAGAGTAGGCCATCTCACGCTCACCATTAGTACCCTTCTCACGGATGATAGCAGCCTTAATACCTGTCGGCTCACGACGGTCGGCACTGATGCCGTATTGAGCCAACTTGCCAGTGAAGCCTTTCGGGAAGATCATCTCCAAGGGTTGCTGCTTGTAGTTCTCAAAGCGCTCCTTTGCCTTGCCGTTGAACGACTGCTTGCGGTCGAGCAGGTAGGAAGTCTTGTACCAGACGTCACGCAACTGGTCAATGTCGAAGGTCAACTCTGTTGGCTGTGCAGTGGCGCTGTCACTGCCCTCAGGCCATACCACCACGATTTCCCGGCTGTCCTCCACAGGATAGCCAATCTTGGCGAAGCCTACGCCGCAGTCCTCCATGAACTCGCGGAACTCGAATTTATGCTCATCGCTTACCTCAATGATTACGCCGGGGTTCTCGGCAAACAGAGCCTTCACGATGTCACCGTCTTTGCAGAGGTCGTGCAGGTTCACATGCAGACCTCCCTTCATATTGGCGAAGCACATCTCTAATAATGTGGTGATGAGACCACCTGCCGAGATGTCGTGACCAGCCATAATCCAGCCACGGTTGATCAGTTCCTGAACAGCATTGAAGGCATCGGCAAAGTATTCGGCGTTCTTCACTGTGGGAACGTCGTCGCCCACCTTGCCGAGACTTTGAGCAAAGGCCGAGCCGCCAAGGCGCTGCTCGTCGAACGAGAAGTCAATGTGATAGAGTGAGGCGTTCTTGTCGTTGACGAGGACGGGTGATACCACCTTTTTGATGTCGCTCACCTCACCACCGGCCGAAACAATAACCGTTCCCGGCGAGATAATCTTCTCACCGTTGGGGTACTGCTGAGAGAGCGACAGCGAGTCTTTACCTGTCGGTACGTTAATATGTAGGTCGCAGCAGAAGTCTGACAGGGCTTTTACGGCACTATACAGACGGGCATCCTCACCCTCCTGCGAACGGCAGGGCCACATCCAGTTGGCACTAAGGCTAATGCTGTCAAGACCTTCGGATAGTGGTGCCCAAACAATATTGGTCAGTGCTTCAGCCACAGATAGAACCGAACCGGCCTCTGGTGAAGCCAGTCCTGCCTGCGGAGCATGGCCTAAAGCGGTGGCAATACCCTTTACACCGCGGTAGTCGAGAGCTACGACGCCGCAGTCAGAGAGTGGCAGCTGAATCTCACCCTGACACTGCTGGCGGGCAATCTTTCCCGTCACGGAGCGGTCCACCTTGTTGGTCAGCCAGTCCTTACAGGCCACAGCTTCCAATTGCAGTACACGCTCTAAGTATTCGTTAATATTTTCCTGAGAATAGGTAACGTCGCTGTAATGGCGTTCCACCGTCGTGTCGCGCATCACGGTCTTCGGCGAGTGACCAAACATCTGGGCTACGTCCAGATCGAAAGGTTTCACGCCGTCGCCCTGCTTGAATGAGAAGTGGGCATCACCAGTGGTCTCACCGACAACATACAGCGGAGCACGCTCACGCTCGGCAATCTTCCTGACGTGTTCAATGTGCTTTTCGTCGATGAGCAGTCCCATGCGCTCCTGACTCTCGTTGGCAATAATCTCTTTTGAACTGAGGGTCTGGTCGCCGATGGGTAATTTGGTCATGTCAATCTCGCCACCGCACTCTTCAACGAGTTCTGAAAGACAGTTCAAGTGACCGGCTGAGCCGTGGTCATGGATAGAGACAACAGGGTTCACCTCCTCTTCGCAGAGAGCGCGTACTAAATTATAGGCACGTTTCTGCATTTCAGGATTGGCACGCTGTACGGCGTTCAACTCAATGCCGTTAGAATAGCGGCCCGTATCGACGGAAGAGACAGAACCGCCGCCAAGACCGATGCGATAGTTATCACCACCGACGACAACGACCTTATTGCCTTTCTGCGGCTCCTTCTTCAGACAGTCGCGCTTGGTGCCGTAGCCAACGCCACCAGCCAGCATAATCACTTTATCGTAAGCATATTTCGTCGGCTGTGCAGTGGCGTCGCCACTGCCCTCCTGATGCTCAAACGTCAGCACTGAACCGCAAATCAGCGGCTGACCAAACTTGTTACCGAAGTCAGAGGCTCCGTTTGAAGCCTTGATAAGAATCTGTTCCGGTGTCTGATACAACCATTCGCGAACAGGCAGGATATCCTCCCAGTCGCGTCCACCGTCGATACGGGGGTAGGCCGTCATATACACAGCTGTACCTGCAATAGGCCATGAACCGACACCGCCTCCCATACGGTCGCGAATTTCACCACCTGTACCAGTGGCAGCACCATTGAAAGGCTCCACGGTCGTAGGGAAATTGTGTGTCTCAGCTTTCAGCGAGATAACGCTCTCGATGTCCTTTATCTGAAAATAGTCTGAGGTTGATTGGTCCTTTGGTGCAAACTGCTCTACAATGGGACCCTGTGCGAAGGCTACGTTGTCTTTATAGGCAGAAAGAATTTTGTTCGGGTTCTCCTGTGTTGTCTTCTTAATCATGGCGAACAGCGATGACTCCATCTCTTTTCCGTCAATGATAAAGGTTCCGCCAAAGATCTTGTGGCGGCAGTGCTCAGAGTTAATCTGGGCAAAGCCGAATATCTCCGAATCCGTCAGCGGGCGACCGTTCTGCTTCTCCAGACCATGCAGGTACTCTATTTCTTCGGGACTCAGGGCCAAACCCTCTTGCTCATTATACTCTTCCAGATTGTCTACGTACTTGATAGGCTCAGGCTTGATGTTGATTGTAAAGATGTTCTGGTCAATACCCTTGTACATACGTTGTAGCATGGGGTCATGATCGGCGTCCTCAGTCTCAACGGGGAAATACTCCTCAATACGCCGTATGCCTTTTAGTCCCATGTTCTGGGTAATTTCTACGGCATTGGTTGACCATGGGGTCACCATCTCGCGACGTGGGCCGACGAAGTATCCGTCCATTTTTTCTACATTCTGCAATTCGGCATTGCCGTAAAGCCAGCAAAGCTCTTTTGTCTCATCTTGCGTCAACTGATGGTCACTCTCAGTTGCAATTACGCTGTTCTGTGGGGTTTTGAAAAAGAAAATCATACTTTATGTTATTTCGTCTTTTGTTATCTGCTGTTCAGCAATCGCTGGGCATGTTGTACCCATGACTGCTGTTGGTTGCTGTTTTGCTTATTAAGAGCGTTTGATAGTGCCTTTCTGGCCTGGGCTTCAGGGTTGCAGGCCCGACTTACAAAGTCAAATTCTTCGCGTAGCAAATCACTCGATAGCCGCTGGCGCTGTGTTTTCAGGAAATCCTGCCACTGCTGCGGTCTCATAATGGCAATACGGTAGGCCATCTCCATATAGTCGTGCTCATTGAAAAGTGGGTCGTTCGGTGTCTGCCATTGCCTGTATAGGATGTCAATGACTTCTGGAGCTGTTCCGCAGACAGCCATTTTGCGAATAATGGCCTGCTTACATTCTCCCCTGCGGTTCTCTGGCAGCAGGTCAGTGATACATTGTTCCAAAGTCTGCCGCTCTTTGGTAGGCAGGTCTGTGGCTATTTTCATCATGTGGTCAATGGCAGTACGCATGATGAGTGGATTCTTCTCCTTTGTCATGTCGCGGTACAATTCACCGAAATAGCTTGGCGGAATACGTCCCATCAGGTAATTGTCGAAGATGGTCAGCAGTAGGGCGTAGCGGTTCAGGTCGTTACGTGTGACAATGATGCGCAGGGGCATTTTCTTGGTGTAATACTCGTCCATTATGAAGTGCCCATAGCCGCGGCCATTGTAGTTGGGAATAATGGTGCTGGGTTGGTCACTCAGTTTGATGCTGACGGTGGGTTCTCTCATGTCAACGGTGATGGTGCGACTACTCTCGAAATCGTAGATGAGGCGCATCTCAAACTTCTGTTGCCAGAAAAACCCTTGTCCGTTGGGATCTATCTGGCTAATTACGAGCTGACCGTCCTGATAGGTTGTGTGGATTGTCGGCATTCCCTTCTGCTTGGCCCATACATCATTGAAATTCCTGAGACCCTCTTCAGGTGCTTGCTCGTCAAGCATGATGATAAAGTCTTCCCATGAAGCGGACTTATAGAAATACTTCCGAAGGTATTTCTGAATGACTGTCTGCAGCGTTTTTTCACCTGCATATTCTTCTAAAAAGCGCATCATGACGGCTCCCTTGTCATTGATGATGGTGTCGTTTAGCAACATTTGGTGCCCACCCGTCATTGGGGCTTGGGTAATGGCGTAGGTGTTTTTTTTGTTATCAGCTGCCAATGCGCGAGCCTGGCTTGTCGTTAGGAATTCAATGTTGTGCTCTGATTTGGGATGTTGCTGGTAGTCCATCTTCGTTGCCATGAAATTAGCTAACACCTCGTTGACCCAGATGTCATGTCGGCTCCGTGCCGAAGTGATATTGCCAAACCATAGATGTGCCGTTTCATGGGCTATTAGCCTGTTCCTCATGCGTTTGTCTGTGGCAGTCTCATTGGTGACAGAAAACACCCGGGGGTCAGTGATGCGGATAGCACCAACGTAGTCGATGGAGGCAAACTGGGAACCGGGAAAGAGCAGCAGACCACATTCTTCGAAAGGGTAGGGGAGTCCGGTATAGTCCTCCATCCATTCAAGTGCCTGGCCGGCTCCCTGAATGATTTCCGTCAGTAGGTGCTCTTCCGAAATGTCTTTCTGACGATAGAACATCCGCATCTGATGATTTTTCTGATTGATTACCTTTTCATCAAAATGACCGGCAATGAATGAGTAAAGATGGGGCGAGATGGGACTGTGGACATTACTGGCCATTGTTTTCCAACCCTCCGGCAGATTCATGTGAGTAGTGAAAGTGGCGCGGATGTCTGGTTGGTCAAAGCAGGGGAAGCAGGAACTGACTTGTCCTTGTTTAAAACAGGTGTACAGGTATTCGTTGTGGCGTTTCAGTGCATTGTCCTTACTCTCGAAACTGACGGCAACTCGGTTCGCTCCTGGTCGGGTGTACTTCATCGGTATGATGATGTGATCGTTCGCCAGTTGTATTTTACGCTTCTTATCGTTGATGATAAAGGTACCGGTGAAATGACCAGTGAAATCAAGGGCGACTTCTGCTTTCTCCGGAAGGGTGAAAGTGACTACTGCCATACCCGTCACCTTTTCATCTGTAACCGCTGGAACGTAAAAGGTAAGGTCATAGCTGACATTTGATATGATTTGCGACCTTAGTCTGGTCCAGTCCTTCGACGTGCTGGGCTTGTTCTGGGCATATCCGAAGATCCAGAACAGGCAAAATAGGAATGTAAGAGTGTAGGACTTCTTCATCGTCAGTTAATTTGTGTGCAAAGGTACAAAAAATCGTAGACATACCCACCCCATCTTTGGCTGTTGGAGTTAAATAAACATAAAGAAATGCACAATTCTTCGCTTTTGTGCGCTCAATGACTAATTTTGCAACCGAAATTGTGCGCTATGCGCATTGAATATTCATTTAAAAAGATAATAGGTGTATGAAAAAGAATGTTTTTATGATGATGGCCGTGGCTGGACTTTTACTCACCAGCTGCGCAAGTAAGAAACAACTGGCCAATTGTCAGGACGAGAACAAGTCACTTAGCGCAAGTCTTCAGTCGGCCAAGGAGGATTTGGCTGCCAAGAATGCACGCGTGACAAGTCTGGAAGAACAACTCGCCGCGCAGAAAAGAGCTTTGGCAGAGTCGAAGAACGCTTATGAAGCATTGCAGAAGGCACTCGATAAAAGTTTGTCGAATGCCTCGCAGAACAATGTTTCCATTGAGAAACTGGTTGACCAGATTAATGAGTCAAACCAGTACATCCGTCATTTGGTGGAAGTGAAGTCGAAGTCGGACTCTCTAAACCTTGTTTTACAGAACAACCTTACTCGCTCACTTTCTAAGGAAGAATTGAAAGAGGTAGATGTGCAGGTTCTTAAGGGCGTGGTCTATATCTCGCTGGCCGACAATATGCTCTACAAGAGTGGATCCTATGAAATTAACAGCCGTGCTTCTGAGACGCTCTCGAAGATCGCTAAGATCATCAAGGATTATAAGGACTACGATGTGCTCATTGAAGGTAATACCGACAATGTACCCATCTCGCGCGAAAACATCCGTAATAACTGGGATCTTTCTTGTCTCCGTGCCTCGTCAGTGGTACAGGCCCTGCAGAACCAGTATGGCGTTGACCCGAAGCGCTTGACGGCTGGTGGACGTGGCGAATTTAATCCTATAGCCGATAATGATACGGAAGTCGGCAAGCAACGCAACCGTCGCACGCAGATTATCATTACCCCGAAACTTGATGAGTTTATGGACTTGATTGGACAGGCTCCGAAAGAATAATTATATAAGGTATAAGAAGCGCCCCCTCTTGACGAATATCAATAGGAGCTTCTTTTTTCTTAAAAAACCTAAAATATTTGCCGAAATATTTGGATGTTTGCAGGAAAGTGCGTACCTTTGCATCC
>CALDLA010000120.1 GCA_937898415.1 uncultured Prevotellaceae bacterium | reverse complement strand
GTATTTCCCTTGCTATCCAGGCACAAGCTTCTGCGTCAGCAAGTGCGTGGTGATGGTTCTTTAACTCGTAGCCACATTCGGCGGCAACGGTGTGAAGCTGGTGGTTTGGCAAATAAGGGAACGTGCGACGAGAGACACAAAGCGTATCGTAGAACTCATAGTCAGGATAGTCCATCTGATATACTCGGAACACAGCCTTCAGGCAACCTTCATCAAAGGGTTTGTTGTGGGCCACAAGGGGCAGGCCTTCAATCAATGGCTCTATCTGTGCCCAGACCTTTGGGAACACTGGTGCCTCCTCCGTGTCTTCGCGACAGAGCCCATGAACCTGGCTACACCAGTAGTTATAATAGTTTGGCTCAGGCTGGATGAGAGAGTAGAATGAATCTACAATCTCACCGTTGCGTACTATCACTACACCTACAGAACAAACTGAACTGCGTTCGTTGTTTGCCGTTTCAAAATCTATTGCTGCAAAGTCTCGCATACCTACTTGTCTTTATATTTGTCCCACATCCTTTTTACGATCCCTGTCATCTCGTTCCGCAACCAGACAGGCTCAAGCACTTCAACGTCCTCACCTTTGGATAACAGTTCCATGATGAAATCATACTCAGCGCGCAGACGGTAAGAGAAGATGCTGTACTCGTCGGTCCTCTCAATCTCGTCTTGCGTAGCGTGTAGTTTGAGTGAGCGCAGGTAGTTGGCCTGGCCGGCTGAAATCTTGATTTTGACGGTTTCCGGCTCTCCTTTCGTTCCGGCTATCACGCCATAATAGTTCTGGAAAAACTCGGTGGGGTCAAAATCATCGGGCATCGTGAAATTCTCGTTCTTCTTCCAAAGTCCGAGGATGCGATCCAGCGAGTATATCATCACCTTGTCATAATATGGACTGAGTGCAACCAAATACCAACGTTGCCTAAACAGCTTGACGCAGTAAGGATATACATCAAAGGTGTTGCTCTCTTCACGCCAGTAACTCTGATAGGTAATGGTGATGACGGTGTTCGACTTCATGGCCTCGATGATCTTTGGCAGATAATGCTGGCCCGAAGGTATGTCTTCAAGTATTATCCTGTCCTTCAGCTGCTGGCTATCCAGAAGGAGGTTGCTCACAGAGATGGTACTCAGCAGCCAACTACGAAGTCCGCCGTCTCTAACTTCACGCGCGTTACCAATATAATAATGGTAGCCACCTTTCCGTTCACAGTCGATGACAAGGCCAAACATCTCCTCGGCAGCAATACGCCATTTGTGAAATGTGCGCAAAGGGATTGGGGTAACGTCCATATCGTCATCCAACCACTTTTGATTGATTTCCTCAAAGGTGATTTGTCCGGCGTTATAGATGGTTTCAACCAACCACACGTATTTTCCTAATAAGTTTTTTGCCATAATAGAATGGATTTTCGGCAAATTTAGCAATAACTTATGTAATAACAAGGCATAGGTCGTGCGAAACGACTCATATTTAATGTTTTTTTGTAATCGTTATAACCTACCATAGAGGTAACTCAAAAGTTTCTAGGGACGAACGAAAATTTTGCGGTTTCGCTTGGTAGTCTCAAAAATAATGTCTATTTTTGCAGACGTAAACCAAAAGAGACTAATTATGGCAAAAGAAGGAGAAAAGAGCAATGCGCTGACGCTGAAGGCTTTGACCAAGAGCAGCGTGTGGGACATTCAGGAGAACGACGTCTTCCGCTTGTGGGAGGGTGCTGAGAAGGACGCTGAGGTGCGGGAGAACGTTCGGCACTTCCAGGACATTCTGCGCAGCGCTTTCATGATTGAGGAAATCAAGGATGACTCGAAGATAGAGAAAGCTAAATACGAGAAGCAGGGATACAAGGTGGCTCAAGTGAAGATAGACGAGTCGACGAAGGTGACCTGGGCCTTGAAGAAGCGCCCTATTATCAGGGTGACCGACCTGACGTACGAGAATATCCGCCATATCTCGGCTGCCAAGCTGGTGGAGGTGCTCGACCGCAACTTCGGCGGCGGCTGGGACTCCCTGTCGCAGAGCATCAAGGATATCATCGAGAGTGGTTTCGACATCTCGACGACGACGCTGCCCAAAGACCGACTGCACAAGAAGGGCGGCATGTACGAGAAGAAAATTGCAGACGGCTTCGACGTGTTAGAGGTAGAGAAAGGCACGTGGGTGGAGGCCATCTTCGCCAAGCAGAAGCCTGAGGCAGAACGGCCGCGCATGAAGTTCTCGTCCATGAGCGAGGAGGACGAGGAGAATGAGGATGAGGATGTTGAGATTGAGGACACCTACAACAAGCCCGACGAGGACGACATGGAGATTGAGGAGCCCGATGACGACGAAATCAATGAGGACAACTACTCGACGATGATGGACCTGGGCGGCGATGATGATGACATCACGGCCGACAGCCTTGAGGACTATGCTGACGAATAAACGACTGTAACTCAGTATAGATACGCTGTACGGGCAGTCCCATCACGTTGTAGTAACTGCCATGCAGGCCCGTACAGCCTATATAGCCTATCCACTCCTGTATACCGTAAGCCCCCGCTTTGTCGTAGGGCTTATATTTTTCTATGTAATAGGTAATCTCGTCGTCGGTCAGGGACTTGAACGTGACATCAGTACGGACGGAGAAATGGCTCGACTGCTGTCTGGTAGTCAGACAGACACCCGTCACCACCTGATGCGTGCGGCCGCTAAGTTTCAGCAGCATGGCATGCGCCTCGTCAGCATCAGCCGGCTTTCCCAACACCTCATCACCGACGATGACAACAGTATCGGCGGTAATAATCAACTCGTCGTCAGCCATCTGCGACTGATAGGCAGCCGCCTTCTTCGCGGCTATATACTCCGCCGTCTCAAGAGCGGGCATCGTTGCAGGATAGCTCTCGTCGATACCCTGCAACACCCGTACCTCGAACTCAAGCCCTAAACCTGCCAGCAGTTCACGGCGGCGCGGCGAATTGCTCGCCAGAATGATTCTATAATCTACCATCCAAATGCTTTCTCATTACTCAACCACTTACCCTGGGCACGCAGTGTCTGCTCGATGACATCGCGGCCACAGCCGTAGCCGCCCTTGGCAGGACTGATATAGAGGCAGGCCTCCTTCACGTCGGGACAGGCATCGGAAGGACAGACCGGACAGCCCACCTGGCGCAGGATTTCAAGGTCGGGAACGTCGTCGCCCATATACATCAATTCGTCGTCAGACAAGCCATACTTCTGCAGGAACTCACGATAGGTCTTGATCTTGACCGCACATCCCATGTAGATATCCTCGACACCAAGCCGCTCGTAGCGCAGACGGACAGCCTCGGTGACGCCGCCCGTCAGGATGACGATGCGCAATCCCATCTTGACAGCCAGCTGGATGGCATAGCCGTCCTTGATGTTCACCGTGCGCAGCGGTTCTCCGGCTGACGAGAGGGTGATGGTCTCAGCCGAGAGCACCCCATCGACATCGAAGATGATGGCCTTGATATGCTGTAAGTCGTAGTTAATCATGACGGAACTTGTCTATATGGACATTCTCCCACTTCAGTTTGTCCTCGTTCTGCGGTTTCCGTTCATCGGCCTTGTGGCCTACGGCCAGAATGCACAAGACATTCAGGTTGTCGGGAATGTCGAGGATGCCGCGGATGACGGTATCAGCCGACGTGCCATCACTCAGTCCCCTACCCCGCATCTGAATCCAGCAGGAGCCCAGGCCCAAGTCTTCAGCTTGGTACTGCATGGAGATGGCAGCGATAGAGCCGTCCTCGACCCAGCAGTCATTTTGGACGGGGTCACCCAGTACGACGATGGCCAGCGGGGCTCCCTTCAGGAACTGTGAGCCAAGGTCCTTGGCATCGGCCAGCTTCTCAATATCGGTCTTGTCGTCGACCACTACAAACTGCCAGGCCCGCTGTCCCTTCGAGGTGGGCGACATCAGCGCCGCGCGAAGAATCAGACGAACGTCCTCGGCATCAATTTCCTGTTCTGTGAACTTACGGTGTGAACGGCGCATCTGCGCCAAGTCTTTGAATTCTGTCATAGCTGTTTACGATATTTTCGGCAAAGTTACGAAATAATTGTGAATTATGAATTAAGAATTAAAAATATTTAGTAACTTTGCCACATGATTGAGCCAATCGTGCATATCATCACCGAGGCCAAGGACCTGCCGGAACTAGACAACAGGAATTTCTTCCACAGCCGTCAGCTCTTTGAGATTGCCCGTCAGACGCCGCGACAGAAGCCCTATATGGTTGTGGTGCAGACGGACGACGGCCGGGTGATGGCTCATCTGTTGGGACTGGTACGCTATCGCACCCTCTGGCTTCCACCTTATATATATATGCATTGCCGGATACTGGGCGAAGGTGTCTATAGCTATCCGCACGAAGGCTATACAGAAGGCCAGCTCCTCGGCATCATGGTCGACGCCCTGCGCTCCCGACTGGGCAACCGAGTGCTCTACATCGAAATCAGTAACCTGAGCCAGAAGATGTTCGGCTACCGCGAACTGAAGCAGCGGCAGTTCTTCCCCGTCCATTGGCTGAGCATCCACAACTCGCTACACAGCCACACGCCGGAGGAGCGTATCACCCAGCGACAGCAAAAGCTTATTGACAACGCCATCACCAAAGGAGTCATTAGCGACGAGGTGAAGGACGACGCCGACTTCGAGGCCTTCATGAAACTGCTGAAGCGCCACCACTGGCTGAAGCCCAAGCGCTACATTCCCGACGCACGCTTCTTCAAGGCCATCCACCAGGAGCGACACGGACGACTGTACCTGACACGCTATCATGAGCACGTCATTGGCTGTTCGGCCGTCGTCTATAGTCAGCAGAATGCCTTCCTGTGGTACATGGCTTTCCGCAGGAAGTCGTTCGCCATGATTCATCCTGACGACATGACCCTGTGGCACGCCATCAAGGATGCTCACCGGCGGGGGTATCAGCATATCTTTTTCCTGGACGTCGGCCTGCCTTTTTCGCACAATCCCTACCGAGAATTCATCCTGAGATTCGGCGGGAAACCGGTCAGCACCTACCGCTGGTTCCGCTCCTCCATCAGATGGATAAATGCCCTATTATCATGGATATACCGTGACTAAATGGCCGTTTTTTCCCAAAAAAACGTAAAAACCCACCCCAAACAGCCTGTTTGTGAAAAAAAATCCGTACCTTTGCAAAGGATAAAAACTTATAAGATGGCAAAGAAGAAGATATTATTCATCAATCAGGAAATCACTCCCTACGTCCCCGAAACAGAAATGTCAATCATGGGAAAGGCCCTTCCGCAGGCTATGCAGGAGAAGGGACACGAAATCCGCACATTTATGCCCAAATGGGGAACCATCAATGAGCGTCGCGGACAACTGCATGAGGTCATCCGCCTGTCGGGAATGAATCTTATCATCAATGATACTGACCACCCGCTTATCATCAAGGTTGCCTCTATCCAGCAGGCCCGCGTCCAGGTGTACTTCATTGACAATGACGACTATTTTTCCAGACGACAGATGGAGAAAGACGAGATGGGCAATGACTATCCTGACAATGGTGAACGTGCTATTTTCTTTGCCCGCGGCGTATTGGAGACTGTGAAGAAGCTGCGCTGGGTGCCCGACATCATCCACTGCCAAGGATGGATGAGCGCCGTCGTGCCCCTCTACATCAAGACTGCCTATCACGACGAACCGTCGTTCGCCAACACGAAGGTGGTCACCTCGCTGTTCACCAAAACCCTGCAGAAAGACCTGGGGCAGAACTTCAAGAAATGCGTGGAGTTCCGCGACGCGAAAGCAGAACTGCTGACGTCCTACAACGACAACTTCGACTTCGAGGAAATGGGCAAGCTGGCCATCGACTATTCCGACGGCATTGTCCTGGCATCAGCCGATGTCAACCAGAACCTGGTGACACACGCCCAGGAGGAGAATGTCCCCGTATTGGATTTCAAGGAAGACTTCGCCGATGCCTACGAAGAATTCTATAACCAGATTTGTCCGGAAGAATAGAAAAGAACACAATGAAAAGACATTTTTTGCTGACAGGGACTGCCATTGCCATGATGGCGTTCTCTGCATGTAATGATGAAACCCTCGACTTAGGAAACACGCTGACAGGTCCGGCCGACAGGCTGACGACGAGCTCTGCCGACTATCAGGTATCTACGCACACCATCATGGCCGACTCCGTGCTGATAAAAAGCAGCTACTGCTGCATTGGCAACCTGAAAGACTCAGAGACGGGCACCTATGTAAAAAGCAACTTTATGACACAGCTCAACATCCAGGAGTCGTTCAGCCTGCCTGATGAGAGCACCATCCTCAACAAATATGACGGACGAGCCTGTGTTGACTCCTGTCAACTACTGTTCATCCTGAAGGCCCCGACTGCCGTGAGCGACACGCTGGCAGCCATGAAGATGAGGATTTGGGAGTTGAGCAGTCCCATGGAGGAAGACAAATACTACTATTCCAACTATGACCCCATCAAGGAAGGATTAGTACAGGAGGGGTCCTTCTATGAGGACAAGGTCTTCAGTCACTACGACTTGTCGGAGGACGACGAGAGCATCCGCCATCAATACCCATTCGTCAGCATCAGGCTGGACAAACCCTATACGGACAAGAACGGTGTCACCTATAAGAACTACGGCACCTACATCATGCACCAGTACTACGACCATCCTGAGTACTTCAAGAATTCATACTCCTTTATCCACAACGTCTGTCCGGGATTCTACATGACGGTGACCGACGGCGAAGGTCTGTACACAGAGGTTTCCTACGCCGGCCTGCAGATGGTCTACGACAAAGTCGTCACAGAGGACTCTACCCATACGGACATCCAGACCCTCGCAGGAACGAGCGAAGTGCTGCAGACCACGACCATCACCAACGAGAAGTCCAAGCTACAAGAGTTGGCCGCCGACAATACCTGCACCTACATCAAGGCGCCTGCCGGCCTGTTTACTGAGGCGACGTTACCCGTTGACGAGATTTTCAGCCATCATCAGGACGACTCCATCCTGACGGCGAAACTCAGTTTCCAGCGCCTCAACAACAAGCATTACGACAAGGAACTACAGATACCGCCCTACCTGCTGATGATTCCCAAGGACAGTCTGTACACCTTCTTCGAGCACAGCAAGGTTCCCGACAACTTGACAAGCTACTATACGGCATACGCCAGCGGCACCAACACATACACCTTCAGCAACATCACGACGCTGATCACAAAGATGCATCAGATGAAGCAAAAGGAAACGTCGGCTGATCCCAACTGGGAGGCCAACCATCCAGACTGGAACAAGGTGGTGCTGGTGCCCATCAAAGTCTCGACGACAACCTCGTCAAGCAACAGTACGGTGGCCACGGCCTTCGATCATTACCTCAACATAGCGAGCACCCGGCTCGTCGGAGGCAGCCAGAACCCGTTGGACCCCGTCAAAATCATCATTGTCTACGGAAAGTTTGACCAGTAATATCTCCCATGGCTGACGGTTATCTTGAGAAGCATCAGCAGGACTACGAAGCCCGCAAAGAGGCCTGGCTACGGAAAAAGGCGCATCTGCCCAAACAGCAGAAGCGCCTTATTTCGAAGCCTGACGACGAGTCGTTATGAGATGACCTTGTAGCGGGCAAACTTCAGCAGTAGCTGCTTTGTGCCCGTATTCTTGAACTCCACGGTGGCCTTCCGGTTTTCACCACTCCCCTCTATCTTGATGACACGCCCCACGCCAAACCGCTGGTGCTCAATGACGCTGCCCTCTTGCAAACCATCGTCCGACGACTTCGAAACAAACGGATTGACAGGTGGTTCGGGCTTAGGGACTGCAACAAGCCTTGGCCTGGGGTCAGCCTTGAACTGGGTGGCCACAGGGCGCGGATTCTGCATCCAATCCCTCCCGCGGCTCGTCGTCTGACGATAGCCTCGGGTATAGGACTCTTCATCCCCACCCTTCTCTGACATCACCCGAATCAGCTGCGGGTCAAAGTCCTTGATGAAGCGCGACGGCGTATCATACTCCATACGTCCATAGCGGAAACGGTTCTGGGCACAAGTCATGATGCAATGACGCTCGGCTCGGGTAATGGCCACATAAAGCAGACGGCGCTCCTCCTCCAGTTCACGCAGGGAGTTGGTACACATAGGACTCGGGAAGATATTTTCTTCCAGTCCTACCACGAAGACCGTCGGGAACTCCAGTCCCTTGGCCGAGTGGATGGTCATCAGCGTCACCTTATTATTATCATCACCATTGTCGCTGTCCAGGTCGGTCAGCAACGCAACCTCCTGCAGGAAGTCGGGCAGATACACTTGCTCACCCTGACCCTCCTCACGACGGCTCTCCACAAAGTCCTGCATACCACTAAGGAATTCCTCTAAGTTCTCCTGACGAGAAATGTCCTCAGGATTACGGCTGCTGTAGATTTCCTTACTGATGCCGCTCGACATGATGATGTCGTGACCTAACGTATAGGCATCCTCCGTCTGCATACGGTCGCGCCAGCCCTGCACCAAGTCACGGAACTTATCTATCTTCGTCATCGTCCCCTTGCTTAAACCCGTTGGGAACAAGACAGGTTCCGATATCACCTTCCACAGGCTGACGCCGTAGGTCTGTGCCGTCTGGATAATCTTCCCTACGGTCGTATCGCCAATACCACGCGTCGGGTAGTTGATAATGCGCTTGAAAGCCTCCTCGTCGTCAGGATTAGCCACCAGTCGGAAGTAGGCTATCACGTCCTTGATTTCCTTGCGCTGATAGAACGACAGTCCGCCGTAAATCCTGTAAGGGATATTGTCCTTACGCATCTGCTCCTCAAAACTTCGGCTCTGTGAGTTCGTACGGTACAGGATGGCAAAGTCGCTCCATTCGCCCCCGTCCTCCCGTCGTATCCGCTTAATGTCCTGACACACTATCATCGCCTCCTCGCGGTCGCTGTAGGCGGGTTTCAGCGTCAACCGCTCACCCACGTCATTCTTACTGTATACGTCCTTCGGTATCTGGCGTTCATTCTTCTTGATGAGTGAATTGGCCGCCTGCACAATCAACTGTGTCGAACGATAGTTTTGTTCCAGTTTGAACAGCCTCACATTGTTATACTCCTTCTGAAAGTTCAGGATATTGTCAATGTTCGCCCCACGGAAACTGTAGATGCTTTGGGCGTCATCGCCGACAACGCAAACCCGCTGGCGTTCCCTTGTCAGCTGCAGCACGATGGCCTGCTGGGCAAAGTTCGTGTCCTGATACTCGTCGACAAGCACAAACTGGAACCGCTCAACATACTTCTGTCTGACATCCTCGTGATTGTTGAATAGGACATAGGTATAGACCAGCAGGTCGTCGAAGTCCATCGCGTTAGCCTGTCGACAACGTTCTGCATACCTTATATATATATTGGCTATCTGCGGCCGCTTACCGTAGGCATCGTCTCGAGCCCATGCCGTCTGACCATACTGGCCAGCAAGAATGAGATGATTCTTCGCCATCGAGATACGGTCGGCCACTGAGGCCGGTTTATACACCTTGTCGTCAAGTCCCATCTCCTTGATAATCGTCTTCACTAATGAACGTGCATCCGTCTGGTCGTAGATGGTGAAATTGGCATTGAAGCCTAACTTGTCGGCCTCGGCACGAAGTATTCGCGAAAACACGGAGTGGAACGTTCCCATCTGCAGATACCTGGCCCGCTCCTCGCCTACCAGTCGGCCTATGCGCTCCTTCATCTCCCGCGCCGCCTTGTTGGTAAAAGTCAAAGCCAAAATATTCCAGGGCTTCAAATCCTGTTCCAGAAGCCAGGCAATTTTGTAAGTCAGCACACGCGTCTTTCCCGATCCTGCTCCGGCTATGACCAGAGAAGGACCGTCGCAGAAGAGCACAGCCTCACGTTGACTGTCATTCAGTTCCGAAAGTAAAATGTCATTTGCCATTACCGGTTCTTATGGCTCAGGAACCACCCGTGGGTATAGTAGTTATACATCAGGAGCGAGGCGACGGTCAGCACCAGGGCGGTAATGAGCAGACCATGGTCGTCGTTCATGAAGAAGGCGTAGCCGAGGCCGAGACCAAGGGCGACACCCGTCTCACAGCTCAGGAAATACATGCTCTGAGATGTTCCGCGCTGGCAATGACGGCTATGCTTAATCATGAACAGCAGGAAACGGGAACAGATGATGCCGATAGCCATGCCCAGAAACAGCGGGGCAATGTACCAGACGATGGGCAGCGGACGCGTATAAATCATGATAAGCACAGCTATCAGGAGGATAAGGCCAGTGACGACCTCGCTCTTCAACTCAGCATCGCGGAAGACGAACCGCTGGGCCAGCAGCGCAAAGAGGAACCCCACCATGATGACCGCATAGAAACGATCGCTCAGCCCCAGCGACATCAGCATGCCGACCACCGTCATGATCAGCAGCAGATTAAGGTATAACGGGAATCCGCTGGGCAGGAAGAAACGGTCGAGACTAAAGACACGAACCATATCGCTGGGCGAACGGAAGGGGAAGTTGACCGTCAGGATGAGCACAATGGCGCAGGCTGCACAAAATACGGACGACAGCAGGACGGTATCAAAATTCTGATAATAGAACAGGACAAGTCCCACAATAGGGCCAATGCTCATCGCAAAACGTGAGAACCACGCCGCCGAGTGGTTAGCCTCCGTACGCTTGTCTGACTCGCTGGTGTCGATAATGAGCGTACTCGACAGGATCATCTGAGCCAGTCCGAACGTGGCTCCCAGCAGGATGCGCTGCATCAGGATGACCCAGAACTCCACAAAGCCACTATGTAACCCCTGTACATAATAAAGGATGGAGACGCACCCTATCATGCATGCTATGGAGTAGATACACATACGGTTGCGCCGGAAACGCTGCACCAGCCAGGAGCAGAACGGCCCGAACAGATACAGTCCCAGAGCAAAGGCCCCCATCGACAGTCCGACCTCGAGTTGCGAAAAACGCTCGGTCTCAAGCAGCCAAATGGGGAATGAAGGCACAAGAATATAGACCGCCATCGCCAACAGCATGTTGGCAATAGACATGAGCCAAAAGTCACGGTGCCAAAGTCTTACGTGAATAGGCGTATTTTGTGAATTCATCTTCTAACGCTAATTTTGGTGCAAAGTTACACGAATTTAACCGAATATCAAAAGAAAAGGACGATTTTCTTATGCAATAAAGTAGAAAAACATACGTTATTATCTATAAATGGAACAGAATATCTACCGACATATACTCACCGTCTGCCTATTGCTCATGGCTGTAGGTCACGCTTTTGCTGACAATTTCACGCTCAAGGGCAAGGTCGTCGATGATGAGGGCAACGCATTGGAACTAGCCTCTGTCACCTGTCTGGAACAAGGAAAACTGACAATGACTAACCTAAAGGGTGAATTTAACATCACCCTACAATCAACTGACTCCGTTAATGTTAGGTTCTCCATGGTAGGCTATCGTCCACGCGTCCGCACCTTTGTCCGTCCCCGTGGAAACCTCACCGTACAGATTACCCTGCACCAGCAGGAGTCGCTACAGGACGTCGTCATCACCGAACAACGGCGACAGACGACAGGCACCGAACAACTGGACATCAAGAACATAAAGAACGCGCCGTCTGTCACGGGAAACGCCGTCGAGGAGATGATTCAGCAGCAGGCGGGCGTCTCTACCCATAACGAACTGTCAAGTCAGTATAATGTACGCGGAGGCTCGTTTGACGAGAACGTCGTCTATATAAATAATGTGGAAGTATATCGCCCCCTGCTCATCCGCTCGGGACAGCAGGAGGGACTGAGCATCATCAACTCGGACATGGTCGAGAAGGTGGCCTTCTCAAGCGGCGGCTTCGAGGCCAAATACGGCGACAAGATGTCGTCGGTGCTCGACATCACCTACCGCAAACCTGAGCGCACCGAAGGCACGCTAACGGCCTCGCTCCTGGGCGGAAGTGCCTATCTGGGTGTCAACAGCAAACATTTCACCATGAGCCACGGACTGCGCTACAAGACCAACCGCTACCTCTTGGGCTCACTCGAGACGACGGGCGAATACAAACCCAACTTCCTGGACTATCAGACCTACATGAGCTGGACACCCAGTCGGCGGTGGACGGTCGACCTCATAGGCAACATCTCTGAGAACAAATACGAATTCATACCCAAGGACCGTGAGACCAGCTTCGGCACGATGCAGGACGTGAAGTCGTTCAAGGTGTATTTCGACGGTCAGGAGAAGGACGTCTTCCGCACCTACTTCGGCACCCTCTCCATCGCCCGCCATCTGACAGACTCGGCTACCGTCAAGCTCATTGCCTCGGCCTTCCACACCAAGGAGCAGGAGACCTACGACATACAGGGCCAATACTGGCTCGACGACAGCCAGTCGTCAGAAAACCTCGGTGTAGGCACCTATATGGAGCATGCCCGCAACTACCTGACTGCCGACGTACAGAGCCTTAAGCTGATGGCCAACCGCCGTTTCCGCCGTCATGAACTGGAGGCCGGACTGACAATGAAGTGGGAGCGCATCAGAGAGCACAGCCGTGAATACGAGATGCGCGACTCCAGCGGCTACTCCGTTCCACACGCCGAAGACCGGCTCGACCTCATCTATACGCTCAGTTCGAAGAACAAGATGACCTCGCGCCGCATCGAGGGCTACCTGCAGGACACCTTCCGCTGGCAGTCGGCCTCCGAGTCGTTCTTCACGCTGAACTACGGCGTGCGCTTCAGCAACTGGTCGTGGAACCGCGAGACCACCGTCTCGCCCCGCGTCTCGTTAGGTATCGTGCCCTCATTCAACGAGAACATCACCTTCCGTCTGGCCACAGGTCTCTACTATCAGGCACCCTTCTTCAAGGAACTGCGCGACACGACGACCTATGGCGGACGAACCGTTGTCACCCTCAACGAGCACATCAAGAGCCAGCGCTCCCTGCAGTTCATCGGTGCCTTCGACTACCGCTTCCGCATGGCCGAGCGCCCCTTCCGCTTCACCGCCGAAGCCTACTACAAGGCCCTGTCGAACCTCATCCCCTATAACGTGCAGAATGTCAAGATCACCTACTACGGCGAGAACCTCTGCTCAGGCTATGCCACCGGACTCGACCTGAAGCTCTACGGCGAGTTCGTTCCCGGTACTGACTCCTGGCTCACCTTCTCGCTGATGAAGACGGGGCAGAAGATGGACGGAGGCTCGTACTTCCCACTGCCCACCGACCAGCGCTATGCCGTCAACCTCCATTTCACCGACTACTTCCCCGGCACCGAGCGATGGAAGATGACCCTCCGCCTGGCCTACGCCGACGGACTGCCCTTCGGCGCTCCCCATCGAGGCATCGAGCAGCAGAACTTCCGCGCTCCGGCCTACAAGCGTGCAGACATCGGAATGGCCTGGCTGGCCTATCAGGGAGTACGAAGTGATCAGTTCAGGGTGAAAAATGTATGGCTCGGCATCGACTGCCTCAATCTCTTGGACATATCCAACGTCAACAGCTACTACTGGGTGACCGACGTCACCTCGCGCCAATGGGCCGTCCCCAACTATCTGACGGGAAGGCAGATAAACGGAAAAATTACCATTGAATTATAGAAAAGGGGAAAATCATTCCACATTTTCTGTTAAATATCTTTAATAATCAAGGCTCCAAGACTAAACCGACTTGGAACTCTCCAACATTTTGCTATCTTTGTAGCCATAAACAAACAATTCGGGCATTATGAAGAAAATATTATTATTAGCTTTGGGACTAACGACCCTCATTGGCTGTAGACACGACTTTGACATTGACCATTCAGAGTTTGTCAAAAGCAACGCTGAGAAACTTCTCGGCGTGATTGACCCCAATCAGGACTGGAACAGTATCACTACTGGCACCATAAGCATTACGGCAGATGCCAGCCTACAGAATATTGTAAAAGTTCAGATTCTGACAGAATCTCCCTTCATGAACGACCAGGCAAAAATATTGGCAGAAGCCTCTGCCAGCAAGGGCGACGTCGTAACCTTAAACTACGATGCCCCCAACATCTATACACGATTGATTGCCGCCTGCGTCGACGATAAGGGGAACTACTTCATCAAAGGTTTCAATATGACCGAGTCGAAGGTATCCTTCCAAAGTTCTGCCACGACTCGCGGTATTGGCTTTACCAGGGCTGCTGGCGACCTGCCTGACATCTCCCAGATTCAACTGAAGTTCAGCGACTCCTTCTTGTCGTTCAATGCCGGCCGTGCATTGTCGGAAGATGCTACCTTCAGTAACTGGAAAGATAAGAACTGGGAAAACGACCGTCTGTGGTGTCCTTCTGGCCTTACGGCTTCCGGCAGCTGGACAATGGACCGTAACACCATCTACAGAGACGCCACACCGTTTACCGAAGAAGACAAGGCCACCCTTCAGGACATCTTTGACGCCTCGCTCTACCGCGATGACCCCAAAGGCGTACGTGGCAAACGTGACAACCTGAGCCTGATTCGCGAGGGCAGTGCCGTCAAGTTCTTCAGCAACCATCTGGTCAGCAACGGTAAAGCCGCCATTACGCTGAGTCCCATCCAGCTGGCTTCAACCGAAGCTTACATGTGCGACATCTACTATTACTATTATAAGGTAGGCGATGTTCCCGCAGGTACCTCCGAGACTGATTACATCAAGTCGCTGCCTAAGTTCAAGGCCATCGATCTTGGACTGGAAAGAGCTAAATTCGAGGAAAAGACCGGTATCGTAAAGACTGCAAGAGACGAGAATTTCCTCAGACTGCATGAGTATATCCTCCCCTACTATGGAGATCCCAGTGAGTTCTTTAATAATTTGAAACACGACTTGGCAACCACAGATAGCAATGTATATCGCATACGACATGGAAAGAAAGATAACGGAAAAGATTTGTATTTAACATTTTTGGGGGCAACAGACAATCAGTCCCCAAAGTTAGCAACTAAAGAAGAAGATACTGACAAAATTGCAAATCAGCTCTGGCAGATTTTCGATTATGATGGCAAGCATATCTTATATAACATCGGTTCACAATATTATCTCATTACAGGTAATGATAAGGGAGAATACACAAATTATTCTAATGATAAGAACAAGCTAAAAAACAACTTATATGATATAATTGAAAAGGATGGTTATATTCTCATCAAGTCGAATTGGGCTTATTTAGGCTCTGACATTGGAAGAAAGGCTGGTAGTTATCGAGTTGCTCTCAACAAGCCAGAAAATGATGGAGACTATATCAAATGGTATTTAGAAACCTATGAAGGTAGCAAACCTGATAAGATGATGGCAAATATTGACTTTGGCGAAATTGAATTCATCAAAAACGCCGAAGATATTATAATTCCTGACGGCTACCGCATTGGCTTCATGATAAGAAAGGATAATGGCACTACGAAGTACAACGACGGTGCCCTGAAGAACGACAAGTACGGATGTATGTATGGCTGTGGCGACCTGAACAAGGAAATCAACACCTTCGGACAGTTCAAGACTGCCATCACAGACTATTCGATGAAAAACGACGATCCGCGCATGGCTACGTTCACGGCCAACGGCAAGACCTATCTCTGCTTCGAGGAAGGTGCCGACACACAGTATAGCGATGTCATCCTCGAAATTGGCGGTGTCACCAGCACGCAGGTCAAGAAAGCCTTGGCCATTGAGCCTGACAATGCCAACCGCCAGACCGTCATGAGCCTCAGCAATAACCAAGTTGAAAGCGGCATCTACATGTATGAAGACATGATTGAGGACAGAACCCAGCATCAGGCCTACACCATGTGCTTCGAAGACCGTCCCCTCACTGCCGACTACGACCTTAACGATGTTGTTCTGCGCTGTTCGCGTGTTGACGCCACGACTCTCTCGCTAGCCTTAATAGCTTGTGGTGCTGATGACGATGTTATCATACACGGAGCCGAGGGCTGGGATCTGAATGATCAGGAAGTCCACCAAATATTCCGCGCTACAACACCCGATGCACAGGGGCACCGCTTCGTCAATACCAAGCCTGGTGGTACACACCGTGAAGTTCAGGCCCGATACGTCGATGTCGACCCGTCAATGACTATTCCCGAATACCTCAAGAAGATTTATATCGAGAATGCAACTCAGGGTGGCAATATCATCAGCATTTCTACAATGGGTGTTCCCCCATGCGCCATCATCGTTCCTGAAGACTTCCAGTATCCACAGGAGTCCGTATCCATCACCGTTGCCTATAAGGACTTTATTACCTGGGCACAGAATTATACCCAATGCAAGAGTTGGTATCAATCGGGTGACAACACGAAGTACTACAATCTGGACGAACTGATTGGTGATGGTGTCATTAAGAAATGGTAACCCAGACATACAACAGGAACTATCACCTAACACAGAGATTGCCGTCCCTCTCGGGCGGCAATCTTCTTTTTTTATAAAAAAGCAAAAAAAAGACGCGTTTTTCATATATCTTTCGTACCTTTGCAAAAAATTTATATACCTAATTGATTTAGCAATATGAAGATTTCACACATTGAGCATCTGGGCATAGCCGTCCAGAGTATCGAAGAGAGCCTACCGTTCTTCACGAACGTATTGGGTTTAGAGTGTTATGCAACTGAAGTAGTGGAAGACCAGAAGGTTAAGACTGCCTTCCTGAAGTGCGGCGAGGTGAAGCTGGAACTGCTGGAGCCAACATCACCCGAGAGCACCATCCAGAAGTGGCTCGACAAGGGCAACAAGGGTGTACACCACGTGGCCTTCTGCATTGAGGACGGTGTGGCCAATGCGCTGGCTGAGGTCAGCGAGAAGGGTGTACGCATCATCGACGAGAAGCCACGCAAAGGCGCCGAGGGTCTGAACATTGCCTTCCTGCATCCGAAGTCTACCTGTGGCATCCTCACAGAGCTTTGTGAACACCCGGAGTAACAATTAAGAATTGAAGAATTAAAGAATTGAAATACGACAATGTCAAAGCAATTAGAAAAGATTAAGCAACTCATCGAGAAGCGCGAACAGGCCCGTCTCGGTGGTGGTGAGAAAGCAATCCAGAAGCAGCACGAGCGCGGTAAGTATACGGCCCGCGAGCGTATCGACATGCTGCTCGACGAAGGTTCGTTCGAGGAGTACGATATGTTCAAGGAGCACCGTTGCCACAACTTCGGCATGGAGAAGAAACAGTTCCCCGGCGACGGTGTGGTGGCCGGTAGTGGAACCATCGACGGCCGTCTGGTCTTCGTCTTCGCACAGGATTTCACCGTCCACGCTGGTTCACTCTCTGAGACCATGAGCCAGAAGATCTGTAAGGTAATGGACATGGGTATGAAGATGGGTGCTCCCGTCATCGGTATCAACGACTCGGGTGGTGCCCGTATTCAGGAGGGTATCAACGCCCTGGCTGGCTACGCTGAGATTTTCGAGCGTAACATCCTCGCCTCGGGTGTCATTCCCCAGATTTCCGGCATCTTCGGCCCCTGCGCCGGTGGTGCTGTTTACAGCCCTGCCCTGACCGACTTCACGCTGATGATGGAGAACACCTCTTATATGTTCCTCACAGGTCCGAAGGTGGTGAAGACCGTCACGGGCGAGGACATCGACCAGGAGCACCTCGGTGGCGCATCGGTTCACAGCACGAAGTCGGGTGTGACCCACTTCACAGCCAAGACCGAGGAGGAGGGACTGCAGATGATCAAGACGCTGCTCTCATACATCCCCTCGAACAACATGGAGGTGGCTCCCCGCAAGAAGTGCGACGATCCCATCAACCGTCTGGAGGACTCGCTGAACGAGATTATCCCCGAGAACCCCAACGAGGCTTACGATATGTATAAGGTCATTGGCTCTATTACCGACAACGGCGAGTTCTTCGAGGTGCAGCCCAAGTTCGCCCGTAACATTATCGTCGGCTTCGCCCGCTTCAACGGCCAGAGCGTAGGTATCGTGGCCAACCAGCCTACCTGCTACGCTGGTGTGCTCGACGTAAACGCTTCACGTAAGGGTGCCCGCTTCGTCCGTTTCTGCGACGCCTTCAACATTCCTATTGTCTCGCTGGTCGACGTTCCCGGATTCCTGCCCGGCACGGGTCAGGAGTACAACGCCGTCATCCTGCACGGTGCCCAGCTGCTCTACGCTTACGGCGAGGCTACTGTTCCCAAGATTACGGTCACGCTGCGTAAGTCTTACGGTGGTTCACACATCGTGATGGGCTCTAAGCAGCTTCACACCGACCTCAACTACGCATGGCCCTCAGCCGAGATTGCCGTGATGGGTGCCAGCGGTGCCGCCGCCGTGCTCTATGCCAAGGAGGCCAAGGCCAAGAAGGAGGCAGGCGAGGACGTCAAGGCCTTCATCGCCGAGAAGGAGGACGAGTACAACGAGTTGTTCGCCAATCCTTATCAGGCAGCCAAGTACGGCTACATCGACGATGTCATTGAGCCGCGCAACACGCGTTTCCGCATCTGCCGCGGTTTGGCCCAGCTGGCTACCAAGCGCGACGCCCTGCCCGCCAAGAAGCATGGTAACATTCCAATGTAATCAAGAGACACATCTATGAACAAGAACGAAGTTTATGCTGCCATTGCACTTGCACTGCATGAGCATCTGGGTAACAACGTTCACGACGTGGAGACCGGCATCATCACGATAGCCGACCACACGACGATGTGGAACCTTGCATCCCTGTCGATGACAGCTCACCCCTAAATCACACATTTGAGACATGAAAGAGTATAAGTATACCATCAACGGAAACAAATACGAAGTAGTCATCGGCGACATTACCGACAACGTGGCCACGCTGACCGTCAACGGTGAAGAGTTCAAGGTGGAAATGGAACGCGAAGCCGCGCCCGAGAAGAAGAAGCCCGTCGTACGTGCCGCCGCTTCAGGTGCTGCCAACGAGCCAGCAACCGGTACCGCTCCCAACAAGGCCAACGCCCTGAAGGCTCCGCTGCCTGGCGTCATCACCGACATCCTGGTCGAGGTAGGTCAGGAAGTCCAGGCTGGTGACAATGTCATCGTACTGGAAGCCATGAAGATGGCCAACAACCTGCAGGCCGAGAAGTCGGGCAAGGTGACGGCCATCTGTGTCCAGGTAGGACAGAGCGTCATGGAGGACGAGGCACTCGTGGTTATCGAGTAGCCTTCGGGAATTTGTCGAACCACTCTTTAAGCACTCCTCGGGGAACGCCCCGCTGGAGTGCTTTTTCTAATTCCTCGCGCGCCTCCTTCCATCGGTTCAACTTCATCAGCAGGTCAACCTTCGTCACGACGTAGTCGGCATTACGCGGTTCAAGCCTGATGGCCTCGCCCCAGTCATAGAGCGCAGTCTCCGTCTGGTCGATAGTCATCTCGAAAGCTGCACGTGCGGCATAGCAGACGGCAGAGTCGCGGAACATCTCGACCAACTGGTTATACTGGTCCAAAGCATCCGTCCTGCGCCCCATCTTCTCGTTCACCATCGCCAGCCCCAATCGTGCCTCCATGTGTAGAGGCGACAGCTGCAGGAAAGTCTGGTAGTCGTTGCGTGCCAGCTGGTATTGTCGCAGATGGGTATTGCCGTAGGCCCGATAATAAAGCGCAGCCAGGTTCTCGGGGTCAATCCTCAAGACGTTGCCATACTCCTCGACGGCATACTCCCATTGTCCTAACTCGATATTGACGGCAGCCTTGCGCAGACGTAGGTCGGTAGAGCGCGGCTGCTCATCAATCAGCCGGTTAAGTACCGCCAGCGAGTCGCGCCATTGCTGAGGCGTCTGGGATTTGAGAGTATGCGGCGCACCCCACATGGCTATCACCGCGAAAACGGCAAAGGAATTGCGTATCTTTCTATTCATCCCTGCAAAGATAGCGCAATTCCCTGTACGACGTACAAAATACTCCCCTTTTTTGAGATTGTTTACAGAGTTTTAAGATTTAGAATAATGCAAGTTTTTAGGTAAAATTATTCAAATCGAAAGAAAATGCAGAAAAGTTTCTAAAAGCCAGAAATATTTAGTACCTTTGCAACCACCTTACGCGTATTAAGATTGGAAGAACAAAAAAGAACGGATAGAAACAAATAGAAAATGAAAAGACTTTCATTTATCCTGATGCTGATGGTGGTTGCCATAACTGCTCAGGCACAGATGGTTGACCCGGTACACTTCACATCGGAACTGAAGATGGGGAAGGGTGCCGAGGCCGAGATTGTATTCACAGGCAAGATTGACGCGGGGTGGCATGTCTACTCCACCGACCTGGGACAGGACGGCCCCATCGAGGCGACATTCAACGCGGTGAAGATGGAGGGCGTAGAGAAAGTTGGCAAGTTCACGCCGCGGGGCAAGGAAATCAAGAAGTTCGACGAGATGTTCGGCATGGAGCTGAAGTTCTTCGAGAACGCCGTGACGTTTGTGCAGAAGGTAAAGTTCACCAAGTCTCAATACTCGATAGACTGCTACCTGGAATTCGGTGCCTGCAACGACAAGAGCTGTATGCCGCCGACGCAAGTGGAGTTTTCCGCCTCTGGCGAAGTGAAAAATGAGAAAGTAGAAGTGAAAAATGAAAATGAAGAAGTGAAAAATGCCAACGCGACAGAAGAGGCTGCGGTAACCGATACCGCGATAGCCGACACCATTTCTGATACCTCACCTCTCATTTCTAATTCCAGAGCAGAAGACGAAGGATTATGGACTCCCGTCATCAGCGAGTTGCAGGCGGAAGGCGAGGACAAGCCGTTGACCGACCACTCCCTGCTCTACCTGCTCCTGATGGGCTTCGTCGGCGGACTGTTGGCCGTCTGCATGCCCTGCATCTGGCCCATCATCCCAATGACCGTCTCGTTCTTCCTGAAGCGGGCAAAGACAGACAAGCGGAAAGGCATCAAGGACGCCGTGACTTACGGTCTGAGCATCATCGTCATCTACTTGGGATTAGGACTCTTGGTGACGGGCCTCTTCGGCAGCGACACGCTGAATGCCATGTCCACGAATGCCGTCTTCAACATCTTCCTGTTCCTGCTGTTGGTGGTCTTCGCCCTGTCATTCTTCGGATGGTTTGAAATCAAGCTGCCCGACTCATGGGCCAACGCCGTCGATTCGAAGGCTTCGACAACGAGCGGACTGCTCAGCATCTTCCTCATGGCCTTCACGCTGGTGCTGGTGTCGTTCTCGTGTACGGCACCCATCATCGGCCTGCTACTCGTCGAGACGACCACCAGCGGCAACTGGCTGGCTCCGGCCATCGGCATGTTCGGCTTTGCACTGGCCCTGGCCCTGCCGTTCACGCTCTTCGCCCTATTCCCGTCGTGGCTGAAGCAGGCCCCGAAGTCGGGCTCATGGATGACGACGCTGAAGGTGGTGCTCGGCTTCATCGAACTGGCCTTCGCCCTGAAGTTCCTGTCGGTGGCCGACCTGGCCTACGGCTGGCATATCCTCGACCGCGAGGTGTTCCTATCGCTGTGGATCGTCATCTTCGGACTGCTCGGCACCTACCTCTGTGGCTGGCTGAAGTTCCAGGAAGACGAAATCGGCGGCGAGCTGAACAAGCCCAAGCCCGTGGTCTGCATCATGGGTGGACTGGTGTCGCTGGCCTTCGCCGTCTATATGGTGCCCGGCCTCTGGGGGGCTCCCTGTAAGGCCGTCAGCGCCTTTGCTCCGCCGATGAACACGCAGGACTTCAACATGAACACCAAGACCGTCGAGGCACAATATACCGACTACGAGGCCGGAATGGCTGCAGCCCGCGCTCAGGGCAAACCGGCGTTTATCGACTTCACGGGCTTCGGCTGCGTCAACTGCCGCAAGATGGAGGCTGCTGTCTGGACCGACCCTCGCGTGGCCGACAAGCTGAAAAACGAGTTCGTGCTCATCTCGCTCTTCGTCGACGACAAGACGCCGCTGGCCGAACCCTTCGAAGTGACCGATGCCGAGGGCAACAAGAAGACGCTGCGCACCGTCGGAGCCAAGTGGAGTTACCTGCAGAGCCATAAGTTCGGGGCCAACGCCCAGCCCTTCTACGTCATCGTTGACCCCACAACGGGCAAGCCGCTGACCGGCAGCCGCGCCTATGACGAGGACATCGACGGTTATCTGCAGTTCCTGGACAAAGGATTGAAGAAATAGCGTTATAACGAAATATCATCATCAATGATCAATAAGGAAACACGCGCGCGCATTATTGCGCTGATTCATCAGGAGGTAGTCCCTGCCATCGGCTGTACCGAACCGATGGCCGTAGCCCTCTGCACAGCCAAGGCCACCGAGCAGTTAGGCTGTAGGCCAGAGCGGATAGAAGCCCGGCTGAGTGCCAACATCCTGAAGAACGCCATGGGCGTCGGCATACCGGGCACCGGCATGATCGGCCTGCCCATCGCCATCGCCCTCGGTGCCCTCATCGGACGGAGTGAGTACCAGTTGGAAGTGCTTAAGGACCTGACGCCCGAGGCTTTGGAGGAAGGCAAGCAGTTCATCAACGAGAAGCGCATTGACATTCGCCGGAAAGAGGGCGACTGCGAAAAACTCTACATCGAGGTCACTTGCACGGCAGACAATCGTAGCGAGACTGCCATCATTGCCGGCAGCCACACGCACTTCGTTGCCGGCGACGCCACCTACCGGACGGCAACCCCAAAAGAGGACAGGGACGAGATTGCGCTGAACATGCGCATGGTCTATGACTTCGCCACCACGGCCCCACTCGACGAGATACGCTTCATCCTTGAAGCCCGCAAACTAAACATGAACGCGGCCCGCGAGGCTTTGTTGGGCAACTACGGCCATAACTTGGGGAAAACCATCGACCGCCCGCTGTCGAAGGGCATCTTCGGCAACACAATCTTTGCACATATCATCTCGCGGACGGCCTCGGCCTGCGACGCCCGTATGGGCGGTGCCATGATTCCCGTCATGTCGAACTCAGGCAGCGGCAATCAGGGCATCTGCGCCACCAACCCCGTCTGCGTCTATGCCAAGGAGAATGAGAATACCGAGGAGGAACTGATACGGGGACTGATACTTAGCCACCTCACCTCTATTTATATTAAGCAGTCGCTCGGTAAGCTGTCAGCCCTCTGCGGCTGCGTCGTGGCCTCGATAGGCTCCAGCTGCGGCATCACCTACCTCATGGGCGGCGACTACGAGCGCGTCTGCCGCTCGGTGAAGAACATGATAGCCAACCTGACGGGCATGATCTGCGACGGTGCCAAGCCTTCGTGCTCGCTGAAGATTACCAGCGGCGTCAGCACCGCCCTGCTCTCGGCCCTGCTCTCGATGGAGGGCAAGTGCGTGACGGCTGAGGAAGGCATCGTCGATGACTGCGTGGACAAGAGCATCCACAACCTGACGGCCATCGGTGCCGATGGCATGGGACCCATCGACAACATGGTGCTCGACATCATGACCTCGAAAAACTGAGGTCAGGGGTCAGAAGTCAGTCAATTCAGAGTTCTTGAGCTTCAGTTTCTGGTTGGCAGGCGTCTGCAGTCCTTCATAGACGATGCGGACCATTGCCATGTCACGGATAAAGTCGACAGCTCCCACTTCCACCTTGATGATCTTCACGCCCAGGCGCTTCTCAAGGTCGGCTTTCAGCTCTTCCTTTTTCTCGGGCACGATGAGCTCCATACGGTCGTACTGGATGTACTTCGTGGGCTTCGTCTTCAGCGTAGTCTCGAAAATCCAGACGGCAGCGAGAATAATGAGGTTGGTGAGAATCAGTTCGAACATGGGCACTCCCTCGGCAATGGCATTGACCAGCGCCAGGGCGATGATGACGAAGAGGTAGGTCATTTCACGAACGGGCATGGCGTCTGTACGGTAGCGCATGATGGAGAAGATGCCGAAGAGTCCGATACCGATACCCATCGAGGTCTTGCCCTTCATATCCTCCAGCACGAAGACCATGAAGAAGACGATGAAGAAGATGGCAATGGAGATGAGCATGAAGGTGAAACAGAACTCGCGGTGCTTACTCTTCTTGTAATACAGGCGGAAGATGATGAACCACGTTACGACTAAGCTGATGAACAGTCGCACCAGCATCTGAGCAAAGCTCGGGGAAAAAGTCAGGAAATCAGTCATTGTTTATTTACGTTTTTATTGGGTTTTCTATTTGATCAGCAGTCGCTCAATGTCGTGGACCTTGGGCTTCATGCGGTTGCAGTGCAGTCCCTGGTTGGTAAGTGCCGAACCGATGACGTACTTCGAAAAACCGTGAGGCTTGATACGCAGGTCGCGAAGCATGTGGAGGATAGGTGAAGGAACCAGTCCGTCGCGCTTCAGCTCGATGATGACGATGTCGTCCATAGAGCGGTCGCTGTTGGTGGCTACGTTATGGAAACGCAGGTTGGTGTCGATGGTCAGTCGTTCGGTCTTCCCCTTGTTCACCAAGGTGATGCGGCTGAAGCGGTTCTCTAACTGGCGGCTGAGCGTCAGCGGGTCGTAGCGGAGATGCTCATGCAGGAAGTCGGCATAAAGTGAAGAGTGCAGATTGAACAGAGAACTGTCGTCGGGATTGAAACCGTCGAGCGAGACGCGTTTCTTCTTGGTGCGTCCCTTGTTGTTCTTGGTTTTCACCTCAAGGAAGTTCAGGCGCGAGTCGACGTAGGAACGCACACGCAGCTTCTGACGGTTGGTGTGACCCGTCTCGTGGACGGTATACATATTACAGTCGGGCGTGTCGAAGTAGACGGTGTAGTAGGCGGCAATGCGCTGCCCACCAATGTCCTGTGCATAATAGTCGGCACGCGCCATCTGCAGCAGTTGCTCCAGCATAGGGCGCGTAGTGACGAACTTCGTATCGGTGCGGTTCATCAGTCGGATGCCGCTCATCTCGTCGAGCGTAATGGGGTCGAACTGTCGGAGTATCTCTTCCATATATTCAGTTTTGTTTACGATGCAAATTTACTCACTTTGTCAAGTTCCTCCAAAAATATTCAGTGAAAAGACGCGTTCATTCAGCGAATCTGTCACTTCAACTTCGGCTTGAGTTCATCAGGTGAGTCGTTGGTGAACATGTTTACAGCAGGAGCCTGACGGGTAAAGAAGTGCTCAATCACCTCGGGGGTCAGCGTCAGCGTGGGCTTGAAGTCAGCACTCTCCATATAGCTGAGGATGGCGGTGCGCATCTGGCGGGCTACATGGCGATGGCCGAGGTCGCTGGTGATGTCCATCGTGGTCATCAACAGGCGGCCCTTCCCTACCTTGGCCTCGACAATCATGCCGAGCTTACGGGATACGTGCCAGGTGTCAATAGGCTGGATGGGCGACTGGTAGTCACGGGGCAGCTCCATGAGGTTCATGACCTGGGCGCGGTTCAGCAGTTCCCACCAGTTGAGGTTCGACCACGAGTCGGTGGGGAAGTCATGTTTGAACAGGGGGTGCGCGGTGTCGATATAGGCTCCCGTGGTGTGGGGCGGACGCATCTTGAACCACGAGGTGTTCCAGAACACGGGCAGATAGTGTTGCTCCACGTCGCTGCCCAGCTTCACCTTTCCGGCAGCGGTCAGCAGCACGGTCTTTCCCAGCTTCAACTGAGTAAGCGCCTTCTGATAGTCGTCGGTGATGAGGACCGTCTGATGAGGAGCACCAGATTCTTTCGTAGTCGTCGGCTCGGGGTATACCCAGAAGTCCCAGTGGTTCTTGAAGTACTTGGAGAACTGCACGCTGAGCGTCAGCTTGGCGGGAGCTTCGATGCTGTCGAGAGGCAGCTCGACGGTACCGATGGACGGTGTCTTGCCCATGATCAACTCCGAAACAGAAAGCACACCGTTATTCAAGATGAGACCGCTGTCGTTGGTCACATAATAGATGGCCTTCACCTCGTTCACCTTGGTACGGTAGGCATTATAGACATCGACGGGAACACGTAGGGTGTCGCGGGTGGTATAGACAAAACGGGGGAAGCGGGCCAGGGGTACGAGATAGTTGCAGAACTCAAGCCACTGTCGTTCATCGACATACCCCTTCTCGCGCCAGAAGACGTTGAGCGGTCCGACGAGTGCCGTGCCCTGACCGCTGTAGTCGTTCAGACTGAGCAACTGGAAACCGGCATAGTCCTTTGTCCTGAGATTACGCTCAATCTCATATTTATAGCAGAGTGTCTGGAGTCGTCCGCTGGCCATGAGGAATTTCTCGCTCATCTGTTCCATGCCGTTGTCGCGCAGCAGGTCACGGAATATCTCAAAGTTGCGGGCCTTATAGACACCGTTGTACTGGGAAATCTCCTTGAAGTCAGGGAAAGCGCACCACTGGCCCTGCTCATGGGCAATGATGGGACTGTTGTTAGGCGCACCGCCCTTGTAGTTACGCGGATACTCAATGCCACTCTGGTAGTCGTCGTCGCTTGAGGGGGCTCGGCGGTCCCAGTCGAGGCCACGGGCACCACCCTTGACGTGGTATTCTGAGCCGTCGTCCCACGCCCAGCCGCCACCGACCGATGCGCCGCAGTAGACCTTGGTGGAATCATAGTCCTTCATCTGTCGCACCCAGTCGTTGCAGTAGCTGACCCAGTCGCCGGCAGGCTCGTTACCGGCAGCCATCATCACGAACGAGGGGTGATGACCGTACTCGTCGACGATGCGCTTCGACTCTTCAAGCAGGTACTCGTCAATCTTCATGCCCCGGCGCAGTTTGACGCCGTGGTTGGGCCAGCTGGGGCCTTCAGGCTGCAGGTACATTCCCAATCGGTCAGCGGCAGCAAAGGCGGCCTCGGGTGGACAGTAGGAGTGGAAGCGCACGTGGTTCAGGCCGTACTCCTTCATCTTGGTGAAGATACGCATCCACTCATCTTCGTCGGTAGGGGGATAGCCCGTCTCGGGGAAGCAGCAGTTCTCCACCGTTCCGCGCAGGAAGAGCGGACGGCCATTGATGTACAGCTGGCGTCCGCTGACAGTAATCTCACGCAGACCGAAGGAGGTCTTGTATTCGTCGTCGCCCGCCAGAATAGCCAGATAGTAGAGGTTGGGCTGGAACTCATCCCACAGCTGACATTTTTCATACTTGAACACCAGCTTGGACTTGCGACTCACGATGGGCTGCGACACGGCGCCAACCTGGACGAAACCGCCCTTACCGGAACCTGGCTGGTAGATGTAGGCCCTCACTAATTGGAGGTTGGAACCCAGAGTGGAAAAGTGCTTGTCGTAGGTCACCTCCACCGTCACCGTATTCCGATGAAGATCGGGGATTATCTTCACGTGCTCAATGCTCAGTTGCTTCCATTGTGCCTGCAGCTCCATCCGCCCGATGATGCCATTCCAGTTGCCTTGCGTCTGGTCGGTCACCGAGTGGGAGTCCTGTCCCACACAGACATTCTCAATGCCATTATAGACACGGATGAAAATCTCGTTGATGACGCCCGGCTTGATGTAGGGCGTGATGTCATATCGGTGGGGCGTTGACAATGACAATTCGCGGCCTACCTCATTACCGTTGACGTAGGCCTTCGTCTCAATGTGGGGACGCTCCAGGAAGAGGGTCACCCGACGGTCGTACCAGTCGCGGGGTATATAGACCCGCTTGCGGTACCAGGCAGCACCTACAAAGTGGCGTTCGGGGGTCAGGAAGAAGGGGAATTTCATCTGCCCCTCCTGCCGGTATTTCTCCATGTAAGGGTTAAAGTAATACGAGGAATCGTACAGCGAACCCGTCCACTGCGTCTTTATCGTAACGGGATTGCCCTTGCCGTTGGTCAACATCGAGCCGGGCAGCATGACATAGTCATCGAACGCAGCCGTACGATAGTCGAAAACCGCCGTGTCAGGCTCTACCATAAAGTCCCACGAACCGGCCAGACTGATAATCTCCTGGGCACGGGCGGTCAGCACAGTGACCAAACATATCAAGAAGACATATTTTCTCATTTCAATTCCATTTTTATGACGGCCTCGCCAGGAGTCTTGTCAGCCTCGCGGGGCAGGTAGACAGGTGCATCCTGCTGTAGCGGCAGTATGCGCAATTCAAGTTCGCTGACGCCCTGTGGCAGTCGCCATAGGCCATAGAGGAAGGGGCGCCCATAGTAGAAGTTATCAGCCACCAGCCGACCGTCGGCATAAAGTCGGGCCACGTCGCCGCGATACTCAATCGACAGCAGACCGTCACGACATTCAGGCAGTTGGATGCGGTAAATGGCAGCCTGATCGAAGTCGGCATCCTGAGGTTCCTCGGCCACCTTCTGTACGCCGATGCTGATGGTGCGCAACGGTCCTGCCTCGCGGACCTTATTATATTTGACACTTACTGCCTGACGCGTCGGCTCTACATCCAAGAACAGCCGTTCGGCCTCGTGGCGCGTAATGAGGTAGAGATTTCCGTAGACGGGCTTCTGTGTTCCGAGCGGTTTGACGTTCCTCAGCAGTTTGCCGTTCGCCATGCTGATAGTCGTGGGAATACCGGGAATCTGCATCATGTAGGTTTTCCCCTCACGTCGTGCCACTAACTGAGCCGTTGCGTAGCGAATGCCGTCAACATTGACTGGGAAGATGGCCATCGTCCCCGCCGGAATCGTGAGCCGGGGCAGTTTGATGCCACAAGCCTCCAGTTCCACGTTCTTTTTAGCCGACAGCCGTTGCAGGCGCTCATAGTTATTGATGAAGATAAAGCCCGTCATGCCCGGTCCTGAACTGTCGTTCATACTACGAACAGCCCATCGCAGGTGCGAGTCGTCGCCTTTGGCAATGTCCTGAGGAGCCGGGAACAAAGCCTCCATCGGGGCAAGCGTCTCGCCCCAGTCCTGCATGAAAAGATGCAGCGGACGCAGCATGTAGTACTGCTCGTAGGTCTGGCCAAACTCACCTAACGGGGCCTGGAAGTCATAGGTCTTGACCGGCATGTCGTTATAGTTGGTGGCCGGCGTCCGCTGGTTCTCGTTCAGCGTGGTCAGTCCCTCGGGGTTCGTACCGCCGTGATACATGTAGTAGCCTAACAGATTGGAACCCGAACCGAGCTTCACCAAAGCCATCGAATAGGCATCCTCTGGATAGACGTAGGGACGGCGGTGGTAAGCCGTAGCCATTCCCCCACCCAACTCGCAGGTGAAGTAAGGGTATACTCCTTTCTCTTTCCCCTTGCCGCTTTCCTCAGAATAGTCTATCTGCTCGGTGGCAATAGCCGTCGACGAGCGGAAGGCCTTGAAGTTGAACGCCTTATAGTAGTTGCCGTCAGTTTCACCGATAGTACGGTCCCAGAAACCGTCGGCATAGTCGCCATACAGCGGCAGCATCTCGCCGAAGGGTACCGGCGTACGCAGTTCAGGCCAGCCAGTGCGGGTATAGAAAGGCAGGTCGAAGCCCACATTCAGGGCTATCTTCTTCAGGGCCATCAAATACTCACCACGCCCCCGGTACTCGTTATCGAACTGAGCCGCCATGACGGGACCGCCGTCCTTCCATTGCAAACCCTGCACCTGCGTGAAAATCTGCCGGTACAGCTGTTCGGCATAGTGCATGAATACAGGATTCTGCTCACGCATCTTGCAACCCTTCGTGAACATCCAGTCGGGGATGCCGCCATTACGCACCTCACCATGGCAGAATGGACCCAAGCGCAGCACCACGGGCATCTCCTCCTGCCTGCACACCTCAAGGAACCTCCGGAGGTTGCGCTGACCGTCCCAGCGGAACACGCCCTCCTGCTCCTCTATGTGGTTCCAGAACACGTAGGTGGCGATGACCGTTACCCCACCCTCCTTCATCTTGCGCACCTCTGCCTGCCACTCGTCTACAGGCAGGCGACTATAGTGAATCTCGCCCATCACTGGGCACACCCGCCGTCCGTCCATCAGCAGGCTGTGCCGGTCCCACGTCACGGGCTTGCCAAAGTCGGCAGCACCAGCCGGTGTCAGCACGCCAACTGTCACAGCCGTCAGCAATAGTCTTCTGATTCCTTGAAGTCTCACTCTACTTTTCTTATAGTTTTACACATTGTTACTGGTTGATGCTGCAAAATTAGGAAAAAGAAATGAAAATCACAAAGCTTTTGAGAACATTAACGATTTTTCTATAAAGAATTCGAAGGAAGAACTTATCGCAAGGATATAACGACATCAGCACGACTTGATGGCCACGACCGACTCTTTCAATTCAGAGATATGCCTGCGCGCGATGGGATGCCGTTGAGTTGGCGACCGCTCATGTCGAACCACGCATCGCTGGAATTCGTGTCATTCGTGAAATTCGTGGTCGTTATGCCGCTGGCTTCCTCACCGTCTCCGAAGTTCAGCACGAAGGCACGGACGTCATTAACTGGGTCTCCTGCCGTGATGCCGTTCAGCTGGAAGTAGGCTCGCTGGCAGCCGATGGTCATCGCGCCGTTGGGCCAGTAGAGGGTGCTGTTGGCTCCGAGGAAGAGCTTGGTGTCGTCGCCCGTGCTGGGGATTTGGACCGGGGCGTAGGTGCCGACGAAGGTGACGGGGCCGTAATAATGAATGAGGTTGTCAGGGTGGGCATTGATGTAGACACCGCTGAAGGTCGGATTGACAAGGTTGTTGCTGCCGTCACCGTCCCATTTCACGATATAGGGCCTGCCAGCCTCCATGCTCGTCAGGTTGCCGCTGAATTCGAGCGTCAGCGTGCCGTCTTGGAATGTTGCGTCGTTGAGCGTCTTCACCGTAGCATCGGCAAAGAGCGTACCCTCGAAGTCCTCAACGTCGAAGGGCAGGCACAGCGTGTTCCAGTTGCCACAGACGATTATTATTACAGAGAGCCCTGAACAGCAGGGATGGAACAAGAACACGGAGTTGTGTATAG
>CALDLA010000119.1 GCA_937898415.1 uncultured Prevotellaceae bacterium | reverse complement strand
AGGAGGTACGATTGGTACCACCTAAAAAGTCATGGGTACATGACTGAGTAGTTACATTCACGCTCAGAAAAACTCAAATAATTTTGGTTTTTCATTCACTTATTTGTACCTTTGCAGCATGATTTACCCTAACAACTTTGAACATAAGGTAGGTTTCGACGAGATTCGCAACCTTTTGAAAGGCCGTTGCCTCAGTACGCTGGGCAAGGAAAAGGTTGACGAGATAGCCTTCTCGACGGACCACGCGACGCTCTGTGAACTGATGGAACAGGTACGTGAATTCCGTCGGCTGCAACAGGGGCCTGACGACTTTCCCATGCAGTCCTTCTTCGACGTGCGTGCTGCCGTCAGCCGTATCAGGCTGGAGAATACGCATCTGGAGGAGCAGGAGGTGTGGGACATGCGCCGCTCGTTGGAGACGATAGGGGATATAGTGCGTTATCTTTCGAGGAACGAGGGGGAGGAGACGTTGGCTACTTACCCGGCCCTGTTCAGGCTGACGGAGGGGGTGATGACGTTTCCGGCTATGATAAGGCGCATCGACTCGATACTGGACAAGTTTGGGAAAATCAAGGATTCGGCCTCGATGACGCTGGCGGGCATCCGTCATGAACTGGCGAAGACGGAGGGCAGTATCTCGCGTACGTTGTACACGATACTGCACAGTGCCCAGAAGGACGGGCTTGTGGACAAGGACGCTGCGCCCACGCTGCGCGACGGTCGCCTGGTGATACCTGTGGCGCCTAACCTGAAGAAGCGTATCGGCGGCATCGTTCATGACGAGTCGTCGACGGGTAAGACGGTGTTTATCGAACCGGCTGAGGTGGTGGAGGCCAACAACCGTGTGCGTCAGCTGGAGGCTGAGGAGCGTCGTGAGGTGATTAGGATATTGACGGTGTTTAGCGACGAGGTGCGTCCTCATGTGGGTGAGATTCTGGACTCGTATGAGTTCCTGGCCAAGATTGACCTGATTTACGCCAAGTCGCAGTTGGCTGAGCTGATGAAGGCCATTGAGCCTGAGGTGAGGCCTGAGCCTTTCGTTGACTGGATTCAGGCTGTCCACCCGTTGCTTGACTTGTCGCTGACGAAGCAGGGGAAGCGAGCGGTGCCATTGGATATTCGCCTTGAGGGCGGAAGTAAGATGGAAGATGGAAGAAGTAAGACCGAAGGACGGCTGCTGATTATATCGGGCCCCAATGCCGGCGGCAAGTCGGTGTGCCTGAAGACGGTAGGACTGATACAGTATATGCTGCAATGCGGGCTTTCAGTCCCCATGGGCGACCGTTCGAGCTGCGGCATGTTTGACGACCTGATGATAGACATCGGCGACGAGCAGAGCATTGAGAACGATCTGTCTACTTATTCGAGCCACTTGATGAACATGAAGATGATGATGCGTCAGGCTCATGCGCGTACCTTATTATTGATTGACGAGTTTGGCGGCGGTACTGAGCCAACCATCGGCGGTGCGATAGCTGAGGCCATGCTGAAGCAGTTCTGGAAGAAGGAGGCCTTCGGCGTGATAACAACCCACTACCAGAACCTGAAGCATTTTGCCGAGGATCATCAGGGCGTGGTGAACGGTGCTATGCTCTACGACCGTCATGAGATGCAGGCCCTGTTCCAGTTGTCGATAGGCCAGCCGGGCTCCAGCTTTGCCATCGAGATAGCCCGCAAGACGGGCATTCCCGAGGAGGTCATCAAGGATGCGTCAGAGATTGTCGGCTCTGACTATATACAGAGCGACAAGTACCTGCAGGACATCGTGCGCGACAAGCGCTACTGGGAGGGTAAGCGTCAGACCATCCACCAGCATGAGAAGTCGCTCGAAGGGCGCATCGCCCGCTATGAGAACTCGATTGAGGAGATAGAGCAGGAGCGCAAGGCCATCCTGCGCCGTGCGAAGGAGCAGGCTGAGGAACTGTTGCGCGAGAGTAACCGCAAGATTGAGAACGCCATACGCGAGATTCGCGAGAGCCAGGCCGAAAAGGAGGCTGCGCGACGGGCCCGTGAGGAGCTTAACACGTTCAGGGACGAGGTGGCCGAGATTGACACGAAGGCCAGCGACGAGATGATAGCGCGCAAGATACGTCAGATACAGGAGCGCAAGGAACGCAAGGAGAAACGCCGCAAGGAGAAGGCTGAGAAGGCGGCTGCGGCCACGACACAGCAGCCGGCAAGGACTGCCGCGAAGGAGCCTGAGACGATAGGCGTGGGCGACACCGTGCGCATCAAGGGACTGACGTCTGTAGGCACTGTGGAGCAGACGGACGGCAGGATGGCCACCGTCATCTTCGGCGGCATGAAGACCAAGATGCGCGTGGAACGGCTGGAGCACGCCGAGGCTCCACGACAGGACAAGACGAAGAACGAGGAGCGCAATGAGGCCATAGTCGGCGCCTACGGAAACCTGTCAAGCGACACGCGTAACGTCATCGACAACCGCAAGCTGAACTTCCATCAGGACATTGACGTCAGGGGTATGCGCGGCGACGAAGCCATCAATGCGATTACCTATTTCATCGACGATGCCATACTCGTCGGCATGTCGCGAGTACGCATCCTGCACGGCACGGGAACAGGCATCCTTCGCCAGCTGATACGCCAGTATCTGGCCACCGTACCCAACGTAAAGCACTTCCGCGACGAGCACGTTCAGTTTGGCGGAGCAGGCATTACGGTGGTTGACTTAGATTAAGTGTGCGCACACAGAATTCTTAAAAAATGCCAAAAAATTTGGCTAACTACTTGAAACTTCGTAACTTTGCACCGAAATTCTAAAGGATAACGTAGTTTCTCGTGATGAGAAGGCTACCGTAAAGTATAGAGTTATGAAGAAAATTTTAATGATTGTAAGTATGAGCCTGATGGTCAACATGCTATACGCAAAGACCAAAGGTTTCGACTGGAATCCAGTGATGGATGCGATTATTCAAGTAGAAAGTGGCGGGGACACCAAGGCCGTGAGTGGAAACTCAGTAGGTGCCATGCAGATTACCCCGATTCTGGTTGAGGATTGTAACCTGATCCTGCAAAAACAGAAGAGTAAGAAGCGCTACACGTTGAAAGACCGTTACAGTGTAGAGAAGTCAAAAGAAATGTTCCTGCTGATTCAAAGGTATTATAACCCGACGAATAGCATCGAGAGGGCTATTCGCTCCTGGAATGGAGGAGTACACTACAGCGTTCGTGCAACCAACAGGTACTACAAGAAGGTTATGAAAATCATGAAGTGAATGCTTCTATTTGCAAGTCTTATACAAATCGGTTGGGAAGACCAAAACTTCTCCGACCGATTTTTTTATTTGTGTTCTCTTTGTTCCCCGTCGTTAGCTTAGTTGAAGAAGTTCCACGACACGCCGAGATGCAAGACTGCGTCGTTCAGCGGGTAGTGGGGCGTCAGGAACAACTTTCTGTTGCCCACGCTGCCTGTCACGTTGTTCATCATAATAAAGAAGCGGGCACGCTTCAGGTGCAGGTTGGCATAGACATCGACAAAGGGGAAATTGCCCAACGTCACGCGGCTGTCCGTATTCTCCTGCACGGCATACTGGTTGAGCTGCGGGCAGTAGTCAAGGGGCTCGTACTCAGTAAAGTAGGTGGCGCAGGCTCCCAACTCGACGCTCAGTACATGAGCAATCTGGAATCCCAGGTAGAAGTTGGTGAAGATGTTGAGGTCAGGCACGGGTAGCACCTCCTTGTTCGAGCTGTTCTGATAGGTGATGACGTTCTCCCAGTTCAGCACGCCCAGCTTGAAGTGCTGGCGCAGCTGGGCTGTCAGCAGGTTGATATTGCTGCCGTGCTGGTTCATGGCGGCTGTCAGGTACTTGCGGGTGTTGTCCTCGTCCAGGTAGCTCATTCCCAGATAGGTGTAGTTCATGATTTCCTCGATGGCAACGCGTAGGCTGGTTCTGGTTTTCCTGTAGCTGAAGTTACCCTCGATGCGCGTGCGCGTCTCCTTTGACAAATCGTCATTGTCCCACCAGAAGTGCTTGGAGTGGTAATGGCGCTGGTAGTAGGTGGGGTTGAGACGGTAGAAATGGGCGTGAGCCGCCAGCGTGACGGTATCGCCGAAGAGCCTGAAGTTGATATCGCTGTTGAAGTCGAGCTTCAGCTGTCCGGCATCCTCGCCGACCGTCCACAGCTCACCCATCGCGTTGTAGTGCAGCGTGCGTCCCTGGCTCTTGATGAGTTGTCCTCCGATGCTGATGTTATGCTCAGTCACTTCTTGCATGACGGGCTGGTCGTCCACCAGCTCGTCCAGCTTGAACGTTCGCAGTTCGTGGGTAACAAACGCCTTGAGTCCCGCTTTTGCGTACTTGTTGAATCCTTCGAGCAGCGCCAGCGCCAGCGTGTTCTTCAGCTGCCTGTGCTTGGTCTCATCGAACAGGGAGTCGAGGCTACCCGTCATGTTCTTCTTGAAGTAGCTATTGGCGTAGTAGTCAGTTGGCGAGCCGTAGGCTTGGTAGATGCGGTCGTAGGTATTGAACTCGAAGGTGTGGATGATGCTGGTGACGGGCACGAACTCATGCTCAGCCGTATCGTTGGCGGCCTCCTCCTTCTTCTTCTTCTCCAAGGCCAGCAGGCTGTCCATCTTCTCCTGGGTGTCAACCACGATGCGCGAAGTGTCGACGGGGGCAACGATGTCCGTCACCTCTGCTTTTTTTCCGCCACGATAGAAGCCTATGTTGTAGCGATGTGTCAGGAACAGGTGCGTGTGGTCATTGCGGTTCCAGTTCCTGCTCAGTACGGTTGGAATCTCGCTTGTGATGTAAGTCGTCTCTTCAGCCTCAGGGTGGGTGATGTAGTCGTCCTTGGTAATACCGCCGTTCTCGGACACTTTCTGATGCAGGGCTGAGAACAGGATATGTATGTTGTACTGGTCGCCTAAATAGGAACCATAGATCGTGCCTGAGAAGTGGGAGGCTGGCTGGTCGCTGAAGTAGCCTCGTGCGTACATGTAATTCAGGTCGAAGCCCAGCCCGATGCGCTTGCCGGCATTCACGGCAAACTTCGCCTGTAAGTGGTCTTCGCCGTCAGTTTTGTCGCCGCAGTTGTCGTACGATAAGTTGGTAATGGGCGACAGGGTGTTGGTGAAGTGAACCTGGTCAGGATTCTTGCAGATGAAGTTGTAGGGTTCAGTAAAGATGAACTGTCCCATCAGCGGACGGTCGATGACGACACGGTTGATGCGCGGAGTGTAGTTCGAACCTGTGGTGTTGAACTCGCCGTAGGCACCTGTATTCAGCGTCGTGTTAGGGTAGAGGTGGGGTATGGTGTCAACGTCAGTAGGGCGTATATCGCCGAACTTGCGGTCTACGCTCCAGACGTAGATGCCCTTGGGCACCTCTTTATCTGTATTGGTGGTGTCGTTGCTGTGGGGATTGAAGTTGCGGTTTTGTTTCTCCATGCGCTGCAACACGTTCCCATCGACGTCTATCTCTTTGACGTCTTGTTTGAAGTCCTGGGCTTTGGTAGCCAACAATGCCGTCAGCAGTAGCAGTATGGTGAGTGAAAGTCTCTTCATCCTACAGTTTCGCTATTCTTAGAGTCAACTCTATAAACTTGAAAACACCCGCACCTATCATAATATAGATAGCCGTATCGTGGTCGCCCCGTGTGTACCATATCATACCCACGATGGCACCAATGATGAAGACAAGGTTCAGCCACCAGCGCAGACGGCGCAGGCGTCCTGTATCCTCAAAAGGCTGCAGGTTGTTGTATCGGTTCATTTCAGCAGGTCGGCAAACTTGTTGAACAGATAGTCCTTACGGTCGATGGTCTTGCGGCGGAACTTACCTGCTACGCGCGACAGCTTGTTCTTCTTCTTCGTCAGACCCACCTCGTCAGTAATCCACTCCTCGGCTTTGAGTGTCTGTGGGTCGCGCTCCTCTTCATACAGGTAGTAGATGCGGGTCATGGTGATGCTGGCCTTGCCGTCCTCGCACTTGGCTATCAGGTTGTAGAACAAGCGTGTACGGTCCAGCACGAGGGCTGTCGACTTGAAAACGAGCCATTCCTGATAGGTGGCAACCACCTCGTAGTTCACGGAGTCGGCCATGATGATACGGCTCTGCTCTATCTGGTTGGGCTCCTTGGTCATCTTCTGCATATAGCTCTTGACGATGTCATAGACCTGAGCGGCAGTCTTTCCAGGGGCATTGATTTCTGTCTGGAACACCACCTTGCCATCTACAACGGGTACGGCACCAACCAGGTACTTCTGGTCAGGGTTGGAGGCCTGTGTGGTCTGTTCGGGCATTTCCCAGGTATTCTGTGCCGTCAAGCCCATCGGCAGGCACATCATCATAGCAATAAAAAGTTTCTTCATGTCTTCTAAATCTTACTTATTGTTTGTTTGACAGGGCAAAATTACAAATAATAATCTGTATAGGTGCAGAACTTAACTTTTAATCTTTTAATTTTTCAATTTTTTAATTCTTCAATTCCAGTTCCTGTTGCAGTCGGATGATCTCATCACGGTACTGCGCAGCCTGCAGGAAGTCCAGCTTTTTAGCGGCCTCCTTCATCAGTTTGGTGGTGTCGGCAATGCTCTTCTCCAACTGCTGACGGGTCATGCGCTCCACTATCGGGTCGGCAGCTATGTCGAGCGTCTTTCCCTGCAATTCCTTGTAACCTGAGACGATATCCTCGTCGCTTAACGGCCTGCTCCTTAGACTCTTGACGATTTGCGTTGGAGTAATACCGTGGACGTCGTTGTAGTGCAGCTGCTTGGTGCGTCGGCGGTTGGTCTCGTCGATGGTCAGCTGCATCGAGGTGGTAATGGTGTCGGCATACATGATGACCTTGCCGTTGACGTTGCGGGCAGCACGTCCGGCGGTCTGTGTCAGCGAGCGGTGACTTCGCAGGAACCCTTCCTTGTCCGCATCAAGGATGGCTACCAGCGACACTTCCGGCAGATCAAGGCCTTCACGCAGCAGGTTGACGCCTACCAGCACGTTGTAGGTGCCGTTACGCAGGTTTTCCAGTATCTTCACACGTTCCAGGGTAGCTACGTCGCTATGGATATAGGCCGTCTGTACGTTGTGGTTCATCAGGTACTCCGTCAGTTCCTCAGCCATTCGCTTAGTCAGCGTAGTGACCAGAACACGCTCATGCCGTTCGGAGCGTAAGCGTATCTCCTCCATCAGGTCGTCTATCTGGTTTTCCGTCGGACGAACCTCTATCTCAGGGTCAAGCAGTCCCGTAGGACGGATAACCTGTTCCACGACCACTCCCTCCGCTTCGTTCAGCTCGTAGTCGGCAGGCGTGGCGCTGACGTAGATGACCTGGTGAATCATCTCGTGGAATTCCTCAAACGTCAGCGGGCGGTTGTCGAAGGCGGCAGGCAGACGGAAACCATATTCCACCAGGTTGGTCTTGCGCGAACGGTCGCCTCCGTACATCGCTCCGATTTGGGGAACGCTGACGTGGCTCTCATCGACCACCAGCAGGAAGTCCTCTGGGAAAAAGTCTAGCAGACAGTAGGGACGCTCGCCTGCCTGACGGCCATCGAAGTAGCGCGAGTAGTTCTCGATGCCTGAGCAATGCCCCAGTTCTTTTATCATTTCCATGTCGTATTCAACTCGTTCCTTAATACGCTGAGCCTTAATGGGGTCACCAACTTTGTTAAAGTAATCTACCTGCTTCATCAGATCATCCTGAATCTGACGGATAGCGATGTTGGTCTGCTCCTGTGAGGTTGTGAAGAGGTTAGCCGGATAGAGCTTGTATTCGTCGAAGGTGGCCATGCGGGTGAAGGTGACGGCGTCCACCTCTTCTATCATGTCAATCTCGTCGTCCCAGAACGTCACCCTGAGCACCACCTCGCTGTAGGCCATGAAGATGTCGACGGTGTCGCCCTTCACGCGAAAGTTGCCGCGTTGCAGGTCAATATCGTTCCTGACGTATAGGGCTGCCACCAATTTCCTGAGCAGCGCATTACGGTCGAGTATCTGTCCGCGATGCAGCTCAATGACGTTCTCCTGCAGGGCAACGGGGCTTCCCATACCGTAGATGCAGCTGACAGACGACACGACGATGACGTCCTTGCGGCCTGACAACAGGTTAGAGACAGCCGACAGCCGCAGCCGGTCAATCTCTTCGTTGATGGCCAAGTCCTTTTCAATATAGGTGTCGCTGCTGGGCAGGTAGGCTTCCGGCTGGTAGTAGTCGTAGTAGCTGACGTAGTATTCTACCGCATTGTCAGGGAAGAAGCCCCTCATCTCTTCATACAGCTGGGCGGCCAGCGTCTTGTTATGACTGAGGATAAGGGTCGGCTTGTTGATGTTCGCAATGACGTTGGCCACCGTGAACGTCTTGCCCGATCCGGTCACGCCGAGCAGCACCTGTGAGTGGTCACCACGCCTTAGCCCGTCCGTCAGTTGCTGGATGGCTTCGGGCTGATCGCCTGTCGGCTTGTATTTTGATATGAGTTTGAATTCTGCCATAGTTTGGAGTGCAAAGGTACAAGAAAAAAGTGGGAAACGCCGCATAGAAGTGCAAAAAATCTTCAATTTTGTTCCGCTAACCTTCAATTTTCCCTAATTCCCTTTGTTGTTCGGCAGAAATAGTGTACCTTTGCACCTTAAATGAAGAAAAATATATTTTTCGCGTTAGGTCTGGCACTCCTGTTGAGCGGTTGTGCCGGTGAGTTCAACAAGGTCTATAAGTCTCAGGACTTCGACTACCGCTATGAGTATGCCAAGCAATGCTTTGCTGAAGGCAGGTATAATCAGGCAGTCACGTTATTGCAGGATATGGTGACAATGCTCAAGGGTGGTGACTATGCCCAGGAGAGCCTCTATATGCTGGCGATGGCCCAGTACATGAGCCGTGACTATGAGAGTGCATCGCAGACTTTCAAGAAGTATGGCTCGTCTTATCCCAAGGGCATATATGCTGAGAAGGCCTCCTATTATGTCGGCGAGTCGCTGTTTGAGAGCGCTCCTGAGCCCAGGCTTGACCAGACGCCTACCATTGGCGCCATCAACGCCTATCAGGCCTTCCTCGACGCTTTCCCTGACTCAGAGCTGCGTCCTGATGCCACCCGCAAGCTATATGAGCTGCAGGACAAGCTGATTATGAAGGAGTATCTGTCGGCCAAGCTCTACTATAACCTGGGCGGCTACTTCGGCAATATCAATGCCAACAACGAGAGCAACTACTCGTCGTGCATCATTACGGCTCAGAACGCCCTGAAGACCTATCCCTTTACCAAGTTGCGCGAGGACTTCTCGCTGCTCATCGTGAAGAGCAAGTTCCAGCTGGCTGAGAACAGTTCCGACGAGCGCCGCCTGGAGCGTTATCGCGACGCTGAGGACGAGTGCTACGGCTTTATCAACGAGTTCCCCGATTCTGAGAACAAGTCGACGGCCGAGCGCTATATCGTAAAATGCAAGAAAATAACAAAAGACTGATTATAAGATTATGGATTACAAGAAATCAAAAGCTCCGGTTAATACCGTTACCCGTAATGTGATGGACCTTTGTCAGGATACAGGGAACATCTATGAGAGTGTAGCTATCATCGCTAAACGTGCCAACCAGATTTCCGTACAAATCAAGGAGGACCTCAGCAAGAAACTGGCCGAATTTGCCAGCTATAACGACTCTTTGGAGGAAGTGTTCGAGAATCGTGAACAGATAGAAATTTCACGCTATTATGAGAAGCTGCCCAAGCCGAGCCTTCTGGCTACTCAGGAGTTCATCGACGACCAGGTGTATTGGCGTGACCCCCTGAAGGAACAGCAGAAAGATAAAGATTCGGCAGATTTCTAAGTCACTCGTGCATCTGATATGATACAACGTAAACAGACCGTTTTCCTGTTGCTGGCCTGCATCTTGGCATTGGTGTGCTTTTTCATGCGCCTTCATTGGATTGACGCCTTGCAGGTGGTGTCAGCAGCCTTGTCTGCCTACACCATCTTCCTGTATCGTCGTCGCATGGTTCAAGCCCGCTTCTGTCTGGTGGGGTTGTTCGTCATCTTTGCATGGTATATCGGTATTGCCGTGATGGAAGGTGTGGCAGGCTTTGTGGAGTCGCTGCCGATGGTGAACGCCATCCTGATATTCCTGGCCCGCAAGGGCATACTCGACGACGAGAAACTCGTCCGTGCTGCTGATAGAATCAGATAAAACCCAAAACAACATACTATGAAGAGAATCATCTTTTCCTGCATTGCCCTGGCGATGACGGCTGCTTTTGCTGTGGCTGGTCAGCAACTCAGTTTGAAGGACGTAGTAGGCGGAACCTTCCGCAGCGAAGTCCTCACAGGTGTTACGCCCCTCAATGGTGGCGAAACGTATGCCCGCATTTCGGACGATGGCAAGCAAATCGTGGCTTATTCATTCCGAACGGGCAAGCAGACGGCTGTGCTCTTTGATGCCGAGACAGTCCGTGGGCCGAAGTTGGGACGTGTCGAAGGCTACATCATGAGCCCTGACGGTAAGCGGATGCTGATACAGACCCAGACGAAGGCCATCTACCGCCGCTCGTTCACCGCCACCTATTATATATATACCATCCAGAACAACAAGCTGGAACCGCTCTCGGATGGCGGCCCCCAGCAGACGCCAGTCTTCTCGTCTGATGGCAACGTTATCGCCTTCGTCCGCGACAACAATATCTTCCTGGTCAAGCTGCTCTACGATAATGCCGAGAGCGAGGTGACCAAGGACGGCAAATTCAACGAGGTCATCAACGGTATTCCCGACTGGGTCTATGAAGAGGAGTTCAGCTATAACTCGGCCTTGGTCTTCTCTGCCGACTCCAAGCAGGTGATATGGGTGCGCTTCGATGAGTCGGAGGTGAAGCAGTACTCGATGCAGCTGTTCAAGGGTATGGCCCCTGAGCGTGAGGACTATCGTGAGTATCCAGGCTTCTATACCTATAAGTACCCTGTGCCTGGCAGTCAGAACTCGAAGGTCAGCGTCATGAGCTACGACATCAAAAGCCACCAGACGCGCCGTATGGACCTGCCGCTCGATGCCGACGGCTACATCCCCCGCATCCTGCCAACGAAGGATCCTGCGAAGGTGGCCGTGGTGACGATGAACCGCCATCAGGACTGTCTGCGCATCTATATGTGCAACCCGTTGTCGACGGTCTGCCAGTTGGTCATTGAGGACAAGGTCGAGAAATATATCAAGGAGGAAGTGCTGGCCGGACTGAAGATTACGGATAACCACATCCTGCTGCCCAGCGAGCGCGACGGCTTTAACCACCTGTACCTCTACAACCTGAACGGACAACTGATGCGCACCGTGGGCGATCTAGAGAAGCCCGGGCAACGGCTCGGTGGTGTCGCTCATACCGTCGTTACCGATGTCTATGGCTATGACGAACTGACAGGCGACATCTATTTTGCTGCCCTCAACGGAGATCCCACCAACCAGAAGGTATATGTGAGCCATAAGAACGGCAAGACTGACTGCCTGACGCCGAAAGATGGCTGGAATACGGCTATCTTCGCGACTGACTTCAAGAATTTCGTCTCGACGTGGAGCGATCTCAATCATCCTGCCGTCTATTCGCTCTGCAACAACCAGGGCAAGACGCTTACTACGCTCATCGACAACAAGGCGCTGCTGGATAAGTACGCCTCCTACGATATGGGCACGAAGGAATTCTTTGTCTTCACCACGCCCGATGAGAAGTTCATTGGCTGGATGGTGAAACCCAAGGACTTCAATCCGCAGAAGAAGTATCCCGTCATTATGTACCAGTACGGCGGCCCCGGTTCGCAGCAGGTGAAGAACGCCTGGGGCATCGGCATGAGCGGCAACGGTGCCATCATGGAGCAGCTGATGGCGCAGCAGGGCTACATCGTCGTCTGCGTCGATAATCGCGGCACAGGCGGACGTGGTGCTGAGTTCGAGAAATGTACCTATCTCCGTCTCGGCGAACTTGAGGCCAAAGATCAGGTAGAGACTGCCTTGTGGCTCGGCCAGCAGTCTTACGTCGATAAGGACCGCATCGCCATCTGGGGCTGGTCGTATGGCGGCTGGAACACGCTGATGTCGATGTCTGAAGGCCGTCCCGTCTTCCGTTGCGGCATTGCCATTGCGCCGCCCACCTGCTGGCGCTACTACGATACCGTCTATACCGAGCGCTATATGCGTACGCCGAACGAGAACCAGAGCGGCTACGACGAAGTGAACCCGATAGCCCGAGCTGGAAAGCTGCACGGAGCACTATTGCTCTGTCACGGACTGGCCGACGACAACGTCCACTACCGCAACACCGCCGAGTATGTCGAGGCGCTTGTGCAGGCTGACAAGGACTTCCGCCAGCTGGTCTATACCAACCGCAACCACAGCATCTTTGGCGGCAACACCCGTAACCACCTCTTCCGCCAATGCCTGAATTTCTTTGAGAAAGAATTGAAGAATTGAAAAATTGAAGAAGATGATGCGCAAGATATTGTATACACTTCTCACTATCCACTTTTCCCTATTCACTAGCCCTGCAAGGGCGCAAATGACGGTGGAAGTGAAGAACCCGACAAAGGATTTCCGCCACGAGGTGGTGGGTATCAATGCGGCTGACGTGAAGAACAGGGTAGGGGACTCCTTCCGTGTGTTGGAGGGTGCCGGACTCGATGTGCCTTACCAGCTGACCCACGACGGACAGTTGCTCATCGAGGCAGCCGTCCGTCCGCAGGGAACGGCTCGTTTCCGTATCGTGCCAGGCACACCGCCTCAGTTCCTGACCGTCTGTCACGGTGCCATCCATCCTGAGCGTAAGGACGACTTCGCCTGGGAGAACGACCGCGGAGCCTATCGTGTCTATGGTCCGGCCCTGGGACGTACTGGTGAACGCTCGTACGGCATCGATGTTTGGACGAAGAACACGCCTGACCTCGTCGTTGACGACCGCTATTATATTGAGGATGTGGTCATGATGCCCAGCGTCGACTCTCTGCGCCGCATCAACCGTCAGCGGGGCGACTCCCTCTATCGCATCAACAGCTATCATCACGACCATGGTCGCGGGCTCGATCCTTATAAGGTGGGTGCTACCCTTGGCTGTGGCGCACCGGCCTTGATGTTAGGCGACAGTATCGTCATGCCCTACGTCTTCCGTGAGTATCAGGTGCTGGACGACGGTCCCCTGCGCTTCACCGTCCATCTTATTAATAATAAGGTACGTGTGAATGGTGAAGAGATTGAAGAGCACCGTCTCATCCAGCTCGACAAGCAGTCGAACTTCAATCGCATGACCGTCTGGTACGATGGTCTTACGAAGCCTGTCGGCTTCTGCTCGGGTGTCGTCATCCAGCGTGAGGACCCTGAACCCGTTGTCCTCGGCCCCAACTACGTTTATTATACTGACCCCACCGACCAGCCCCGTGTTCATCAGGCACCCCTCTATGTAGCCGCGCTGTTCCCCAACGGTACGGTGGAGACCCGCCAGCATCGCGGTCATGCGCTGGGCATCCTCAGCGACTATCATGGCGAGCGTTACACCTATTACTTCGGCTCTGCCTGGTCCAAGTATGACGTCCGTACGCCCGAGGAATGGAAAGCCCGCATAGAATGGTATCTACGCGGGCTCCAGCAACCGTTACAGGTAACGGTTAATTAGTAGGCGAAGAGCGGATATTCCTTCATCTTCTCATTGACGCGCTGACGGACGGAAGCAATCACGTTTTCGTCCTCAGGGGCGTTCAGCACTTCCTCAATCCAGGCGGCAATCTGAATCATCAGGTCTTCCTTGGCACCACGGGTGGTGATAGCCGGCGTACCCAGACGGATACCGCTAGTCTGGAAGGCTGAGCGAGAGTCGAACGGAACCATGTTCTTATTCACCGTGATGTCTGCAGCCACCAGGGCGTTCTCAGCCACCTTACCCGTCAGGTCAGGATACTTCGAGCGCAGGTCAACCAGCATCGAGTGGTTGTCAGTACCGCCGCTGACGATGCCGAAACCGCGCTTCACCAGCTCGTCGGCCAGCACCTTGGCATTTTTCTGAACCTGCTTGGCCCACTCCTTGAACTCAGGCTGCAGCGCCTCGCCGAAGGCAACGGCCTTAGCAGCGATGACGTGCTCCAGCGGACCGCCCTGCTGTCCGGGGAAGACGGCCGAGTTCAGCAGAGCCGACATCTTTTTTATTTCACCCTTCGGCGTCTTCAGGCCCCAGGGATTGTCGAAGTCCTTACCCAGCAGGATGATACCGCCACGCGGACCGCGCAGGGTCTTGTGGGTCGTCGAGGTCACGATGTGAGCCCACTTCACGGGGTTCTCCAGCAGTCCGGCAGCAATCAGACCGGCGGGGTGAGCCATGTCAATCATCAGCAGCGCACCCACCTTGTCGGCAATCTCGCGCATACGCTTGTAGTCCCACTCGCGGCTGTAGGCCGAGCCACCGCCGATAATCAGCTTCGGCTTGTGCTCGATGGCCAGCTGCTCCATCTCGTCATAGTCCACGCGGCCCGTCTCTTTGTTCAGGTTGTAGCCCACGGGCTTGTACAGGATACCGCTCGTGTTCACCAGCGAACCGTGTGAGAGGTGACCGCCGTGAGCCAAGTTCAGGCCCATGAACGTGTCGCCCGGCTGCAGCACGGCCAGCAGCACGGCGGCGTTAGCCTGTGCGCCAGAGTGGGGCTGCACGTTGGCATACTCAGCATCAAACAGCTTGCAGACGCGCTCGATAGCCAGTTTCTCAACCTCGTCCACCACCTGGCAACCGCCGTAGTAGCGCTTGCCGGGATAGCCCTCGGCGTACTTGTTCGTCAGGTACGAGCCCATAGCCTCCATCACCTGGTCGCTCACGAAGTTCTCACTAGCAATCAGCTCAATGCCTTTCAGCTGGCGCTGATGCTCTTTCTCAATCAACTCAAAGATCTGGTTGTCTCTTTTCATCTTGGTTGTCTATTGGTTTTTATGTAAATACTTAATTTAGGCTGCAAAGTTACGAAAAGTTGAGAGCATAACAAAGAAACTTGGTTATTTTTTTGCCGAGACGGAGTAATTTCGCCATCGGCGAAGCCAAAGTAACGAAAAAAGTTACTTTTCGTCCGCCCAACGTTAATCTTTCTCACTTTTTCCGATAAACTGTGTGGAATGTGCAAAAAATAGCGTACCTTTGGAGCCGTTATAACACTTAATTGCGCATAAAAATGACAACAATAACCAAAACAATATTCAAAATGAAGAAACTATCAACAATTCTATGCACCCTCGCCCTGCTGTTCGGAGCTTTGGGAGGGGTGAGTCCTGTAAAAGCTGAGAAAGTATATGCGAGTCCTTCTAGTTGGTGTGCTACCTGGGCTGCACCATCAACGTTTTCGTGGTCTTCATCAGACATAAATGGTTTCCATATGGTAAATACGGGTTTCCCTACTGATAATGCTGATTGGACTCAATATGTTCTTCTGCATGTTAATGTCGCATCGTTGACAGGAGCAAAATCTGACGAAAAGGGTGCTTATTTATATGTTAAATTAGTCGACAATAGTAATGTAGACCAGATAATCAAATTCTATAATGGTGAAAATACAATTTATTTGTCAGATTATGCCAATTCGATTGATTTAGCACATATAAAAGAATGTCTGTTATGGGCAGACTTGGCAGAGGGAGCAAATGCAGGTAGTGCTACTGTTACAGATTTTTATCTACAGACTTCCGGGGCAGACCCGGTAGACCAGAATGTCCAGATTACTGTCGGCAGCGACACTCGAAATTACCAGCTTTATGTTCCAGGCACTGTCCAGACGAACTGCCCGCTTGTGATATCGCTCCACGGTGCCAGTGGTCATAGTACAGACTATAGCCCGTTCAGTAAGGGCGTAGCCGCTGAGGCGGGCTGCATCGTGGCTTATCCGCAGGGCAAGGACATCTACTTCCCCGTCTTCGGCGGAACCGTCGCCGGCTGGGATGCCTCGGGCGAGGAGAACGTCGACGTAACGTTCCTGAAGGCCGTCATCGAGGATGTCGCCTCGAAGTATCAGATTGACCGCAAGCGCATCTACTGCTGTGGATTCTCTAATGGAGGCATGATGACCTACGCTATGTCGAACGTCTGCAGCGACGAGATTGCAGCCTTTGCTTCCATCAGCGGCTATCCAATTAACGAGTTCCACTTGCGTCATACTGGCGCACGTCCTGTGCCGTTCTTGCATATTCATGGTAAGGCAGATGATTTCGTGAAATATTCGCTTGTTCCAACAATCGTTGACGAGATGGTTGCCCGTCTCGGTGCTAATCCTGTACCCACAACTACCATAGGCAATGGCTATACCAAGAGCGTCTATGCAGCTGCTGAAGGGAGCTTCCCCTACATTTACTACGAGATTGACGGTATGGGCCATAACGACTTTACTGCCAACACTGAGGACGGCTCATCGGCCAAGACCATGTGGAACTTCTTCAAGCAGTACACGCTCGACTCGCCTTGCGAGGAGACGCTGAAGTGGGCTCCGCGAATCGATGAGAATGGCTATACCCCTGCGGAGCACGGCTGGACCGTGAACAGCGGAACCACGCTGCTGCAGTTTGGTGGCGACCAATATACGAGTGCCAACCAGAACGTCTACCATTCGCTTCAGTTCAACAGCGGCAATTACATGCTCAGCTTTAAGTCTACGGGAACGGCTGGAAAGACTGTCGGCGTGAAGATTGAAAAGCTGACCAGCCCGAATACCGCTGTGCTCAACGCCACCGTCAACGTAGGTGAAGACGCCGAGTTGCCCTTCAGTGTTACCGACGGCTGGGGAGAGTATAAACTGACCATGACCCGCCCCGCAGCCAGCGATGCGATTACGATTACCAACCTCGTCATCACGCAGACCGGCGATCCAACCGAAGACTATCTCCCAATTGCAAATACTGCTGATTGGGAAAACTTCTCAATGATGGTTAAAAACGGCGTCTCGCCCTTGAACGCCAAGTTGACGGCTGATGTCGATGCCGGTAGCACGATGGTGGGAACATCGGCAAACCCATATCAAGGAATATTTGATGGTGCAGGCTATACACTTACATTTACTTATAATGGTACTGAGCAGTTTGCAGCTCCATTCCAGTATGTCAACGCTGCTACGATATCAGACTTAAAAACCACGGGGTCTATAACGACGACTAACAACCAATGTGGCGGTATTATCGGCAAAAACACTGGTGGTAATACCACATTGAATCGTTGTATGAGTAGTGCCACTATCGAATCGAAGACTTCGGGTAATGGCCGAGTCGGCGGTCTTGCAGGTCGCTGTACAGATGGTACTTTGACTTTTAATTACTGTATGTATGATGGTAAGATAATTTGTGAAGGAGTTCAAGGTGCGAGTGGTTTTGTCGGGTATCATGCTGGAGACGATGTTAGTGTAACAATTAATCATTGTCTAGTTGCTTCTACTGATATGGAAGGTGATGATGCAAACTTTGTTGGAGGATGGAAAGCTCCTACTATTAACTCTTCTTATTACCTCACTAAATTTGGTTCGAGCAATCAAGGAACACAATTGACTGACCAACTTCGTTATAGTGGTCAGGCAGCCTACACCCTGAATCAGGGCATTGGTGCAGGTGCTTTGTTCTTCGGACAGGGTAGGCTGAACTCGTCGATCGTGGAAGCCACTCCTACGCTGACTTCGGATGCTTCGAAGAAGGTGCTGCGTACGTATAAAGGCGAGACAAATTTCTATTCTAATCCTGGAGGCCAGCTGCCTGATCCTGCTTTAAGCAGTATGCTCGGTTGGAAATTCGAAATGTCTGGTGAAGCAGCATATCAAACCCATTTGCCTGCTGGACAGACCACAGATAGAGAATTGTATGGAACCCCAGATGCCTACAATCTGGTTGTAGGCAGTGCCGGCGCTTCTACTTTCGTTTTCCCATTCACTACGGACGGATTGCCTTCCGGTGTGAAAGCCTATGACTTGACTTTTGATGGGTCAGTAATAAATGCTACCGAAGTAAACAAAATCACAGCAGATAAGCCTGTGCTCATCAATGCAGAGGCCGGTACCTACAAATTTGAGTCTAAACTCAACTGGTGGGAATCCGTTGACTTTTCTGCCCATACCGAAACTACCAACGGCGCCCTGACGGGTGTGTATAATACCGCTCTTCCTTTCTCATACGTTCCTTCCAACGCATATGTGCTCCAGAACGGTGCTGATGGTCTGGGATTCTATCAGGTTGAGGAAGATAACACCATCAAGATTACTTCGTTCCGCGCTTATCTGACGGCTCCCGGTGCTTTAGCCCGCTCACTGCGCATTGTCTATGCAGACAACGAGACAACTACAATCAGCGATGTCAGCAACAAGTACAACGACGAGACAACCTTCAACTTGAACGGACAGCGCGTAGGAAAGGCCGACAAGGGACTCTACATTAAGAACGGTAAAAAGGTCGTGATTAAATAAAGAAAGGAACAGCATGATGAGAAAAACATATATCAGCCCGCAGACCCAAGTCGAAGAAATGGCCACCGAGATTATATTCTGCGCAAGTGAAGGTATACAGGGAACATCCCTTCCCGGTGACAAAGCAAGCGACCAGTACGAAACCCTCTCACGTGGATTCGACCTATGGGACGGCGATGAGGAAGACGATTACGAAGAGTAAAACCCCTCGCTCGTCCGGAGTGTCGGAACGGGTAATGCGCATGGCTGGAAACCGTAATGCGCATTAGCGAAACCGATAATGCGCATTATCGAAGCAATTAATGCGCATTATCGAGGCAATTAATGCGCATTATCGAGGCAAATGATGCGCATCAATTCTCACAAGGGGGCTGACCAAGATGGCGGCGGAAGCTAGAGCGGAGACCTTATCTGATAAAGTTGGTTCTCAAAGGACGCTCCAGTTCTGGATGACCATCCTCGCTGACATTCAGCTTGCGAATCATCCAGGCCATGTTACGGCCAAGCGTCCGCATGGTCTGCATTCCCTCTTCGTCCTGTGCTGCCTGTCCTGGCGTCTGGCCATAGGCCATATTCCAATACTGTGAGCTGACAACGGGCATGTTCAGTATCGTGAAGTACTTGTTCAGGCGGTCAAAGGCTGCCGATGCTCCACCCCTGCGGCATACCACCACACTGGCACCCGGCTTGAAGCGCAGCTCGTTGCCAAGAGAGTAAAACACACGGTCGAGTAGGGCACACAGCGAACCGTTCGGGCCGCCATAATAGACGGGCGAGCCAACAATGAGTCCGTCGATGCTGTCCTTCACAGCCCGCATCACTCGGAAATAGAGATCGTCGCGGTATGTACACTTTCCCTCACGTCCACACATGCCACAGGCGATACAACCTTGAACGGCCTGCTTGCCGATGCTGATAATCTCAGTCTCTATGCCCTCTTCGTTCAGGGTCTTTGCCACCTCGCTCAGAGCCGTAAACGTGTTCCCGTTCGTTCTGGGGCTTCCGTTAATCAATAAAACCTTCCTTACAGGTAATTTCTCACAATTCTCTGTCATATTCTTCTTATTGTTTTAATGAGTTGTCTATGAATCGCTTAGCCGATGAGGCTCTCTAACAATGCTCTTTGGTGACCAGGCATGATGATGTGGTGATTGCCAATGGGCTGTGTCAGGAAATAGTCGGCCTGGCGCTTGTCTGAGAGACTGATGACCTGCTGTGTACGGCAGAGGTCGGGTTTCGATTCGTTGCGTACGAGTTGTCCTTCGGCAATGAAGTGACGTGAGAGGTCGCCTGCCACCTTGAAGATGGTGACAGCCCCTTCTTTCATATAGCCTCGTATGCCGGTGCCGATGCCTGACTCGAAGTGGGTGTCCAGTTCGTAGCGCTCCACCATGTCGAGCGGTATGGTACAATGAGCAAAGAGCATCTCGCCCTTCTCAGGGTCGATGCGGGCAGGGTTCGCTTGGAAACCAGACACACCCAAGAGCGAGCGTACCATCATCATCGACAGCATAGCCGGAACGTCACCCTCGCATCCTGCCACATAGCCTTCCGCGTTCAGCTTGGCCAACGCCATGCAGCCCGTGTCCCTTAAAGCGGTCAGCAGGTCGAAGCAGCGGAGCGTGAAGCCCTGCAGGCGGTGGCGGTCTATGAGCGTCTTCAGCGCACCGTGGATGTCGCCATCCACCACGCAGTCGAGCAGCTCCTGCATGGGGATGTCCACCAGCTCGATGCCCAACCGCTGCCTCACCACCCCGTAGTCGGCTTGACTGGAGATGAGCCAGTCCGAAGGCTTGCCGATGATGCCGAGTCGTGCGCCGTCTAACCATTGCCGCGCTTCGCCGACTTTCTCGAGAACCGCTATCTTGCGGGCGATGTATTCCGCACTACCGTGAATGATCTCTCCCCGCAAGTCGTGCTGTTGCAGGTAAGACAGAATCTCCATCGAGGCCGCCAGCGAATTGCTCTTGCCCGACGTCAGCAGGTAGAACGGCCGTTGCGACTTCTCCAGCAACTGTGGCAGCAGTCGCAGGAAGATGCCCTCCGTTCCTCCTGTCCGTACATAGATGAGACTGAGCGTATGGCTCCCGTAGTCCGCATAGTCGTTGCCACGAAACTCATACGCTATACCCAGGCTTTCTAAGAATTCCTTCGTCACCTTTCCCACCGCTGCCTCGTCGTGCAGTTCAGAGGTGAGCGTATAGATAGCAATATTTTTTCTCATACTATTCATAATTGGAACGAATTCTGAGTACAAAATTATGAAAAAGTCTTTATAATCGCTCGCTTATCTTCAAAAAATCTTCTGTTTTTCAGATGGAATATGGAGAATAATGCGTATATTTGTGCCATAATTTACAAAAGTATTAGGAATTCGACATTAAAACTAAAAAGTAAACGATGATGAAGAAGTTATTAACTTGCTTACTGGCCACGCTTGGACTGACGACAGCCTGCGGCCAGACGACTTATGAAACCGACGTGTTCAAGACCAAGAGCGGAAAGGAAGTGAAGTTCCATGCCCTCGTTCATGCCAGCATCCGCATTCAGTATGACGGCAAGGAGATTCAAATTGACCCCGTGACGAAGTTGGGTAACAAAACGATTGACTACGTGGCCATGCCCAAGGCGGACTATCTGCTCGTTACCCACGAGCATGGCGACCACTTCAATCAGGAGGCTATCAAGACGCTGTCTGGCGAAAAGACTCGACTGATTATGAACCAGCGCTGCGCCGATATGTATGGCTCGGGTGAGGTGATGGTTAACGGCGATAAGATTAAGATCGGCGATGGCTTCACTATTGAAGCTGTTCCTGCCTACAACACATCGGAGGGACGAACACAGTTCCACCCCAAGGGTCGTGACAACGGCTATATCCTGACTATCGACGGCCTAAGAATATATATTGCTGGCGACACGGAGGATATTCCTGAGATGTCGGCCATCAAGGACATCGACATTGCCTTCCTGCCTTGCAACCAGCCCTACACGATGACAACGGAGCAACTGGTCAGGGCTGCAAGGACGATTAAGCCCAAGGTCGTGTTCCCCTATCACTACGGCCAGACTGATGTCAGCGGCATTCCCTCACAGCTGAAGGCCTACGGCATAGACGTAAAGATCAGGCACTACGAATGATCTATCTTACCAGTTTGGTGGTAGCAAAAAAAAGTACCTGAGGTTTGCAGGATTACCAAACTTTTTTTATCTTTGCACCAAAATTGGAAGGAACTATGAAGATATTTCTGCTAACAACACTTGCACTATGTTTGACACAGACGATGACCGCTGCCGATTCTGCCACGAAGACGGTGCGGCTGAAGGTGATTGAGACGAGCGACGTTCACGGACACTTCTTTCCATGGGACTTCATGGAGGGTAAACCTATAAAAGGGACACTCGCGCGCGCAAATACCTATATTAATAGGCAGCGTCAGGAGTTCGGCAAGCGGCTGCTGCTGATAGATAATGGTGACATCCTGCAAGGACAACCATGCATCTACTGGTCGAACTACGTGATGCCCGACGACCCCAACTTGGCAGCACAGGTGGTGAACTACATGAAGTATGACGCTGAGACAGTGGGCAACCACGACATTGAGCCTGGACACGCCGTCTATGACAAATGGATTCGCGAGGTGCGCTGTCCGCTGTTAGGTGCCAACATCGTGGAGAAGGAGCAGCCCAAGGCTGAGGAACTGAACGGTCGTCCATACGCCGTTTACAAGGGTCTGCAGCCTTACTCCGTACACCACATTGAAGGGGTGAAGATTGTGGTCATCGGCATGCTGACACCCTCCATTCCCAACTGGCTGACGGAGAGCACGTGGAAGGGCATGGAGTTCGAGGAGATGGTGGGCTGCGCCAAGAAGTGGGTCAAGTACGTGAAGGAGTACGAGCAGCCCGACCTCATCTTCGGCCTGTTTCACAGCGGACTGAACGGCGGTATCGTCGATGAGCGGGGCGAGGAGAACGCCACGGAGGCCGTAGCCCGCGAGGTGCCTGGCTTCGATATCATCTTCTTTGGTCACGACCATCAGGTACATAACAAGTGGGTCAAGAACAAAGAAGGCAAGGACGTGCTTATCATCGACCCTTCGTGCTACGTGAAGAACGTGGCCGAGGCACAGATAGAACTGACCTACACCAACGGGAATCTGACGAAGAAGGACATCAAGGGCGAGATTGTCAACGTGCAGGACGAGGCAGTAGACGAGCAAATGGTCAGCCACTTCCAGCCGCAGATTGATAAGATCAAGAAATATGTGGAACGCCGCATCGGACGCTTTGAGCATCCCATCTATACGCGTGAGAGCTTCCTTGGCAACTCAGCCTTCACGGACTTGATACATAACCTGCAGATGCAGATAACTGAGGCCGACATCTCGTTCAATGCCCCGCTGTCGTTCAACACGGTCATTGAGGCTGGTGACGTTACGCAGGCTGATATGTTCAAGCTCTACCGATTTGAGAATCTTCTCTTCATGCTGAATATGACGGGTGAGGAAGTCCGCAAGCATCTGGAGTTCTCGTACGACATGTGGACGAACACCATGAAGAGTCCTGATGACCATGCACTGCGTTTAAATGATGCTTCAACGGAAGACCAACAACGAGCTGGATTCCAGTACTATACGTTTAACTTCGACTCAGCTTGCGGCATTGACTATGAGGTTGACCTGACAAAGCCCGACGGTCAGAAAGTGAAGATTCTCAGGATGTCGAACGGTGAACCATTCGACGAGAAGAAGTGGTATCGGGTGGTGATGAACAGCTACCGGGCTAACGGTGGCGGCGAGTTGTTGACACAGGGAGCAGGCATCCCGAAGGACTCGCTGGAAGGCCGCGTCATCTATAATTCGCTGCGCGACCAGCGCCACTACCTGACACAGGAGATAGAGCGCATGGGGACTGTTGATCCTAAGCCGAACCACAACTGGCGGTTTGTTCCCGAGGAATGGGTGAAGCCGGCGTTGAAACGTGACAGTCTGCAATTGTTTGGCGCTTCACAAGTGAAAAGTAAATAGTGAAAAGTGAAAAGATTCTATTTTGTTTTCTGTAAGGAAGATCTGCTGTTGGAAAAGACGGCAGACGGCAGCTACACGATACCGTGTCAGGAGGAGCCGCCCGTAGAGGTGAAGCCCTGGACGAACGTGATAAACATCACACCGATAGACGGCGTTGAGGTAAAGACCTTCCGCATGGACAAGCCTGTGGTTGAGTCTGAACGCTACGTGATGTGCGGACTTCGGAAGAGTTACTATCAACTCCCACGTCCGCTGTACCTGGTGGCCGGCAAGTGCCAGGAACTGCTGTACTGGGACCAGAACACGAAATACTGTGGCGTCTGCGGAGCTCCGATGCGTATGGACACCGATATTTCGAAGAAGTGTTCGGAATGTGGAAAGGAGGTATGGCCACAACTGGCCACCGCCGTCATCGTGCTCATTCATCGTGGTGACGAGGTACTGTTGGTGCGGGCCAAGAACTTTCGTACAGATTTCTACGGACTGGTAGCTGGATTCGTTGAGACGGGCGAAACCCTGGAGGAAGCCGTAGCCCGTGAGGCAATGGAGGAGACGGGCGTGACCATTACCAACATCCGTTACTTTGGCTCACAGCCCTGGCCCTATCCCTGCGGCCTGATGGTGGGATTCCATGCCGACTACGTCAGCGGTGAGATACACTTACAACGTAGTGAAATAGCCAAGGGGGGATGGTTCCGCCGCGACAATCTGCCTACGATTCCCGAGAAACTGTCTATCGCCCGTATGCTGTTGGACGACTGGTTAGGAGTAGAGTAGGGGGCTCAGTACTCTATCAGGCTCGTCTTCAGCTTTCCGTCAAAGGAGATAATATTCTCAGCCTTGTAGCAGGAAGCCCCGTCGGGTATGCAGATGGTGGCCACGAAGTGAAAGCCGCTGGCATCGATACCCGTGAACTCCATATTGCTGAGTACGGCGTGCTCCAGGAATTGCTGTGGAATCTTTGAGGAGAAGAGCTGCTTCTTGAAGTCAGTCGAAAAAAGTTTCTGGGTTCCACGATACAGGCTGACGTTCATGATGTTGTCGTAATAGATGTTGTCAACCTCTACGCCATTGTCGTTGTAGGTTATCGTGTGTACCTTGTATTTTGTGGGATTGATGGCCAGATACCAGTGGTAGCGTTGACCATTGTAGTTCACCACGGAGTCGTACTTCACCACCTCTGTATAGGAGAGCACCTGTGGTTTGTCGTGGACAAAGGCAAAAACGTGGATAGGGTCATCACTCTTTACCAACTTCATCTCGTCGCCATTCTGGTTCCTGAAGCTGAAAAAGTTGGCCGACTGCTTGACGATGGGGTAGGAGGTGCCCGGGTCGCCAAGGACTAAGGAGTCACCCATGATCCTGAAGTAGGCCGGCTGACTGACAGTATCAGGATAGAAGATAGTGTCGCCCACAGCACGGAACGTCACTTCCTCGGTGTCCTCATCTATCCAGATGCCCTGCAACAGTTGCTTGGCTTCCTTGTTTTCCTGTTGTACTGTCTGTTGCCCGTCGTCAGTTCCTTGAGACTTGGGTGATGTACATGCTGCCGTCAGCAAGACGGCAGCCAAAAGCGCTATGTTTAGTTTTTGTGTCATTATCGTCCAATGCAGTAATATTCGAAGCCCTGCTCCTCGAGTTCCTCGACATCGAAGATGTTACGGCCATCGATGACCAGGGGGCGCTTCATCGCCTTGTTGATGACTCCCCAGGTGGGCAGACGGAACTCCTTCCACTCTGTCAGCAGCAGCAGGGCGTCTGCGTCGAGCACGGCATCGTACTTGTCGCGGCAGTAGGTGACGCGGTCGCCAATACGGCGGCGGCACTCGTCCATGGCCACAGGGTCGAAGACGCGGATATTGCAGCCTGCATCCAGCAGTTTACCAATCATAACCAGCGCCGTCGATTCGCGCATATCGTCGGTCTCAGGCTTGAACGACAGTCCCCATAGGGCAATCGTCAGTCCGCGGAGCGGTTTGCCGTCGAAGGCTTTTTCAAGTTTCTGGAAGAGGATGCTCTTTTGGGTCTCGTTGACGCGTTCCACGGCCTTCAACACCTCCATCGAGTAGCCATTCTGGTCGGCAGTCTTGATGAGTGCCTTCACGTCCTTGGGGAAACACGAGCCGCCATAGCCGCAGCCGGCATAGAGGAACTTGCGGCCGATACGAGTATCGGAACCTATTCCTGCGCGTACCATATTAACATCAGCCCCTACACGTTCGCAGAGGTTGGCAATCTCGTTCATGAACGAAATGCGGGTGGCCAGCATGGAGTTGGCGGCATACTTGGTCATCTCAGCTGAAGGAATGTCCATGAAGATGACGCGGAAGTTATTGAGGAGGAATGGCTTGTAGAGTCGGGTGAGCACCTTCTTGGCCCGCTCGCTCTCCGTACCAACGACAACGCGGTCGGGTGACATGAAGTCCTTGATGGCGTTACCCTCTTTGAGGAACTCCGGGTTCGAGGCCACGTCGAAGGGAATATCGACGCCACGCTTCTCCAGTTCCTGTTCAATGGCCTGGCGTACCTTGCGGGCTGTGCCCACAGGGACGGTTGACTTGGTGACCACCACCACGTAGTGGTTCAGGTTCTGACCAATGGTGCGGGCAACCTGCAGCACATATTTCAGGTCGGCTGAGCCGTCTTCGTCAGGAGGTGTGCCTACAGCAGAGAACACAATCTCTACTTCGTCAAGGATGGCCGACAGGTCTGTGGTGAACTTCAGGCGGCCTGCAGCCACATTCTTCTTCACCAGCTCGTCGAGACCTGGTTCGTAAATGGGTATTTCTCCGTTCTTCAGGCGGTTAATCTTTGCCTCGTCAACATCGACGCAGGTCACAGTAGCACCTGTGTCAGCAAAACATGTGCCTGACACCAGGCCAACATATCCTGTTCCTACTATTGCTATATTCATGATTCTGTTTAAGTAAAGTTATTATCTTTAATCAAATAGTTCGGCATCCTTGAACATCGGTTGCTTTAGGTCCTTCTCGCTGGTCAGCACGTCCTTGGGGTCAATGGGCCACTCGATGGCCAGATCCAGGTCGTTCCAGCGGATGCCGGCATCATGTTCAGGCGCATAGGCATTATCCACCTTATACATAAAGACCGCCTCGGGACTCAGTACCAGAAATCCGTGGGCAAAACCACGGGGAATGAACAGTTGGCGCTTGTTGTCCTCGGTCAGCTCTACCATGACGTGACGGCCGAAGGTAGGCGACGAGCGGCGTATGTCGACAGCCACATCGAGTACGCTGCCCTTGATGACGCGCACCAGCTTGGCTTGTGAGTAGCTACCCTTCTGGTAGTGCAGGCCGCGGAGCACGCCATAGCTGGACTTCGACTCATTGTCCTGAATAAAGTGGACGGGGCCTACGTGCTCTATGAATTCCTGCTCCTTCCAGGCCTCCATGAAGTAACCTCGGGCGTCGTTGAAGACTTTAGGTTGAATGATGTAGACGCCCTGAAGTTCTGTCTGTATATATTTCATACCTATTTAATTTTTGTGCAAAGGTAATGCTTTTTTTTCATTCAACGACGATTTTAAGTTTCTTTTATTTGGTTTTCTCACAAAAAAGCAGTACTTTTGCAGTCGTGATTGAATTAGAAAGACATATTGAGATACTTTTGCTGAGCAATGATTGCGTCATCGTCCCGGATTTGGGCGGCTTTATGGCGCACCATCTTGAAGCACACTATGACGAGGAAAGCCAGCTCTTTCTGCCGCCACAGCGTACGCTGGGATTCAATCCGCAACTCAAGCTGAATGATTCGCTGCTCGTGCAGTCCTATGTCGAGGCCTATGACATCAGCTATCCCGAGGCTCTCCGTCGCATTGAGACCGAGGTTGACGAGCTGAAACAGCATCTCGACAACGATGGCTACTACGAAATGAACGATATTGGCCGGCTGTCCGTCAATGATGAGGGCCGACTGGAGTTCGAACCCTGCGAGGCGGGCATCCTGACCCCTGAATTATATGGGCTCAGTTCGTTTGAGATGATAGCCAAGGGGGCCGCCGTCGTGAAGGCAGACAAGTCGCGTATTCACAATGAAAAGGGGATTGATGCTACTGACGACGAGACTGACGCCGACCGCGCTATCACCATCAAGATGTCGTGGGTACGTAATGCTGTGGCAGTAGCTGCAGCCTTCCTGGCATTCTTCATCATGAGTCAGCCGGTGAGCAATGGCGGAGTTGACGAGGGCGTGAGCATGAGTCAGGTGAACCTGCCCATCATCCATAAGTCGCCTGCCAGGAATGCTGACGTCGAGATTGACACGCAAGTGTTGAAGGAGGATACGTTGATACAGGAAGAAGACGTTCTGTTCGACACGGTGGTTGATGAGGTTGTTGAAGAGCCCGCTGAGGAGCCTGCAGCACCACAGCCTGTCGAACAACCTAAAAAGCCAGTAATGACCTACCTCATCGTGGTGGCCAGTCAGGTGTCGCAGCGTGGAGCCGAAGATTTTGTCAACCGTCTCCACCAGCAGGGACTTAATGATGCAAGCATACATATTTATAATAATATACGCCGCGTTATCTGTGGTTCGTTCTCCTCAGAGGCCGACGCTTATAAGAAGTTACAGCAGGTTCATCAGTACAGCGAACTGGCAGAGGCGTGGGTTCTTAAAATTCAAGAATGAAACGAGTACGCTGCCCGAAGTGCGACCATTACATCATCTTTGATGAAACCCAATATGAGGAAGGCCAGTCGCTGGTCTTCCAGTGTGACGAATGCGGCAAGCAGTTTGGTATCCGTATGGGTATGTCGAAGCTGAAGGCCACCCAGAAAGAGGATTGCCCCGACGAACATGCCAACGAGCATGGCTGCGGTTCAATCGTTGTCATTGAGAACGTATTCCACTATAAGCAGGTTATCCCGCTGGTCATGGGCGACAACGTCATCGGCCGCTATCAGAAGGGCAACCCTGTGAACACGCCCTTTGAAACCGTGGACCCCAGCGTTGACCTGAACCACTGCACCATCAACGTCAGCCGCGACAAGCGTGGCAACCTCTGCTACACCCTTCGCGACAACAACAGCAATACCGGCACCTTCGTCGATAATGTGGAAATCAAGGGTCGTGAACGGCGTGTCATCGAGGATGGCACACTCTTCACTATCGGTGCCACCAGCATCATCCTCAGGGGTGAGTAGATTTATGTCCAGAATTCTCTTTCTCCAGTTTGCTCCATTTCTCCTTGACACTTCGGACAGGTTTTCATATTCCATATCCTGATATTCTCGCTGCCGCAATTCAAGCATAGCCTACCAACCTCGCTTCGATATGATGGGGCTACGTCTGCAATGATGCCACCAACCACAATGTTCTGGATTGTCTTGCAGTCTGGGCAACTCATGGGGGTAATCTGCTGACGAAAGAGACCACGCCCCTCGTACACCTCGGCTTCATACCCACAAGCTTTGCAGCGATATTTCAATTTCCACGCCATCTGATTATTTCATTCATTTTACTTCTATAGGAGGCAGGCCGACCTCTTGTCGCCACTCATTGACGCGCAAGGAGTCCAGCAAGGGACAATTGAACTGCGTGCCGTATTTCTGCGGACGGCCCTCACGGATGTCGATGCGGTCTTTCGTCGCGGCCATGTATGCAGGAGCTAAATCGCCTCGACGGGCAGCTTCTTCCAACTGTGGCAGGAATTGCTTGATGCGACCCAAGTCGCTGTGCTGGATAATCATCCAGACGGTCTGCGTTGCGAAATCACCAACCTTCGACTTCCGGGGGTAGCCCCTTTCCAACAAGATACGGCTTACCAACTGCAAGTTGGTGCTGTCCGTATCCATTGCCCGTCGTGCCAGTTTCTCAACGCGCTCTGGGGATTCCGTGCGTTTGTTAGAGGCAAGAAACCACAACATACGGTCGTACTGGTCACGTTCGAATATCCACTCTAAATACTGCTTCCGGGCGAGGTCGTAGCTATACTTGCGCTGGCGCACCTCAAACGTGTCACGTAAATGCTGAATCGTCGAGGGCATTGGCTCCTCGTAGAAGTCTGGCTCCATCCTGACGCGATGGCTGAGATAGTCGAGCGCCGCCTCGTCGTTGTGTATGCCCATCATCTTTTTAGCTATGGTCGACAGATGGCTTGGCAGAATATAGCGGTCCTCCGTGAACGCCAGGTCATACGCTTGCTTTGCCTCTGCATATAGCCCGTCGTTCATGAGCGAGTCGGCATGGAATATCAATGTCCAGTAGTCGTTTTGCGAGGTAGGTACCGTGTAGCGGCCATTGCCTTTCATTCTTTTCAGCGTTAGTTTGCGCAGATGCTCCAGATTCTCGCCAGCCATCTCTATATGGTGCGGGTCGCTCACGTCCCAATGGTAAAGCCCCAGCGTCGGAAACCGCTTCGTTTCACTTTGCAGCACATAGACAAAGCCCTTCGTCCGGCCTTCGCTCAGGTAGCGGTCGATGCAGATGATGCGCTGGTTCTTCTTCGACACGACGACGTTGCGCCAGACCATATCTTCCGACTGACGTGTCGGTTTCTCAAAGAGGAAATTGTTGTAGACGTTCAATGCACCGTCCAGTCCGATGAATGCGTCAGGCGGCGTCGCTACATAGTCCTTACAGGCGAACTGATACGTCGCCATGTCCACACCGTCGAGCCAGCGCAGGGAATCGACGTCGAAGGGAAGTTCCTCCCTGACGCTTGCGTCAAACCTCTCGGCTTCCGTCATATTTTTCGTATGGCAGCCAGCAAACGCTATTGCCGTAAGTGCATAAATAACCAATCTTTTATTCATCGTCTTTAAAACATATTAAATCTGCGTGTAAAGGTACGAAAAAAGAAGATTTTTTAGTAACTTTGTCCCCAATTATTACAATACTTTATGATTTAGAGTATGGCAAAGGAACTTATAACGGTTAAACATTATCTGAAAACATTGGAGGAAACGATGCGCCAACAATGGGATCAGAAAGCACTCTGCGACTACGAGGGCGATGCCTTTACGTATGCAGATGTGGCAACAAGCATTGAACAGTTTCGGATCTTTCTGACCGAGGCAGGTATTACCAAGCGCAGTAAGATTGCTATCTGTGCGCGTAACTGCGCCCGTTGGGCCATGACCTTTTGGGACATCAATGTCAACGAATGCGTGGCGGTTCCCCTTCTTGCTGATTTCCACCCCAACAGCATCTCCTCTTTCACGCACCACTCCGACAGTGTGCTACTTTTCACCGACAAGGATATATGGGAAAAGCTCAATCCTGGGCAGATGCCCAATCTCAGGGCTGCCATCAATGTGAAGGACCGCTCGATGCTCTGGCATCGCGACGAGAAGGTGGCCGAGGCCTGGGTGAACCGTGAGAAGATTTTCGCCCAGAAATATCCCGCTGGTTTACCGAAGGAACAGGTTTCCTATCCTTCTGACAATATGGACAAGCTGGCCATCATCAACTATACCTCTGGAACGACCGGTAATCCCAAGGGTGTCATGCTGACCTACGGCGCCATTTCAGATACCGACGCGTTCAGCAACAACCATTTCCCAAACCAGCCCGGTGAGACCGTCGTCTCCATGCTTCCCATGGCACACATGTACGGACTGGCCATCGAGTTCATCCATCCTAACGTCGATGGTGTGACGGTCTGGTTCCTTGGCAAGACACCTTCGCCCTCGACGTTGCTGAAAGCCATGCAGGAGGTGAAGCCATATATGGTGGTCACGGTGCCGCTGGTGATGGAAAAGGTGTATGCCAATTCCATCAAGCCTGCCCTCGACAAGATGAAATGGCTGACGGCTATACCCCAAGCCCGCAAGGCGATTTATAAGATTGTCCGCAAGAAGGTGCTGGCAGCCTTTGGCGGTCAGGTGCGTGGCTTCATCATGGGTGGTGCAGCACTTAAATCCGAGGTGGAGGATTGTTTCTCCAAGATACGCCTGCCTTATACAGTTGGCTATGGCATGACGGAAGCCTGCCCATTGCTTGGTTTTGAATGGTGTACGGAGTTCGTACCTGGTTCCTGTGGCAAGCCCGTCCACGAACTTCGCATCAATTCCGACGACCCAAGGAACGTCCCAGGGGAAATACAGGTACGGGGCGCCAACCTTACTATCGGCTATTACAAGAATCCCGAAGCCAATGCCGCCGCGTTTACCGACGACGGATGGTTCCGCACAGGCGACTTAGGACTGTTGGACGAAGACAACAACATCTTCATCCGTGGCCGCATCAAGTCGATGATTCTCAACTCTTCCGGCCAGAACATCTATCCCGAGGAGTTGGAGGCCGTGTTGTCTGGCTGTCCATACGTGAGTGAGTCGCTGGTCGTGGAGCGAAAGGGTAGGCTGGTTGCTCTGGTATATCCTGAGATACCCGAGGACATGGACATGAGCAAACGTTCGGAGATTCCCGAACTCATCCGCGCCACCGCCAACAAGTCACTGCCTGTCTACAGCAAGATCAACGAAGTGGTATTTGTTGACGAGCCTTTTGAAAAGACACCGAAAATGAGTATCAAACGCTATTTGTATCATTAGCCGATAAGTACTCACTATAAGCTTTTGTTTTTCAACTGCTTAATCAGGTACTCCGACACAATGTCCGTTGTGCGATAGATGTTCTGCGAGAACCCGTGGTCGAAGTATTCCTGAATGATGAGTTCACTCTTGGGCCAAATCTGGTGGAACCGCTCGCCATAGGTGTAGGGGACCACGCGGTCGGCATTGCCGTGGATGATGAGTGCCTCGCCCTGATACTTTGCCG